>NZ_JACVBF010000031.1:0-21779 GCF_014852195.1 Ensifer sp. ENS08
GGTCTTTGTGCCTGAGCCTGCCAGCGCCATGATCGTCCTGTCGTCACCGACAGCGAGGATCAGGCCATCCTTGACGGCAACGGCAGTGGCAGTCGGATTGGCGCGGTCGAGCGTCGTCACGAGGCCGCTGTGAAGGATCAGGTCGGGCGTCATCGAAGTATCTCCGGTCTGTTGGGCGCCGGCGGTGCGGGCCGACGAGAAGAGAGCGGGCAGCGCCAGCGACGAGGCGGCACCGAGGAACGAGCGTCTTGTCGGCATGATCAGACACTCTCGCGATCGTTAACTTTGCGAGCCGCTGTCTGTCCGCCCGGGAGGTGGCCGAACATGTGCGGCTTGACCTGGTTGATCCACGAGATTGCCGCCGTCTCGTTGCTCCACAGGGTCTTGGCAAAGGGGACGATCTGTTCGCCGAGCAGAATCCCAAGAAGGCCGACAAGGGCAATGACTGGCGAACGGACATTGAGGAGGCTGTAGACGATTCCGACCAGAAGTCCGGCGCCGAGTGACATGAGGTAAAGTTTCATGCGGGTGATCCTCACCTGTTGAGGCTGCCGCCCTTACCGGTTCGACCCGGTCAGAGCGGCTGCCTACTGCATCACTTGACCGGGTTCGGGCCGATCCGCTTTCCGTGGGTGACGCGTTCGCCGGCCTTGTGGACCATGGTGTAGGCATAGTCGATGCCCATGCCATAGGCACCGGAGTGCTCCTTCACCAGCGAAGTGACGGCGTCGTAGGTTTCCTTGCGAGCCCAATCGCGCTGCCATTCGAGCAGGACCTGCTGCCAGGTGACCGGAATGACGCCAACCTGGACCATGCGGTCCATCGCATATTTGTGGGCGTCGGCCGAGGTGCCGCCCGACGCGTCGGCGACCATGTAGATTTCGTAGTCCGGAACATCATGGAGGGCTGAAAGCGCGAAGGTGGTGTTGCAGACCTCGGTCCAGAGCCCCGAGACGATGATCTTCTTGCGACCGTTGGCGGCGTTCTTCGCCAGGGCATCACGGACGTTCTGGTCATCCCAGGAGTTCATCGAAGTGCGCTCAAGGATGTCGTTTTCCGGGAACACGGCGAGCAGTTCAGGATAGGTGTGGCCGGAGAAGGACTCGGTTTCGACAGTGGTGATCGTCGTCGGGATGTTGAAGATCTTGGCAGCCCTTCCGAGGCCGACGACGTTGTTCTTCAGAGCCTGGCGATCGATCGACTGCACGCCGAAAGCCATCTGCGGCTGCTGGTCGATAAAGATAAGCTGGCTGTTTTGCGGGGTCAGAACTTCGAGCTTGGACATCTGGAATACTCCGTTTGGTGTCGCCGGCGTGCGACGGTTGAAATGAGAAGGGTTTCGGAGACGAGCCGGCTGGCGCGAGTAGCCGGCTCAAGGTTGTCGGTTGGTTAAGTCGTGCGTATCAGATTCGGCGGGTTCTAAGCGGCAAGCGGAACCAGACCGGCCTCGATCTTGTTGCGGAAAGGCTCGTAACGGTTCGGAAGCTTCAACGCCTCGCCGAGATGGGCGGTGTCCTCGTCACGGTCGAAGCCGGGCTCGTTCGTTGCAATCTCGAACAAGATACCACCGGGTGTCCGGAAATAGATCGCCCAGAAATAGTCCCGGTCGATGACGGGGGTTACCTGGTAGCCGGTATCCATCAGGGCCTTGCGCACTTCGAGTTGCTTTTCCCGATTTTCGACCGCAAAAGCGATATGGTGGACCGAACCCGCCCCCTGACGGGCGAATGGCGTCTTCGGCAAGGCCGCCAGTTCAATGGTGTCTGCACCGTTGCCACCAGGAAGGATCAATCGCGTGACGTCTCCTTCCACTCCGGCAATCTCATAGCCCATAAAGCGCAGCAATTCCTCGGTCGCAGCAGTGTCGTGCAGATTGAAACGGGCGCCGGTAAAGCCGCGAATGGCGTTGTCCTCCGAGATACCCTCACCAAGCCATGGCGCCCGCCCGTCGATAGCCGTTTCGACCAAAGCGAGGCCATCGCCATCAGGGCCTGTGAAGCGCAAGCGCTCTGCGCCGAAGACCGTTTCAGCCTGCATGCCACCGACACCTTGAGCAACCAGGCGCTCCTTCCAGAAACTAAGCGTTCCTTTCGGGATAGAGAACTGGGTTTCGCCGACTTCGCCGACACCGGGCCGTCCGGTCATTATATGGGGAAAGGGAAAGTAGGTCATGACCGTTCCGGGCGTGCCCAACTCATCACCGTAATAGAGGTGGTAGACACTGGGCTCGTCGAAGTTGACCGTCTTCTTCACCCGGCGCAGGCCGAGCGTGTTGGTGAAAAACCTGTTGTTCTTTTGCGCGTCCGACGCCATCGAAGTGACGTGATGCAGTCCCTTGATATCCTTGATCATGGCCAGTGCCCTTTCCGTTGACGTTGTCCGTCGATAGACAAGGTTATAGCCGGGTTGATTGGCGCAAAGAATTGCAATATTTATCTCGAATGAATTGCAAAAATTGAAACAATGCAATGAACGACTACAAAGCCCTGAAGACCTTCCTTATGGCGGCTGAGAAGCGCAACTTCGCGCAGGTTGCACGCGAGCTTGATATGACGCCGGCCGCAGTTACGCGGGCGATCGCCGCGCTCGAAGACGATCTCGGCGTGCAGCTGTTTGTGCGGACAACGCGCCAGGTTTCGCTGACGACGGACGGCGCCGTCTTTGCCGCGCAAATCCAGCCGTCCCTAGAGGCGCTGGAAAGCGCCAGACGCGACGTAAGAAACGCTCATAAGGCGGACCAGGGTCGCTTGCGAATAAGCGCTCCGACTTGGCTCGGTAAAACCGTTCTACCGTCGATCCTGTCCGGCTTTCGAGAACTCTATCCAAAAATGTCGTTTGAAATCTCGCTCTCGGACGGCTTGGTCAACATCGTCGATGATGACTACGATCTCGCGATCCGCATCTCATCCCAGCCATCGGACAAGTTTACGATATGGCGCAAGATCCGGGCCGTGCCGAGAATTTTGGTGGCGGCGCCGGGCACCCGGTTCACCGAGATGGACCACCCGAGCGAGTTGACGCCGGACGACTGCCTTGCATACAGCGGCGAAAGCAGGCGGGAGACCTGGCACCTTTCTGATGGCGGATCGAGCACGACCATCACGGCCGGGAGGGCGTTCAGCGCCAACAGCGGCGAGGTGCTTGCCGACATGGCCGCCGATGGAGCGGGCGTTGCCATGCTTCCGGGATTTCATATCGCGGAGCGAGTCCGCAGCGGTCGCCTCGTCCATGTCCTTCAAGGCTGGTCGCCCCCGGAACTTTGGCTGACCCTATACTATCCGCCTTATCAAGCGCTGCCGCCCCGCATAGCGACCTTCTCGAAATTCTTCGAAGAACAGTTGCCGGCTCACATGATCATGCTTGATTGACGAGCGAAATGGATCCGGAGCTACAACCCGATGCGGCTGTTAGCGATTGGCGTTCAGTCATTCTGACGCAGGGTTCGCGCGCGTCAGCACCGGCGCTTCGCCCGCAGGATGGCGTCGAACAGCAGGGCCTCGCCGATGCTGTCACTGAAGCGCTAGCACACGCCTCGGCCCGTCGGCGCCGCCGCAATGGCTGAACCGCCCCGTCACGGCAAAGCCGCCACCCTCTCGGGTGACGGCTTTGGTCACTGGAGTTTTCAGAGACTACTTCGCAGCCTCTTCGATCACGTCTGCGACGGCTTGGGGCTGCGACACCATCACAACGTGGGATGCACCCTCGATTACGACAGTGTGCTTGGAGGCCGCCCGTTCGGCCATGAAGCCGAGTGCCTTCGCTGGGATGTTCTTGTCGCCGTCCCCATAGATGAAATAGGAGGGCAGCGTCTTCCAGGCGGGCGAACCTGACTTTTCCGTCAAGGCAGCTTCGGTGATCGGGCGCTGGCCGGCGGCCATCAGTGCCGCATCCTCGATTGAAACATCGTGGGCGAACTGGTCGTGAAACTTCGCCTGGTCGATGGAAAGATCGACGCCGCCACCTATCAGCTTTACCGGGGCGGCGAGCGCTTGGCCAAGCGTGCCCCCGGGGAACTTACCGGCGAGATCGGCAGCTGCTTCTCCAGCTTCCGGAGCGAAGGCTGCAACGTAGACCAGCGACTTGACGTTGTCCTTGCCGTTTGCCGCGGTCGAGATCACCTGGCCTCCGTAGGAATGCCCAACGAGGACGACGGATCCTTTGATGCTCGAGATGATGTCTGAAACATAGGCCGCATCGCCTGCGACACTGCGCAGTGGATTGGCAGCGGCAACGACCGTGAACCCGTTTTTCTGAAGGATCTTCGTCACACCATTCCAGCTCGACGCATCGGCGAAAGCGCCATGAACGAGAACGACTGTGGGCTTTGCGGGCTGGGCAACAGCCCCGCCGGACAGGAGAGCGGCGATTAAGGCAACGGTCGCAGCGAGTTTAAACATGACGATATCCTTTGTGGCTTCGGTCCAATACAGGCTACGAGGGAGTTTTTATCGCGCCCGATTAGTTTGTGCACAATCTATATTGCCTCAAAAGAGACATGTCAACCGCGCTAATAGATCGCGCGCGACTAATTTTTTTGCGCAACGAAGCCAGAGCGCTATTTTGCGTCGCAGATCGCCACTGCGAGGGTCCGGCCGCGCATTCTCATCCTTCAGCTGCTTCAGCTTTTCCAATCTCCGGCGGCAATATACCGGCGTATTTTTCTTCCAGCTGTAATGGGTCGCCTGACTGCCTCCGGCACGCGATGGAGCATCTGCGGTAGCTTCAGTTTTTATACGAATACGAATGAGGCGCGGATCGTGGCGCTTATCGAAATCACGACAAGGCTCATCCGGACTGATCCAACCGCGCCCACTTCTCGTAATCCAGGCTGACGAAAAACAACGGGAGCGAACGAACGAGCCATGTTCCGAACCGCAATAGCGATCGCAGCTGTGTGCGCAGCCGTCCCGTCAGAGGCCGCTGCGGAGCAATACAGAGCAAACGAGATCAAGGGAGAGATCGTCGGCAGGCGCATCTTCCTTGAAGCTCCATTGGGTGGGGAATTCCCGCTAAACTATCGAAGAAGTGGCAGTGTCGACGGTGACGGCGAAGCTTTGGGCCTCGGCCGGTTCGTCAAACCCAAAGACACCGGCACTTGGTGGATACAGTCTGACCGTCTCTGCCAGCAGTTTCGCACCTGGTACGACGGTCGCCCGATGTGTTTTGAGCTCTACCGGGTCGAACAGAAAAAGCTGAAGTGGATCCGGAACGACGGAAAGACCGGTATCGCCCGAATAGGTCCCGAGCTTTGATGTGGCAGCGAAAGGAGGCCGCGAATTGAAGCTTATGCCGCGCAATCGATTTGACGGAGGAAATGCATGCGCATCTTCAGCGTTTTTCTTACGGTCCTCGCCATGAACCTTGCATTGGTTGCGCCAGCGGCCGCCGGGTCCTTTTCGCTTGAAAGCTTCTTTACAGGCAGGTCGAGCGCCGAGGGAAGCTTTCAAAGCATCACCGGGGTTAAAAGGACATTCGAAGTCCAGTTGGTCGGAAAATGGGACGGCCGCACCCTGACGCTCAGGGAAGATTTCAGGTTCGATGACGGCAGTCGAGATCGCAAGACGTGGCGGTTCATAAAGGATGGACCCGGCAGATACAGGGGTACGCGCGAGGACGTGATTGGAGAGACGCAGGTGCGGATTAAAGATAATGTCGCGCGCTTCAGCTATCTGGTCTTCCTCGACTCAAAAAACCGCAAGAACAAAGTTCGCTTTCACGACACCATGACATTGAACAATGACGGTCGTGTCCTCAATACCGCCTATGTGACGAAATTCGGATTGCCGGTTGCCTGGACGCGTGTCGAATTCAGGAGACAGTGACTGATGTGGAAAGTGTCTAGCAGACGAGCATCCAGGTCACACCCTTCGACACTCATCCTCTATGCGCTTCCAGCGTTCCCATTGGCGGCGCTTGCGCTGCCGCTTTTCGTCATCGTTCCGACGTTTTACTCCGAAGTCATGGGACTACCGGTCGCGGCCGTCGGCGGTGCACTTTTTGCCATTCGTCTTCTTGATGCAGCGAGTGATCCGATATTCGGCTGGCTTGCCGACCGGTGGAATGGCGTTGGCGGTCGCCGGCGTGGCTTTTTTCTTGCGTCAATTCCGCTAACCGCGGTCGCCGCGTTCATGCTTTTTTGGCCGCCTCAAACAATCGGGCTCGGTTATCTGCTTATATGGGGTGGCCTTTTGTCACTTGGCTTTACCTGGTCCTCTCTGCCCTACACTGCCTGGGGGGCAGAACTTTCAACCGACTATGCCGAGCGAACACGCGTTGCAGCTTTCCGCGAAGGCGCGACGCTTATCGGGACTTTATCGGCCATCAGCCTCCCCTTCGCTGTTGGGACGGCTGGGGCAAATAACGCCGATGGGCTGAAGGCGGTAGCCGTTCTTGTCGCGGTCTTGCTTCCGCTCACAGGGCTTATGGCTTTCGTTTTCGTCCCCGAACCCGTCAATCGGTCGACGCGGGAGTTTGGCCTGATGCAAAGCCTGGTTTTCATGTCGAAGAACCGGCCGTTCCTGCGTCTCATCGCCGCTTTTCTTTTGAATGGATTTGCAAACGCAATCCCAGCGACTTTGTTTCTTTACTTTGTCTCAGGGCGTCTGGGAGCTGCGGAATGGCGCGGCCCGTTTCTCCTACTCTATTTCGCATGCGCAGTTCTTGGCGTACCGCTCGCAGTAAAGGCCGCAAGGCGCTGGAGCAAGCACAAGGCCTGGAGCGGCGCTATGCTGGTGACGTGCTCGATCTTTGCGGTATCAGGATTTCTCGGCGACGGAGACCTGGTCGCCTTTGGTGCGATATGCGTGTGCACCGGTCTTCTGCTCGCCTTCGACCTTGTTTTGCCTCCATCCATGCAGGCAGACGTAATCGACAACGACACAGCAGTCTCAGGCTCTCAGCGTTCCGGCATGTATTTCGCGGCGTGGGCACTTGCCACGAAGCTCTCTCTGGCGACAGCAGTCGGGGTGACGTTTCCCATGCTCAGTCTGATTGGCTTCGACCCGGCTCAAGATCGTTCGTCGCCCGACGCTCTCAAGGGTCTTTCGTTGCTTTACGCCTGGGCACCAATCGTCCCGAAGCTCGCAGCAATCGGGCTCATGTGGGGCTTTCCGATCGATCGTGTGGCCCAACGAGAGCTTATTGGCCGGACTTGACGGTATTGCGCTCGTCTACGGCTGCCAGGTTGATGACACGTTTTCCCCATCGCCCACTGAGGTAGGTTTCCATGACTATCGGTCGCGATTTAATCAACAATCACGCCTTGCACGAGACGGATCGTCGAAAGGTGGCGTGGGTTACCGGCGCAAGCTCCGGCATCGGGAAATCGCTTGCACTCCGTTTGGCACTTGACGGCTGGACGGTCGCCGTAAGCGCGCGCAACTCGGTGGAGCTCGATACTCTCGCACGATCACTGGAGAACAAAATCCATTCTTTTCCCCTCGATGTGACCGACCGCGAAGCGGCAGAAAACACCGTACGCGACATTGAAATGCGCCTGGGTCCGATTTCCCTTGCGGTCTTCGGCGCAGGAACGTACCGGCGCGATAGCCTGTCGACCTTCGACGCCGCGGCGATCGGAGAGATGGTCGGGCTCAACATCATGGGAACCGTGAACTGTTTGCAGGCGATCATGCCAGCGATGACGACGCGCCGGTCGGGACGGATTGCCGTCATGGCATCTGTGGCAGGCTACACCGGTCTTCCTGGTGCCGCGGGCTACGGCGCGACCAAAGCCGCCTTGATCAACATGTGCGAAGCCCTTTATCCCGAACTTGAACGGCAAGGCGTTCAGATGACAATTATCAATCCAGGATTTGTCGATACGCCTTTGACGCGTCAGAATGACTTTCCAATGCCTTTCCTGATCTCTTCGGAAAGTGCGGCGGAATACATCATGCGCGGGCTTGAGCGGGGTAAGTTCGAGATCGCATTCCCGTGGAGGATGAAAGTGGTCTTGAAGCTATTGAAGGCGCTTCCTCCAAGCCTGAGGTTCGCCTTGACGCGCCGCATGTTGCGTGAGGAGCAGACCTGACCTCCGTCACGTTGGTTCGAGCCGGAACTGGTAGACATCGATGGTCCCGTTGCGAAAGCCGGCGGCGCAGTAGTGAAGGTAGTAGCGCCACAAGCGCTTGAACCGTTCGTCGAATGCAGCGGATTCAATCTTGTGCCAACTTTTGAGGAAAGCACCTTCCCACAAGAGCAGGGTTTTCTCGTAGTCACGGCCGAAAGAAAATGCATCCCGCACCCGTAGGCCGGAAGTGACAGCCTCCTGCCTGAAGACTGCCGCAGAAGGCAGCATGCCACCGGGAAATACATAGGTTTGAATGAAATCGGCGTTTTGCCGATACCGCTCATACCGCCTCTCGTCGATCGTGATGACCTGGATCAGCGCTTGTCCATCAGGAGCGAGGTTCGTCCGCAGCTTCTCAAAGTAAACCGGCCAATTCTCCTCTCCCACGGCTTCGAACATCTCTATTGAGACGATCTTGGTGAAACGTCCTTCACAATCCCTATAGTCTTGCAGCCGCACCTGGGCCAACGGAGACAATCCCTTGTTTGCCAGCCGAGCTCTCGCAAAGTCGGCCTGCTCCTTCGACAAAGTCAGCCCGGTAATGCGACACCCCGTGCGCGAGGCCGCGTACTCCATAAACCCGCCCCAGCCGCAACCGATCTCAAGAACATGATCTTGCGGACCGATTCGCAGCTCACTCAGGATCCTGTCGTACTTGGCTTGTTGGGCTTCACCGAGTGACTGCCCTTGCCGCTCAAAGATGGCGGCAGAGTACGTCATCGTCTCATCGAGCCATGCGCGGTAGAAATCGTTCCCGAGGTCGTAATGGAACGCGATATTTCGGCGGCTCCCGGCACGGGAGTTTCGTCTGAACAGATGCCGGAGGTAAGCGAGGCGGCTTATTAGCGGGCGAGAGGCGAGCGCTGGCTTGAGGGTCTCTTCGTTGGCAAGCGCCAAATCCATAAGCGTTCCCAGGTCTGGCGTCTCCCAGTCGCCATCAAGATAGGATCGAGCAAACCCGAGGCTGCCGCTCGTGAGCATACGCCAGACCGCTCTTGAGTTCGTAAAGACGATCGCTGCAGTCGGACCGGGGACGTCGCCTTTGACCAAATGCACTGCCCCACAGGGGAACTCCGCGCGCAACTGCCCGCGTTTGATACGGGCAAGCCAACCGCATACTATTCTTTGCCACAGCGGGCGGCCCGACGATATTGAAAATGCCGCACCCTGATCAAGCTCGCTCATGCCAAGGTGTCTTTCTGTTCGAAACGGGAGACAATCGTTGTGGCGACCCGCAGGTCCGCCGGTCGATGACGATGCACGGGCATGCCCTTTAGCCAGATCTTGAGCGCCTCCCAATGGATCGCACCCATTACTTTTACTGTCATCATGGGGTGTTTCAGGAAGGTTAGAAAAAGCCTCTTATCCGAGATCTCTTCCCTTTCTCCGGAAAATACAGCCGTGAGAAGTCGCCCGTCACAATCGTTTTCGGTTATGCCGACGAACACGGTTTCCCCCGGCGGCCTGAGGTTGAACTCATAGCGGCAATCCATGGGTACAAACGGAGAAACGTAAAGTTCTTTGACGCACGACTGCCGGATCGCTCCGCCCTCGTCGTCGCTCACCGGAATGACATAGGTATGGCGTTCGTGGAATGTGTTGCAGACCTCATAGAGAACGGCCCGGACTTGGCCATCGCTTGCCTCACAGTAAAAGACCGTCAAAGGGTTGAAAACGTAGCCGAGTATGCGGGGATAACATAGCACACGGATACGCAGCTGCTTCACGTCCACCCCGGCCTCGGAAAGCTGCCGTTCGACCCAACTGCGTAGCGCGCCTACTTCACCATCCCCGTGATCGCTGTCGCGAAAACTGAACAGAGCAAAGCGATTATGGCCGAACAGGCGCAACTTGCTGTCCAGCGAAGCCAACTCGTCCAGATCGAGGAGCAGCGAAAAGACCCTGTAGGAAAGCCTATGCCGGCGGGGTCTAAACCGAACGTGGCACACCTGGCCGCTGTAAAGAGCCGACCTCGACATCATTGAGCCGCCGCGTAACCGATCTCGCAGGGGAGCCTGCCAGAATCGTCGCGGACCGTCCATGGACGCCGCTCGCCGGAGATGGCCTCGGCAACCGCAAGCCCGGACTGCAGTCCGTCTTCGTGAAATCCGCTGCCGAAGTAGGCCCCGCAAAACCAGACACCGCCGCGTCCTTGGAGATCCCAAAGCTCCTTTTGAGACGCCAACGCTCGCTGATCAAACAGGGGATGGTCATAATCGAATGTCGCGATTATCCGCTCACTGGCTATCTTTTGATGCGGGTTCAGCGTCACAAAAAGCGGCGTCGCCGGATCGATCCCTTGCAATCGGTTCATCCAGTAGGTCACACAAAGCTGGCGCTCACCACAATCATCCGACGCGCCAATGTAGTTCCAGCTCGACCACACGTTTCGCCGCCTGGGCATCAATGAGGTATCTGAGTGCAGAACCGCCTTATTGCTTGTGTAGCTGATCGCGGACAACAGCTCTCTTTCACGTGCGTCAGGCTCGGCAAGCATCGCCAGCGCTAGATCGGCGTGAGTCGCGATGACCACATCCGTGAAAGTGTCACGATTGCCATCACGATCTG
Organism: Ensifer sp. ENS08; assembly: GCF_014852195.1. Classification (NCBI taxonomy): domain Bacteria; kingdom Pseudomonadati; phylum Pseudomonadota; class Alphaproteobacteria; order Hyphomicrobiales; family Rhizobiaceae; genus Ensifer; species Ensifer sp. ENS08. The sequence continues at coordinate 10,640 of NZ_JACVBF010000031.1, forward strand.
TTATGACCACCGTCCCCACCTCGCGGCGGATTTCCCGGACTGCCCTGCTTGTCCGAAGCTCGCCGCAATAGTCCGACATCAGCCTGCTGACATATTCTCGGCTTCCGCCGGTTACGGTTCGCCAACGAGGTCTGTCCGTCAATGCAAGCAAACCATGACTGTCGCAGAATCGAATGAAGGCATGCAGCGGATAATCACGCATGCGTTTGGTCGTTGTGGACCAGATCGCAGCGCCCATGGGAAGGAGATGATCGGTAACAAAGGCATTGCTGTAGCCATTCTCGTCGAGATACTCCCCCAGCGTCTTGCTAGCGAGATTTAGCCGATTAAGAGCTTTGGGAGCTTCTCGATAGAAGCGCAAAATGTCTGACAATATTCTCCAGAAGCGCGGACGAAGTGCGTTTAACGGTTGAGCGAACAAGCCTGTCAATCCAGAGCCCGAGTATTCGAATGCCCCGCCATCCAATGAAGCGGAGAACGACATATTGGAAGCTTGGGTCGGGACGTCAAGGTGGTCAAACAGCGCTACAAGGTTGGGATAGTTGCGATCGTTGTACACGATGAACCCGGTATCGACCGGAACCGGTCCAACAGCCGTCGGCGCGAGGACGGTGTTGGCATGACCGCCAGGTTTGTCGCCGGCTTCGTAAAGAACGACCTCTAAGCTTTTACCGAGTAGCCAAGCCGCGGACATTCCCGAGATACCGGCGCCAATCACAGCGACACGCCGTTGCCCGAATTCACCCCTCATACCCCGATCAAACCGCATGTTATCCCCTCAATTTGACGAACAATTACGAACGCACTACGAAAAAATCTCCCGATCGGATTGATCACCTTGAAAAATTTTGGACAACAATGATCCAAGAAGCAGAAGGCATCGTAATCGGTGCCATGGAGACAATTCTTGCGATTTCCGCTACCGCTGTTCCAGATATCCCATTTGTTCGATCTGGGCATGAGCCGCTGATCGACCTTGGGAGGCAGAAGAAGCGTGGACGCATGGTAGAGCCGGCCGGGGAACTGACTAAAGATGAAGCCTGCTCTCTGCTCGAGGCAGTCGGTCGCAAGCGAGATATTGAATCTTTCGAGGCGCTGTTTCGCTATTACGCTCCGCGCGTAAAGGCCTATATGGCGCGCCTTACGCGTGATCCAAACATCGCCGAGGAATTGATGCAGGAAGTGATGATCACCGTTTGGAACAAGGCAGGCCAGTTCGAAGCGACACGCGGTAACGCAGGTACGTGGATCTTCACGATTGCCCGCAACCTTCGTATTGACGCCTACCGCAAGAACCGGAGGCCGGATTTCGACGTCAATGACCCCGCATTTGTGGCAGACGATGCCAAAAGCGCGGAGAACGAGCTGGCGGAACGCCAGGATGCGACCCGGTTGAAGGACGCCATGAAGGACTTGCCTCAGGAACAGATCCAATTGCTGACGCTTTCGTTCTTCGACGATTGCTCTCACAGTGCGATTGCCACCAAGCTGAACCTGCCGCTCGGAACGGTGAAGTCGAGAATCCGACTTGCCTTTGCGAGGCTTCGGGCTGCGCTGGAGGACGGAGAATGAATATCCGTCATCATGTGAGCGACGAATTGCTGGTGGGATATGCATCCGGCACGCTTGAAGAGGGTTGGCGGCTTGCTGTTGCAACGCATCTTGCGTTGTGCCCCAACTGCCGGACAAGACTGACTTTGATGGAGAATACGGCCGGAGAGCTGCTCGAGAGCATGGAGCCGATGCCAATAGAAATCTCGTCTTTCGATCGGTTGAAAGAGCGCCTACGAACCGCGGAATCTCCCCCAAGCGTCTCGTCGAAGCAACCTGCGAGGGTAGTGCAAGTCGTTTCGCCGCCAACCATCCCGGAACCGTTGCGATCCTATCTTGGAGGAGATCTGGCGGAGCTGGAATGGAAGTCTCTGGGACGTGGCGCCTATCACATTCCGATCAAGCTGGCCGATCGGTCGACAACGGCCCGTCTGCTTCGCATACCGGCCGGAAAACCCGTGCCGGAACACAGCCATGGAGGTCGCGAATTGACGCTCGTGCTCAGCGGAAGCTTCAATGACGGAGAACTCTTGTTCGCCCGAGGAGATATAGAGGAGGCAGACCCGAGCGTTGAACACCAGCCCCTGGCAACGCCTGAGCAAGATTGTATCTGTCTAGCGGTAACCGACGCGCCGCTCAGGTTCCGGAGCTGGTTTATGCGTTTGCTTCAACCTGTCCTTCGGATCTGATCGGAGGCGACGGATGACCTACGCGATATCCTACGTGGCGACAGCGATCGTCTTTCTCGGCTTGGACTTTTTGTGGCTGACCGGGTCGTCGAAATTCTATCGCAGCCGAATTGGAGAGCTTCTGCTCGAGCATCCAAATCTCATTGCCGCCGCTGCATTTTACGTCATTTATGTAACCGGTGTTTCATATTTTGCCGTCATACCTGCGCTCAGCTCCGGACGTTGGACGACAGCACTGGTATCGGGAGCTCTGCTCGGCCTTGTCGCTTTCGGCACCTACGACATGACAAATCTGGCAACGATCAAGGGGTGGTCGTTGGAGGTAAGCTTGGTGGACATGGTGTGGGGTGTCTTCATCACCACGGCGTCCGCTCTCGCCGGATATTTTTCCGTTTCGGCCGTACAAAAGCTGATTTGACCCCAACTCGGAGATTGAAGCGGCCAGGGGCCGCTCAATTCGTGTGCCGCGAAGAAAGAAAGCTTTGAAGACGTTCGGAACTCGGATTGCTCAGAACGTCGCGTGGATCGCCCTGTTCCTCGATCACACCCTGGCTGAGAAAGATGACATGATTGCCAACGTCGCGGGCAAATGCCATTTCGTGGGTGACGACGATCATGGTCCTTCCCTCCTCGGCCAATCCCCGCATGACCCGAAGCACTTCGCCGACAAGCTCCGGATCAAGCGCCGAGGTCGGCTCGTCGAAAAGCATGATCTCCGGTTCCATCGCGAGCGCCCGGGCGATCGCAACTCGCTGCTGTTCTCCGCCCGAGAGAAATGCCGGAAAGGCATCGCGGCGGTGCGACACGCCAACCTTTGCCAAGTATGCGTCGGCTCGTTCAGCTGCCTCAGCGCGGCTTATCCCCTGTACGCGCATCGGCCCCAGCATCACGTTCTCCCTCGCCGTCATGTGGCTCCACAGGTTAAATTGCTGAAAGACCATTGATAAACGCGAGCGCATCGAAGCGAGCTTCTTGGGGTCATGTACCGTCAGGTCTCCGCTCGACGCCTTTCTCAGGTCAAGTTTTTCTCCCTGAAACCGATAGCTGCCCTCACACGGGTGCTCCAGGAAATTGAGGCATCGCAAGAACGTGCTTTTTCCCGAGCCGGACGCGCCGATCATGGAAATCACATCTCCGCGCCTCGCGCTGAGCGAGATGCCTTTGAGCACCTCAACGGAGCCGAACCTCTTTCGGATGTTGGTCACTTCGAGCATCGCTGTCATAGTCTGTCTCCGCGCCTTGGCGCTCATGGGCTTAAAAGTGGACCGTTGCGGAACACATCGTTGCCGGCGATCTTGCCAAGGCGTTTACCGCGCTCGGCGATGCGGCTGTCAGCGCGTGCGTAGAACACGCCTGATGTCTGCGCCTTCACGGCCGTCACCGTTCCTGAAAGCGGGTCGATGATCTCCGCTATCACATCACCAGCCCTTACATGATGGCCAAGGTCGAGTGCGTAGCTCACGACCCCCGCAGACGGTGAAATGACAGCTTCTGAACCTGCGAGCGGGGTGGGCTCGCACAGCTTGGCCGGCGCCTGCGCGGCCGAACCCTTGACGACCCCTAGATCGCGTAGGAACTCGACGATCGCCTCGGCGTCGCTCCGGGCGCGTCGCCGATCCACATCGCTACGACCGCGCAACTCAACGGTGGTCGAAGCGCAGCCAAGCGGGATGTTCGCGTCGGGCAGCGATCTTGCCAGGTCCAACCATGGGCGCACGAGGGCCTCGTCGAACGGATTGAGTCCTGAGATCTCAGCAAGCAGCACCGCTCGGGCGTGAAGACGCGTCGCAAGCGACGAGAATATCCGTGCGAAATGCGGTTGCGTGTAGAGATGAACCTCAGCCTCTCCATCACAATGGAGATCCAGCACATAATCGGCATCAATCGCAAGTTTCATGAGGCATTTTCGAACGTTGTCCGAGGGGGTGACGACGTGCCATTCCTCAACCAGGGCCATCAACTCGGCGCGGATGACGGCCGCGTTAGCGCTGGCGTCTGTGCCCAAGCGGTTGGGAAGCCGGGCGGACAGCTTGGGTCCGAAATCCGGATAATGCCGATTGAAGTTCCGTCCGTCATAAAGATCGAAACGGCCTTCCTGCTGACCAAGGGAAAACTGAGACAGCCCGACCGGATTGGCAACCGGAACGACCCGGACGCAGCCGAAGATCGCGTCGGCCGCCTCAAGCTCCGCCAACGTCTCGCAAAGCGCATGCGCAACAATGATGCCGGGAGCCTCGTCGGCATGGAGACCACCTTGGATATAGACGAGTGGCGTGTCTGCGTGCCGCCCGAATTCGACACATTTCAAGCTATGCCGCGTGCCGGGTCCCTGACCTTCGATATCAAAGATTGTCTCTTTCATCATGCAACTTTCGGGTTGAGATGCTCGGCTGGCTTCTCTCTGGCGTTCGGAGCGTCCGAGCGGGAGAGATGCCGCAAAAAGTGCGTCTCGAGCCAGCGGAAAAAAGTGGTGAGACCGATGGTCAGACACAGATAAATTGCGGCGGCGACGCCGAAGGATTCCGCCAGCACGAGATAATTGGTGTAGACGTCGCGCGCGACCCGCATCACCTCGACAATCGTCACCGTGCTCGCAAGGGCGGTGGCATGCATCATCATTACCACCTCGTTGCCGTATTGCGGCAGTGCGCGACGCCAGGCCGATGGCCAGATCACGTACCTGAGAACCGCCGCGCGGCTCAGGCCGATCGAACGTGCCGCTTCGATTTCCCCAGGCGCCGTGGTTCGGATCGCGCCGGCGAATATCTCGGTCGTATAGGCGACAGTGTTGATCGTCAGCGCAAGCCACGCGCAAAACCAGGGAGAGCGGAATAGCGGCCATATCGCGCTGCTGCGCACGAATTCGAACTGAGCCATTCCGTAGTAAATGACAAACAGCTGAACAAGAAGCGGCGTGCCGCGGATGACGTAGGTGAACAGCCATACCGCGCGAGAAAAATGGGGCGACCGCATCGAGCGCACGAGCGCCAGTGGCACCGAGACCGCAAAACCGCTGACGACGACGGTTGCCAACAGGATCAAAGTGTTTACCAGACCGCCCGCAAATGCCGGCAGGTTATCGGCAACGATTTCCCAGTCGATCATGCAGCACCTCCGCTGCGAACGCCGCGTGAAGAAAGCTTCTCAAGCGCTCCGAAGAGGAGAACCGAAAATGTGGTGACCGCGAGATAGATGAGGCCGATAAGCGCGTAGAAGGTAAATGGCTCCCGCGTCGCCGCAGACGCAAGCCCGGCCCGGTGGACCATATCGTCGAGCCCGATGATCGAAACCAGCGCTGTCGCTTTCAACATGACCAGCCACGTATTCGTCAGGCCGGGCACGGCATGCCGTATCATCTGCGGCAGCAGAATGTAGAAGGCCACCTGCCAGCGGGAAAGACCGTATGCAAAGCCAGCCTCGATTTGCCCCGCCGGCACGCTCAGGATCGCTCCCCTGAACGTCTCGGTCAGGTAAGCTCCAAATACAAAGCCGATTGTGCTAACGCCGGCTATGTAGGGATCGACATCGAGATAACCCCACCCATAGGTTTCGGAGATGGAATTGAGCAGGATCTGGCCGCCGTAAAAGACGACGAGCATAACAAGCAAATCCGGCAAAGCGCGCACCGTCGTCGTGTACGCGGCAGCCGACAATCTTGCCGCTTTCCCGCCGTAGATCTTTGCGGACGCGCCAATCAGGCCGATAACACAGGCGATCGCCAGTGAGACCGACGCCACGCTGAGGGTCACACGGAGCCCCCCCAGAATCATCGGTAGATAACCTTGGAACATGGAACAGCACCCCTTGCGACCGGCGCCGCCCAGGCGCCGATCGCGGGAAAAGAACTACTTCTTTGCCGATTGCGGCGTGACGTCGAAGTCGAAGTATTTGCCCGACATTTGCTTGTAAGTACCGTCGCTCATGATGGAAGACAGAGCGGCATTTACTTCCTCGCGCAGAGCGCCATCTGACTTACGCACAGCGATGCCGACGCCGCCGTCGGCGTCCTCGCCCAAGAAGAGGGTGTCGCCAACTTGCTCAAAGTCCTTTCCTTCGGGCTTCTTCAGGAAAGATTCGGCCGAAACCACCGACGATCCGAAGGCGATGTCGCCGCGACCCGCCGCCAGCTCCAGGTAGACGGCCGGCTCCTTGTCCACCGCCAAAACGGTGCTGTCAGGGTAGTTCTTGGCAACATACTCGGCACGCGGAGAGTTGCGCAGGACGATGATCGTCTTGCCCTTTAGCTCTTCCGGCGACCAGCTCTTGTAGTCACCCTTGCGCGCCACCCATCGCGACGGGACGTCATAGTAAGGGTTGGAAAAGTCGACGACCTTCTTGCGCTTTTCGTTGATCGTCATCGAAGCCACGATGATATCGAACTTCTTGGCATTGAGCGCCGGGATCATCCCATCCCATTCCTGCTGCACCATCACGCAGTTCTTGTTCATCTTCGCACAGATCGCATTTGCGATGTCGATATCAAAGCCCGAGAGCGTTCCATCGGGCGCAACTACTGAGAAGGGCGGATAGTTTCCTTCCACGCCTATGCGAAGATCCTCCGCAAACGCAGTACCGGCGAGCATCGTTGTGGCAACGATTGACGCGAGAAATTTCATTCGCATGCGATTTCCTCCCAAAATCAGCTAAGCTGACTTCTCAATGGCAGGATATTTTCATAGAGTCAACAAATGAAAGAAAATTTTCAGACATCCCTCACCTGGAACGCAGAAGCCGATCGACGCTTCGCCACCTCTGCTTTAGGTCTCGAACTCAGCAGACTGCTGCGGCAGGGATCGGCTTCGCAGCGGGCACTGTCCGGTTTTGTGCTCCGGGACCCGATGTTCGTAGCAACGCACGGCATCGAGGAACTCGCTTCCGCAACGGGAACTTCGGCTTCAAGCGTCAGCCGTTTTGTTCGAGACCTCGGATTGGCGGGCTTTTCGGAGTTTCGATCGTCCATAGCCGCTATGGTGAGCGAATTGATAGCGCCTGTCGCCAAGCTCGATGCCTCGATAAGAGACCTCGATAAACGTAGCCAGGGTGTTGAACTCAGCATCGAGGTGACGGGCTCCAACATTGACGCGCTCAAGAGCCCGCAGACCGCCGAATACATACGCGTTGCTTGCGGTGACATAAGAGCGGCTCGAAGGGTATTCGTGATAGGCTTTGGCCTTTCTGCGCACCTCGCGGCAATGCTGGTCCTTTCGCTGCAACCTTATCGGGACGAAGTTATAAATGTCGCTCAATACGGAGGAACGGAGTCCGCTGCCGCGCGTGCGATGTCGATTGGAGAAGGCGACGTACTGGTTGCAATATCTTTTCCCAGGTATTCCAGGGATGTTGTCGAGATCGTCAGATTTGCGCGTGACAAAAAGGCGAAAATTGTCGCCATAACGGATTCTCCAGCCGCTCCGCTGGCTCAGTTCGCCGACCGATTGCTTCTCGCGCCATCCAGACACCCGGTTCTTTCGGCCACAAACGTCCCGGCCATGGCAATCATCGAAGCCCTGGCGTCCGACTTCATGCTGGCGGATCCTGACAATGTCAGGCGAGCAGAGCAGCTTGCAAAGGCTATTTCGTCATACCTGACCGAAGGCGATTGACGAGCCCACCATCCCTTAAGGCCACGAAGGATCGAAGGGTAGCCATCGGTGCTCTCGCTCACAGGTCAACTTGCCGAGGATCCACTCACGCGTCGTTGTCCTATCAAATACGCCCTCTCTCCCGTCGCGTCCGCTGGACAGGGCATATCCGTCGCCTAAGGAAACTTTTGGCGATGCTAAGCGTGAGTCCTCTATAGGGGCCGAACTCCCTCTGCTGCGCCGAAAAACCTTCGCGGCCACGCTATGCGATAATCCAACGAGCCGTTCCCCTCGTAAACGCTCTTGGGTTTTCAAACGGTGTTCCCCCATGAAATGCTGTCGCAGACTGATCTTTATTTTGGCGACCAAGAGCTTTCGGCAAACCGAAGACTTCAACACCCCTACGCCACCTGACGGCGCATGACGCAGGACCGGAGAAATGAGTATCGGCAAAGCGCCAGCGTAACGTCTGGACGAGGGTCTTGGTGTTTAGAGGAGGATTGAAAGATGCCGCTTACGTCACTTGCTAAAGGATACCGCGCGGTTGTTTTAGGAGCCAGCGGCGGCATCGGATCCGCAATCGCCGGCGAACTCCGGTCCGATCCCAATTGCCTGCAGCTTGTAACGCTCTCGCGTAGGGACAATTCCTTCGATATCACAGACGAAGAGAGTGTCGCAGCAGTAGCAGCGGAGACTGTAGATGGGCTGCATCTTGTTTTTTGTGCGACCGGCGGACTTGTTGTCGACGGCGTGGGTCCTGAAAAATCACTCAAGCAAGTCGACCCAGATGTGATGATGCGGCAATTCGCGCTGAACGCGATTGGACCGGCACTCGTTCTCAAACACTTCGCGCCGAAGCTCGTCCGCAACGACCGCGGCATAATCGCCTTCCTGTCTGCCCGGGTCGGGTCGATCGGAGACAATCGCCTGGGGGGCTGGATTTCCTACCGCGCGTCGAAGGCTGCGCTCAACCAGATCGTCCGCACAGCTTCCGTAGAATTGAGCCGCACCCATCCGCGCGCGGTGGTCGTCGCACTCCACCCAGGAACGGTCGCGACAAAAATGACGGCAGATTACTCCACTCGCCACCGCCGGTTGGATCCCAGTGAGAGCGCATGTGCAATGCTCCGGGTTATTGATCGGTTGACGCCGGAAAACACCGGAGGGTTCTTCGACTATGATGGCCTGCCCGTTGAGTGGTGAGCATTGTACAGCACCTAGATCTTTAGTCCACGGCGAAAACGTCCGGTATTTCAAGCGTTGCCATCGTTTGACGGTGAACGGCGCAGGGACCGATGTTGCCAGTTTGCCGCCGACCTAGCCGGCGGCAAACGCATGTGGTCAACCACGACCCGTTCTTATGTTTTACTACGCTTTCGGAAGCAGCACTTTGTCGATCACATGAATGACACCGTTTGACTGCTTGACGTCGGCGATCGTTACAGTGGCAATGCCACCCGTTTCGTCAGTGAGTGTGATCTTGTCGCCATCCATCTTTGCCGAAAGCGTGCAACCGCCCACGGTCTTGACTGAATGGTTCCCTCCGTCATCGGCAATCATCTTGCCGACCGCATCGGAAAGCGCATTGGCAGCCACGACATGACAAGTCAGCACTTTGGCGAGCTTTTCTTTGTTCTCGGGTTTCAGGAGTGTGTCGACAGTGCCGGCAGGCAAGGCATCGAAAGCTGCGTTCGTCGGCGCAAACACGGTGAACGGGCCATCACCGGACAGCGTATCCACGAGACCGGCGGCTTTCACTGCTGCAACGAGTGTCGTGTGGTCCTTCGAATTTGCTGCGTTTTCCACGATGTTTTTGCTTTCGGACATGGCCGCTCCACCGACCATGGGGTTGTCGGCATTAGCAGCGAAGGCTACGAGAGCGAAGATAGACGCGATCGCGGCGGTACGTCTTAGGGACCGTTTCATTCGTGCATTCCTCCTTGCTGGCCCGCACCATGCGGGCGTTCCCAACCGATGTTCGCCAGACGTTGTCCAGCACCATCAATACGCCGTCTTTACCAAACTGGATCACCGTCGCGTCCGATATGACCGACGCTGCGGGAAACCGACCCAATGTTGGACCGCTGCTTCAGTGAATGCGTGAGAACGGGATTGGGCTCGCCGGGCCGCGTAAGATCCCAACTTCAATTCGCTGATCCAATCAGCAAGGTCGTACGTAAAGGAAGAAAAGTCAGCCGTCGGCTCGCGCTTCGACGGCAACCGCTCGCCAGCGCCGCCAGCGGATCTGGCAGTCCTCACCGAATGAGACAGGTCTGGTCAGCGTTGGCCACCGCATTAGGGGGTAGTAGAATGTTGCAACGAACTTCCACTGACAAAAGAAGATGGGTCCGTGCGCTGGCACTTGCGATTGTACCGGTCGCCGCGACATCCATGTTAGGACAATTGGCGACCTATCCAAACCTCGAACGCTGGTATTCAGCGCTGGAGAAGCCGAGTTTTAATCCTGCGAACTGGGTGTTTGCTCCGGTCTGGACAACGCTTTACATCCTCATGGCTTACGCTGCCTGGCGGCTCTTGATCCTCCCTGCCAGGACGCCGGGCAGGCTGACGGCACTGGCGCTATTTTACGTTCAGCTCGCCCTCAATGCGTTGTGGTCCTGGATGTTCTTCGCCATGCAAAGTCCGGTCGCCGGTCTGGTGAACATCATCGTGCAAATCGGGTTTATCCTCGCAACGATCGCGCAGGCCTGGCGCCTCGACAAGAAAGCGGCACTTTGCCTCTTGCCGCTCGCAGCGTGGGTCTCCTTTGCGGCTGTACTGAATTTCGCGATCTGGTTCCTCAATTGATGGCGTTGGCGCGAAGGCAATAGGTGTTCTCGCTTTGACGCATGCAACGCTCTGGACAGCTCAAATGTGCTCGGCCGCTAGCTCCATGAAGACATCTTTGGCTAAGATCGGGAGAGCCCGCGTCGCCCTTGCGTTGCCTCGTCATCGTGAACAGCTAGGCGCTCTGGACGGCGAGCAATTCGATCTTCTTTTCGAGACCTACGCGCTTGCCGCGATGAGGGTCGACGAACTTTTGAGGAAACAGTCTCCTGAGCAAGACCTTAGACGGTATCGCGAAATATGCCTGGACATCCAGGAAGACATCGCCTTGCTGCTTGGACGTCTGCAAAGGCAATCCGAATGAATTTGGGGTGCCTTAGCCGTTATTCTTGCCGGTTCCCTGTAGCCAGCCGGCAAGCTCCCGGCGCACGACGTGTTCGAGCACGGCCATGCCTTCGGCGCTGTCGTTCAGGCAGGGGATGTGGGTGAACTTCTCGCCGCCATTGTGATGGAAGCTTTCGGCCGCCTGCT
>NZ_JACVBF010000032.1:0-21372 GCF_014852195.1 Ensifer sp. ENS08
CCTTGAAAGCCGGGCTGTGGTTCCGGCGCGGTCGTCTCGTCATGGTCTCTCCTGTTTCCGGCATCTATGCCAAAGTCAGGCAGAAATTCCACTTATCCCCGCTGTTCAAATTTCCCGAGCCAGCTCTTTCGGCTTCGTTGCCGGCGTTCAACCTTAATCACCTGCGTGGAGGCCGGAATACTTTCCTCGAGACGCAGCGAGCCGGACAACAGGCACGCTATCGACGACTACTGCGCAAGACAAACGGGGCTTTTCAGCGCACATTGAGCACTGTCGATAAGGTTATCGTCGGTGATGGCAAGAACAACAAAGTAAACTGCGCGTCAGCTAAGGCGCGTGGACTATCGAAGGATCCGCCAGTCTCGGCAAAGGGTCTAAGATTGTCGTTTCGCGCAACAAGCGACATTAAGCTGACTCCACTCAATGCGCTGACAGCGACGAAGCTCTGGGTTTCCGGCGTTACTTCCACGCAATTTCACGATCAACTTGGATGCACCGCCGCCCGGGTTCATCAGTTGGGAGCGAGAATGCTGCTCAGCCAAGGGTGAGAGTCGGCCGCTCCTTTATCCAAGGTGGTAGGACTGAGGCTTCCCAGACCACCGCTGGCAAGAGCCGATGGTACTCGTCTAGAGTAACACCGTCTTCGAAATGGACCGTTTGACACCGCTGGCCGTCAGGGAGCCAGTGGATCACGCGAGCTCGGTGGTTTTCCTGGTCCACCCAGAGCGTCGGGAAAATGCCTGCTTGTTCGAACGCAGCCTCGTACTCTGAAAGTGTGTACCAGCTCTCGTAAACCACTCTGTCATTTTTCTGGCATGCGGCTTCCCAATACCTATCGACGATGGCATCTGGATACACACCTTCCCCCAGAAGGAAGAAAGCGCCGTCGGGCCTCAGAACTCTCCGGATTTCTTTCAGGCTGTCCTTCATGTTTGTTGGGTCCGACCAGCGGAATTCTCGAGGGTCATTCGGCAGGCTGTGGTGTAAAGCAGCATGCATGTAGACGATATCGAGCGACGAGTCTTTGAATGGCAACCGGGACATGGGAGCCGCGACCCGTTCAAAAGAGCGCCCGCCAGCCGCCACGTGTGCCTCGTACGCCCGGTCCATCTCGAACGCAAAATAATCCAGGGCAAAGGCATTGAACCCCAGGTCGGCAAACCTGGATATCAGCCTGGCGTTACCAACCCCAATCTCAAGAACGTTGCGACCGGGCGCGCCATCGTAGTGCAAATGCGAGAACAGAAACTCCGTGTTCAGCTTCTTTGCCATTTCATAGGCTTTGATGGCCTGAGCGTACTCCGGCGAAGGCTCTTCGGCGATATCGAACGCAGCCTTAAACAGATGGTAGTCTCGGGCAAGAAACGGCGATACGTCCGTCTCATCGTATAGGCGAGCAGTGCCATTCACGATATGGTACTTATTGCCGGTCGCCGCGCACCTGAGCACATCAGCCTTGCGATATACCTTGCCGCGACTCGGTGACTGGAGGACTGAAACAGCTTCCCATCCACAGAGTTGTGCCCACAGTTCCCTAATCGCCATTTCGGCCCTCCCCGAACGCTTTAACCGTCTAATCTGACGCATACAAGTTGTTGTGACAAGATACTGCGATCAATGGTTTTACGCACGTCGTAACCAGGCCATCGATGCCGACCAGTGCAGCGCATGTCGAGCAGCCAAGCAGCTAGCTTACGCGATCACAATTGGTTTGGTTGGAATCTGGGAATGGATACGCTCTGGATTGCGCCGTCTGTAGAAATTGTACGCTGAGGCGGGCGTTGAAAGAATGAGACGCGGGCGCTAACGTCTACAATCTAAAGAACAACGGCACCGAATCGCCATTGTACTCGTTGCGACTGCGAACCCAGCGCAACGAATTCTCGAGGATCTTTTTATGGAGATTGACGAAACCCCTATTCCCTCCGTTCTCTTAATCAGGCCCAAGCGACGGTTCGACTCACGAGGTTACTTTGTGGAGACATTTCGGGCCGATCATTTCGCCGCGCTCGTTGGCTCCGATTTGTTTGTCCAAGATAATCAGTCTCTCTCTCGAGAGGCGGGGACCGTACGAGGATTACACTTTCAAATGCCGCCGCGAGCGCAAGGTAAGTTGGTTTCTTGCGTCGTTGGTTCCGTATGGGACGTGGCAGTCGATATCCGCCGCGGATCGCCAACTTACGGAAGCTTCGTTGCCGCTGAGCTTTCTGAGGAGAACGGTTACCAACTCTGGATTCCACAGGGCTTCGCGCATGGCTTCTGCACGCTTGAGCCCGATACGGTGATTAGCTACAAGGTCACCGACTACCATAGCCCGGAACACGATCGTGGCTTACTTTGGAATGATCCGGCACTCGAGATCAATTGGCCGGTGTCTCCCAGTACGGCAGTTTTATCAGACAAGGATCGCACACAGCCGAAATTTGCCGACTTACACACCACCTTTACGTATGAGTTCTAAATGATGGGCCGGGACGGCTCTTGGAACAAACGGAGTTCACTGAGGAATGCGCGTGCTCGTTACTGGGGGAGCTGGCTTTATCGGTTCAGCAGTTATCCGACACCTGATTATGGACAAGGGCTACGAGGTGTTGAACATCGATAAGTTGACATACGCGGGCACGCTGAGTTCTCTTCGACTGGTCGCCGACAAACCCTCGTATCGTTTTCTTAGAGCGGACATCTGTGACGCAAGAGCCATAACGGAAGCGTTCTCGTCATTCAGGCCCGACCGAGTTATGCACTTGGCGGCAGAGAGCCATGTAGACCGCTCAATAACCGCAGCCAAGGATTTCGTCGAAACCAACGTGCTAGGAACCTTTAACCTGCTTGAATGCGCTAGAACCTATTGGGGAGGCATCTCAAAAGAAGACCGGTTTCGGTTTCGCTTTCTTCACGTGTCGACTGATGAAGTATACGGCTCACTCGCTGGCGACGGGTTGTTCTCCGAAACCACTCGATATGATCCAAGCTCTCCATACTCGGCATCGAAAGCCGCCTCCGATCATCTCGCAATTGCCTGGGCACGAACCTACAAGATGCCAATCTTGATATCTCATTGTTCAAACAACTACGGTCCATACCACTTTCCAGAGAAACTGATCCCGCTGGCTATCCTGAACGCCGTTGAAGGAAAATATATCTCGATTTATGGCGATGGGACGAATATCCGCGACTGGCTCTTTGTTGAAGACCATGCCCGTGCCCTCGACCAAGTAGCGGAGCGAGGTAGAGTTGGTGAACGCTACAACGTCGGCGGTGGTAACGAGAGGAGAAACGTCGACGTCGTTCGGCAGATCTGCTCCACACTCGACACGCTCCTTCCGGCCGACCGTCCACGAGCGGAGTTAATTCGATTTGTAACAGACAGACCGGGACATGATTTGCGTTACGCGATCGATGCGACTAAGAGTGAGAAAGAACTTGGCTGGACCGCCAAAGAGAGCTTTGACAGCGGAATCGAAAAGACCATTCGGTGGTACTTAGATAACGAATGGTGGTGGGCACCGCTTCGAGAGAGGTACGATGGTACTCGGCTTGGTACTCTCCTCAAAGCGTCCGATGAATAGACCAATACGCATTGCGGTCACAGGATTGACAGGGCAACTCGTTCAATGCCTCGCTGAGATCGGGCAAAAAAAACGTGACGTCAAAGTGATAAAGTTGGGGCGACCCCTTCTCGATTTAACGCGCACGGCAACGATAGCACGTGCCTTGATTGCCGCCTCCCCTGACCTAGTTGTCAACACTGCAGCGTATACCGCCGTCGATCTTGCCGAGAACGATCCAGAATTGGCATACCAAGTGAATGCCATTGCACCGGGCGAGTTGGCCAGGGTGACAAAAGAGATGCGTATCCCCTTCATTCATCTCTCGACGGATTACGTATTCGACGGCAAGAAAACCATTCCGTACGTCGAAACTGACACACCGGCACCGCTAGGTGTCTACGGCCACAGTAAGCTCCATGGTGAGCTAGCAGTTTCGAGGATGACCGATGACTACGCCATTTTGCGCACCGCTTGGTTGTATAGCCCATTTGGCCGAAATTTCTTGACTACTATGCTTGGCCGAGCCGAGACCATGGATGAAGTGCCGGTAGTTGCAGATCAATTCGGGAACCCAACAAATGCACTGGCCCTCGCAAGTGCTATCCTCACTGTGGGACGAAATCTTCTAATGTCCAATGGAAGCGACATGCGTGGTGTATTTCACCTGGCGGGATCGGGCCACGCAAGCTGGGCGGACTTTGCGCAAGAGATTTTTAGTGCATCGAGGCAACTAGGCGGTCCATTCGCAGAGGTCAAACGTATCAGTTCCGCAGATTATAAGACTATGGCTAAAAGGCCAAAGTACTCCAATCTGAGCTCTCGAAGTGCTAAGGAAATCCACGGAACGGTGTTACCGGACTGGAGAAATTCAACAACTCAAATAGTGAGCCGCCTTATTCAAAACTGATGCGTACGTTGGAGTTCGACTATTGAAAGGAATTATACTGGCAGGCGGTAGCGGAACCCGTCTTCACCCGATGACACTAGTGACTTCGAAGCAGTTGTTGCCTGTGTACGACAAGCCCATGATCTACTATCCCTTGTCGACGCTGATGTTGGCCGGAATTCGCGAAATATTGATTATCTCCACCCCCAGGGATCTACCAAGTTTTCAGCAACTACTCGGTGACGGATCGAGTTGGGGACTCAACCTTTCTTATGCAGAACAGCCTTCGCCTGGCGGGCTTGCCCAAGCCTATGTAATCGGTGCGGACTTCGTTTCCGGGCAGCAATCCTGCCTTATCTTGGGAGATAACATTTTTTTTGGCCACGGAATCACTTCTTTGCTAGAGAATGCAATGACTCGGCGCAATACCGCAACGGTATTTGCGTACCATGTAAGCAACCCCGAGCGATACGGGGTCGTCGAATTCGATCCGAATATGAGGGCGATTTCAATCGACGAAAAACCAACCAGCCCCCGCTCTAACTGGGCGGTCACCGGTCTTTACTTCTACGATGAAGACGTCGTTGACATAGCTGCCAATCTTAGGCCCTCTGCTCGCGGGGAACTCGAAATCACGGATGTCAATAGAGCTTACCTTGAACGCGGTAAGCTACATGTGGAAAGATTAGGACGGGGATATGCGTGGCTGGACACGGGAACACCCGATAGCCTACTCGATGCATCGGAATTTGTAGCGACATTGGAGAGACGCCAAGGTTTTAAGGTTGCAGCCCCCGAAGAGATCGCCTATCGCCTCGGCTTCATCGACGCACAGCAACTTGAAAGACTGGCGCGGAATCACGCAAATAGCTACTACGGACGCTATCTGGCAAATATTCGCGGTGCCGATTAACGAAAGTGCGCACCCAGACCGGAAAAATCACTTTGACGGATTGGCAGTTTTTATGCTGCTGCCATCAGCTCCCGGGCCACAGACCCTCGCGACTGCCGTCAATGCTCGGCGTCCTCTATCCCCGACTTAGGAAAATTGCTACCGCAGAAACGCCAAAGACAGAGTTTAAGCACCCAATTGTAAAGCCCATCAACCCCATACGCACCCTTGCTAGATGGAGCTCTGCCGAGCGAAACCCGTTAGTAGAAAGAGCCTTTGCAAGGATACGAGTAAAAGCGAAAAATGGCTTACCAGCACCAGCCTGCACTAATTTCCGGCGATACTAACACCAACTCGTTGGTCAGGAGAGTCTTGCATTCGATTAAGACCAATTACGCCTTATCGCTTTTTGTTGCAGTGTGCGCACTCCCTACCATTGTCAGCGTACTGCACTACGGATTGATCTCGGCAGATAGGTATGTCTCGGAGACCAAATTCATCGTAAGAGGTGTCTCAGGAAGTCAAGTGGGTGGTTTAACGATGATCCTGAAGACTTTTGGCTTCTCCGCTTCGGACGACGACGCAAATGCCATTAATGCATTCATAAATTCTCGAGACGCCCTAAAACAACTTCTGAAAGTTGTGGATATTAAATCTGTTTATCAACGGCCAGAAGCCGACTTTGTTACGTCATACGGAAGCTACCTCACTTCAGACAGCTTCGAGAAACTCTACGCATACTACCAGGATCAGGTCTCCGCACGCCGCGACATCGAAACTGGAATGACGACACTGCGCGTTTCGGCTTATCGCCCCGACGATGCGTACGCCATTTCCCAGGAACTACTCCGTCTGAGCGAAGCGAAAATCAATGAAATGAACGCGCGAGCGCGACGCGATACCATTAGCACCGCTCTCGAAATAGTCGGCTCAATGGAAAAACGCGTCATCGATTCCCAAGTCGCGCTGACTTCATTCAGGAACGAGGCGATGCTCGTCGATCCCACGGATGCCGCGGCGGGCAACTTGGAGATAATCGCGGCGCTTTCGCAACGCTTAGCGGACACCGAAGTCAAGCTCAGAAAGACAACCGATCTAGCTCCCGACAACCCAGCTATTGCCGCCCTTTCTCAACAGATAGCGTCCCTTTCCAATCAGATAAAAGTGGAGCAAGGAAAATTGACCGGCGATGGCGACGCACTTGCTTCTAAGCTCTCCAAGTACGAAGGCCTCGTGCTGCAGCGCACGCTTGCCGAGAAGGCCTACGAGAAAGCCGTATCGGCACTCGATAACGCCCAAGAGGAAGCGAGAAGAAAGCAGATCTACCTTGAGCCTATAGCTATGCCGTATCTCGCAGACCGCGCCGAAGAACCGCGGCGCGCTCGGTACATTTTGACCACGGCTCTACTCAGTTTCGCCAGTTATGTCATGGCTTACCTTCTGATATCCGGTAGCCGTGAGCACCTCAACATTCATTGAAGGACGGAAGCGGTGCAAAGTTTCTGCACAGAAATAGCTGACAAAGCCGCGAAGAAAAGAAGGACAATCAATGCGCTGCTTATTCGCGAACTGATGCTGCGTTTCGGCCATGGAAACATTGGATTCATGTGGCTAGTTGGCGAGCCTCTAATTCTTACCGTCGGCGTCATGATTGTTTGGTCTTTCATTTACGGTGAACACAATCACGGCGTTCGCGTAATACCTTTAGTTCTCACAGGCTATACTATGCTGACGCTACTCCGGCATATGGTCAACCGATTCACGCATTGCTTCAGGCAGAACTCGGGTCTCCTTTTTCATAGGTCAGTTCGCCCTGTCGACACCATGGTTGCGAGGGGACTTTTGGAAGCTATTGGGGTATTAGTTTCATTTTTTGTTGCCTACATCCCCCTTTACTTGCTTGAGATTGCCGAACCTGTGTACGACTATGGGATCTTGTTATCGGCTTGGATTATATATTGTTTCCTTTGCTTTGGCTTTGCGATGGTCATTGGAAGCGTCTCCGAGTTGTCTGATACGCTGGAACGGTTTATCGGAGCCATTATGTATCTAATTCTCCCTTTGACGGGGGTTTTTTACATGGTCAGTTGGATGCCGCAGAAGGTGCAGAAGGTGGTACTTTTATCCCCACTCGTTCATGCCGCCGAGATGTTCCGCGCTGGGTACTTTGGTCCGACTGTTCCGACTACTTGGAGCATAGAGTATTTAGCGCTATGGGCTCTTGGATTGAACGCTCTGGGCTGGTGGCTTGTCCAATATGCTCAACGAAATATCGAAATTGAATGACGAACGGGAAGTG
The DNA here is from genome assembly GCF_014852195.1 of Ensifer sp. ENS08. Taxonomy (NCBI): domain Bacteria; kingdom Pseudomonadati; phylum Pseudomonadota; class Alphaproteobacteria; order Hyphomicrobiales; family Rhizobiaceae; genus Ensifer; species Ensifer sp. ENS08. The sequence goes on from NZ_JACVBF010000032.1 coordinate 7,629, forward strand.
GTGAATGTCTACTGAGATGATCAAGGATGACGAACGACAGCTTCTTGTGCTGGAGCCGATCATCGCGTCAGGACAGCTAGACACGAGTGTAGTGCCGATCAACAAGTTCAACATAGGCGTACGATCGAGTGAATCGAGACTTATTCGTTATCTCGGACTGGTGATTTTAGTGCCAGTGCTATGCTCGATCTTGTACAATTTTGTAATTGCTTCAGATCGATACTTGTCTTCTGCCTCATTCTTGACAAGAAAGATGCAAGCGGGCGGCGATGTTACGTCACTGCTGCAAGGTGGTGGCCTAGTAAGAACGGATGATAGCAGCTACGCAATTGTAGAGTATGTCAAATCCCGGGACCTGTTGAAAGCGATTGACGGAGACGGATTTGTAAGTGCCTCCTTCGCTGACCCAAGCGTAGATATGTTCTCGCGCTTCCCTGGAAGATTCACCGGCTTCACGAAAGAAGACTTTTACGCTCATTTCCAAAGATTCGTGAACATCCATTACGACTCAACCACAGGCATAAACGAAATCGCCTTTCAATCTTTTACGCCGGAGACGGCGAAGGAGATAACACGTCGAATACTGTTAGCGTCAGAGGCCCTAATCAACAATTTGAACCAACGGGCGTACATTGATGTTGAGAAGTTTGCTAAACAGGCCGTCGATAAAAACATCTTAACTCTAGAGGCCGCACAAAAGGAACTTACCGCTTTCCGGAATGCCGAGGGGTTCGTTGACGCCAAAGCCGAGGTGGGCCTTAGCAACAAGGTCCTTGCCGGCGTACTATCTGAACTCAGTGCGGTTGAAACGGAGCTTTCGCGTCTTCAACTGGCGACGCCGAATAGCCCCCTCATCGTGGATTTGCGATTGAAACGGTCTGCGTTGCAGGAGGAGGTCGCGAAACAACGTAGACTGATGACAGGTGACCGTACAGCAATATCAGGCAAACTCGAGCGATATGAGCGGCTCGTTCTTGAGCGTGACCTTGCGGAGAAGACCCTCATAAACTCGGTTGCGACGCTTGCAAAGGCGCAACAGGATACCTCGAAGGAGCGAAGGTACATTGACCAGGTCGCTGAACCGACCGAGGCAGATAGACCCATGCTTCCATATCGCTGGCTGAACGTGATCGCTACTCTTGGGATTAGCCTAGCGCTCTACTGGGTGACGAGATCAGTCCTCATGCTCCTGATGGAGGCAAACTAAGTGCCAACCAGAGAAAGCGACGACTACGTCCGGGGCAAATCCATAGCCTTGCGTGACGTGACGAAATCCTATCACACACCCACGGGCACGAAATCAGTGCTCAAAGGAATCTCTTTTGAAGTGGGAAAAGGTGAGAAGATTGCTGTCCTCGGTCGCAATGGCGCAGGCAAATCAACGCTGGTAAAACTAATTGGCGGCGTCGAAAATCCCACGAGCGGTGTGATCTATCGTGGAATTACGATGTCATGGCCCATTGCGTTCTCGGGTGGCTTTGAAGCAGCGATGACGGGGTTGGACAATATCCGGTTCATAGCAAGACTATACAACCGGCCAATCAAGGAGACTATCGAAGAAGTCGATGATTTCGCTGAACTAGGAAAGCAGCTTTTGCTGCCCGTCAAGGCATACTCTTCCGGTATGCGTGCTCGTCTAGCGTTTGCGTTGACGTTGTCAATCGACTTTGACTGCTACCTAGTGGATGAAGTCATTTCAGTTGGAGATCAAAGGTTTCAAAGGAAGAGCCACGACGCGCTTTTTGTTAAGCGAAGGGACAGCGCAATGATATTAGTTAGCCACGACATGTCTATCATTAGAGCTTACTGCGACAAGGCACTAGTTCTAAAGGATGGCCATGGAAAGGTTTTTCAAGACCTCGAATTGGCGCTCGATATCTATTCTGGTCTTTAACGGTAGCGAGACAATGGCACGCCAATTGATAATCTGTGGACCTCCTTCCCAGATACTAAACGCGACAATCGACCTTGCAAAATGTACATTCCAATGCGTGTTCGGTGATTTCAGGACGTTCGAGGCCGATGCCGCGGACGTGTTGCTCAATCGAATGCGCGAGAGCAATGGTTTACCCTGCATCCTACTGATGCAGACCCCGGAACCAAGAATGGTGACATCGGCCCTGCGGAACGGAGTTCGGATTCTCTACGTGCCTGCAAAGTTTGCAGAGTCCATTCGGTTTCTAATGCAGGCACAGCCTATCGAACTTCAGGAAGCAATTAGGGTTGTCTCTCAATCCGTCGTCTCGCTTCTACCCTTTGCAACCTCGCCCGCGAGCTTACATTTCGACGTCGAACAGAATGAATTTGTTCCTCGGAAGGCCATATTATCTATTGCTTCGGCGATAGATACAGCACTCACGGACGAGGAGATCTCGGTAATCGAGAATTCGTTGGATACTCAGGCGCTCTTGGGGCACCAAGGCGATATGCATTCCTCGAGAACTTCGGAGCCGCGCGCCTCAGCACGGGCCGATGATCGAGTTCTCATCACCAAAACTTCGGTATTTTATGATACTCTTTCATCGGGGAGTGATGTCGCCACTCCAGCGTATTGGCCGGCCGAATTGTTCATAAACGGTACGCCACCCCATGACCATCTCAAGGAACCTTTCAAGCTCGTCGGCCCGGCGAGGTTTCTTTTTTTCGGCCCCTATTTGACGCTGCCGGTGGGGACTTGGCGCGCCACGGTATCCTTCTCAATTGTAGACAATGATGCCGGGGGCCGCGTTACTTTCGACATACACTCGGCCGATAAAATTTTGGCCGAGGGCGACTGCGATCTTCCGGTATTTGGCTCCTTTGCCACGAACCTCACCTTTGAGGTGGTTGATCCAACTCAGATGATAGAAATCCGCGCCATTCTCCGCACTGGTATGTTGGGGGGCCGTTTCGAGCTGCTTGGTGTGTCGTTGGAGCGGCTAGCTTGAAAGCAAGACTGTAGGTGCAGCGTCGTTACTCGCTACTATTCCAGCAGCGGCTCCGCGTTGGGTGGAAAACCGCTATGCACTTCCAACTATTGAATAGGAGGCGAAATGCCCCTACAGGGACTACATGCGAATCTTTCTCGACGTGACCCGAACGCTTGCACATGCAAAAAAAAGGACGCCAACAGGCATCGATCGTGTTGAGCACGCCTATATCCGGTTCCTTTTGAACCATAAACCGGACAAAGATGCTTGGTTCGTTGTTAACACACCTTTCGGACGAGGGATCCTGTCCGCCTCCGAGATGTCGTTGGCCTATGAGAGCATCCAACGCCAACAACAGGGCCACAGCGCGTTACCAGTGACCGATGGGTTTAAAAAGCTGCTCTTCGAGCTACAGCGTCCCATCACTAATCTCAGGAATTCGCCCCTCTGTCTCCACTCTAACCGAACCGAGGGTGACAGTATTGCAACTGTTGCCTTCTCGCTCGCAAAAGGCTTCCGTCGCTTTCAGCGCTTAGCCAACGGGACCGAGAAAGCGATTTATTTGCATACATCTCACGTTCAGTTGGACCGCCCTCGTCTTTTTCAATGGCTTGATCGACCGTCAATTTTTCCTGCTTTTTTTATCCATGACCTCATACCGATCGAGTACCCTGAATTCTGTGGACCGGGCGCCGCAGAGCGGCATCGCATTCGGATCGAAACTGCATTGCGCCTTGGCAGGGCTCTTATTGTAAATTCGGAATTCACTAAACAATCATTATTGTCCTTCGTCGGCACCAGTTCAGTACCTCCGATCGCAGTTGTTCCACTCGCTAACTCAATAGATGACCGAGACCTTACAGAATTTTCACCGATTACCAACGAAGTTCCATATTTCCTGCACGTCGGTACGATCGAGGGACGAAAGAACATTCCGCACCTCCTCAATGTGTGGAGAGAAGTAATCCGGACGGCCGGCTTTGAACAAGCACCACGCCTAGTACTTATTGGCCAGCGTGGTTGGGAATGTGAATCCGTACTGTCGATTCTGGATCGCAGTCGCGAACTTGCCAACCACGTCATAGAAGTCTCGGATGTAAACGACGTCGAACTCAGATTCTTAATGCGATATGCTCACGGTTTGGTGAGTGTTTCCATGACGGAGGGGTACGGTCTGCCTCCTATCGAGGCCGTACGCCTCGGCACTCCTGTTGTAGTGTCAGATATTCCAGCTCATAGAGAGATACTGGGCCCTAGCGCGCAATATGTAGCCGTGCATGATGGAGCAGCGCTTGCCCATCAGGTCCTAAAACTCTCGCGACAGTCGTCACAGTCCCGTATTAAGGATGCGAATAATTTTGCTCCGGTAGCCTGGGATGAGCACGTCGACCGCGCTTTAACTTTCTTGGAAGCCCAGATTAACGATTGGTAAACATGCACATGGATTGCAAGCAAACTGGAGAGGCTCTGCCCGCAAACGATGTAACGACGCACCGGTCGGTATTGATAGATGGGAAGAATCTTTCCCTGCGGCAAGGCACGGGCGTAGCAAGTTATGCAAGGTCACTGTGCGACAACCTTATGGCAATGGGCGACGACGTCCATATTTTATATGGCGAGGATATAAGCCGGTATCCGAATCCCGAAATCTCGTTCTTCGACGTGCATGCAAAGCGACGGATAGAGACACTACCGCGCCTGGTTGAATATGTACGCGGGATCTTGGCTCCCCCCCTGCCGTGGGCGCTTGATTTCGCTAACTCACCTCTGGTTAGTGCGTATAGTGAGCGGCTGCCCTCCGCAAATATGTACTGGAACGCACCTGGGCTCTTTGACTACCCACGTGGATTGCTCACCAGAGGATCTTTCGCCTCAGTCGAGAATGTGATGAGTGCGACGGTTGCTCACTGGACATATCCGGTTCCTTTGAAGCTGCGGCACGCGGCAAACGTATACACGCTGCACGACCTCGTTCCGTTGAAATTGCCGGATACTACCCTTGACAACAAGAAGTCATACTTCAACCTTCTTCAACGTATTATTGAGGATGCGGACCTCATTGTCACTGTCTCGACGCAATCTAAACGAGATATACATAAAACTTTCAGAATTAAAGATGAAAAGGTTGTTAACACTTATCAAGATGTTCAGATTCCCGAAACTCTACTGGTGGAATCCGAAGAAAATATTGCAATTGCGTTGAGAGGACTATATGGACTTGAAATAGGAAATTACCTATTGTTCTATGGGGCGATCGAACCCAAAAAAAATGTCGGAAGATTGATCGAAGCGTATTTAGCTTCAGGGATCACGTTGCCCCTAGTAATTGTCGGAAAGGACGGTTGGCTAATGGAGCGTGAGCTCTATCTTTTCAACCGGCACCAAAAAGAGCGAGAGCCGCGGATTATTCGGTTAGAGTATGTAACTCGACCACAGCTTGTATATCTTATTCGTGGCGCTAGGGGCGTTGTGTTTCCGTCCTTGTACGAGGGATTCGGCCTGCCGCTCGTGGAAGCCATGCTCTGTGGCACGCCTCTCCTCACCAGTAACCATGGCGCAATGAAAGAGATCGCAGCAGACGCGGCCCTGTACGTCGATCCATATGATGTATCAGCGATACGCGACGGTCTTCGCAAAATAGTTAAGGATGGTGGATTGCGTGCGGAGCTCGTCTCAGCAGGGCGGGCGCGCGCCACCGACTTCTCGAGCGAAAATTATCGAAAGCGGTTAGCAGCGGCTTATGGCTCCTTAAAATTAACAACTTAAGATCGCACACCGAGCGCCTGCCTGGTTTATTTTTTTGCAATGCAGCTAAGACTCGAGTAGTTGACTGAGCGCTTGCACAACCCATTGAGAGATAGATAAATTCGGCACGGGCAGTTGAGGGTTTACCTTAGGCATCACTCGGAAAACGCGGCCCAACCTGCCACAGACGCTTTGAGTACGACCATCTGTCTGGCCGTTTGTAATGGTTTGCGGATCCAGCCCAAGAGAAAAAAGAGTCAGCAACTAGCCCGTCAACTTCGTCTCTGAAAGTAGCTCACGGACAGAAGCAACGAAATGCCGACGAAATACCCGATTTATGCAAAGGATTTATTCCAATGACTGAAAGAATTGTGCCTGTGATCATGGCGGGCGGAAAAGGCACTAGACTCTGGCCACTTTCCCGCTCCGGAGCACCCAAACAATTTATTCAATTCATCGGCACTAGAACACTGTTTCAGGAAACACTTCTGAGGGTTTCCGATCCAACTATGTACGCCCCGCCTATAGTACTAACCAATTCCGAGTTTCGCTTTATGGCGGCGGAGCAGGCCCGAGAAATTGGGATCAGCCTATCTACGGTTATGCTAGAGCCTCAAGCGCGAAATACTGGGCCGGCTGTCGCTGCCGCCGCGCTGGCCGCGCGCCAAAGTTTCGGAGAAAATGCGATCTTGCACGTCCTTGGATCGGATTATGAGATCGAAGCTGATGAGACCTACTTTGAATGCGTACGAATTGCAAAAAATTCGGCGCTTGCCGCACATCTAGTAACCTTTGGCATCGAGCCATCCGAACCCGCAACAGGATACGGATACATTGAGGCAGGAGAACCACTCGCCACAGGCGCTCGAAAGGCAAAGCGTTTTGTTGAAAAACCGGCTTTGGACACAGCAGTCCAGATGCTCAAGTCTGGAAATTTCTTTTGGAACTCCGGAATGTTTATGTTCCGAATAAAAACACTTGTGGATGAGTTACAGATTTTGGCTCCCGAAATTCTCGTTTGCGCCCAATCGGCGTTGGATAACGCAGAGTTTGATATGGACTTCCTTCGCCTTCATGAGCCTTCTTTTAGCGAGAGTCCCAACATTTCAATCGACTACGCGGTGATGGAAAAGACGAACATCGCTGCAGTCGTGCCATCACCGTTCAAGTGGTCTGATCTCGGGAGTTGGGACTCAGTATGGAAAACGGGTGCTCGTGATGGCAACGGAAACGTCGCTGCCACAAACACAACCTTGATCGACACGAGCAACTCGCTTGCCATGACTCACGGCATTCATGTCGCTATTCAAGGCATGGAAGGGATTGCGGTTATCGCAAGTGAAGATGCTGTCTACGTGGGTCGCCTCGACGAGAGCCAAAGCGTAGGAAGCATGGTTAAGGCACTCGCCGAGCTACCAGCGACTAGAGGTCTCACTGAGTGCCATCCAACGACTTATCGGCCTTGGGGAGGATACACCTCCGTACTAAATGGCGAACGTTTTCAGGTAAAACGAATATTTGTTGCGCCTGGGAAACAGCTCTCCTTGCAAAAACATCATCATCGCTCGGAACATTGGGTGATCGTGAAAGGAACCGCCGAGGTCACAGTCGGTGAGGCGGTGCAGCTATTGAGCGAAAATCAGAGCGTGTACATTCCAGCTGGCGAGCTTCACCGGCTGGCTAACCCTGGAAAGATACCGCTTGAACTGATTGAAGTACAAACGGGATCGTATCTTGGAGAAGATGACATAGTCCGTTTAGCCGATCAGTATGGGCGCCCCGTGAGCAAGAGCGGTGAAATTCTGAGTAATTAGTGTTTGTCAAAGCTCTGTAGAGCGCTTAAGGATGCGCGACGATCGCCCATGTTCTCGCTGCCGCCTTCGAACGGATTCTCGCGAACTAGTAGGTTTTTTGCCCGGCCTAACGGGCTCATTTTGACGAGGTAATATCGTGGCCAAAACAGCAGTAATCACCGGCATAACAGGTCAAGACGGAGCGTATCTGGCGCAGTTCCTTCTTACCAAAGGTTATAACGTGGTCGGGGTCGCTCGTCGCTCGAGCCATTATGGTGTTGCAACTCACCGGCTCGATTGGCTTGGCATTTCTAATGACGTTACTATCGTAGATGGCGATCTACTTGATCTTGGCGGACTTTGCAGAATTATCAAAGAATATAAACCGGACGAAATATACAACCTTGCCGCGCAAAGTTTCGTAAAGACGTCATGGGAACAACCGGCGCTCACGGCGCAGGCAACGGGTGTTGGCGTAGTAAACGTCCTGGAAGCTATGAGACTAGAGGCGCCGAACGCTAGATTTTACCAAGCCTCATCGTCTGAAATGTATGGTCTAATTCAGGAAGATCGGCAAAGCGAGAAAACCCCATTTTACCCGAGATCTCCTTACGCAGCCGCCAAGTTGTTTGGCCACTGGATGACCGTTAATTTCCGAGAAAGCTTCGGTCTGCACTGCAGTTCAGGGATATTGTTTAACCACGAGTCACCCCTCCGGGGACGCGAGTTCGTCACAAGAAAGGTTACGGACGGCGTGGCAAAAATCGCGCTCGGTCTGACCGACGAGCTCCGTCTCGGCAACATGGACGCCAAGCGTGACTGGGGACACGCCAAAGACTACGTACGCGCAATGTGGCTGATGCTACAACAAACAGTCCCTGACGATTATGTCGTTGCAACGGGAGTTACTTGCACTGTCCGGTCAATGGTTGAGGTTGCGTTCCGCCACGTGGGCCTCGACCCGGATCAATACGTGAAGATCGACCAAGCGTTTTTCCGTCCGGCCGAAGTTGATGTTCTTTTGGGCAACCCCGAAAAGGCTCAAAAGACGCTTGGATGGACGGCCGAGATCAGCATGGAAGAAATGATCAAGGAAATGGTTGATGCAGATCTTCAGCGCAACAAGAGCAATCTTCCCTGATGAAAAACACTAAATACCGCAGCATTCTCGTCACGGGTGCTTCCGGATTTGTGGGCAGGCGCCTGATGAGGGCGCTTGCAAAAAACTATCCTGGCGCTCAAATCACCGGCGTCGGCGGTCCAGCCCGTTCTCACGATAAAAATTTGGGGATTGACCTAAGTGATAGGTCCGCCACAGCGGGCTTGATAACAAAGATCTCGCCAGACGTCGTCTTCCATCTGGCGGCACAGAGTTCAGTCGGATCGGCGAACATTCGACCAACTGAGGTGTGGCGATCAAATTTCGAAGGCACGGCGAACTTGGCAGATTCGCTTGCCGACCAAGAAAAGCCATCTCTACTGGTATTTGCCTCGACCGCCGAGGTTTATGGAGAAACCTTCCGTGCAGGCCCTTGTACGGAACAATCACCTGTTGCGCCGGTTTCATCGTATGGCCGATCGAAGATCGCCGCTGAGTACTATCTGAAAGATTTAGCTCGTGAAAACATGCGCGTTGTGTGCTTACGTCTCTTCAATCATATAGGCCCCGGCCAGGATAGCAGATTTGTGGTCCCATCCTTTGCTGAGCAAATTGCCCAAATTGAATCTCGAACTGGAACCGGCATCATTAGTGTCGGAAATCTTGGCGCGTTTAGAGATTTTACCAGCGTCGACGACATTATTCGAGCGTATCTACTACTATTGAGTGATACATCGTTGGCGCAGTACGACGTCTACAACGTTGGATCCGGGCACCTAGTTTCAATCAAAAAAATACTTGAGGATCTCATCGATTTATCAAAAGCTTCAGTAAGTATCGAGCGCGATCCGACCCGCTTCAGACCAATTGATATTGAGCGCGCGGAAGGCGTCTTTCAAAAATTTGAGAATAAATTTGACTGGGTGCCGCAAGTCCCACTTCGCGACACCCTAAGTTTAATGTTGGACCACGCCCGCGCGGAGGTATCCGCTCAAAGCTCAACTTAAATAGATAACCGAGTGACCGATGATAGAAGATACATTTAGGGTGATGTTCCGCCGAAAGCGGATCCTGCTACGCCAGGCAAACATGCTTCGTGACAGTGGGCAGTGGAGCGACGCGGCTGTAGCTTACCGAGATTACCTACGCTTCAATAAGTCTGATGCGCGAATTTGGGTTCAGTTGGGAAACTCGCTCAAAGAAGCCGGTGATCTTCGGTCAGCGGTGGATGCGTACAAGCACTCCCTTCGGTTGAACGCCAACAGCCACGATGCCTATTTGCAATTAGGTCACGCGTTAAAGTTGAGTGGAGATGCAAAAGGTGCCGTCGCAGCCTATCAGACTTCGGCCAACCTCAAACGCGAGGCGAATCCGGCAGTTGACGAGCTGGCTGCGCTTTCCCCCGATGAACTAATCACCTCCCGAGTCATCCAGCAGAGCCAGCAACAAAACAGGCTCGCGGTTACGCTCGAGGCAGATGTGGACATAAAGTTACTTGATGTTATTCGACTCCAGAAGCAGGTCTGCGCGCTTTCCGATCTCGACTTTCTGGAATTTTGCATCGAAGAGTTGAAGACGCAGGGTGCGGCGGCGGATCATATAACTGTTTCCGAAGATTTCGACCATAGTGATCAGTCGCCTAACCAGAAACTGATTATTCTGGAAGACGTCTTGACATTCTATTTGAATGATCAGTTTGAGAACGCAAGTTACCTGCTATTACTCGAGGGATTATTCTCGATACTTGGATACAAATTCGCGAAACAGAAACTAGTTGAAAAATTCCAATCTTGCTACCCAACTCGGGCGATGTTCCGCGAGGAAGCCCATTTGATACTGAAGGCCATACGCGATAACACCAAAGTTGCTGCAAACACCGGGATGTTAGATGACACTCTGAAAGAACTTGACCTCACGCTCGCGATAATCAACTTGAACGAGCAAATTTCTGTTCTGCGGAATGCTATTGAAGCACAGAATGAGAGAACGTCAGATCTATTTTGGAATATGGCAAGTTTAAAAGAAGCGATCGCCGCCCGTAGCAAAGACGACGATGTTTCTCATGAAATGTATGCTGTATTATTGGCTATTTTGACTGAATTAAGAGCGCGGTAAATGATAGTTCTAGACATCGAGGCATTGCAGAACCCAGATTACCGCGGTCGCGGGATTGGTCGGTATGTCTCCAATCTCTTGCATTCTCTGACGCAATTATCTTCACTCTCAGGCAAGATATCAGCGGTCTACAATCCTCGACTCGACGCGCCGGGCGCGGAAGCCGGTGTACCCAGTGAACTCAAATCCTTCCCAGCAACCCGTTCGAATCTGCGCGCTGTCAATGCACAGACACTTGTCACACTGTCGCCCTTTGAAAAGAGTATGAATGCAACGCAGCGACTCTTCCGGGAATACTCGCCAGGCGGGCGGATAATTACGTTAGTCTATGACCTTATCCCCTTAGTTTATGAGGCTGATTATCTGAGAACCAGCCGAGATCGGTTGAGGTACAGCTTCGGACTCGAGGCGATACGTAACTCGGACGTCCTCATGGCGATCTCCGAATACACGAAGGATGATATCTCTAGGATTCTTGGTATAACCACGCCAATCCATAGCATCGGGACCGGCGTAGCTGACCACTTCTTCCAACCGGTGGACCAGAAGTTAAGTGATGCGACTTTTGCTCGGCTGTCGTCACGCTATCCTCGATTGCGCCGTGGAGATTTCATTTTTTCCGTTTCCGGGATGCACAAATCTAAGAACATTGCCGCGTTGATAGAGAGTTACGCCGGCTGCACGCCGGCGTTCAGATCGAGATTCCCGCTGTTTCTTGTTGGAGTGAAGGACGAAAATGGGAGGCAGGACCTAAAGCGAAGAGCTAACCTCATTTCGGCAAAAAGCTCCGGTCAACACTGCGACCTCCAATTTTTTGACCATCTAAGCGATGAGGACTTGAAAGTTCTCTACGAGGGCTGCAGGCTCTTTGCCTATCCTTCGCTTTATGAGGGATACGGTCTGCCATTGGCGGAAGCACTGATCTCTGGTGCAACGTGCGTCACCTCTGGTGTTACATCGCTCGCGGAGATACTACCTGTTAAGCCGCTGCACTTCAATCCACACGATATTGCTGATATTCGGACTAAGCTTGTAAGAGGCTGTGAAAGCAACGATTATCGGGATTTGCTCTTGGAATGGCGAGCGAAAAGCGGTGCGCGTTTTGATTGGGCAACCGTTGCGAAGAAGTTCATTGATGTTCTTGATTCAGAATTAGTACAGCATCGACGAGTTGAGCTTGGACCCGATCGCTCATCATTAAATTTCAGCCCAAGCACTAAAGCTAGGGCCAAGCTTGCGGTCGTTGGACCTATGCCGCCGGCCGAGACAGGAATCGCCGGATACAACCGCAAGCTGTTTCCAATACTTGCGAAGACTGCAGACGTTTCGATGTTTATAGCGGAGGGTGGTATGCCGCTTATTGGGACGGAGAAAGCTTACCCCATAAGCGCGCTCTTGGCTGCTCGGAATAATTTCGACGAGGTAATTTACGTTCTTGGGAACAGCCATCATCACATCAATACTTTGGAAGTACTTAACAGAAGACCGGGAATTGTGTGGTTACACGACATTCGACTACTTTATCTTGCTTATAGCTACGGCGCAAAGCTTGAATCGGGTGACAGCTGGAAATATTTGAAACGCTGCCTTCGTGAGTACTATGGTACGCCAGATGCGTTCAGCCTCGCCGGCCTTCAGAACCTCGAAAAGGTCAACCAGTCAGGCATTCTCTTCGCGCGACCTCTTCTTCAGAATGCTACCGGTTTCGTTGTACATTCTGAGAACGCAAGAGAGATGCTGGTAAAGGATCTAGGTGATTATTTGGGCGGCCGAACAATCGAAGTTGTTCCATTAGCCATTGATGATTTATCCGCGCGAATCGAACGGCCTGTGAGCCACGCTGTTAAAGTTGGCTTAATTGGATACATGGCACCGGTACGTGCGCCCGAAAAAGCAATTTCCGCTGTCGCTTGCTTCTCAGAGCTAACCGCACGACCTGCTGAAGTGAGAATAGTTGGCCGCAGCGATGAGAGCTACCTGCAATACTTGGCAAAGTATGCGGCAAATCTTGGTGTTCGATTAACGTCTACTGGGTTTCTTGACGACACAGCATACCTATCGGAAATTAAGAGTCTCGATGTCGCACTTCAGCTACGGGAACGATCAAATGGCGAGTCGTCTGCGACCGTTGCAGAATGTATAGCGCTGGGCGTTCCAGTCGTAACAAACATACAATCGGTACGGGAGCAGTGGAGCGAAGTTGTCCTTTGCGCAAATTCTCTGTCACAGAGCGCTGAGATCGCCATCCTACTGACAGAAGCATGCTCAGAGGATTTCAGGAGTACGCTTTCAGCGCGTACTTCTGAGTTACATGCTCGAATGTCTTATTCAGCAATAGCGCGACAACTCGTACATGCATTTCTGAGACTGAGTCCCTCACTGCGAGATAGCCCACCAGGTGAACTGTTTCTTTGACTCCAACATAATGCGCCACAAGCGCCTTTGCCTGGTCCAGGAACTGATGGCCGGCAGATTAATGAGTGCCTCCTTGTCGAGCAACCAACTCGAGGACGGTCTTCCAAGATGAAGGGCTACGATGACCGTCTGACTGAGGAAAGGTAAGCATTCGGTGAAGGCCGCAGGTTATGCGGCCTGAACGTTCAGAGCGTTTGGTGTCCAATTCCGTGGGGCCGCAATCTTCTAATCGGCGTCTCCGCGATGTTGGCGAGCCAGGAGTGTGGATCCGATATCGTTAAGCTTAGCGCTCATGATCGGCGTTGCCATGAAGGCGGCGCGATCAACCCGACGCACCGATCCGGCGAAGAGGCATGACTTCCTTCTAAGAGTAAAGCCTCGCAATGCTGCAATGCTCACGCAGCAGCATTGTTAAAGGGTAAAGGGTATGGTGTTTGCGGCGCCCTTCGGTGATTCGAAGAAGTAAATGAGGTACGATCGGGCACCGGGATAGGGGCGCTGGGAGCATAAGAGGCTGGCAGGCCGTCCTGACAGTGCCGTGTGTCAGGCGACATGTAAAACTGGTCCGGTAGCGACACCTAAAACTGGTCCCCCTTTCAGACCTTAGGAGGGACTAATGGACGTTGAGACAGGTACGAAGATCTCCGCGAGATTGGCGCGGAGAGAAG
>NZ_JACVBF010000033.1:0-17604 GCF_014852195.1 Ensifer sp. ENS08
CGTACGCCTTGAACTCGCCGAAGTACTTCGTGATCGCTGCGGTCAGCGACGTCTTGCCATGGTCAACGTGGCCAATCGTGCCAATGTTAACGTGCGGCTTGTTGCGCTCAAATTTGCTCTTTGCCATTTCCGGCTCTCCGTTTTCTATCCCCTACCGGGGAAAACTTTTAACTTCTGTCAGCGTCTTGGTATTCCGGTCACTTCTGACCGGAATACTTCGCCTGGATTTCCTGCGCGACGTTCGACGGAACCGGCGCGTAGTGATCGAAGGTCATCGTGTACTGCGCGCGGCCCTGAGACATGGAGCGCAGGTTGTCGACGTACTTGAACATGTTCGCCAGCGGAACGTTTGCGTTGATCACAACGGCAACGCCACGCGATTCCTGGCCCTGGATCTGGCCACGGCGGGAGTTCAGGTCGCCGATAACGTCGCCGACGTAGTCTTCCGGCGTTACGACTTCGACCTTCATCATCGGCTCGAGAAGCTGTGCACCAGCCTTCTTGGCCGCTTCACGGAAGCAAGCACGCGATGCGATTTCGAAGGCGAGAACCGACGAGTCGACGTCGTGGAATGCACCGTCGATGAGCGTCGCCTTGACGCCGAGCATCGGGAAGCCAGCGAGCGGACCCGAAGACAGAACGCTTTCGATACCCTTCTGAACGCCCGGGATGTATTCCTTCGGAACAGCACCACCGACGATCTTGGATTCGAAGACGAAATCTTCGCCATCCGGGTTCGGTTCGAACACGATCTTGACGCGCGCGAACTGACCGGTACCACCGGACTGCTTCTTGTGCGTGTAGTCTTCTTCGTGCTGACGCGTGATGGTTTCGCGGTAGGCAACCTGCGGAGCACCGACGTTGGCTTCAACCTTGAACTCGCGACGCATACGGTCGACGATGATGTCGAGGTGAAGTTCGCCCATGCCAGCGATGATCGTCTGGCCGGATTCCTGGTCGGTCTTGACGCGGAACGACGGGTCTTCAGCTGCCAGGCGGTTGAGCGCGAGACCCATCTTTTCCTGGTCGCCCTTGGACTTCGGCTCGATCGCGATCTGGATGACCGGCTCCGGGAATTCCATGCGCTCGAGGATAACCGGCTTCAGCGGATCGCAAAGCGTGTCACCCGTGGTGGTTTCCTTGAGACCGGCAAGAGCAACGATGTCGCCTGCGAAGGCTTCTTCGATGTCTTCACGCGAGTTCGAGTGCATCTGCAGCATACGGCCGACGCGCTCGCGCTTGTCCTTGACCGTGTTCATGACAGACGAGCCCTTTTCGAGCTTGCCCGAATAGATGCGTGCGAAGGTCAGCGAACCGACGAAGGGGTCGTTCATGATCTTGAACGCGAGCATCGAAAGCGGCTCGGCGTCGTCAGCGTGACGCTCGATCTCGGCTTCGGTCTTGGCGTCGATGCCCTTGATCGCCGGAATGTCGAGCGGCGACGGCAGGTAGTCGACAACCGCGTCGAGAAGCGGCTGAACGCCCTTGTTCTTGAACGCGGTACCGCAGAACATCGGGTGGAACTTCACGTCGATGGTGCCGCGGCGAACGAGTTCGCGGATCTTGTCGTTCGAGGGCATGTTGCCTTCGAGGTAGGCTTCCATCGCGGCTTCGTCGATCTCGACAACGGTCTCGATCAGCTTCTCGCGATATTCTTCGGCCTTGTCCTTCATGTCGTCCGGAATCTCGACGACGTCCCACTGGGCGCCGAGCGATTCGTCGCGCCAGACGAGAGCGTTCATCTCGACCAGGTCGATAACACCCTTGAACTCGGTTTCAGCGCCGATCGGCAGCTGCATGACGACGGCGATCGCGCCCAGACGGGTCTTGATCATCTCGACCGAGCGGTAGAAGTCCGCGCCGGTCTTGTCCATCTTGTTGCAGAAGATCATGCGCGGAACGTTGTACTTTTCCGCCTGACGCCAGACGGTTTCCGTCTGCGGCTCAACACCGGCGTTGGCGTCGAGCAGCGCGATGGCGCCGTCGAGAACGCGCAGCGAACGCTCGACTTCGATGGTGAAGTCAACGTGGCCGGGGGTGTCGATGATGTTGAAGCGGCGAGCCTTGCCGTCACGACCCTTCCAGAAGGTGGTCGTCGCAGCAGACGTGATCGTGATGCCGCGTTCCTGTTCCTGCTCCATCCAGTCCATGGTAGCGGCGCCGTCGTGGACTTCGCCGATCTTGTGGGACTTGCCGGTGTAGTAGAGAATGCGCTCGGTCGTCGTGGTCTTGCCGGCGTCGATGTGCGCCATGATACCGAAGTTACGGTAATCTTCGATTTTGTATTCGCGTGCCATAGTGGACTGCCTCTTGAGACGTTCGCGCCAGAATTACCAGCGATAGTGCGAGAACGCACGGTTGGCATCAGCCATCTTGTGCGTGTCTTCGCGCTTCTTCACGGCGCTACCACGGTTGTTCGCTGCGTCCATGAGTTCGCCGCAGAGGCGATCAACCATGGTCGTTTCGTTGCGCTTGCGTGCAGCCGTGATCAGCCAACGGATGGCGAGAGCCTGGCGACGCTCCGGACGAACGTCGACCGGAACCTGGTAGGTTGCACCACCAACGCGACGCGAACGCACTTCAACGTGCGGCGCGATGTTGTCGAGCGCGGAATGGAATACAGCGATCGGCTCCTGCTTCAGCTTGGCCTGAACCGCATCGAACGCACCGTAAACGATGGTTTCAGCGACCGACTTCTTGCCGTGCAGCATGATCGCATTCATGAACTTCGTGACAACCAGATCACCGAACTTCGGATCCGGGTTGATCTCACGCTTTTCTGCTCTATGACGTCTGGACATACTTCTCGTCTCTTCAAACTATTTAGCGCTCTACCACGCGGAGGACCTCGCGCAGCGCCGGGATTTTCAAAACCGAATTACTTCGGACGCTTCGCACCGTACTTCGAACGGCGCTGCTTGCGGTTCTTGACGCCCTGAGTATCGAGAACACCGCGGATGATGTGATAACGAACACCCGGAAGGTCCTTAACGCGGCCGCCACGGATCATCACGACCGAGTGTTCCTGAAGGTTGTGGCCTTCACCCGGAATGTAGCCGATGACTTCGAAGCCGTTCGTCAGGCGAATCTTGGCAACCTTACGCAGAGCCGAGTTCGGCTTCTTCGGGGTCGTCGTGTAAACGCGGGTGCAAACGCCACGCTTCTGCGGGTTTTCCTGCAGAGCAGGAACCTTGTTGCGCTTTACCTGTGCCTGACGAGGCTTACGGATCAGCTGGTTTACGGTAGGCATATACCCATCCCTTGCAAAATCTTGTCACATTACCCTTGCGGGCGGATCGTTGCCGTCGCCGGCAGTTTCGAACGCCTCATGAAATGCGCAAAACAAGGGCCGATCCGCCTTTTCCGCAGATGGCCCCAAATAAAGCAGAGGACGCACTATTTCGTGCGTCGTGCGTGCAGCATTGTAGTCGTCAGCGTGCGTTTCGAACCTTGTTTGAGGCGAACTTCAGAACGCGACGTTCCGAACCAGCCAGCCTCACATGGGCTCCGATGCGGCGGGGTGTACTGATTTCAAGGCGAACAGTCAAGGGCAATTAAGAAATATTCCCGGACGCGTTCGCCCGGCATGCCTGAAAAACAAGGCTTTTGCACATGGTTTGGCGCCTGGCGCCCGCCTCATCTGCCCTTCTGTGCCCGGAGTGTCTGACGGGATTAAGGAATCGGCAACCACTTTGTGGGGGTTTTCCACGATGATCGACTCGCTCTCAACGGAAGCGTCCGCGCGGCATTGCATTTCCATCGCGCTGATTCAAAAAGGAAGCTAAGGTCGCACCAAACCCATTCGAAAGGAAACAAAATGGCCGTCACCCCAGACAACGACAATGCCCCGGACGAGCCGATGGTGTTCATCATAATCGGCAAGGCCTACGAGACCGACGGCGACGAGGACGGCGTGGACATTCACGTAATGCTGAAGGCGCCCGACGACGATACCGCGGTACGCGAAGCGCTCAACGCGCTTGCAGAAGAAGGTTTTCTCGAGGCCGACCTGGACCAGATCGGCACATTGACCGACGTTCCGAGCGAAGAGCCGCACGCGTCCGCCTATCAGGGTGCGCTCGAAGGCGAAGTCGCGATCATCCGCTTCAGCTGAGACGCTGCAAGACAGCCCATCGCACCAGCTCCCAAGACCGTATTTGCAAAAGAAGAAGCCGCCGAGATCGCTCTCGGCGGCTTCTTCTTTTGTGAGGTTGGAGGGCGAACACGCCCTCCCCCATTATTCGGCTGCCGCGTTCTCGCTTGCGAGATCGGCGAGCATCGGCGTTGCCACGTCTGCACCGGTGCCGCGACGACGCTCTTCCAGGATCATTTCGTCGCGCGCGGTTGCGATGCGACGGATCTGGGTCATCGTGCCGCCGGTACCGGCCGGGATCAGACGGCCGACGATGACGTTTTCCTTCAGACCCTGCAGGCCGTCGGTCTTGCCGGCGATTGCGGCTTCCGTCAGGACCTTCGTGGTCTCCTGGAACGACGCTGCCGAGATGAACGACGGCGTCTGCAGCGAGGCCTTGGTGATGCCGAGCAGGACCGGATCGCCGTAAGCCGGCTTCTTGCCCTGTTCGATCAGGCCGTCGTTGACGTCTTCGAGCTCGATGCGGTCGACGTTGTCGCCGACGATGTAGGTCGAGTCACCGGCGTCGGTGATTTCAACCTTCTGCAGCATCTGACGGACGATCACCTCGATGTGCTTGTCGTTGATGACAACGCCCTGCAGTCGGTAGACTTCCTGGATTTCGTTGACCAGGTAGGAAGCAAGTGCTTCCACGCCCTTGATCGCCAGGATGTCGTGCGGCGCCGGGTTGCCGTCGAGGATGTAGTCGCCCTTTTCGATGTAGTCGCCATCCTGAAGATGGAAGGGCTTGCCCTTCGGGATCAGGTATTCGACCGGCTCGACACCGTCTTCCGCCGGCTCGATCAGAACGCGACGCTTGTTCTTGTAGTCGCGGCCGAAGCGGATCGTACCATCGATCTCAGCGATGATGGCGTGATCCTTCGGACGACGTGCTTCGAACAGTTCGGCAACGCGCGGCAGACCACCGGTGATGTCCTTGGTCTTGGCGCTTTCGAGCGGCGAACGTGCAAGCACGTCACCCTGCGAAACCTTCGTGCCCGGTTCGACCGACAGAATGGCGTCAACCGAAAGCATGAAGCGGGCGTCGCCACCACGCGACAGCTTCATGACTGCGCCGTTCTTGTCCTTGATGACGATCGCCGGCTTCAGGTCCGTACCGCGCGGCGTCGAACGCCAATCGATAACCTGACGCTTGGTGATGCCGGTGGACTCGTCGGTCGCTTCCAGAACCGAGATGCCGTCGACGACGTCTTCGAAGTGAACGGTACCTTCCACTTCCGTCATCATCGGACGGGTGTAGGGGTCCCATTCGGCGAGACGCTGACCGCGCTTCACCTTGTCGCCATCGTCGACGAGGATCTTCGAACCGTAGGCAACGCGCTGCGAGGACCGCTCGACGCCACGTTCATCCAGGATCTGGACGGCCATGTTACGACCCATGGCGACGAGAACGCCGTCAGAGTTGCGCAGCATGTTGCGGTTCTTGATCTGAACCGTACCTTCGTAGGACGCTTCCAGGAACGACTGGTCAACCACGGTCGCCGTACCACCCAAGTGGAAGGTACGCATGGTGAGCTGGGTGCCCGGTTCACCGATCGACTGTGCGGCGATAACGCCAACCGCTTCGCCCATGTTGACCGGCGTACCACGAGCCAGGTCGCGGCCGTAGCAGACGCCGCAAACGCCCGTCTGGATTTCGCAGGTCAGCGCCGAGCGGATGCGGATCGACTGAATACCAGCCTTCTCGATCTCGATGACATCCGGTTCAAGGATCATCCGGCCGGCGTCGACGATGCGAGCGCCCGTGACCGGGTGATCGATGTCGTCCAAAGCCGTACGACCGAGAATACGAGCGCCAAGCGAAGCCACGACCTGACCGGCATCGACGATCGCCGTCATGGTGAGGCCCTTGTCGGTGCCGCAATCGACGGAGTTGACGATGCAATCCTGCGCGACGTCGACAAGACGGCGGGTCAGGTAACCGGAGTTCGCGGTCTTCAAGGCGGTGTCTGCCAGACCCTTACGGGCACCGTGGGTCGAGTTGAAGTACTCGTTAACGGTCAGGCCTTCCTTGAAGTTCGAGATGATTGGCGTCTCGATGATTTCGCCCGACGGCTTGGCCATGAGGCCACGCATGCCGCCCAGCTGGCGCATCTGGTTCGGAGAACCACGAGCACCCGAGTGCGACATCATGTAGATCGAGTTCATCGGCTTCTGGCGACCATTGTCGTCGAACTCGACCGCCTTGATGCGGGCCATCATTTCTTCGGCGACCTTTTCGGTCGCCTTGCCCCAGGCGTCGACGACCTTGTTGTACTTTTCGCCCTGGGTGATGAGGCCGTCATTGTACTGCTGCTCGTATTCCTTCACGAGCGCTTCAGTGTCGCCGACGATCTTCACCTTGGTGTCCGGAATGACCATGTCGTCCTTGCCGAACGAAATTCCGGCGCGGCAGGCATGGGCGAAGCCGAGCTGCATGATGCGGTCGCAGAAGATGACCGTGTCCTTCTGGCCGCAATGACGGTAGACCGTGTCGATCATCTTGGAGATGTTCTTCTTGGTCATTTCCTGGTTGCAGGTGTCGAACGGCACGTTGACGTTGCGCGGCAGCAGCTCGCCGATGATCATGCGGCCAGGCGTGGTTTCATAGATCTTCGAAACCGGGTTGCCCTCGGCGTCGACGGTCTTGAAGCGGCCACGGATCTTGGCGTGCAGCGTCACGGCCTTGGTTTCGAGCGCGTGGTGCAACTCGCCCATGTCCGAGAACGCCATGCCTTCGCCCGGCTCGTTCTGGTTCAGGATCGACAAGTAATAGAGACCGAGAACCATGTCCTGCGACGGAACGATGATCGGCGCGCCGTTTGCCGGGTGCAGAATGTTGTTGGTCGACATCATCAGCACGCGGGCTTCGAGCTGAGCTTCGAGCGACAGCGGCACGTGAACGGCCATCTGGTCACCGTCGAAGTCGGCGTTGAAGGCCGTGCAGACGAGCGGGTGCAGCTGGATCGCCTTGCCTTCGACCAGGGTCGGTTCGAAGGCCTGGATGCCCAGGCGGTGCAGCGTCGGCGCACGGTTCAGGAGAACCGGGTGCTCGCGGATGACCTCGTCGAGGATATCCCAGACTTCCGGCTTTTCCTTTTCGACGAGCTTCTTTGCCTGCTTGACGGTGGACGAGAAGCCCTTGGCGTCAAGACGCGCGTAGATGAACGGCTTGAACAGCTCGAGCGCCATCTTCTTCGGCAGGCCGCACTGGTGCAGCTTCAGCTCCGGGCCGGTCACGATGACCGAACGGCCGGAATAGTCGACGCGCTTGCCGAGCAGGTTCTGACGGAAGCGGCCCTGCTTGCCCTTGAGCATGTCGGACAGCGACTTCAGCGGACGCTTGTTGGCGCCGGTGATGACGCGGCCACGACGGCCGTTGTCGAACAGCGCATCAACAGATTCCTGCAGCATGCGCTTTTCGTTGCGGATGATGATGCCCGGGGCGCGCAGTTCGATCAGGCGCTTCAGACGGTTGTTACGGTTGATGACGCGGCGATAGAGATCGTTCAGATCCGACGTCGCGAAGCGGCCACCGTCGAGCGGCACGAGCGGACGCAGATCCGGGGGGATCACCGGAACGACCTTCATGATCATCCATTCCGGGCGGTTGCCGGAATCCATGAAGTTCTCGACGATCTTCAGCCGCTTCATCAGCTTTTTCTGCTTCAGATCCGAGGTCGTCTCAGCGAGCTCGGCGCGCAGGTCGCCGGCGATCTTTTCCAGGTTCATCGAAGCGAGCATCTCGTAGATCGCTTCGGCGCCGATCATGGCGGTGAACTGGTCTTCGCCGAATTCGTCGACGGCGAGCATGTAGTCTTCTTCGCTGAGAAGCTGGTTTTCCTTCAGCGACGTCAGACCCGGCTCGGTGACGATGTAGTTTTCGAAGTACAGAACGCGCTCGACATCCTTCAGCGTCATGTCGAGCAGCGTCGAAATGCGGCTCGGCAGCGACTTCAGGAACCAGATGTGGGCAACGGGAGCGGCGAGCTCGATGTGGCCCATGCGCTCACGGCGAACGCGCGACAACGTCACTTCGACGCCGCACTTTTCGCAAATGATGCCCTTGTACTTCATGCGCTTGTACTTGCCGCACAGGCACTCGTAGTCCTTGATCGGTCCAAAAATGCGCGCGCAGAACAGACCGTCGCGTTCCGGCTTGAACGTGCGGTAGTTGATCGTCTCCGGCTTCTTGATCTCACCGTAAGACCAGGAAAGAATCTTCTCCGGCGAGGCGATCGAAATCCGAATGGAATCGAAGGTCTGTGCAGGCACCTGCGGATTGAAAAGATTCATGACCTCTTGGTTCATGCCTGTCTCCTTTACGGGCTTTACGCCCTGAGCTTGGCGAGGGTGCCGACAAATCCCGGGCGCCGGCCCCTGCCCCATAAACAGCTAAAACCGCATTGGCTGCGGCTTCGTTCCTGCCGGAGACGTCAGCGTCTCCCGGCGGAAACGGTGCGCGCCGCATGAGCGGCACGCACCTTGGGTCTCTTTACTCGGCTGCGTCGGGCAACTGCGCCGCGCCAGCCTCGTCGACCTTCGAGTTTTCGAGCTCGACCGAAAGGCCCAGCGAGCGCATTTCCTTGACGAGAACGTTGAAGCTCTCCGGAATGCCCGCTTCGAAGGTATCGTCGCCACGGACGATCGCTTCGTAGACCTTGGTACGACCGGCAACGTCGTCCGACTTGACCGTCAGCATTTCCTGCAGGGTGTAGGCGGCGCCGTACGCTTCGAGCGCCCAGACCTCCATTTCCCCGAAGCGCTGACCGCCGAACTGCGCCTTACCACCGAGCGGCTGCTGGGTGACGAGCGAGTACGGACCGATCGAACGGGCGTGGATCTTGTCGTCGACCAGGTGGTTGAGCTTCAACATGTAGATGTAGCCCACGGTCACCTGGCGGTCGAACTGATCGCCGGTACGGCCGTCATAGAGCGTCGACTGACCGGTCACCTTCAGACCTGCCTGCTCCAGCATCTCGTTGACGTCGGCTTCGACAGCACCGTCGAAGACCGGCGTTGCAATCGAAACGCCGCGACGGGTCTGCTCGGCCAGGCGCACGATCGACTCGTCGTCGTACTGCTTGATCGGCTCACCCTTCGGGCCCGACCCGATGACGCTGTCGATGGTGTCGCGCAGCGGCTGGATATCGGCACCTGCCTTGTAGGCGTCGAGCATCGCGCCGATCTTCTGACCCATGCCGGCGCAAGCCCAGCCAAGGTGGGTTTCGAGGATCTGGCCGACGTTCATGCGCGAAGGCACGCCGAGCGGGTTCAGAACGACGTCGACATGCGTGCCGTCTTCCAGGAACGGCATGTCTTCGATCGGTACGATACGCGACACGACGCCCTTGTTGCCGTGACGGCCGGCCATCTTGTCACCCGGCTGGATCTTGCGCTTCACAGCGACGAAGACCTTGACCATCTTCATGACGCCCGGAGGCATTTCGTCGCCGCGCTGGACCTTCTCGACCTTGTCCATGAAGCGCTGTTCGAGGCGCGACTTGGATTCGTCGTACTGGGCGCGCAGAGCTTCGATCTCGCCCTGAGCCTTTTCGTCTTCGACGGCGAACATCCACCACTGCGAGCGGGGGTATTCGCTGACGACGAGGTTCGAAAGCTCGGTGCCCTTCTTGAAGCCCTTCGGGCCGGCAACGGCCGTGTGGCCACGCAGCATGTCGACGAGACGGGCGTAGACGTTGCGGTCCAGGATCGCCTGTTCGTCGTCGCGGTCCTTGGCGAGGCGTTCGATTTCCTCGCGCTCGATCGCCATCGCGCGCTCGTCCTTCTCAACGCCGTGGCGGTTGAAGACGCGAACTTCGACGACGGTACCGAAGGTGCCCGGGGGCATGCGCATCGAGGTGTCGCGAACGTCGGAGGCCTTTTCACCGAAGATGGCACGCAGAAGCTTTTCTTCCGGCGTCATCGGGCTTTCGCCCTTCGGCGTGATCTTGCCGACGAGGATGTCACCCGGCTGAACCTCTGCACCGATATAAACGATACCGGCTTCGTCGAGGTTGCGCAGCGCTTCTTCCGAAACGTTCGGAATGTCGCGAGTGATTTCTTCCGGACCCAGCTTGGTGTCACGCGCCATCACTTCGAATTCTTCGATGTGGATGGAGGTGAACACGTCGTCGCGCACGATCCGCTCGGAGAGCAGGATCGAGTCTTCGTAGTTGTAGCCGTTCCACGGCATGAACGCGACGAGCGCGTTGCGGCCGAGAGCCAGGTCACCGAGGTCGGTCGACGGGCCGTCAGCGATGATGTCGCCCTTGTTCAGGATGTCACCGACGGTGACCAGCGGGCGCTGGTTGACGCAGGTGTTCTGGTTCGAGCGCTGGAACTTCTGCAGACGGTAGATATCGACGCCCGACTTCGACGGATCGAGGTCTTCGGTGGCGCGGATAACGATACGCGTCGCGTCAACCTGGTCAACGACACCGCCACGACGGGCTGCAATAGCAGCGCCGGAGTCACGGGCAACGACCGGCTCCATGCCGGTACCGACGAACGGTGCTTCGGCGCGCAGCAGCGGCACGGCCTGACGCTGCATGTTCGAGCCCATCAGTGCGCGGTTGGCGTCGTCGTTCTCGAGGAACGGGATGAGCGCCGCTGCGACCGAAACGAGCTGCTTCGGCGAAACGTCCATCAGGTTGATATTGTCGCGCGGCGCCAGCATAACTTCGCCGGCGTGACGGCAAACAACGAACTCTTCAGCGAACGAGCCATCGTTCTCGAGAACCGAGTTTGCCTGGGCAACGTGGTACTTCGCCTCTTCCATTGCGGAGAGATAGACGACGTCGTTCGTCACCTTGCCGTCAACGATCTTCCGGTACGGGCTTTCGATGAAGCCGTACTTGTTGACGCGGGCAAAGGTTGCAAGCGAGTTGATCAGACCGATGTTCGGGCCTTCCGGCGTTTCGATCGGGCAAATACGGCCGTAGTGGGTCGGGTGAACGTCGCGGACTTCGAAGCCGGCGCGCTCGCGGGTCAGACCACCCGGGCCAAGAGCCGAGAGACGGCGCTTGTGGGTGATTTCCGAAAGCGGGTTCACCTGGTCCATGAACTGCGACAGCTGCGAGGAGCCGAAGAACTCGCGAACGGCGGCCGCAGCCGGCTTCGCGTTGATCAGGTCCTGCGGCATGACCGTGTCGATTTCGATCGAGGACATGCGTTCCTTGATCGCGCGCTCCATGCGGAGCAGGCCGAGACGGTACTGGTTCTCCATGAGCTCGCCGACCGAACGAACACGGCGGTTGCCGAGGTTGTCGATGTCGTCGATCTCGCCCTTGCCGTCACGCAGCTCGACGAGCATCTTGACGACAGCCAGGATGTCTTCCTTGCGCAGGATGCGCACGGTGTCGGCAACTTCGAGGTCGAGACGCATGTTCATCTTGACGCGACCGACGGCCGAAAGGTCGTAGCGCTCGGCATCGAAGAACAGCGTGTTGAACATGGCTTCCGCGGAATCCATGGTCGGCGGTTCACCCGGACGCATGACGCGGTAGATGTCGAACAGGGCGTCCTGACGGTTCTCGTTCTTGTCCACGGTCAGCGTGTTGCGGATGTAGGCGCCGACATTGATGTGGTCGATGTCGAGAACCGGGATCTCGTCGAAACCAGCCGAGAGGATGACCGGAAGGGTCTTCTCGTCGATTTCGTCGCCGGCTTCGAGATAGATCTCGCCGGTGCTGTAGTTGACGACGTCTTCGGCAAGGTAGTTGCCGTAGAGGTCATCATTGGTCGCCTTGAGCGCCTTCAGGCCCTTTTCCTGCAGCTGGCGCAGCAGACGCGGGGTCAGCTTCTTGCCAGCTTCAACAACGACTTCGCCGGTGTCGGCGTCGACCATCTCGGTGATGGCCTTCTGGCCCTTAAGGGCGTCCGGCTGGAACGGCACGCGCCAGCCTTCGCCGTCGCGCTGGTAGAGCGACTTCGTGTAGAAGGTGTCGAGGATTTCCTCGCCGTCCATTCCGAGCGCCATCAGCAGCGACGTCACCGGAATCTTGCGGCGACGGTCGATACGGGCATGAACGATATCCTTGGCATCGAACTCGATGTCGAGCCAGGAACCGCGGTAAGGAATGACACGCGCCGCAAACAGCAGCTTGCCCGACGAGTGGCTCTTGCCCTTGTCGTGGTCGAAGAACACGCCCGGCGAACGGTGCATCTGCGAAACGATGACGCGCTCGGTGCCGTTGACGATGAAGGTACCGTTGTCGGTCATGAGCGGCATGTCGCCCATGTAGACGTTCTGTTCCTTGATGTCCTTGATCGACTTCGCGCCGGTATCCTCGTCGATATCGAACACGATGAGGCGTAGCGTCACCTTGAGCGGCGCTGCGTAGGTCAGATCGCGCTGACGGCATTCTTCGACGTCGAACTTCGGCGGCTCGAATTCGTACGAAACGAATTCAAGCATCGATGCGCCCGAGAAATCCTTGATCGGGAAAACGGACTTGAAAACAGCTTGGAGCCCTTCATCAGGGCGACCGCCCTTGGGCTCTTCAACCATCAGAAACTGGTCGTAGGATGCCTTTTGAACCTCGATGAGGTTCGGCATTTCTGCGACTTCTGGAATTTTACCAAAAAACTTGCGTACGCGCCTGCGACCGTTAAACGAAAGGGTCTGAGCCATCGTCGCTCCTTGTCAATCTTGCATCCGGGCCTGCAACGGACGGGAACCGATGGCCAGTCGACCCCGTCAATCAATGAGTAGTTCAATCTCGTCCAACCAACGAAAAACGCTCAGCGCGGATTGCTGTGCTGCCTTCCGTTCGAGACCATCCTCTTGAAGAACCCATTACCCAAAAGCCGTTTTTCGACAGGCTTTTGGGTAATATGTTCTAAAAACGGTCAAAGAGAGGCGGCCTGAAAAGGCCACCTCCCCTTGCATGTAGCCGAATTACTTGACGTCAACCTTGGCGCCAGCGTCTTCGAGCTTCTTCTTGAGGTCAGCAGCTTCAGCCTTGGAAACTGCTTCCTTAACCGGCTTCGGAGCGCCTTCGACCAGGTCCTTGGCTTCCTTGAGGCCGAGGCCGGTGATGCCGCGAACTTCCTTGATGACGTTGATCTTGTTGGCGCCAGCGTCAACGAGGATAACGTCAAACTCGGTCTTTTCTTCTTCAGCAGCAGCCGGAGCAGCAGCGCCGCCAGCAGCAGCGACAGCTACCGGAGCAGCAGCCGAAACGCCCCACTTCTCTTCGAGCAGCTTGGAAAGCTCAGCAGCTTCCAGAACGGTCAGCGAGGAGAGGTCTTCAACGATCTTTGCGAGATCAGCCATTTTACTTTTCCTTTTGTTCGGTTCGAACTGGTTTTAAATACAACAGCGAAAATCCGCCTTAGGCGGCTTCGTCCTTCTTGGCATAGGCCGAGAACACGCGAGCAAGCTGGCTTGCCGGTGCCTGAACAACCGTTGCGACGCGGGTTGCCGGGGCATTGAGAAGGCCCAGCAGCTTTGCGCGCAGCTCGTCGAGCGAAGGCAGGGTCGCAAGCGACTTGACTGCTTCGGCGTTGAGCGTGGTCGTGCCCATGGCGCCACCGAGAACAACGAGCTTGTCGTTGGTCTTGGCGAAATCCATGACAACCTTAGGAGCCGTGATCGGGTCTTCGCTGTATGCGATCAGCGTCTGACCCTTGAAGAGATTGGTCATCCCTTCCGACTCGGTGCCCTGAAGAGCGATCTTGGCCAGGCGGTTTTTCGCGACTTTGACGGTGCCGCCAGCAGCGCGCATCTTCGAACGGAAGTCGTTCATCTGCGCAACTGTGACACCAGCATAGTGGGCCACGACAACCGAACCGGAAGCCTTGAAGACTTCGTTCAGCTCCGTGACGAATTCGCGTTTTTCCGCTCTTTCCACTGTCTGTCTCCAGTAGACAGGGTTGCAATAATGCAGCCCCATCGGGTTTGCCTTTGTCACCCGAGATCGAGCTCGATCCCTGATAACGCTTAAGGATCCTGTCCCTTGGCGTTCCCGGAAGAGCCGGGTCTGACACAAGGCAAGCGAGGTTCGAACCGAATTTCGACGCCTCCGGCGTCATGGCGAAATTCAGATCTTACCCGTCTCATGCAGGCCGAAGTGATTAAGGTATAACCACCCGCAATCTCGGACAGGAGTTCCGGATCGAAATCCGGATTTCCGGCCCCGAAGGGCCGGAAACTCTTTCCTGGGCCGAAGCCCGAAAATTCTTTAGGCGACGCTGAGCGTGGCCGGGTCGATCTTGAGACCCGGGCCCATGGTCGACGAAATCGCGACGCGCTTGACGTAGTTGCCCTTGGCGCCGGTCGGCTTTGCCTTGATCACGGCGTCAGCGAAAGCACGGATGTTTTCTTCCAGTGCCTTGGCGTCGAAGGACGCCTTGCCGATGCCAGCGTGAACGATACCGGCCTTCTCTACGCGGAACTCAACGGCGCCGCCCTTGGAAGCCTTGACGGCACCAGCGACATCCATCGTAACCGTGCCAACCTTCGGGTTCGGCATCATGCCACGCGGGCCGAGAACCTTACCGAGGCGACCGACGAGCGGCATCATGTCCGGGGTGGCGATGCAGCGATCGAAATCGATCTTGCCGCCCTGGACGATTTCGACGAGCTCTTCTGCGCCAACGACGTCAGCACCAGCAGCCTTGGCTTCGTCAGCCTTGGCGCCCCGTGCGAAAACGGCGACGCGAACCGAGCGGCCGGTGCCGTTCGGCAGGTTGACAACGCCGCGAACCATCTGGTCAGCGTGGCGCGGGTCAACGCCGAGGTTCATCGCAACTTCGACGGTTTCGTCGAACTTGGCAGTTGCGCGTTCCTTGACCATCGAGACGGCTTCGGTAAGACCGTAGATCTTCGTCGGGTCAACGCCCTCGCGGGACTTCTGTACTCGCTTTGCAATCTTCGCCATGGTCTTAGCCTACCACTTCCAGGCCCATAGCGCGGGCAGAGCCCTCGATCATGGCCATTGCGCCTTCGATATCGGCGGCATTGAGATCCTTCATCTTGGCTTCGGCGATCGACTTGATCTGAGCCTTGGTGAGCTTGCCAGCCGAACCGCCCTTGCCGGGGGTCTTCGAGCCGGACTGGATCTTTGCTTCCTTCTTCAGGAAGTAGCTGACCGGCGGCTGCTTCATGACGAAGGTGAAGGACTTGTCCTGGTAATAGGTGATGACGACCGGGATCGGCATACCCTTTTCCATTTCCTGCGTGGCGGCATTGAACGCCTTGCAGAATTCCATGATGTTAATGCCACGCTGACCGAGCGCAGGACCGATCGGCGGAGACGGATTGGCCGCCCCAGCCTTCACCTGCAGCTTGAGCTGGCCTGCAACTTTCTTAGCCATTTCTCTCTGCCTTTCTGAAATCCCCTAGCGACGGATCGCTCCAGGAACCTGTTATGCCAGTTACCCGGCTCTTGCCGACCTCGATGGCCGGCGGCTGCGGTTGCGTGGTACGGAACATCCGACCCGGCTAAGGCCGGCATCCTTCCACGCGCATGCGGATTTCTCCGCCAGAATGGGCCTAAACCCACCCTATCCTTTTAAGGCCTTATCAGACCTTCTCGACCTGACCGTATTCCAGCTCGACCGGGGTCGCGCGGCCGAAGATCGAAACTTCGACCTTGAGGCGCGAACGCTCTTCGTCGACATCCTGAACGACGCCGTTGAACGAGGCGAACGGACCGTCGGAGACGCGAACCTGCTCGCCGATCTCGA
The DNA here is from genome assembly GCF_014852195.1 of Ensifer sp. ENS08. Taxonomy (NCBI): domain Bacteria; kingdom Pseudomonadati; phylum Pseudomonadota; class Alphaproteobacteria; order Hyphomicrobiales; family Rhizobiaceae; genus Ensifer; species Ensifer sp. ENS08. The sequence goes on from NZ_JACVBF010000033.1 coordinate 15,827, forward strand.
ACGAGACCGAAGGCTTCGGACGCTCGACGCCATCCTGGACCTGACCGAGGATGCGCTCGGCTTCATGGTCCGGAATCGGAACCGGCTTGCTGTCGGTACCGAGGAAACCGGTTACCTTCGGCGTGTTCTTGATGAGATGGAAAGCCTCATCCGTCAGGTTGGCGCGAACCAGAACATAGCCCGGGAAGAACTTGCGCTCGGCGTCAACCTTGCGGCCGCGACGCACTTCGACAACCTTCTCGGTCGGCACGAGAATCTTCTCGAACAGGTGCTCGAGACCCTTCTGCTTGGCCTTTTCCTCGATCGATTCAGCGACCTTCTTTTCGAAGTTCGAATAGGCGTGAACAATGTACCAGCGCGCAGCCATACTAGCCTCCACCCAATCAAGCGCCAACGTTGAGGATGAGGCCGATCGCCCAACCCATCAACTGGTCCGCAGCAAAGAAGAAGGCAGCGGCAAAAAAGACCATGACAAAGACCATCAGCGTCGAGATCATCGTCTCGCGCCGAGAGGGCCAGGTCACTTTCGACGTTTCAGAGCGAACCTGCTGCAGAAACGTTACCGGATTCGTTTTGGATGCCATGTAATGCTCACGCCATTACGGCGCGTAAAGCCGATGATTCAGCCCCACGCACCGCGTGTCTGTTTGGACCCTACATAAAGACCGATTCTAAAAACCACAAGAGCCAATCAGTCTTTTCTGTGAATTTCGTCGACCGGCTAACCGATCCTTAAACTTACTCTGCCGAACCCTCAGCTCTTATGCAAGCCTGGAGAGAATGGCAGGGGCAGAGGGGCTCGAACCCCCGACCTGCGGTTTTGGAGACCGCCGCTCTACCAACTGAGCTATACCCCTATTCGGCTGCGTGCCCGTTCAACAACGTCTCGCCGCCTCAAGTCAGCGGCTTCATATTCAGTTTGCCGGAGGATGACAAGCACCTTTCAACGCCGATCCGAAAAAATCCGCATTCAATCGCATCTATCCCCTGCCCTGCCGGCCGGAGTGCCCCACAAAGAAAGGCAAGTCATTGCCTCGCCACTCAGAAATGGTCGCGGCGCTGCGGGCATTCGCTATCCTGCCAGAAGCTCTCCTCACCGGAATCGATTCGCATGTCGCGCATCACGCTGGTCGAATATGATCCTCTCTGGCCGTCGCTCTTTGAGGCGCGGGCGCTTTCCATCACCGCCCTGCTCTCGCCTTTCGTCCGCGAGATCCACCACATCGGAAGCACGGCGGTACCCGGACTGGCCGCGAAGCCGAAGATCGATATCGATGCGGTGGTAGCGGACGTAGCGGAGCTGCCGGAGCTCAGCGCTCGCCTCTGCAACGCAGGCTACACCTTTCACGGCGACCCGCACGCAAGCGGCCTGTGGACGTTTACTATGGCAACGCTTGCACGAGGCTCTATCTCTGTGGAGACGACAACGCCGCCCCTGCGGCACGTCTAGTGCTCAGGGACCGGCTACGTGACGCTCCCGCACTCGCCAGCCGCTACGAAGCCCTGAAGCGGCAACTCGCAGAGCAGGCCAATGGCGATTGGGATATCTACACCCACGGCAAGCGCGCCTTCATCGACGAAGTCCTGGCGACAACCGAAACGAAAAAGGCCCCGCCGTTGCCGGCGGGGCCTCTCTACTGATCTGAAATCAGTCGATTACTCGACGATCGAGGCAACGATGCCTGCGCCGACGGTACGGCCGCCTTCGCGGATTGCGAAGCGCAGCTTTTCTTCCATCGCGATCGGAACGATCAGCTCAACGGCAACGGTGACGTTGT
>NZ_JACVBF010000034.1:0-14568 GCF_014852195.1 Ensifer sp. ENS08
CGGTCTCGCCCTTCGTCTACGGCTTCATCGGCCAGTCGAACTGCCTCAATGTTACGCTGCAGAACGGCGAGATCTGGTTCGAGGATCGGCCGATCGGGCTGCGCGCCCCGTCCGAGCCCGACGGCCCGGCGAAACTGCACTTCCGCCCGCACGACATCGAGCTGGTCGACGGCTCCGGCGGTTGCCTTGCCGGTCTTGTCGCCGCCAGCCGCCGGGTTGCCGGCACCCGCCATCTCGAACTCGACCTTGGCCGCAACCATCCGCATGTCGAGATCGAACTCTCGCCCGAACGCGCCGCTGCCGGCGACCACAGCCGCATCGCCTTCCGACCGACAAAGTGGAAGATCTTCAGGGAAGGTCGACCGGAGATGAAGATCGCTCCGGCCGGAGCCACGGAATCCCAGCGCCAGACGGCCGATGAGGCGGAATCCATGCTCGCCGCTCAGGTCTCCTGGGCGACTCCCTAAGGAAGTTCAAGCGGCCAGACTTCGACCACGCCGTGAGCAACGGCGCAGGGTGTCTGCGAAACCAGGGCGATGGCTTCGTCGAGATCGGCCGCTTCGATCACCGCGAAACCGGCCACCGGCAACGGGGATGACAGGAACGGACCATTCTTGGTTTCGACCCGCGCCGCATCCGCATTGCGCACCTGCACGGGCACGCCGGCAATCCCCATCAACACGCCATCGGCCTGAAGTCGCGCGTCATGCGCATGCGCCGCATCGCGCACCACCGCCGCCGTGCGATCGTAGCCGGCGCGATCGCCGTATCCGATGGTGATGAATTTCGGCATGAACCTCTTCCTTCAAGTTGCCAGAGAAAAAACGCGCCTACCTCTGACGGGCTAATTGACAGCCCGGCCTTCAGGCCGTTCCGTTGAAGGAACGCGGATGCGCCGGGAAAGTTGCGACGCCGGTGCACCGCGTCAAAAGAGGGAGGATCCGATGCCAACCATCATCGCCCATCACAACATTACCAAAGGCGCCGATCACTGGCTGAAATCGCCGAGACGCAAGGAACTCTTCGGCGCGCTCGGCATCACCAACAACCGGACCTTCGTCGACCCAAAGGACCCGACGCGCGTGGCCGTCATGATGGATGTTCCCGATATCGGCGCCCTCTCGCAGGCGATGCAAAGCCAGGCTGCGGCGGACGCCATGGCCTATGACGGGGTTGTGCCTTCGTCGCTTGTGATCCTGGTTGAATCGTAGCGCGCCTTCGCGCGGCGTGCCTCTGTACCTTGCCACGCAGGGTGAAAGACCGCGCTTCGGCCTCTCGCCATGGCGTCGAGATTGAGCCGCTACAATGCGGTACATATTGCGGCGAAGACCGACACATCCGGGATAACTCGCCTGAACAGATTGCGATCGTTGCCTCACGAACAGAAGAAGGAACGATCGCATGAGTCACCGCATCCTCCCGACCATCGCGCTTACCTTGGCGACAAGCGTCGTCGCCTTCGCAGCGCAAGCAGCCGAGATCAAGAACATCGTCATCGTCCACGGCGCTTTCGCAGACGGTTCCGGCTGGAGAGAAGCCTCCGAAATCCTCGGGCGCCGCGGCTTCAACGTGACCGTCGTCCAGGAGCCACTGACGTCGCTCGGCGCGGACATCGAGGCGACGAACCGCATCCTCGATCTGCAGGACGGCCCGACCCTGCTCGTCGGCCACAGCTATGGCGGCATGGTCATCACCGAGGCCGGACACCATAGCAAGGTCGAAGGCCTGGTCTATGTGGCCGCCTTTCAGCCCGACAAGGGCGAAAACCTTGCAACGCTCGCCGGATCGAAACCTGCGGCCGCCATGAGCGTGCGCGAAACCCCGGACGGCAAGTATCTCTATCTCGACCCAAAGGCGTTTCCGGCCGACTTCGCCGCCGATTTGCCTGCGGCGGAGGCGGCCTTTGCGGCGAAATCGCAGGTCCTTGCCGCCAAGGAGGTCTTCGCCGCCAAGGTCGGCGACCCCGCCTGGCGCACCAAGAAAAGCTGGTCGATCGTCGCGACCGATGACCGCGCCATCAACCCGGACCTGGAGAGAAGCATGGCCAAGCGCGCCGGCAGCCAGGTGACCGAAATCAAGGCCAGCCACGCTGTCTTTGCTTCGCAACCGGAGAAGGTTGCGGGCGTCATCGAGGCCGCAGCCAATGAGGCCGGCAAATAGCCCGAATGCCGTCCTCCGCGACCTGAGTGTGACCTTCGGCACTCAGGTCGCTTCCTTAACGGCAACCGAGATCTGGCGCCAAAGACCTGTAACAATCCTTCGGTAGTTTGCCTCGGATCACGCCTCAGCGCGAAGCGCTTTCGCCATGTCCCGTAAAGTCGCCGCCGAAGCGCGGCTTGACAGCGTGCGGCCAACGGCGGCAAACTTTGCTGATGGGGGTGCGATCACCCCATGAGGCGCCAGCCGAAGCATCGCGTCCATAGAACCGCTCATCCGGAGGACGCGTCATGTCGTCGTATCTCGAAATATCATCGGAAAAACTCGCTCGCCTCATCGGCACGCCGAACTGTCCCGCGCTGATCGACGTTCGCGTCGACGAGGACTTCGACGCCGATCCACGTCTCGTCCCGGGATCCGTCCGGCGCGACTATCGCACTGTGCAGGACTGGACACACGACGTCGACAAAGCGTCGGCGATCGTCATCTGCCAGCAGGGCAAGAAGCTCAGCCACGGCGTTGCCGCCTGGCTGCGCAATGCCGGCATCTCCGCCGATGTGCTCGAAGGCGGGTTCGAGGCGTGGGTCGAAGGCGGCAGCCCCGCCGTGCCGTCTTCGGCTCTACCGGAACGGAACGCCCAAGGGCACACGGTCTGGGTCACCCGGGCGCGGCCGAAGATCGACCGCATCGCCTGCCCCTGGCTGATCCGGCGCTTCGTCGATCCGCATGCCGTTTTCCTTTACGTAGCGCCGTCGGAAGTGGAGATGGTCGGCGAGCGCTTCCGGGCGACACCGTTCGACATCGACGCGTCCGTGCGCTGGAGCCACCGCGGCGAGCGCTGCACCTTCGACGTCATGGTCGAGGAATTCGGGCTTGCCACGGCCCCGTTGCTGCGGCTCGCCACGATCGTGCGTGCTGCCGATACCGCCCGCCTGGAACTCGCGCCGGAGGCATCGGGCCTGCTTGCCGCCTCGCTCGGGCTCTCGCGCATGTATGCGGACGATCTGGAACAACTGGACGCCGGCATGCTGCTCTACGACGCCTTCTATCGCTGGTGCCGGGATGCTACCAACGAGACCCACAACTGGCCCTCGGCCAAGAAGGACGCCTGAGATGACCGACATCGCAGACAAGGCCGCGCCGGGACCGGCGCGGCAACGGGAAAGCCACGGCATCTCCTTCGGCGAAGCAGTGCGGGTCTGGGCGCGGATTGCGGCGCTGAGCTTCGGCGGGCCGGCTGGACAGATCGCCGTCATGCACCGCATCCTGGTCGATGAAAAGCGCTGGATCGGCGAACACCGTTTCCTGCACGCGCTCAACTACTGCATGCTTCTGCCGGGACCCGAGGCGCAACAGCTTGCCGTCTATATCGGCTGGCTCCTGCATCGCACCGCCGGCGGCCTTGTCGCCGGCATCCTCTTCGTGCTTCCGGGGTTCCTCGCGATCCTGGGCCTGAGCTACATCTACGCCGCCTTCGGCAATGTCACGGTCGTCGAGGGCCTTTTCTTCGGTCTGAAGGCCGCGGTGCTCGCGGTCGTCGTTCAGGCCGTCTTCCGCATCGGCGGGCGAGCACTGAAGAACAAGGTGATGATCGGCATTGCCGCAGCCGCCTTCATCGCCATCTTCGTTTTCCGGGTCCCCTTCCCGCTCATCATTCTTGCAGCCGGGGTGCTTGGCTACATCGGTGCACGTTCCGGCTCGGATTTCTTTCGCATCGGCGGAGGCCACAAGGCCGGCACGGGTCCGGTACTCAAGGACGAAGACTCCGTGCTCGGCGACGAAATTCCCGCGCATGCGCGCCCGAACCTCGCCTGGTCGCTGCGGATCTCGGCGATCCTGCTTGCCCTGTGGCTGGTGCCGCTGGCGTTGCTCGTCGCCATTCTCGGCACGGGCAACGTCTTCAGCCAGATTGGCCTCTTCTTCAGCCAGATGGCGGTGGTCACCTTCGGTGGCGCCTATGCCGTACTTGCCTATGTCGCCCAAGAAGCGGTGCAGCACTACGGCTGGCTGAAGCCGGGCGAAATGCTCGACGGGCTCGGCATGGCCGAGACGACACCTGGGCCGCTGATCATGGTCGTCCAGTTCGTCGGCTTCATGGGTGCCTATCGCGATCCCGGCACGCTTTCGCCCATGGCGGCCGCGACCCTCGGAGCGATGCTGACGACCTGGGTCACCTTCGTTCCCTGCTTTCTATGGATCTTCCTGGGCGCGCCCTTCATCGAGCGGTTGCGCAACAACGTCGCGCTGACCGGCGCCATGTCGGCGATCACCGCCGCCGTCGTCGGGGTCATCCTCAACCTTGCGGTCTGGTTTGGCCTGCACACGCTGTTTGCCGAAGTCGCCCCCTGGACGCTCGGGCCGTTGGCGCTCGATATTCCGGTCCTAGGGTCGCTGGTGTTGCCGTCACTGCTGCTGACGCTCGCGGCCGGCGTGGCGATCTTCCGCTTCAATGTGTCGGTCATAACCACGCTGCTTGCCTGCGCGCTCGCCGGCATGGCCTGGACGCTGGCAACGAACTGAGGGCGGAGCCGGCGCTCAGTCGTCGTAGACAGATTGCGGCAGGTGAAATCCCTCCGGCAATTGCGATCCGTAGTGGCGCTCCTCCGGTAATGGCGGCGGAGGCTCGCGGTGCTTTATTGCGCAAGCCGCAAGCACGGCCTTCAGCTGCACGGGCCGGTAGTTTTCGACAAGGCTCGGAAGTGTCTCTTGCTTGTCCGTCTGTCGCGACATCGCGGGCTCCTTGGAAAGGTCTCTCGCCACCGAGCGACAGTGCCAGTCAACCGACTGTGTTGCAACAGTTGCCGCGCGATCGACGGTCCCGAGGGGGCCATCGCCTCCGCCATACCTGCCGCGAGCGACCCACAAGATATTCGGGTAAACTGTGGCGCCTGCCCTTGCGTCCGTAACCGCTCACCCTACCTCTGCAGCGCTGCCAGATGGCAGGCAACACGCAGCGAGGACACGACTATGCAGGGCACCCTTTCGAAACTCGGCCTGAGACATCCCCTGATCGTCGCGCCGATGGCCGGAGGTCCTTCGTCGCCGGCGCTCGTGGCAGCCTCTTCCGCCGCCGGCGCGCTCGGCTCGATCGGCGCGGCCTATTCGAGCCCGCCGGCGATCGTAGAGTTCGCCCAGGCCGTGCGTGCCCGGACAGATTGTCCCTTCGCCATAAACCTCTTCATCCAGCATCCGCAGCCGAAGATCGACGCGGCGGCGCTCGAGCGCGCCCGGCGCGCGACGGCGGGATACCGCGTCGAACTCGGCCTGCCCACGCCGGAATTTGCAGCGCCCTACGAAGAGGATTTCGACGCGCAGTTCGAGGCGGTGCTGCGGGCAAAGCCTGCGGCGCTGAGCTTCGTCTTTGGCGTTCTGCCCGCCGAGCACATGCGCGCTGCTCGTGACGCAGGAATGCTGATCATCGGCACGGCAACGACGCCCGAGGAAGCCCTGGCACTCGAAGAGAGCGGCGTCGATGCCATCACGCTGCAGGGATACGAGGCCGGCGGGCATCGAGGTATCTTCGACCCGTCCGCCGAGGACAGCGAAATCGGCCTTGAAGACCTGCTCGCCTGGAGCCTGGGAAAGGTCAAGGTACCGCTCATCGCCGCGGGGGGGATCATGACAGGTTCCGACATCCAAGCCGTTCTCGCAAAAGGCGCCAGCGCCGTGCAGATGGGTACGGCCTTCCTCAAGACCGCCGAAGCTGGGACGTCGGCCCCCTATCGCGCGGCGCTAGAGGGCACGGAGCGGAAGACGCGAACGACGCGGGCCTTTTCCGGCCGGTTTGCGCGCGGCGTCGAAAACCGTTTCATGAACGAGGTGGATGCCGCCGCCGTAATGCCCTTTCCGGCCCAGAACAAGTTCACGCGTGACATCAGAGCGGCGTCCACCGCGAAGGGGTCGCCAGACTTTCTGTCCTTGTGGTCGGGAACCGGCAAGGGCGAGCTTTGGCAGGGCTCCGCGTCCGATTTGATCGCTCGCCTCTTTCCGGCGTAGCTCAGAAGTTACAGCACTCTCCTATGCAGTGCTGTCGGCCCTTTACTTCCGCCGTCTTGCAGACGAATTCTTGCTGATTGACGTCATCTCTTGCGAAAGTCGGCAGAATGGATCGTATCGATGCGATGAAGGTCTTCGTCACGGCGATTGACGAAGGCAGCCTTGCGGGTGCGGCCCGTCGGCTGAAGCGATCGCCAACGGCCGTCAGCCGCGCGCTGAACCTGCTCGAAGCCCATGTCGGTGTCGAACTGCTGCACCGGACGACCCGCTCGCTGAAACTCAGTGAAGCGGGCCAGCGCTATGCAGCAGCCTGCCGGCGGGTGCTGGTCGATCTCGAAGAGGCCGATATGCTCGCAGGCGGCGAGCGCGCGGCTCCGCGCGGCACGGTAACGATCTCTTCGCCGCCGATCCTCGGCGAAGAGATGCTGCGCCCGATCCTCGACGACTTCCTCAATCTCTACCCGGCGGTTTCGGCCAGGTTGCTGCTGCTCGACCGCTTCGTGAACCTTGTCGACGAAGGCGTCGATATCGCGCTGCGCATAGGGCACCTCGCGGATTCTTCGCTGATCTCAACACGCATCGGCGGCGATATCAGGCGCGTCGTCGTCGCTTCCCCACGCTATCTCGCCAGTCATCCCCGCATCGACGAGCCGGCAGACCTCGCCAAGCACCAGATCGTCGCCTTCACCAATTTCGGCCTTGATTCCTGGGCCTTTACGCCGGCCGAAGGTTCGCTGATCCCGCGCACGGTACAGTTCACGCCGCGCTACATCGTCAACAGCGTGCGCGCAGCGGTCGATTCCGCCGTTGCGGGCACCGGCCTTACCCGGCTCTACTCCTACCATGTCGCGCGCCATATCCACGACGGACAGTTGAAGATCGTGCTGGCCGATGCCGAGCATCCGCCGATGCCGGTTCATCTTCTGGCACCGCAGGGCCGCATGTCGGTTCCCAAAGTTCGCGCCTTCGCGGATTTCGCCTTGCCGCGGCTCAGGACCGAGTTCGCACGCATGGCGATGGAAGCTGGTACGCTTGACTGATTATGCCGAATTTCGGTTGATTGACCGCCTATTATCGTCAATTCTCCCACAGCTCGGATGGGTCTAAATCTGATTGCACCAACGCCGAGGGCGAAGGACGGGCTGCACGAACGCCCGTTGCAATCGAAGAAGGATCACATCCATGAGCAACGAACAGAAGGTCGCCATCATCACCGGTGCATCGCAGGGTATCGGCGCCGCCCTGGTGCAGGCCTACCGCGATCGCAACTACCGTGTCATCGCCACGTCGCGCTCGATTAGGGAGAGCGCAGACGCTGGCATCCTCGCCGTTGCAGGCGATATCGGAAATCCCGAGACCGCCGAGCGCGTCGTGCGCCAGGGCCTCGAACGGTTCGGCCGCATCGACACCCTGGTCAACAATGCCGGCGTCTTCACCGCCAAGCCGTTCACGGACTTCACCCAGGAAGACTACGAGCTGAACATGAGCGTCAATGTCGCCGGCTTCTTCCATATTACCCAGCACGCCGCCCGCGAGATGCTGAAGCAGGGCTCCGGCCACATCGTCAGCATCACTACCAGCCTCGTCAACCAGCCGATCGCCGGCGTGCCCGCCGCGCTCGCCTCCATCACCAAGGGCGGCCTGAATTCGGTAACCCAGGCGCTCGCGATCGAATTCGCGACTTCAGGAATTCGCGTCAACGCGGTTTCGCCCGGCATCATCAAGACGCCGATGCACGCGCCGGAAACGCATGCGGCGCTTTCGACACTTCACCCGGTCGGACGAATGGGCGAGATCCGCGATATCGTCGACGCCGTTCTCTACCTGGAGGGTGCCGGCTTCGTAACGGGCGAGATCCTGCATGTGGACGGCGGCCAGAACGCCGGACGCTGGTAGGCCCGTAACTCTCCAAACAAACGCGGCACCTTGGGTGCCATCAAGTTCCAGAAAGGAGACGGCAATGCCGATCGTAACAGTTCAGGTGACCCGCGAGGGCACCACGCCGGAGCGTCAAACGGTGACGGCGGAGGAAAAGGCCGAGATCATCAAAGGCGTCAGCCAAGTGCTGCTCGACGTGCTCAACAAGCCGCTGGAATCGACCTATGTGGTCATCGAGGAAGTCGACCTCGACAATTGGGGCTGGGGCGGCCTGCCCACCGCCCAGTATCGCGCGCAGATTGCTGCAAAAGCTAAAGCCTGACGCGATCAGCCACAGTTCCCACGACCCGCCGCTTGACAGCAAGCGGCGGGTTTCCTTTGTGAAATTGTGTCGAAATGTATCTGCAGGCGCTTGCATTACATTCGCATGCAAGTCTGGATGTTGCGAACACACCGACGACATATCCAGAGCGTCAACCAGACGGAGCAAGTGGCACAGCCCCCTCGCCCAGAAGCGGCGGTACCATGCGAAGACCAAACCGACTTGAGGAGTTTGCTCGATGGAGCATATCGACCATGTGCTGATTGTCGACGACGACCGAGAGATCCGGGAACTCGTGTCGAGCTACCTGAAGAAAAACGGCCTGCGCGCGACCGCGGTCGCCGACGGGCGACAGATGCGCAGCTTCCTCGAAGGCGATACCGTCGATCTGATCGTCCTCGACGTGATGATGCCGGGCGACGACGGGTTGGTGCTCAGCCGCGAGCTGCGCGCCGGCAAGCATAAAGCGATCCCGATCATCATGCTGACCGCCCGCTCGGACGAGATGGATCGCATTCTCGGGCTCGAAATGGGTGCCGATGATTATCTCTCCAAGCCATTCTCCGCGCGCGAACTCCTGGCCCGTATCAAGGCCGTGCTTCGGCGCGCGCGCATGCTGCCGCCCAACCTGCAGATTTCGGAGGCCGGGCAGTTGCTGCGCTTCGGCCGATGGAAGCTCGACACGACGGCGCGGCACCTGATCGATGCTGATGGCACCGTGATCGCGCTGAGCGGAGCGGAGTATCGGCTGCTGAAGGTGTTCATCGACCACCCCCAGCGCGTGCTCAACCGCGACCAGCTGCTCAATCTCACGCAAGGCCGCGAGGCCGATCTCTTCGACCGCTCGATCGACCTGCTCGTCAGCCGGGTCCGCCAGCGACTCGGCGACGACGCCCGCGAGCCGGCCTACATCAAGACGGTGCGCAGCGAAGGCTATGTCTTCTCGGTGCCGATCGAGATCGTGGAGGCGCGCGAATGACCGCGAACGCTGCTGAAAGAGGCTTTCGACTATGGCCGCGCACGCTCAGGGCGCGGCTCTTTGTTATTCTGCTGGCCGGCCTCGCCATCGCACATGTGATGTCGTTCACAGTTCTGTTCTTCGAGCGCTACATGTCAGCCAAGTCTGTCATGTTCAACACGCTCGAAAACGACATAGCGACCTCGATCGCAATCCTCGACCGCCTGCCCGCTAACGAGCGTGCCTCCTGGCTCAAGCGCCTCAGCCGCGACAACTACGGCTTCATTCTCGGACCGGGCGTGCCCGGCAACGCGTCGGTCGATCCGGCCACCGCGGAGCTTTCCGCCAACATCCAGCGCGCGACCGGCCCGAAATATCCGGTCACCGTCGAGACGATCCCTGGCGATCGCCGCCACGTGCAGGCGCATCTGACATTGAGCGACGGCTCGCCGCTGACGATCGACGTCTATCCCAAGGGGGTCATGCCGCTCGCCGACTGGCTGCCTTACGTGCTGCTGGCGCAACTCGCGCTTCTGCTTTTCTGCAGCTGGTTTGCCATGCGGCAGGCCGTCCGCCCGCTCGTCAACCTTGCCGCAGCGGCCGACACGCTCGACCCGAACCGCAACACGCCGCGGCTCAGTGAAACCGGCCCGATGGAGGTCGCCTATGCGGCAACCGCTTTCAATGCCATGCGCGACCGCATCGCCCAGTATCTTGAAGAACGTGTCCAGATCCTTGCAGCCATTTCCCACGACCTGCAGACGCCGATCACCCGCATGAAACTGCGCGCGGAGATGGCCGAGGATTTCGCCGATCGCGAGAAGCTGATCCAGGATCTCGGCCAGATCGAAAGCCTGGTGAAAGAAGGCGTTGCCTATGCCCGCAGCGCCCACGGCAATGTCGAGAAATCGACGCGCGTCGACCTCGCCTCATTTATTGAAAGCCTCGTCTACGATTATCAGGACACCGGCAAGTCCGTCAGCGCCAGCGATATCGATGGCGGCACGGTCACAACCCGGCCGCAGGCGCTCAGGCGCATTCTCACCAACCTCGTCGACAACGCGCTCAAATTCGCAGGCAGCGCCGAGATCGAGGCACGGCGGCTTGCTGACGATACGGTGGTTATCAGCGTGCTCGACCGCGGGCCGGGCATCCCGGATGATCAACTGGGCGCCGTTTTGAAACCCTTCGTCCGGCTGGAGGATTCCCGCAATCGCGAGACCGGCGGGACCGGACTTGGTCTCGCCATCGCCCAGCAGTTGGCAGTCTCCATCAACGCGTCTCTGACCTTGCGCAATCGTGACGGCGGCGGCCTTTTGGGCGAGCTGGTGATCCGCCCTCAGTAGAGAGGAGTTTCATAAAACGCCGTATAATGCGATATAAAACAATCGAATATTTTATTTTCCTAATGTCACGATTGAGATCAAAAGCTCAAGAAGCCAAGGCTTACCGGGCTCGGCCAGCCCATGGCCGATGCAAAGAGCGGCGACCCTGATGGTCGCCGCTCCGGAGTTGACAAGAGCTAGTGCTGATCAGACGAGATTGATCGTCACGTCGATGTTCCCATGGGTCGCCTTGGAATAGGGGCAGGTCTGGTGCGCGGCATCGACGAGCCGACGCGCGACGTCGGCGTCGATCCCCGGTAGGCTGACATTCAGCCGTGCCTTCAGGAAGTAGCCGCCGTCGCGATTCAGCAGATCCACTTCGGCATCAACGGCGACGTCGGCGGGAAGCGCGACCTTCGACTGGCCGGCCACCAGACCGATCGCGCCGATGAAACACGCGGACCAACCGGCGGCAAAAAGTTGCTCCGGGTTCGTCCCCGGACGGGAACTGCCGGGCGTGGAAAGCTTGGTGTCCAGACGTCCATCGTCGCTGCGGGCAGCGCCGTCGCGGCCGCCGGTCGTGTGGGTCTTGCCGGTGTAGAGTACCTTTTCAGCTGCGCTCATGGTGTTTTCCTTTCGACAGGTTTGCCGTCCGGGCCCGATTGCCCTGCGACTGTCGAGACGCATCTGGCGCCCTCAAGATGTATCGAATGTTTCACCGACGCCCGAAAATGTATGGAAACCCGCCAGGCGCCGGCGCCGATACACGCTGATACGAAGCCCATCCGAAAGTGGTTGTCGCGCATTGCGCCACACCAGCATGACGCGGCGCCGCATCCGGCGGGCCCTGTCTCCAATCACCGCGCACAAAAAAACGCGGGGCCGGCGAACCGGATCCCCGCGCCTCCACGCAATCTGCGGGAGAAAAACTAGAAACGATCGACGGCGACAATTGCCTCGGCAAAAGCGAGCGGCGCCTCCTGCGGCAGGTTATGGCCGATTCCGCCAGCAATCAGCCGATGCTCGTATCTGCCGGAAAAACGCTTGGCGTAGGCGGCGGGATCGGGATGCGGCGCGCCATTGGCGTCGCCCTCAAGCGTGATGGTCGGGACGGTAATGGTCGGGAACTGCGCCAGCCGCTTTTCGAGGTCGTCGTACTGTGCTTCCCCCTCGGCCAGGCTGAGCCGCCAACGGTAGTTGTGGATCGAGATATCGACATGATCGGGGTTTTCAAGCGCCTCGGCACTCCTGTCGAAAGTGGCGTCGTCGAAGTTCCACTTGGGCGAGGCAAGCTTCCAGATCAGCCGGGCGAATTCCTTTCGGTTCTGCTTGTAGCCCTCATAGCCCCGCTCGGTGGCGAAGTAGAACTGGTACCACCAGGCAAGTTCGCCCTGCGGCGAAAGCGGCTTCCTGTTCACCTCCTGGCTGCCGATGAGATAGCCGCTGACAGAGACCAGCGCCTTGCAGCGCTCGGGCCACAGGGCCGCGATGATGTTGGCGGTTCGCGCACCCCAGTCGCAGCCGCCGATGACCGCCTTCTCGATCTTGAGCGCGTCCATCAGGGCAATGATATCCGTTGCGATCACAGCCTGCTGGCCGTTCCTCGGAGTGTCGGCAGACAGGAACCGGGTCGTGCCATAGCCGCGCAGATAGGGAACGATGACGCGATAGCCGGCATTGGCGAGCACCGGCGCCACGTCCACATAGGTGTGAACGTCATAGGGCCAGCCGTGCAGCAGGATCACGGCAGGAGCATCGCTGGCGCCAAGTTCGGCGTAGCCGACGTTGAGCACGCCCGCATCGATCTGCTTGAGGACGGGGAAGGACTTGTTCGTGCCCGGGGCGACGGCCGGTAGGCGCGGCGCCTCACCGGCTCCCGCTTGCGCTCTGACCGCGCCAGCCGATGCGAACTGCGTTGCCGCCAACGAGAGTGCGATTGCGCCGATGAAACGGCGGCGCGGGTGGTTGATTTCGTCCGACATTGGAAGCCTCCGGTGAACTGAACTGCAGTCAGAAATGATGGGCTGATGTATCCCGCGCGTGTGCTCTGCCGCCCCAATTGAAAGCGCATGTAGAAAGACACGTCCCGGATACACGGAGATACAATTGATCTCTCGAGGCAGTCTCGCCGTCAGGCAACGCCTTCGCGCGCATTGCGTCGGATCGTCTGGGGCGGCTGCCCCAGCGTGCGCAGGAAGGCCCGGCGCATGCGGTCGCTATCGGCAAAACCGGTCTGCTCGGCAATTACGTCCATCGAGTGACGCCCCTGCTCCATCAGGAGCCGCGCGGCTTCCACCCGCAGATGCTCGACAGCTTTTGCCGGCGACTGGCCGGTCTCCGAACGGAAGGCGCGACTGAACTGGCGCGCACTTAAGCCCGCGGCGTCCGCGAGTTCGTCTACCGAGAGGACGTTTCGCAGGTTGGCCTTGGCGTAATTGACCGACTTCTGAATGCGATCGGACTTCGGATCGAGTTCCAGCAGGGCGGAAAACTGCGACTGGCCGCCGGCGCGCCGGTGATAGACGACGAGCTTGCGTGCCACCTGACGGGCGACATCCTCGCCATGGTCCTTCTCGATCATCGCCAGCGCCAGATCGATGCTTGCCGTCATGCCGGCCGAGGTCCACACGCTGCCATCGACGATGAAGATTCGATCCTCCTCGACCTTGACCTCGGGAAATCGCTCGCGCAGTTGACGGGCGAACACCCAATGGGTCGTGGCGCGACGACCGTCGAGCAGTCCTGACTCGGCGAGCATGAAGGCGCCTGTGCAAGGGGCTGCCACCCGGCGCGAGACCTCCAAGGCATGGCGCGCGAAGGCGGCGAGTCCCGGCGTTACCGGCTCGATCACGGTGCCCGCGCCGAACATGACGGTGTCATAGACCGCGTCGTCGAAGGCCTTCGTGAGCACGCCGAAGCCGGCGGACGCCTTGACCTCGCCGCCGGCCTCCGACAGCAACTCGATCGCATAGGCTGGTTCGCCAAGCGTCAGGTTGGCGATCTCGAAGGCGGTGACCGCCGCGAACCCCATGAGCTGAAATCCCGGAAAGACGACGTAGCCGATCCTGTGCATCTCACACCACCCCTGTCCGACTCTGTCTGGAATGGCCGCTTATAGCAGATTTACGCCATGGAGGAAACGCGACGGTCATGGCCGGCGCTCATTCGGGAAGCGGCTTGCCCGCATGTTCGGCCACCATGTAGGCCGCATACCAATCCGGCCAGTTATGGTCGTGCTCACCACCGTTGCGCTTCTCGTGCTCGCCATGGGCGGCGGCAGCGCGACGCAGGGCCGCCGCAAGGTCACCGACGGAAGCAAAGTCCGTCACCTCGGTATCCACACGCCCGGGCAGACGTTCGGTCACCTCTTGCAGCAGCCAGCCGTTGCCGTCGGGGTCGCTGAAGGTGGCATAGGAGCGGTAGCTGCGGCGCGCGGGATCGCGTCCGCTGATCGCTGGCTTTCCGGGGCCCTCGCGGTGGAAGATGTCGCTGACCTCGGCGCCCCGTTCGACGAGTTCCGCACGCGCGGCTTCGATATCCGAAACGACCAGATAGAGGCCGCTCGCCGAACCGGGCGTAGCCGAGGTCAGCCCGGTGCCGAAGTGGATCGATGCCGGCGAGCCCGGGGGAGTGAACTGCACAACGCGAAACGCATCGCCGACGGGAAAGTCGGCATCGAGCCGCCAACCGAGGCGACCGTAGAAATTTTTGGCGCGATCGACATCCGCGACCGGAATGACGGCGACCTCGAACTTCAGATCTACCGATGGTGCTCTGTTGTTGCTATCTGCACCTGTCATGACACTTCTCCAATGAAAGAACGCAAGGGGCAGAACGCCTTGAGTTGGCGGCTTTCCTTGGGTTCGGTTTTGTTCTGACCGGCCTTTTTTGCCGATCGGCTCAATGGTCTTCGTTCCGCTGGACAGGGCCGT
>NZ_JACVBF010000035.1:0-13600 GCF_014852195.1 Ensifer sp. ENS08
CGCCGCCGACGTTCCGGCCCAGAGAGAACTTCCATCTTAAAATTGCTGCTAGTCATAATGCCGACATTACTCCTACACACTTAACTAAGTGGGGGAGCATGTCCGGGCCTTTCGGGGGCTAATTCAGTTAAGAAAATCGGCTTGCACCTCGGATAACTCCTACTGAAGCCCAATCTTCATCGACAGCCACTTCCAAAGGGTGACGAGCGCGGCGCCGGCAGATCCTGCCAGAAAAACGACGAGCATCTGCATACCAATGAAGCGCTCGCGCCAGCGCTTGATGTCGGAGATTACTGGCGACGCATCCGCCATCTGCTGCTTGAGGCTTTCGACTTCTGCGCGGCTCGCTGCCGCCTCCTGTCGCACCTTCTCCAGCTCGCTGTAGATCCTTGCCCTCCCCTGCTTGCTTTCGTCCTGCCCCTTCTCGACCGCATCAACGAGGGCATCAAGTTTTCCCTCCAGCCTGCCAATTGCCCGCTCCGAAGTCCCCGCCGTCATTACCGCCCTTCCCCGTGCCTCGCGCATTCCGCATTGGTCCAGACACCGCCGGCGCAAAGACCGACGACTGTCCTGTCGATCTTCCGCTGATCTGCCGGTGTCGCCCCTCGCGCGCCGACCAGGTCAGTGCCGACGACCCGCCGCAGGCCTTCGACATTTGCCGGCCCCGAAGTCCCACAACCCGTCAGGACAAGTGTCAAAGTCAGAGCGAGCATCGCCCGCGGAATGTGCCGCCGCATTATTCTGTCTCTCGAATGCGTTGGTGATTGAACGGGCGCCGTCTGCGCGAATGGCGAGAACGAACCCAACGACGCCGGCGAGTAGCAACCCGCCGGCGATGACCTTCGGCCAGATAATCATGCTGGCGCATCCTCGATCGCGCTCTTGATCTCGCGCACGGCAGCGATGATCTGGTGCCGCAGCATCAGGCCGGCGCCGATCGCTACGATGCCGACGCCGCCGATTGCCACCACGGTCGGCCATTCTGCGCCGGCAAGGGCGGATACCGCCGTTCCCGCTGCCGAGGCGCCGCCGAAGAGCCAGCCCCAGAGGTTCGTCTTTTTCTTCACTTCCGTTTCGACGGCCGGCGGCATGACGGTTTCAGTCACGGGCGCCGTCTTCACTTCCGGCTTTGCAGCCTCGCCGGGCACCAGCGCCACCAGCGCCTTGTGCATTGCGGCTCGCGTCTTCGGCCCGACATCACCATCGACTTCGAGACGCTGGTCAGACTGAAACTGAAGGATGTTGTCCGCTCGATAGCCGAGCACCACGAGCGCCAGACGCGCGAAGCGATCGATGCGATCGGCAAAACCGTTCTTGCCGCCGTTGATCTTTTTCGTGATCGTCTCGACGTCGCCCTGGTCGGCCCATCGGTTGAGGTCGCGCTTCTGCCAATAGAAGATCGGCACGAGCCCTTCCCACGGATCACGGTTGACCGCGTCCGGATCTTCGACAAAGTCGGGGCAGTCCAGCCCTTCCTGCCGGCACCATTCCCGAAACGCCCGATAGTTATCCTTGCCGGTCAGCTGCATCGCCGTCCGGCCGAGATACTTCTTGCCATCGCCGTCGCGCGCCGGCGTGTTGCCCAGATCCGTGCGAGTGTCGTACCGCTCCTGCGCCGGCGTCGGCCCCCAGATCTCCCGATCAAACCGGAAGTCGGCGCTTTCGTGTCCGAGCTGCGAGAAGTAGTGCACCAGGCGATGGGGCTTATCGAGGCCGAACATCTCGCCGTATCGATCGAGCGCGACCAGGACGGAATTCAGGTTGCTTTCGTTGACCTTGCCTTTTGCGGCCGAGCGGATCTGCTGCGCGGTGATAGCGCTCATCGGATTTACCTCTTTGTTCAGGGAGTCGCGCCACCATCCAAGCTCGGCATGACGCCGGCTGGGCGAACATGATGGGCTATGATTGGGATGGCGCTCGCGGGCGCCGGATGAAGATTGCGCGATACGGAACGGCCGTCGCGCTGGCGGCCTTGCTGGTGTCAGTCGCGGCCCAGGTGGCGACGCGAGCGATCTAAACCGGGTTATTCGGTCGGCAATCCTCCACCAAGCATCGCCGGCCGCTGCATCGGCCAGACGAACGGGCAAGCCGTTTCAAGCTCGGTCATGAACTCTGAAAGACTCGGCTGCGGACGTTGCCCTGCCGTGACCTTCGCCAGCTCGGCCGACGAGAAGGTCCACACGGCCGATCGCCAATTGAACAAGGCAAGCGCCTCAGCCGCGAAGCTGGGGTTCGGATCGTCGCGATAGCCGATCGCCGTGTGAATGCCGTCATATTGCCGCTCTCGGGCGATGGCGTCGAGATGCGCCTGGATAGCGGCCGAGTAATCGGCTTGCGTCACTGGCGGTGGTGATGGCTCATAGGCAACAATCGCGCCGCCGACCCAGCGCCGCCGACCATTGTTCTCCAAGAAATCGAGCCACTGTTCCTGTGTCAGCTCGACCGCGCTAGCTGGCACTTGGCACTCGGGGTTCGGCTCTTCGCCGATCACCGGTGCGATGCCCGTTTCCTCATCAGGCTCACCGTAGGCCGGTCGCGTCCGCGCGCCGTGTACGGCGTCGAGGTAAAACGCCACCGGAAACCCATTGCTGTCGAAAACTCCGAAGTGCTGCGTCATGTCAAAACCCTATCGCTATCCAGTGAGCGCCGGCGCCAATTGGGTTGACGACGCCGCCTTCGACGTATCTTTTCCGGGCATAGAATGAAGTGGTGCTGGCACCTGATACCGCGCACGTGAACGCCTGATTTGCATTCGGCACCCAGTCTAGGTTCACAACCACTCGGCTGAAGGTGGTGAATGCGATCGGGAAGGTGACTAGAGAATCCGACTGTCCTGAATTGTCGTAACCCCATTGGATCTTGAAGCCGTTGGGAAAGTTGATGTAGCCAAAGCCACTCGTACTGTAGGGGACCTTGTCGTTAACCCAGACGTCCTGCCCCCGAACAGTGACCCCGCCTCCATAGCGGTTGAGGTCGATCGAGTGCTTGGTCGCACTATTGCTGGTCTGAAATGCCTCCACATCGATCGCGTTTGCGTTGTTGCGCTGCAAGGCGAAGGTAGACCCGTTAGAATTAACGAGCAGCGAGCCCGCAATCGTTGACGATGAACCAGAGGATGAGACGTTCCCTATACCCAATGAACCACGGGCGGTTGCTGCATCGGGGTCATCGAGCACCTGCTTGATGAAGTCACTGATGATGAACCATTCCATCGTGTTAGCGCTCAAGCCACGCGGCACCTTGCCGGCACTCATTTGACCAGCGATCGACGCAAGCGCCGCCACCGAAGCATTGTCGAGACGCTGCAGATAGGTCGCCAGCGCATTAGCGTTAGCGACCGTCTGTTGGCCATAGGCCGTGTCGCGCATGATCGCATAGGGAAAACTGCCGGTCGCACCCTTCCATTTTATGGCCGCTGTGATCTGCGTGTTGCTGTCGACTGAGAGGATAGGCAGCGGATTGCCGTCGGCCTCGGCGTAGAGAGTACCGCCGGCGATCAGCGCCGTCTGCCAGGCCGTGCCGACGCCAGTCACCACAGCGCTGCCGTTCGTCAGGGTGATCGACCCTGTCGTGTAAGGAGTGGTCATGTTGGGGAGCTTCCTAAGCTGGAATGCCGAAGACGTAGTAGCGGATGCCAAGAGGCGGAGTGGCGCCGGTGGTGCGCCAGCTGCCCGGACTATCTCGGCGATTGTAGTAATCGCCGACGTTCCCGGCGAAGGTCCAAAAGCGGGCGTTGTTCTGCGTCAGCTCGCAGTAAGTGCTTTCGCCCGCGTGCGACTGATTGCCCGGCGCGGTGTATTTCAGCCGCTTTACGAAAGGCAGCCGATACACATTCGTCCATGAGGTGAGCAACTGATTGAGCCCGTCCGGTGCAGCGCTCCCGCCTCTTCCTGCCCCATGGGTCGTGATGTACTTGACCATGGGAAACATACCGGTTCCGTCGAACGGAACGTCATAGGATACGCCGTTTCCTGCAACCACGTCGATCCAGCCCTGCGCGAGGATCTGCACCTGCGGCCAACGGCTATCAATGACGATGTCCGCCCAACTGGGCGGATCGGCCGAGCCGGGGCGCAGGATCTGCATCACCTCTTGCGCGCCATCGTTGAACTTGCGCAGCACCTTGTTGCTTCCGCTGGTCGGCGGGCTGTTGTCTTCGAGATAGAGCATGAACCGGGCGCGCATGCCGGTAGATGCATCGAAGCCAATCCGCGTCCCATCGAACCAGTACTCGGCGCCGAAGTTGTTCAGCTGCGGATTGCACGGATACATGATGGTGGCGCTGTTGTAGAAATGCACATCGAGCGCGACCATCTCGGGTATCTGAAAGCCAACGTCGAAGTAGCTGACGCCGGCCGGCAGAGCGATATCGCCCGACCGAATAACCTTCACCGGCAGCTTGGCGCCAATGTCGAAGGCGATCTGTGCGGGTGTCGCCGTATCGACAGGATAGCCAGGCCTCGCCGCCTTGAACTCGGTCGACGAGATCTTGATCGTCTTGCTGCCGTTCGGCGCGAGCACCGGCGCCTCGTCAACGGGAACATTGTTTCCGGGCAGGTTCCACACAACCAGCGTACGGTCCCGCGAAAGGAACCGATTGAAGCCGTCAATCGTATCGAACCTAGTAATCTGGATGATGATGCCAGACGCCCACGCTCCGAAGATGTTGTTGAAGAACGAGCTGTTGGTGCCGGTTACCCAGCCGAGCTGCTGGTAGTTTCCAGCGACGTAGAAGCCGCCCTGTCCGTTGTAATAGTCGTAGGCGTCGAACCAGAAGACCATCTGTTGGTTATAGCGGGTGCTCCCCTCACCCTTTTTCGCCTTGATGTCGAAAAGGGGGACATCATACCGGAGCGTCGGAAAGTGCTCTTTCTTGAAGCACCAGTGACTGGAACCGCCGCCCGATGACTCCGCGTAGACGAAGTTCCCACTGTTTGAGCCGGCTGGATAGTAATAGGTCACCCCGGAGTCATTGAGCCCCGGTCTCGAAATCTGGTTGACTCGCTGCATGTCGGCAAGGTTCATCGTGATCGAGAACTTGCTGTTATAGAGGAACTTCCAGCGCTCGCTATCCGGCGTGATGCGCGGATCGTCGGCATTGCTCTTCATCATCTTGATACAGCCGGCGCCGGTGCTGTCGACGCCAATCATTGTGCGAACCATCAGCTATAGATCTCGATCGTGCCGTTGTTGAGGTTGATATCCATCTTGCCGTTCTGCGACAGAAGCCGGCCCGATCGGATCAAGCCGATGTTGGCGATGTTGAGCTTCAGTTCACCGTTCTCGATAACGATCGGCAGGAAGGCATTGCTGCCGCCATTCCAGACAACA
This sequence comes from Ensifer sp. ENS08, assembly GCF_014852195.1. Taxonomy (NCBI): domain Bacteria; kingdom Pseudomonadati; phylum Pseudomonadota; class Alphaproteobacteria; order Hyphomicrobiales; family Rhizobiaceae; genus Ensifer; species Ensifer sp. ENS08. Next base: position 5,332 of record NZ_JACVBF010000035.1, read on the forward strand.
AACTGATCGGCTTTGACGGCGAAGCGGGATTTGAGCACCCCGCCCTGCGTGTAGATCTCGATATAGAAGCCGCTGTCTTTGAAGGTGTCGTTGAGTGTGGCGCGCAACATAACCGAGAAGCGAGACGTGACGCCCGACTGGTCGGCCGCCGCCTCGAACTTCACCAACCCGCCGGCAAAGCGGCTGTTCACGTCGGCGCTAACGCCTGTGATGCTGGAGGCAAGCGCGCTGTCCTGCGTGGCGCGCGCCGTCTCCTCGGTAATCAGCCTCGCCAGGTTGTTGCCGACTGTCGCCGTCAATGCCGAGATCAGCTGCGCCAACGCTTCATCCTGCGATACGCGCACGCGCTGTTCGGTGATGATCTGCGCGAACGCATCGCCGACTGCCGCCTTCAGTTCCTGCCGCTTCACTTCGCCAACGGCGCCTTCGAGCGAAAAGGCCGTGGTCAGTTCCTCGAAGCGCTGCCACACAACGTCATACTCGCGCTGCAGCTCTTCGAGGCGCCTCTTCACATCCTCGCCAAGGCGACCTAAGCCGACTTCGAGATCCGCATTGCCGCCGTCGACCGATTTCACGGTGATCGGCGCCGTCCAGTTTGTCGGGCGATCGGCCAGAAGCCTGTAGCGAAACTCGTAATCGGTCAGGCTAAGAATACCCTCCTGCAGGAAGGTCACCGTGCCGTCGCTTGCCGACACCTGCTTAGAGAACTTGTTCGCAGGCGCCGTCTTGATCCACCATTCGAAGGTGACGCCGGTCACGGTCATGTCGACGATCGGCGCCCACGAGATGCGAAACGCCGGATAAGATCGACCGTCAGCCCCGACAGCCTTCACACTGATGACGCTGAAATCCTGCAGCTCGCTCAGATAGACGGGCTCACCAGGCGGCAAGGGAATGACCGGAGCCACCACACCGACGCCGTCATAGATCGCGCCGTCACGCTCCTGCAGCGACAGCACCACGTTGCGCGGCCCGTCACTCGTCAATGCACGAATGGCGCGCGCCTGCACCATGTAGACGCGATTGCCATACCGAGCTGAATTCCAGCGCACCCAATCGCCGGCCTTGATCGTCTGAAACCGGGGGCGAAGCACGATGTCGGCCGTCGCCTCGTAGCGGTTCTCATTGAAGTAGATCGACGCGAGCTGGTTTGCCTGCGCCTTGTAAGGCACGGTCGGAAAGTCGAGCGGCACATCGCGCGTACGCCGGTCGAGCGCCACATAGGCCGGATTTGTCTGCACGTCGTACCCCGCCGGCGACCACATATTGGCCGGCTCCGGATAGGTGCCCGATACGATGTTGACGAGATCCGCCATCGAGCGCCGGCGCTGATAGCGCACCGGCTCCCCGGCAACCAGGTCATCATCGGTGAAGGTCTCGACGATCGGCTGATCTGTTCCGACCAGCGGCCACGAGCCTTCGACGCTGTCGATCACGATGCCACCGCAAGCCCGCATGACCGCCTCGATGTTATCGCCGTGGTCGACGTCCGCATCAAACATCACCGAACAGCGATACCGCTTGCCGTGATCCGTCGCCTCGTCGCAGATATTGGCCGCCGTGGCATAGCGATCGAACGGAAGATCCGCCGCATCCATGCCCATGCCGCAGAACATGTCGTCGTTGACCGAGAAGCCGCGCCGGTAATTGTATTCAGCCAGGATCGGGCTTTCGGTGAACTCATAGGTCGAGTAGACGCCCCAGCGATGCGGGCCAGATCCACCGGCCGTGGAATCCTTGCGGAAGTCATAGAGACGGGCACCGCGGATCTCAAAAAAGAAGTCCGGAAACTGCCCGAGCTTCTCGCTGTCATAGGTCAGGCTGACCTTGATCCAGGCAATGCCCGTGCCGATGTGGTCTGCCGTCCAACGACCAGGCGGATTGGCGTTTGCCACCATGCCGGCATCAGCCGCCGTCTGCGTGCCGTCGTAGAAGGTAAAGACCATCAAACCCGCGTAAGTGCCGCTGACGACGCGGTAGCTCTTCGCATGCGGGATCGACGGCAAAATCTCCTCGAGCTGCAGCAGCGCACCGCCGGCCCAGATCCGCGACAGGCCATCGCACGGAAAATCAGCAAGTGTGTAGGCTTGCTCCAGGTACTTGTTCGACGAGCCGTACGTGTTGACGTAGGTGTCGTGCCCCGCCAGGCCGACCAGTCCGCACGCCACCTTGCGGCTGACGTTCTCGCCATACTGCCGTTCAAACTCGACGCCGCCGACCTGCTTCTGGTTTTTCTTGGCGCGACGTTCCTCCATCTTCCCAACGATGAGATTGAGGCCGACGGCGATCACCATCTTTCCGACGATGCCGATCGAGCCGATCGCGCTGACGATGCCGCCGATGATCGGAGCAAGGAAGCCCATTATTCCACCTTGAAAGCTGCTGTCACGGCGCTTGCCGGAATAAACTCGACCGGGCCGTCATGGGCACGCGTCATGAAACCGAGGACGGTGAAGACACCGCCGGAGAAGGCGCCATCGCGCTCGATCACGCCGATGTCGCCCCGCTGCGCCATCACTGGCGAGATCTCGGCGAACCGCGCCGCGAACGCTTCCTGCACGTTGGCAAAACCGTGCCGGCGCAGCGCCTTCGCCGCGCCCGCCTCTGTCCGGTAGCCTCTCGCCTTCGGATACATCACAGCACCCGTCAGCGCTTCGACCGCGTCATCTGGAATGACGAAGCAATCGGAGATCCCCCAATCAGACGGCAACGCCTGATGCTTCGCCACAACCGCGTTGAGGCGCTTTTCCCACCCGGATTGTCTGGACATTCAAAGCCCCTTGAAGCCTAAGGCTCGCGCCGCGCCGGCGGCGACGTTCTTCGCAACGTTGACGGCCGAGCCGACGACGCGCCCCCATGCGATATCGACGCGGCCGGCAGTGGCCGCATGTTCAAAAAACCGGTCGCCGGGATCTCGGCGCTGCTGGTCGACGAGCGTTCGCTTTCGACCGTTCCGGCGGCTGTAATCCAGCTGCCGCCCCTCGCATTTCGCTTCGAGGTAATAGCCGCGCGTGTCGTCGGCATAGTGCTCGATGATATCGAGATAGCCCCGCGCGACGGGCTCGATCTGGATCTGCGCCAACGTGTCCGGATGAAAATGCGCGTCGTAAACGACGACAGGCCGATCGCGGTAGTCTTCGTTCTCGATCTGCGTCAGAACCGCCGGCGTGAGCCCGTCATCCTTGCTCTCGGCCAGGCGCAGCGTGAAGCCGCCATCTGCCGCCGTCCCTGTGCCGCCGCCGATCTCCGAGACTTCCAACAGACCAAACGGCCGATAGGTGACGCCCGCGAAGTCGAGCGGCTCCCTTCTGGCGATGAAGCCATAGACGCCCGAGGCAAGCGTCACGCGCACCATCTGGCGGGTCGAGATCCTGCCCTGGTCGTAAAGGTCTTTGACCTCTTGTGACAGCGTCATTGGCTTTCCCGCAACTGAAACGAAACATTGTAGCGATGGCTCGATTTCGGAGCCTGAAAGCTGCCGGGAACGGGCCTCATGATCAGCGCCGGCCGCGCGAACCGCATGACGGCGCCGGCCTGTGTGACGACGCCCTGCGGCGGCGGCTCGATCGTGATCTGCCTCGTGGTGCCTGCACCAGAGACATCGGCCACGCGGCCAATATGATATCTGCCGAGCCGCTCAAGCCCGACGCGATCACCGACCGACAAGGCGAGCGCGGGATCGACCCCGGCAACATCGAGCACGTTGCCGCTGGCTATGGAGACCAGCACGCCGGCGACGTCAGCCGGCGCGTGGTTCGCGCGGTGCAGCCGAGGGTAACAATCCCAAGGATGACGGAACAACACGGCCCGCAGGCCTTCACGCAAAGACAGCCACCAGGCCTCAACCGCCGAATACTCGGAGTAGAGCAACGGCCTGGTGACCATCGACGCCTGCCACGCTGGATCTTCCACCTGCGTGTAGTTGATGAGCCGGGCGCCTGATGGCGACGCCCTAACGGGATCAGCGAGCGTGACATCAGCGGTGACGAAGCCGACATCGGGCAGCTCGCGAGGAAATACGATCGCCATTCTGAAAACGAGCCTTTCGACTATAGCATCCGTCGTTTCTGCGCGTCGCGAACCGCCTTTACCGTGCGGCTTTCAAACTCGGCACGATCTTGCGCGGCCTGACGCTTGAGCGCCGCGATCTCTTCACCAGTCCCGGTCACGCTGTAGGAAGGGGCATAGCTCAGAGAAATGGATTGCCCGCCCTTCGCCCCCATGCCGGCGAGGCTTGGCATGCGGGGCGCCGTCAGCTTGACCGGGCCACCATCCGCGAGCCGCAACGCGCGGTTCGAGTTGATGGCATCGAGCAGCGCGCGGTGCTTCTGGGTAGCGGCCGCGTTGATCACGTATTCGCCGTTCGAAAGCATCGCCGGGATGCTGTCGCTCCGGCTCGTGCCCGGCCCCGTGACCTTTCCGCCCGTGGCGGCCTTGACCGGCCCACCATTGGCAAGGCCGATCCATTTTCCGATCGAGGCAAAGATGCCCCCGAACATGCCGCCCGAGGAGCTGGAGGTGCGCGGCTGAAACAAGCTGTCGAAGGCGCTATTCAGCAGGAGACTGGCAAGGCGTTTCCCAACGTTCTCCAACGCCTCGGAAAGGCTGCTGGCGCCCGTGATGGCGTCTATGGTGCCCGACTTGAACGCGTCATAGAAATCCTCTGCCGCCTGCTCTGCTCTGTCCTGCTGTTCCTGCACGCGGCGCAGCACATCGGCTTGCTCGGCATAGGCCGCCGAGGCCTCCCGGATCTTTGCCGTCTGATCGGCCGACAGCTTGATGTTTTCGAGATCCGTTTGCCCCTTACGGCGCGCCTCCTCTCGCAGATCCGCAAGCGCGGTCTGCTCCAGGTCGAGCGCCATGCGCCGGCGCTCCTGGTCCTGAAACGACATGCCGACAATGCGCTGCTCTTCGACCAGCGCCGCCGTGCGATCCTTGACCGCCTGAATATCGGCATCGAAGCGGCTTTCCGAAGTCTGCTTTACGCCCTTCGTCCGACTGCCGCCCGACTTGCTGCGCGCCTGGTCGGCCGCAACATTAGATTCGGCAAGCGCCTTGATCTGGGCGTCGGCAAGAAAACCACCCTTTTCCTTGAGATCCTTCCGGATCGATGCGATTTCCTTTTCGACGGCGAGCTGATCTTTGCTTAGCTTGTTCTGCCTGGCCGCCTCGTCGGCATACGCCTTGCCGAGGCGCAGCATCTCCTCGCCCTTGGCGCGAGACTGGCCGTATTGAGTGTATGCCGCAACAGCCCCGGCATTGGCACTGGCGTTCAGCTTGCCCTGCAACAGATCAGCTGCAGCGGATGCGTCCCGAAGGGCATCAAGTAGGGGGGTAAGCTTGTCGGCCGCGACCTGAAAATTGTAGTCAGCGGTTGCCATTGCCGCGATCGCCTGCGCTGCCTTGTCGGCAGAAATCTTTCCGTTTTCCAATCCCTCACGCAGCTCGGATAGCTGCCGCTTCTGCTCGTCGGTCGCGAAGCTCATGGAATAGTCGTCGGTGAAGACGGTGATCATCTCCAAGGCAGCGTTTTTAGTCTGCTCGATCTCACCTCGCGCAGTCTCAAGTCCACGAACGATTGAGTTTTGAGCACGCTCATCAATCTCGGCGCCTGCCGTGGAGATACTGCCTGCAGCATCATCGGCAGCAGCCTTAACCTCTGCAAGCGCCTCCGCGTATGTCCGAGCACTGCTCGAAGCCTCTTCGGACTGCGAGCTGAACAAGGCAAGGGCAGCGACAGCGGTGCCACCGACAACAATACCGATCGGACCAGCCGCCGCAGAAATCCCGCCGATCGCAGCTGCGACGCCGCCAACAGATGCCGCAGCCCTCAGAGCTGCGACAAACTTTAGGGTGACATCCGTAGCTAGGCCAAGCTTGGCGATCATCATCGCGATGGAGCGCCCCACCAATGCACCGGCGATGACGCCAGCAACCTGAAGCACGGTATCGGCGGTTTTATCGAAATTGTCCGCGAGCGCGTTCAAGCCCGCGACGAGGCGCTGCGAGGCACCGAGGCTTTCGTCGCTCTCGCCGATGTACTTTGTGAAGGCGTTGTTGACCTTCGTAACGCCCTGTTCGATCGTTTGCGTCGCGTTGCCAGCCATAGACTGGATTTGAGGCAGCCCCTTGAGAAACGCCTGAAAGAACTGGCGACCAGAAACGGCGCCGTCGTTCACGAGCTCCTTTAGTCTACTGACGGAACCGCCAGCCTCATCGAGACCAGCCGCAACAGCCATCAGGATAGGCCGAGCTCCATCATTGATGGAGTTGAATTCTTCGGCCTGGACACGCGCGGAGCCGAGCAACTGGCCGAGCTGCGTGAGCGCGCCAGATGCGGCGCCGGCGCTTGTTCCCGCGACACGCAAGGAAGTCGCGACCCCATCGGAGAAAGCGATCAACTCTTTCTGTGAGGCACCGAGAACGTCCGACGCCTGCGACGCCTTACCGAACAGGTCAGCAAGTGCCCCGACCGGCGTGGCATTCGCTTGCGCCGACTGATAGAGGCGGTCGAGAACCTCGACTTGCTGCTGTCCAACGATGCCGGCAACGGAAAGGCTGTTCTTGGCAGTGGTCCAGGCATCGGCATAGCCGATCACCTCGTTGACCGAGATGGCGGCAGCGACACCGGTCAGCGGGGCAATCAAAGCGCTGGCTGACCGGCGCCCGATCGAATCCAACTTCCGGCCCATGTTCTCGTAGCGCTTTTCGATTGCACGCGCCTGAGCGTTGGTGACGCCGACAGCCTTCTGCATCTCGCGCTGGTATCCCTTGATGTCAGCAGAGAGCTGCACCACGAGCTTTTCAAGGTCGGTTGCCAAAACGAAAATTCCTTGAGAGATTGCGCGCCGGAGGACACGCAATGAGTGTTTCGAGATATCGATTGACGAACGTCGGCAAGCTCGGTGCGGCCCTTTTCGTGTTGCCGACGCCGATTGCTGCGTGGAACTACAATGCAGCGCTAAGAGCCTTCATCGAACGCGGCGAATATGAACGCGCGCTAGAGAGCGTTTCGGGAAAGCTTCCAGCACCCGAAATTTCTCCGATGTTCTTCACTGCGCTGGCGACGGCCTCGCTTATCGGGCTCGTCATGATCCTTGTCGGCCGAGAGATCGTGACCGAAGGCTAACCAGCCTCCAGCCAGTCCCAAAGCTCATCAGCTTCTTTCGCCGTCAAACCCGTGTCTTCTGGCGAGTTTGCTGCGATGAAACCATCGAGCGCGGCCATGAATTGCCACATGGACATTGCCCGGATTTGCTGCGGCGTGAAGCCCATTGCGGCCCCGTTGCCGTAGATCGCGCCAAACCTCAGCTTTCCGTTGGGGAGATCGTCGAGCCGTTCTCCTCCGCTGGACTTGGCGCGCCCTCCTCCCCCACATTCTCCTCCGGAGCCCCGACACAGGCCGCCGACAGGATGAGCTGCGCAAACAGCAGGTTTTCGGTTGGCGGCCGAGCTTCGACGTACTTACGAACCTTCAGCAGCGCGTCGGTCATCTTCATGCCGCCACCGACAAGGCCGAGGCGGATGGTGTGACTGATGTCACCGACGCGCCAGGTATCGTCCTGCAGGCGAATGAGGATGGCATATGGCCCCGCGTCGCAAGCCTCCTGCAGCTGCTCCAGCTCGCCCCAGCCGAGGCGGAAGGTGTAATCACCATCCGCCCACGGGAACGTAATCTGAGCGTCGCGGCTCATACCGGCGTCACCACGCGTGTCATCTTGCCGTCGCTCTGCATGCTGACGTTTGCCGTGACACGGCGGCCGTTCGGGGCCGTGGTTTCGAGCGTCTCGACGTGGATGCGGCCCGTCCAGGTGATCGTTTTGTTGGGAAATGCCCACTCGACCTTGACCGGCACGGAGTCGACATCCTCCCACGCCTCAAGCCAGGTCTCGACGCTTTCGGCCGCAAGCACGCCCTCGCCGCTGATACTCATCGAGAGAGAGGTGGCGTCGCGGCCGAGCCAGTCGACCGCATCCGGGTCGACGCAGTTCGGGATCTGCACCTCTTCCAGCCCCTTGTTGAGCGTGACGGACTTCTGCGTAAAACCGCACGGCGCCGTGTAAACGGTCGGCGTCGCGGCATTCCCGAGCAGCACCTTGACCTTGCCGCCCTTAATTGTCGTTGCTTCATCTGCCATGACTGTCTCCAATGAAAGAACGCAAGGGGCAGAACGCCTTGAGTTGGCGGCTTTCCTTGGGTTCGGTTTTGTTCTGACCGGCCTTTTTTGCCGATCGGCTCAATGGTCTTCGTTCCGCTGGACAGGGCCGTC
>NZ_JACVBF010000036.1:0-11524 GCF_014852195.1 Ensifer sp. ENS08
TTGAAAGCCGGGCTGTGGTTCCGGCGCGGTCGTCTCGTCATGGTCTCTCCTGTTTCCGGCATCTATGCCAAAGTCAGGCAGAAATTCCACTTATCCCCGCTGTTCAAATTTCCCGAGCCAGCTCTCTGGCCTGCGCGGGAACTTTCCGGAGAAGGGCGAGCGCAAACTTGTCTGGTTCGAATATCGAGAGGCCGCCCGTCGCGTCGCTGAGCGATCCCTACGCGACCAGATTTTACGCTTCGGCAGTGCGACTTTGCCTTGAAGACGCAAACTGCGACGATTCCATTCTCGTACATTTTTGAAGTTTGTATCGTCGTCTGTCGATATCTTGGCGAGCGCTGGCGGACCGACCGTCGCGGGAGGGGTGGGTAGCGAGCTCGACTGCCATTGTGTGGGCCAAAAGGAGAGGGCGGAAAAATCCGGATGTTCTCCATCTCCATAGCGGTCGGCTTGACGCGGCCTGCGACCGCTTATCGGCTCGGACCTCAAGTCGACGCCCGAGGCCGCGCGATGGCGCTCGATCTCCCTCTTCGCCAGACCGCCCGGCTTGTCTTTCCAACACCGTGATCAGCGCTCGTAGCGCGAGTTCGTCCAGCTTCTCGATACCGACATGCTCGTTTACGCCTTGGAGGTCTGAATGCTCATCGAGTTAGGCCTGCATAGCTATGCTGTCGCGATCTTGAGAGTTCTCCAGGACGAACACGAAAAAGTGATGATTGTCGTGCTGTTTATGACGGGCGCCCAAACGTGTCGCTGAAAGCAAAAAGCGCCCGGTAAGCCGAGGCAATGACGAGGACAACAGCGGCGATCACATCGGGTTTACATGAAGGTAAACTGCTGGCCTCATCACTTCTCAGGCAGAACGAACTCGTGAATCCTGTCGATCGCCGAGAACCGACCGTTCCCCTTACCCTTGCGAAGCCAAGCTCGTTCTGATTCCGGCCTCAGTAAACCGCGTCAGCTGCATTTGAGTTGCGTCTTCAGTATAAAGGACATGAACCGCCAAGCCGCTTTCGGTGAGCCTTTGAGCCTCCTCATAGGCCTCTTCGAAGCCAACCGGAACCGCGTCTGTTGGCGCGGAGGGATCGTCCTGGGTCAACACATAGAAAGTGGAGTTTCGAATATCTGGGGTCATCGGCGCTCTCCTTCTCGCACACCACCAACTGCCGGAGGACGCGATAGTTCCTAGGTGATTTACGTGCGTGCGCTTCTGCTTGGTGCCGTTGAACCTTATCCGCGACCGGCGCGCTTTGGTTCGTCCCAATCAATTAGAACGGATGTCCGGGACGCGGTGTTAAACCGGCCTTTATTCCGCCCGCTTCTTGATCCTCTTTTAAGGAATACTTTCCTTCTACGGAGACTGGCCCATGGCGACCGGCGCATCCCAGCGATTGCACGACGGGGTCGCTGCCGTCGAAACGATGACGCGGTTTGCCATTGCCGTCCTAGCCCTTGCCTCCGGCGTGTACACTTATCTCGGCGTGCGCAGCATCCTGGACGGTTCGCCAACGGCGATCTTCTTCGCAGCGATTATCTACTCGGCCTCCGTCTCGGTCGGCATCTACGCTTTCTGGTCCTATATGGCGCGCTTCTTTCCGCATATCACGACCCATACGGGTCGCGCCGCCATGCTCGGTGTGATGGCCATCGGCGCGGTCATGATCATGGCCATGTCAAGCTGGCTAAATGCTGCTGCACTAGCAGGTTCTGCGGCACTTGAGCAGCACCTGGCCGAGACGGTGGAAGACTATACCGCCGACCTCGACCAGGCGCACCAGAACGCACTTGCTGCCCAGAGTCTTCTGCCCGATATCCAGCGCGCCTCCGAGCGCTTTGCTCAGCTGGCGCTTTCGGAACGGCAATCGGGCGCTCTGACCGGTACGACCGGTTCAGGAAGCGTCGTTCAGTTGCTGTCGCAGATGTCAGCGCAGATGAAAGATCTAGAGAACGGCATCAACGCCTCGCGCGAACAGGTAACGACGTTGTTCGAACAAGGACAAAAGCGGCTTGAGACCATGCGTACGCTGGTATCGGCGCCCGGCGCCATTGAACCGCGTGCCGACCAGTTCTCCTCGGAAGTCGTGGCGCTCACCGGGGTCATAGCCTCGCTCGGACAGACTTCAATTGCCCCTTCGATCCGTCGCGCGGCCGATGATCTTTCGCTCGGCTTTATTGCACCTGTCGCCGACGGTGGCGATGCCGACCTAGTTGACCGCCAGGACAGGGTAATGGCGACAGTGCGCGCTTCAGTAGCGGCCCAGTCGAAGGTTCTGTCCGACGCCGCTGACGAGATCCTTGCGCGCGCACCGGTAAAGGAGCGAAGGTTCGTTCCACTATCGTCCGCCGAAGCAGTTTTGCGCTACGCTTCGGACTTTATTCCAGCATGGGCTGGCGCCATCTCCATCGATCTCCTGCCCGGTGTACTCGTGTTCATTCTTGCAGTCGTGCACGGCGCGATCCGAAAACAGGAAGAGAGGATGCCATTTGCCGAACGCATCACGGCAGCCGAACTCGTGCAGGCAATAGAATTGAAGCGTGCGCTGGCGGAAAGCGGCTCGGATCTGATGGAGGTTGCCGCCGAGCTTGAAGCGCAGAAAACTACGGAAGAGGCAAACAACATCACAAACCTCGACCCGAGAATACGTCCCAAGGATCGCCCACATGAGGATCGATGAACCGATCAAGGCCTTGAAGCGCCTCGACGATGGCACCGCGATGCGAGGCGTGTTCTATCTATTGCTGTCGTTGACAGCGATTTTTCTGATTATCGACGTTCGCAACATGGAAACCAGCCCCAAGCTGTCAACCGCCGACCCAGCCTACCAGGTCCCGTTCATGCCGCCTGCAGGAACCAAGGGGGATCCGAGCGATGCTGCGCAAAGCCCATCGAGCCCGACCGAAGTGCTGAACAAGCCGATGACATTGGAACTTGGCCCCGGCGGCGTCCTGCTTGTCGAAGGCACCTTCGATCCAGGCGCGTCTTCGCGCTTTGCCAGAGAGATCGAAGTTCGCGGCGAGTATGTAAGAACCGTCGCGCTCAACTCCCCAGGCGGCTCAGTGGACGACGCGCTGGCAATTTCCAAGCTGATACGCGAAAAATCGCTGACGACGAAAGTGGTGTCGAGAGCACTTTGCGCATCCTCATGTCCAATCGTGCTTGCAGGCGGCGTTGAACGCCTCGCGGAAAAAGATGCGGTGGTTGGAGTGCACCAGCTATTTACCGTCAGAAACGTCATACCCACCGCAGACGAGCTCATGTCGACCACACAGTCCGCCACCGCACGTGTCGCCCGCCATCTCGAGGCTATGGGCATTGCTGCCGAACTCTGGTTCAACGCTTTGGAAACGCCTGCGGACCGCCTTTATTATTTGACGGCGAAGGAAATGGCTGATTTTCGACTGACGACTACGCCAGCTGCGAGTTCCAAGAAGAGAAGTTAGGTCTCTACCGAGCGGATCAGCTCTACGCTAGGGCATGGACAATGGCGGGCCTCTTTGGTTGGATTAAACACAATCGGACACAGGAGGACTTAACACCGATCTTGAAGGCGGGCGTAGAAATCAGCGCGGGGCCGTGCCTCTTGACGCCTATTTCCTGGAAGCCCCGTCATAACGTTTCTGGGATCGTGACCCCAGACTGTGTGTGCTTTGCATAAATGCAATTGGCGCGATCTGCAGCGTCCGCGGTAGATGAGAGGTTAGGCATGGCTCGCAACTCAACCGGTGAGAGAACTGTCGGGTTCGAGCGCACAAAGGCTGTGCACTGGAGCTTTGGCTGTCGAAGAAATACCCAGCGCTGATTTACTTCTGGGAACAATGGCTTCCTTCCGGGCTTTTCTATGGAAGTGGAGGCCGGAGTGGTGATGACGCGCTATTTCTTCGATCTTATGAATGGTGACGGACAGACGCGGGATGATCTGGGGCTTGAGCTACATTCCCGCGAGGCCGTCATGCAGGAAATCACGCGCATCCTCGTTGATGTCGCACGCGACGAATTGCCCGAGGGCTATGGCACTGAAATTTCAGTTTCTGTGCGCAGCGAAGAGGGCAAACCTATCTCCGTTGCCAGCCTCACGTTTCGCAACCGCTGGCTCGATTGATGGATTTGCGTTCGTCTGGCGAAATCTCGCGCCTTCCATTGAAACGCTGCGTCGCAGCATTATATTGTGCACTGCAGCAATGATTACCGAGTGCTGTATGAGGCCGCTATGATAGCCATCCTGGCCGTTACGGCCTGGAGGTTTCGTTATGCGCTCCTTGTCTAACACCCTCGCTTTGCTCAAGCAGTTCCGCACACATCCGGTCGACCCTTCTCGAGAGAGCCACTTGTCGGAATTCGAGGCCTTTGGACCGAACCCTGGCCAGCTTGAGGCAAAAGTTCATGTCCCATCGACAGTTATTCCACGACCGGCGCTCGTCGTCGTCTTGCACGGCTGCACCCAGACGGCGTCGTCATACGACACAGGCTCGGGATGGAGCAGATTGGCCGACGACTATGGCTTTGTCGTCCTCTTCCCGCAGCAGACCCGCAGCAATAACGCCAATCTTTGCTTCAACTGGTTCCAGCCGAACGATATGGCGCGCGGCGATGGTGAAGCGCTTTCAATCCGCCAGATGGTCGAGACCGCCGAAGCACGTTATGACATCGATACCTCGCGAGTTTACATAACCGGGCTTTCGGCAGGTGGAGCGATGGCCAATGTGATGCTGGCGACCTATCCCGAAGTCTTTGCCGGCGGCGCAATCATAGCCGGCCTCCCCTATGGCACGGCACACACGATACCCCAAGCGTTCGACCGCATGCGCGCGCAAGGCATTCCCGACACTAACACGCTTCAAAAGCTGCTTCGGTCCGCATCCAAAACAACGGGCCCATGGCCGGCGATATCGGTCTGGCAGGGAACGCAGGACATGACCGTCAACTCGGCCAACGCAGATGCGATTGTCGACCAGTGGCTGGGCGTTGTTGAAACCCGAGGATCGCCCCGGGTAGACCAACCGACGTCGCGGCTTGAACGCCGGGTCTGGGTCAATGCCCACGGGGAGGAACGCCTTCAGCTTTACCGCGTCAAGGGTATGGGCCACGGCACACCGATCGATGCGAAAAGTGGGTACGGTCGGGCAGGGCCCTACATGCTTGACGTCGGCATTTCGTCGACCGAGGAAATTGCCAAATCGTTCGGGGTTGCGGCGCCATCCTTGAGACAGGTGAACCCGGGCGTCGCCACTGACGTCGCTATCCCCAAGGCTCGGAGCAACGATAATCCGAGTCCCAAGGGACCGGCGGACGGCATTCGGCGGACGATCGAAGACGCGCTACGTGCAGCGGGTCTGATGAGATAACACCGCGCACACTTCCTTCGTGGCCACCCGCCCTTTTGATCTGACGACTCGCCGCGTGGAGATGCCTCAAACGGCGAGTGACGCCGGCGCAGCGAACATCCAATTTACAAGGTCGCCCACCCTGATGGGCCGTACTCTCAGCCCTCACGCTATGCGGTGGGTCCAGACGATTTCTTGAAAAGCGGCCACATCGAGCGGCGACGGCGCGCACATCTAGACGCGCACATCTAGATATGTCGCGCTGCCGTCACTCCATACCGCATACCCCGCGACTGAGCCGATACGGACGGTTGCACTCCCAGCCGTTTCCGGAACGATCCAGATGTGCGTTTTCAGGAAGATTGATCTGTGAACATACCGATCCCTTTGCTTCAAATCCCCGGTCACATTTCCATTTCTGGCCATAGGAGTTGTCCGCAAAGGTTGCATTTTCGGGAACCTTTACAGCAACACAGGCCTGATCTTTCATTTCAAATCCACGGTCGCACAACCATTCATTGCCGCTGGTGGTCAGGTAGGCATGGTCAGGAACGATCAGTGCGACGCATTTGCTAGCGATGACCTGATACCCCCGTTCACAGATCCAGCCCTCGCCATAGCTCGAATCCGTCAGATACGCCTTGTCCGGCACCTCGATGAGGTCGCATTCAGTATCGCGCTGACGATATCCGTGCATGCACTTCCAGCGGTCACCAGAATAAGAGTCGAGAAAAGCATTGGCGGGCAGCCGAACCGCAAGGCACTGGCCGTCCTTTTCGGCAAACCCGTAATCGCATTCCCAGCCGTTGCCATAGGAAGCGTATGTCAGGAAAGCATTGTCGGGAGCCGTCACAGCAACGCAGGAATCGGCCTCTTGTCGGAATCCACGATTACACTCCCATCCCGATCCGTAGCGTTTTGCTTCGGAATTTGCTGGCACCGACCCTTGACCATATGCCCCAGGGATCAAGAGCAGAGTTGCGGATAGAAGAACGCTCGCCTGTATAGCCAACGCTAGGAAGAACGGTTGAAGCATGTCCTTATGTCTCCAAATGGGCGGTTGAGTGGTCACAGAAGTGTGAAGCCATTGCGGCCGGCGCTTACCTGCGCCCATCGGTTCGTCCCAACCAATGCCAGATTGTCGTGGCAGGGAACATACTGCGCATAGCGCTGTGCAGTTCGCAGCCTCAAGTGTCTAGGACCGACCGGAATTTGCTGGATCGCAAGGCGAAAATGTCTGTTCGGTGTAGGACATGGCGCCCCCTTGATTGGGGCCAGGGTATCGAACCCTCATACAGCAGCGCCCGTGACATCTGCTACTGGAGACTGGACACTGCGCCTTTGTCATTCGAATAGCAACCGCTCTTTACCCTTATTTGGTTTGCCTGCCGAACGCCCCTAGCAATCATGATCTCCCATGTTTCCATGCTTTGATCGCGCACGAACCGGGTCGTCCCAAGGCGGTCGGTGGTCTTCCGTCGCGAGAAGGGTTGTTACGTCGCGACGGCGGCACTGTCAGAGGCCGCACACCTTGCCGGCTAGTCGGCGCTGACTGTCGGCATGAGTTGCGCCGGCGTCTCAATCTTTTGCAAGCATTTCTCGAACTATTCGCGCCAGATCGTCCATGGAAAACGGCTTGGTCATCATGTCCATGCCCGGTCCGAGAAAGTCCGCGCGTGAGGATGCTGTTGCTGCATAGCCCGTTAAGAACAGAACACGGAGGCCCGGCCTCCTTGCCAGAGCCACTTCGGCCAACTGCCGCCCGTTGATCCCTGGTAAGCCGACATCGGAAACCACGGCATCGATGCGCTGCGCGCTTTCGATTATCGGCAGCGCATGTTCTCCGTCTTCGGCTTCGAGCGTCCTGTATCTAAGTTCCTTCAGAACGTCGACGATCAGCAGCCTCACGGCGCTGTCGTCTTCCACAACGAGCACGACCTCACCTTCACCCATCAGACTCCCGTGTTGGGACGGAGCCGAGCCGATGCTTGCTTTGTCGGCGCCGGACCCATCCGGGAGAAAGAGCGTGACTGTCGTACCCGTTCCCAGCTGGCTCGTTATTCGTGCGTGGCCGCCCGTCGACCAGTGCGACTTAAGTGCCATTCGGAATTGGCCGGCCCGCTCAAAGCTATTGTCGGCGTTGGGCCGAAAGTTAACCAACGAACCTCTGTCCTTGAAGAGAATCGAACCCGCAGCTGGATCTTTCCGGGCGTGCGACTTGCAAATGACTATGCCAAAAGTCGCGAGCGCACGGATTTTCGCAGCATCACGGGTGCACTGAAATCGGACCCATCGAGCGATTCGCACCCAGGGCTCTAAACACACGGATCGTATTTGCATGAGAAATAATGCTTGCAGAATTAGCAAGCATCACTATGTTTGCTAGCATGAACGGCAAGCAGAAAAAGACTCTCGTGGCGGTTTTCAAAGATCCGGTCTCGGGAACCATAGAGTGGGCCGGTATAGAAAACCTGCTTGTCGCTGCCGGCGCGAACGTCATCGAAAGAAACGGCTCGCGCGTTAAGTTCGAAAAGGACGGCATAATCGCGAGCTTCCATCGTCCTCATCCCGACAAGGAGGCAAAACGTTATCAAGTTTGCGATGCTCGCGAATTCCTGACGCAAATTGGAGTAGAACCATGAACACCATGACTTACAACGGTTATCACGCTCGCATAGAATTCGACGCGGAGGACGAGCTGTTCGTCGGTAAGATTGCTGGCATTTCGGACGTAGTCGGGTTTCACGGGGATAGCGTTTCTGAACTGAAGAAGGCGTTCCATGAGGCTGTCGATGATTACCTTGAGACCTGCAAGAGCATCGGCAAAGAGCCTCAAAGACCCTATTCCGGCAAGATGATGTTTCGAGTTGCTCCCGAAGTGCATCGCCGAGCTTCTCTGGCTGCCGAACTGTCGGGGAAGAGCCTCAATCAGTGGGCCGAGGAGGCATTAGACGAAGCCGCGGCGCACGTCGCAGAGGCCCGCCTTTCGGCATAGGCCATTCGCTTCCCCGCAAGGTCGGCCGGCAGGGCTCTCGTCCGGGTCGAGGTCAACGGTCGTCACCAACACTAGAATGAACTTGGGCGTAAGGAACCCTCAATTCATCCGAGGTCGGACGAAACTCGCGACGGGGCGACGATCCGAAGGTGCAGTTCAGTCGTTAGACAACTTTAGGCGGCCCAGAGCCTTTGCAAAGATTGCTTGCGGAGAAAGCCTGTCCAAGCAGGCCCATAGCAGTTGTTGCTACCTCGGTAGAAAATCCATGTTCGCAACGGGCCGACTCTGTCGGCGCAAGCCGGCTGCCGGGCTGCGGCGATTGTCGCCAGCTAAAACCTGAACCGCCTGCGTCGGGGTCATGATTACGGCGTTGGCAAATTCAAGTTTCTTCGGAAGGCGCGCAAAGCCTTCGTTGGTGGTCACGAACACATGGCGCCTGCCATTTTCATGTGCCCAGAACGCCTGAGCAGCGCCAAGGCAATTGCGCCAATGCCAAGCAGCGGCGCTGGACAGATCCTTTTTGTCCAAGCCGTAGCTCACCGCGTAGTCCGACCATCGTGCTGGCGTCGTCGGAAAAAGGGTTCTGAAGATAAGTCGCTCGCGCTCAATCGCCGCTTCATCACTCATAATAGAGAAACCATGGAATGAAAAACCGTGTCGCCCGATCGGCCGCAAGAGGCTGATGTGACCAAGTCCGAGCGCGCTCATTCGGCTTTCAAAGTCTGCAAATCGTTTTAGATGTGCGCCACCGGGCTGACGTTCATATGCGCTCGAAGCCAAAATGGCGATATCCGCCTCTCCACGCCTTGCGGCCTCAATCAACGTGCGAATGTCGCCGTGGGCCGATCTCTTCTCATCGATGTTGATGAGACAGTTGTTTTCGAGCGTAAAACTCCGCATCACTTCACCATGTTGCTCTAGTCATTCAATGCTCGCCATTTGCGAACCAATCCCACAATTATAAGTCTGGTTCTTAAAGCGATGCGCGCTTCGTGGACATTCGGCTTGGCAGTAAAGAACAAACGAACAAGCGATCGCTCAAAGGTAACAAGGACACAAATCGCCATGGCGGTCAGTTCCCAACGGAACATTAGGCGACGACAAACGCAAAAATCATGAACTCTCTCCGCTCAGCGGGGAGCTGCTTGTTCTTGTCCGCACGGGTCGGCTCGATCGGCGACAATCGCCTGAGAGGTTGGATCTTACCAAGCCTCGAAGGCTGCCTTAAACCACATCGTGCGCACCGCTTCAGGCGAGATGAGCCGCACGCGCGCCAAAGCGGCGGTCAGCCGCGTCATCGATCGGCTGTCGAAGAACTCGAATTCCATGCCAAAACGGTCCGCAATCGGCTTAAACTCATCCTTCAGCATTTCTAGCGCCCGCCCCCCTTCGGAGCGGAAACTGACACGCATGAAGTGACCGGTATCAGCGTCATCGAACTGTGCGCTGTCGGATGTTTGCATTCATCTTCCGCCAGGAAGGAGGAGATAGCGGCGACGATGCTGCGGGTGGATGCGCAGCGCACGCGCATGGCAAACTCGACATTGGTGTTCCTCTTTGTGGATCAGGATGCGGCTGGTGCCAAGCTGCGCCTGAACGATGCCGGGACAAATCTTGAGACCGACACCGCACACCGGCTTCGCTGCTCCAAGCCCATTTTTGATCACACAGGCAACCCGGCTAATCGGTTGGATAAATCGTCCGCGATAAGTCACCCTCTGCGGGTGGGGAAATTGCTTCGTCCTCATCCAGAAGGCTCAGCCTGGCGATCGCGGTGTCCGATATGCTCGTCAGAAATTCAGCCTGGGTCCAACCCAAAAGGCAAGCTTCCTCGACAAGGACCTGGATTGCATAGTGCACCGTCTGCTCGAGTTCGACCTTGCGCTCAAGCGTCCCAGGGGGCTGATTTGGACGTTCAATCATGGCTTTTCTCTCGTTTGGAGATTAAGGTATTGGCGCGGCAGCAGATCCGGCCCGGCGGGTAAGATCAAAACACCGTGCTCTGACTATCGTTCCCCTCTTTCGACTGAAGACTGGCGTTAACATCATGAGCCTCGATTTTGAGGCCGTCCCCAGTCCACTTTCGCTCGTCAGTAAAGTTGATACGCTGTGCCATCGGGGCATGGAACATCAGCTGAACGGAACAAGAGATGCCGGGTGGAGTTTAAGCGTCTACCGATGCTCCTTCTAACCCAAAGGAAAAGCCATGACCAACCCAGCCTCGGTCCGCGCCATTGGCGATCCATCCGCCACAAATTCGACGATGAGCAGGCCACCGACCTCGCGTTAACAGCGATCGCGACCTCCGTCGTTAATCAGTAGATGCCTGAAAGGGCATGTATGACAGAAGAGGAGAAGCACATGGTAAGCACTGCACTTAAAGCCCTGCTAAGTGTCCTTGCGGTGGCAGGATACCAGAACAGGGAGAAGATCGGGGAGCTTCTGAAAGGTCTGACCCAGAACCGACAAGACCAAGGGCCAACCGGTCAGCAGGAGGCCGGAGGAGGTTTGGGTGACCTGCTTGGCGGTCTGACTGGAGGCTCTGGTGGCCTCGGAGGCTTGCTCGGCGGTTCATCGACCGGCGGCGTGTTGAGGGGTGGTCTCGACGATCTCCTCAAACAGTTCGAGCACAACGGACACGGGGAGACCGCAAAATCCTGGGTGCAGACCGGTCCAAACAGCGAGATTGATGATAGGCAGTTATCGGAAGCGCTCGGGCCGGAAGTCCTGGAGGATCTTTCCGCGCGGACGGGTCTTTCTCCTGAGGAGATTTTGAGCCGCCTCAGCCGAGATCTGCCAAAGGCGGTTGACGATCTGACCCCCAACGGCGTCCTGCCTCAAGAGGACGACCCTTTCGAAGGGCAGATCACTCCTCCACCCAAGACCCAAATCATATAGTAGAGAGGCCGCCGCAAGGCGGCCGCTTCACCGCGCCGGATTTGGAAGGCAAGCCTTTAGCGTTTCTCAGGCGGCCGGACGCTGTCGGCGCTCTCATCTGCTTTTCAAGCCATTTGGTCGTGACGAGGATCGTTGCGTGTTTTATTTGGCGTGAATGTCTGCCAACAAGATCTTGGCGAGTTCTGAATTAGCCCCCGAAAGGCCCGGACATGCTCCCCCACTTAGTTAAGTGTGTAGGAGTAATGTCGGCATTATGACTAGCAGCAATTTTAAGATGGAAGTTCTCTCTGGGCCGGAACGTCGGCGGCG
>NZ_JACVBF010000037.1:0-10843 GCF_014852195.1 Ensifer sp. ENS08
TCAATCCGCTGCAGATCGCGCTCGCTCATCGCAATCAATCCCATCCGCAATCTCCCAGGTCATCAAAACCCGGGGAGAGTGACATTCCAACTTTGCAGGATCAGGACACTTTAACTTTGCGGCTACATGCAAAGATCACATAAGATAGATTATGGAACTAACGTATATGCCGGAAAGCATGGATTGCGGCTGAACGTTGCCTTGGCGAGCTTGACCCGGCCTTTCCAGCCTGCTTAGCGTTCCCGAACCGAACACCTCATTTTCAAGGCCAGATGTGATGAGCGAATTGCGCGTTCTTTCAGATGCTTTCATTCCAGAACTGCCAAACCGCTACAAAGGCAAAGTTCGCGAAAACTACGACTTGCCCGATGGCAACCGCATCATCATCGCGACGGACCGCCTCAGCGCCTTCGACGTCATCCTGACGTCGATCCCGAACAAGGGTCACGTGCTGACGCAGACGGCGCGCTACTGGTTCGAGGAAACCGCCGACATTTGCCCGAACCATGTGGTCAGCTATCCGGACCCCAATGTCGTCATAGGCAAGCGGCTCGACATCCTGCCGGTCGAGGTCGTCGTGCGCGGTTATCTCGCCGGAACGACCAGCACCTCGATCCTGACGAAATACCGCAACGGCGAGCGCGAGATGTACGGCATCACCCTGCCGGACGGAATGCGCGACAATGAGAAGCTTCCCCAGGCAATTATCACGCCCACCAGCAAGGCTTTCGACGGCGGCCATGACGAGCCGCTTTCGGTCGAAGCGATCCTCGAGCAAGGACTGCTGACGAAGGAACAGCTCGATACCGTCTGGCAATATGCGCATGCGCTGTTTGCCCGCGGTCAAGAGCGCGCCGCCGAGCGCGGCCTGATCCTCGTCGACACCAAATACGAGTTTGGAACCGACGAAAACGGCACGATCATTCTCGCCGACGAGATCCACACACCCGACAGCAGCCGCTACTGGATCGCCGACAGCTACCAGGAAAGCTTCGAGCGCGGCGAACGTCCCAGGAGTTTCGACAAGGATTTCGTCCGTGCCTGGGTCACTGCGCGCTGCGATCCCTACAAGGATCCGATCCCGGAAATTCCACTTGATCTCATCGAGCAGACCTCGGCAGTCTATATCGAAGCCTTCGAAAAGATCACCGGCCAGCGCTTCGTTCCGGATCTGTCGGGTGCGACGGTTCTGGATCGCATTCGCGCCAACCTGACGCCATATTTCTCAAAATAAATCAGTACATTAGAGATTTATTCTAATCTGATTTAGGCGCTGAGCGTAGGATCATCGACATCGAATTCGAGCCGCATCAGGTCGTATGCCGGCTCGATATGATCAGGCGTCTCGCCTTGCACCGTGTCGTAATCCAGCGGTACGTGCATGTGTGTCAGCACCGCCCGCTTTGGCTTGAGGCGCTCGATCCAGCCGAGCGATTGCACCAGTGACAGATGGCTCGGGTGGAACTTGTACTGCAGCGCATCGATCACCAGCAGATCGAGGTCGCCGAGCTTGGCAATGGTCTCGGCCGGAAAATCGCTGACATCGCTGCAATAGGCAAAGTCGCCGATGCGGAAGCCCAGAGAATGAATATTGCCGTGAAACTGCATCAGCGGCCGGAACGCGATCGGCCCGCCGGCGCCTGATATCACCACCGGCGACAGATCATCGGCAATGATGTGCGGCTCGACGATCGGTGGATAGCCGCTGCCTGGCGGTGATTCCAGGCAATAACCAAACCCCTCGCGAATACGGCCCATCGTATAGGCATCGGCCCAGATCGGCACCCGCCTGCGGTTTTCGATGACGTAACCGCGCAAGTCGTCGATCCCGTGCAGATGGTCGGCATGGGAATGGGTATAGATCACCGCATCGATGTGGCGCACGTTCGTTGCGACCATCTGCGCACGAAAATCCGGCCCGGTGTCGATGACGACGGTCGTCTTGCCGCCGTCGGGCGCGATTTGCTCGACGAGCAAGGCCGCGCGCATGCGCCGGTTTTTCGGATTGTCAGGATTGCAGGCGCCCCAGTCCCCGGTAATGCGCGGCACGCCTGGTGACGAGCCGCAGCCGAGGATGGTGAACGTGCGCTGGAACGCCACGTCAGAGCCTCGGCATCTTGGAGAAGACGCGGAAGGCATTCTCCGTGGTGATCCTTGCAATCTCCTCAGTGGTCACGCCGATCGTCTCGGCAAGCACGGCTGCCGTATGGGCAACGTAAGCCGGCTCGTTGCGCTTGCCGCGGAACGGCTTCGGCGCGAGGTACGGCGCATCGGTTTCGACGATCATCCGGTCATGCGGCACGGTCTTGGCGATTTCACGCAGCTCTTCGGATTTCGGGAAGGTCAGGATGCCCGAAAAGGACACGTAGCCGCCGAGCTCCACGCCGACACGGGCAAGCTCCGGACCGGAAGAGAAGCAGTGCAGAAGGAAAGGGAAGGCCCCCTTCCCGGTTTCCTCGGTCAGGATCGCCGCCATGTCCTCATCGGCCGAGCGGCTGTGAATGACGAGCGGCAGGCCGGTCTCGCGGGCAGCCGCAATGTGACGACGCAGGCCCTCGACCTGGGCCTCGCGCGGCGCATTGTCATAGAAGTAATCAAGGCCCGCCTCGCCGATCGCCACCACCTTCGGATGGGCCGAAAGCCGCACGAGATCCTCGGTGGTGATATCGAGCTCCTCGTCTGCATTGTGCGGATGGGTGCCGACGGAACAGAAGACGTTCGGATAGGCCTCGGCGATCGCAAGGATCGTCTCGAACCGCTTCACGCGGGTCGAGATCGTGATCATCTGCTCGACACCGGCCTCGCGCGCCCGCGCGACGATTGCGTCGCGCTCCGCTTCGAAATCGGGGAAGTCCAGATGGCAATGGGTATCGATCAGCATGCTCAAGATGCCTTACTGCGCTTCGGGTGCCACATAGCGCGGGAAGACCGGCTTCGGCGCCTCGAGCGGCGTGCCCGAGACGAGACGTCCGGCCTCGCCGAGCGCTGCGAAGTCGCGCTTGTCGGCGGGTGCAGCCACCAGGTCGAGCAGCTTCGCCGAGGATTCCGGCATGAACGGCTGAAGCAGGATGGCGATCTGGCGCACGACTTCGGCGGTCACGTAGAGCACTGTGCCCATGCGCGCTGGATCGGTCTTCTTCAGCGCCCATGGCTCCTGGCCGGCGAAGTAACGGTCGGTCTCGGAGACCACGGCGATGATGGCTGCCAGCGCCCGGTGGATCATCTGCTTGCCCATCTCGTCGCGGGTGATTTCAAGCAGTGCGTCGGCCGCAGCCAGCATCGCCTTGTCCTCGTCGGTCAGGGGGCCGCACACGGGCACCTGGCCGTCGCAGTTCTTGACGATCATCGACAGCGAGCGGCTCGCCAGGTTGCCGATGCCGTTGGCAAGGTCGGAATTGATGCGGGTCGCGATCCCTTCCTCGCTATAGCTGCCGTCCTGGCCGAACGACACCTCGCGCAGGAAGAAATAGCGGATCTGGTCGAGACCGAAATGTTCGACGAGGTTGAACGGGTCGACGACGTTGCCGAGCGACTTCGACATCTTCTCGCCCTTGTTGAGCAGGAAGCCGTGCGCGAAGACGCGCTTGGGCAGCGGCAGGCCGGCCGACATCAGGAACGCCGGCCAATAGACCGCGTGGAAGCGGATAATGTCCTTGCCGATCACATGGATGTTCGCTGGCCAGAACTTGGCGCGCGGGCCCTTGGGATCGTCGAGATAACCGGTCGCGGTGATGTAGTTCGTCAGCGCGTCGACCCAGACATACATGACATGCGCCGGATCGTTCGGCACCTTGATGCCCCAGTCGAAGGTGGTGCGCGAAACCGAGAGGTCCTTGAGGCCGGACTTCACGAAGGAGATCACTTCGTTGCGGCGCTCGGCCGGGCCGATGAAATCCGGATTCTCTTCGTAGTGCTTCAGCAGCTTGTCCTGGTATTCGGACAGCTTGAAGAAGTAGCTCTGCTCCTCGACCCACTCGACCGGCGTCCCCTGCGGGCCGTAGCGCACGCCGTCGGCGCGCAGCTCGGTCTCGTTCTCCTGATAATAGGCTTCGTCGCGCACCGAATACCAGCCGGCGTAGGAGTCCTTGTAGAGGTCGCCCGCCTCGCCCATGCGGATCCAGATGTCCTGCGACGCCTGATGGTGGCGCGGCTCGGTCGTGCGGATGAAATCGTCGTTGGACGCGTTCAGGGCCACGGCCATCTTCTGGAATTCGGCCGAATTGCGGTCGGCAAGTTCCTGCGGCGTCACGCCTTCCTTGCGCGCCGTCTGCTGCATCTTCTGCCCGTGCTCGTCCGTGCCGGTCAGGAAGAAAACCTCACGTCCGTCGAGGCGCTGGTAGCGCGCCATGGCATCCGTCGCGATCAGTTCATAGGCATGGCCGATGTGCGGCTTGCCGTTCGGGTAGGAAATCGCTGTCGTGATGTAGAAGGGGGACGTGTCTCTCATAGGCGGATTCGATCTATCTCGGATTAAGCTACGCACGCTCTTAGCGCATACGCTGTTAGGAAGAAACATGCGATCCATGAAAAGCCCGGCCGAAGCGGCCGCCGCCACCGCCCTCCTCCTTGCGCGCCCCGCGTGCAAGATTTAGAACAAACAGGAAACAAATGAAGGGGTGAGTCGTGCTGGATCAACTTGGCAGCCAATTTGAAACCGCGTCGGCCGGCTATGCCGCCGCGCACGGGATCGAGCGCGACCCCGACTGGTTCATCTTGAAGATGCAGGAGGAAATGGGGGAACTGACGCAGGCCTGGAACAAGCTCAGCGGTCGCGGGCGGTCCCAGGGGAAATCGCCGGACGACCTCCGGGCACAGATGGCCGACGAGACCGCAGACCTTCTTGGGCACGTCCTGCTCTTCGCGCAGCACCACAAGCTGGACCTCCAGGCGGCGATCGAGCGAAAATGGCGTTTTCAGCCGGCGCTATAGCGCCGCTTTCATATCGTCGAGCAGCGACAGAATGGTCTGCTTTCGGTCGAGATTATAGGCATCGCTGACCGTCAGTCGCTCGGTCACGGAGGCTGACAGCCGGGCGAAGCGTTCGGCGCGCATGATATCGCCCGAAACGGCCGCCTCCCGCGCCTCGCGCATGATGCGATCGCTGGCAAGGGCCTGGAAGAAATCGAAGATCGTTTCGCTGTCCTTGCCGGCGAGGGCATCGGCGAGCTTGTGCATGTCTTTCCGGACAGACGGTCCCTGCCCTGCAAGGATGCCCTCGAAGGTTGCCGCGATTTCCAGTCCGCCATAGTTGATCAGCTTCAGCGCCTCGGCGACGCTGCCGCTGGCGGCTGCGATGATGCGCCCGGCATTCTCGCCCTCGAGATAGAAACCGAGATGCGCCAATGCCTGGCCGAGCGGTGCTGCGTCGAGCGGCTTCAGTCGCAGCGGCAGGCAGCGCGAGCGGATCGTCGGCAGCAGTTTTCCGGGTGCATGCGTCAGCACCAGGAACAGCGAGCGGCGCGGCGGTTCCTCGAGGATCTTCAGGATGGCGTTGGCCGCATTGCGATTGAAATCGTCGGCCGGATCGATGATGACGATGCGCCAATTGCCCGTGCCGGAGGTCTGGCTGAAGAACTTGCCGGCGCGCCGGACCTCGTCGACGGTGATCGCCCCCTTCGCCCTGCCCGTCTTTTCATCGATCGGGCGGGCCAGGTGCAGGAGATTGTGTGAGGCGCCGGAGGCAAGCTGCCTGCCGATCGCAGAGCTCGGGTCCGGGTCGGCAAGCGTTTCAGGCGCATCGGCCGGTTCAGGATTTTTTAGGATGTGATGGGCAAAGCGGAAGGCAAGCGTCGCCTTGCCGATCCCTTCCGGCCCTTCGATCAGGATCGCGTGGTGCCCCTTGCCGGAGCGATAGCTCTGCGCCAGGAAGGCTTCCGCCTGCTCATGGCCGAACAGGCGATTGTTCTCCGTGGGCGCAATGGCGCCATCAAGGACCCCGGCTCTTTCGCTCATGACACGGCTTCCTCGGCGGACGTGTCCGTGCCGTCGCCATGCGGCAGAAGCGCTTCGACAAGCGAAAGCACCTCGGCGGCGATGGCCTCAACCGGCTGCGTCGCATCCACCACCCGGCACCGCTCGGAATCGCGTCTGGCAATGTCGAGAAAGGCGTCGCGCCGCTTCTCGTGGGTCTCTAGCTGTTCCTTTTCGAAACGATCGGGATTGTCGTCGCCGGCGCGGCGTTGCGCCCGCTCGAGGCCGACGCTGGCGGGCAGGTCGAAGATCACGGTGCGGTCCGGCACGACACCGTTGATTGCTACGCGCTCCAGGCTTTCGACGAAGCTTTGTTCGAGATTGCCGGTGATGCCCTGGTAGACGCGCGAAGAATCCATGAAGCGATCGCAAAGCACGATGATGCCCTTGTCGAGCGATGGCCGGATGACCTCCTCGACATGGTCGCTGCGCGCTGCGGCAAAGAGAATCGCCTCCATCCGCACTCCGAAGGATTCCGCAGCCCCCGAAAGCAGCACGTGACGCACCGCCTCGGCGCCGGGAGAACCACCCGGCTCGCGCGTCGTCAGCACCTCGTAGCCGCGGGCGCGCAGGGAATCGGCTAGCAGGCGGAGCTGCGTCGACTTGCCGGCACCTTCCCCGCCTTCGAATGTTACGAATAGACCTTTTTTCAGCGACACCATGCTTTCCCGTATCGGCATGCGATTTGGCCCTGTTTAGCCGATTGGTCCTCCGGGCGAAACCGTCAGGTGACGATTTGAAGAGGCATTCCAGTGAGCGCGGCTCAGAGCCAGAAGAAAAGCAGTTCCTGCAGGGCGTCGACCGCGCGGCTCGTCAGGGTTCCCTGCCCCACCGCGCCGGCCGTCTTGACCGGGACCTCGCGCAACAGTTTCTCGCCGTTCCACAGCTTGACGACGCCGACTTCCGTGCCGGCCGTCACCGGCGCCCGCAAGGGCCACTTGTAGACGATGCGCGCCGTCAGCCGCTCGGGATTGTTGACCGGCAGCAGCACGTCGACCGGACCACCGGCCACCAACGCGACGTGAGACGCGTCACCGCCATAGACGGCCGCTTCGCCGATCGATTCTCCGTCGGCGAAGATCCGCTTCTTCTCGAAGGCGGTCATCGCCCAGTCGAGAACCTTGCGGCTCTCCTCGATGCGTTCCTTGTCGGTTTCAAGGCCGCCCATCGCGAGATAAACGCGGCGGTCACCGCGTTGCAGCGACGCGGCGAGCGAAAAGCCGAAACCTTCGGCAAAGCCCGTTGCCAGGCCGTCCACGCCGATATTGGCGGAGATCAATGGGTTCTTGTTGCGTTGGAGGATCTTGTTCCATTCGAATTCCGGCTGCGAATAGAGCCGGTAGAGATCGGGATGCGCTTCGTGCAGGTGGCGGACGAGCGTCACCAGTTCGCTCATTGTGATCTTGTTGCCGGGATCGGGCAGCCCGGTCGCGTTGCGGAAGGTCGCGACCGGCATGCCGAGTTCGCGCGCGCGCGCCGTCATGCGCTCGGAAAATGCACCTTCGCTGCCGGTCATGCCCTCGGCGAGAATGATGCAGGCGTCGTTGGCCAGCTGAACGGCTACGCCCTGCAGGAGATCGGCGACCCGGATGCGCGACTTCAGAGCGGCAAACATCGTGGAGGTGCCGGCCGGCGCGCCGCCGGTCCGCCACGCATGCTCCGATACGTCGTAGAGGGTTTCGGGCGAGACTTCGCCCTTGCCGAGCGCCTCGGCGACGACCTCCATGGTCATCAGCTTGGCAAGCGAGGCTGGCGGGATCGGGTCGTTTTCGGCACGCGAGAAAAGCACCGTGCCGGTTTCTGCATCGACCAGCAGGATCTGCTTTGCCTTGGTGTCGAAGGCGGGTGCCGGCGTTTGCGCGAATGCGGCGCCGGCAAACAACGCAAGGCCAAGGAAAGCGGCCGAAAGCATCTTCATGCGCATGGGAAACTCCGGTTTCCCCTCGGGCATAGCAGCGTGGTCATTTTGGCACAACGCCGAGAACTGTTAACGGGCCGAACCGTTCGTTTTCTGGCGCTTGGCGTAGTCGACGATGACTTGCGGCGTTAGCTGCTTCTTGTCGACCATGATCGCTTCGAAGGGCGATTCGGCGTCGCTGACGCGAACTTCGTAATAGGCAGCCGCATAGGCCATGTTGCCGTCGGGCATCGGAATGTACTCCGGCCGCTCGCGCGGGATCGGGCCGATTTCCGGCAGCATGACGAATTCGTTGAACGACGCCGGCTGCTGGGCAAACTGCGGCACGGGCGCGGCTATCGCGGTGACCGGTTCGCTGACGTCGAGCGACGCCTTGGCCGGCACGGTGATGGTGCCGAGGCTTTGCTTGCGGAACGGTTCGTTCGAGGCAACCATCACGCCGGTTGCGATCTGCCCTTCGGGCATGATGCTCGGCCCGCGCTGGCCCTTCTCGACATAGGACGCCATCAGGTAAGGCATGTCGTTGCCTTCGAGCGGTGCGCGGCCGACATATTGCACCTTCACCTGTGCGCTGCCCTTGCGCTTGATGTCGAGCAGGTCTGCCGTTTTCGAGGAAACGTCGATGATGCGGCCGTATTCGTAGGGGCCGCGATCGTTGACGCGCACGATGACCGAGGTGCCGTTTTCCATGTTGGTGACGCGGGCGTAGCTCGGCAGCGGAAACGTCGGATGGGCGGCCGACAGATGCGCCTTGTCGTAGACTTCGCCGTTGGCGGTCAGGCGTCCGTGGAAGGCGGAGCCGTACCAGGATGCCATACCCGTCTTGTTATAGCCGAAGTCTTCCTTGGGCTGGTACCACTTGCCCTTGACCTGATACGCCTTGCCGACCTGAAAGCGTCCGCCGCCCTTCGGGATGTTGTTGCCGGTGGCAACGCGCGGGCTCGCCTTTACGCCATAGACGGATTCAGGAAAGTACTCCTTGCTCCGCGCAGTTTTCTTGACATTCGACGTGGAGCCGCAGGCGGCAAGCGTTACGCACAGTGCCGGGATCGCCGCAAGGCGCAGTCCCTTGACCAGATATGCCGCATTTTTATTGGAGGTCATCTGTCCCACAACATCGATCGATAAAGCCGTACTCGAAACCTGCCGCTTACCCCCAGCGGAAATCTCGACGTCCCGAAACGGAACAGGTGTGTATTCATGACATCATCAAGGCAAAAATGCGAACTCATCCACAGGCCGGCTCCGCATTTCGTGAGTTATGGTTTACGGCTGGTTAACGTGATCGGGCCCGGCGCCTGCTCTTCAAAGCGGTCGAGAAAATCTTGCAGCGACGCATGTTAATTCTTGCAAAGCGCCAAGGCTTCGCGCAATAACGCCGTGCCCGGCACGCAGTCGCGCGGTGCTTCAGGCAAGGACAGGTGGCCGAGTGGTTTAAGGCTCTGGTCTTGAAAACCAGCGTACGGGAAACCGTACCGTGGGTTCGAATCCCACCCTGTCCGCCATTTCCCTTTTCTCCACCCATTAGTTGTCGAACCGACGAGATGGGACTACCTTACGAAGCGAAATGACGGTGCCAAGTCCTTTGGGGAGCGGGATCGACATGCGCGTTAAAGATGTAATGACGACGTCGGTCGTCAAGCTGTCCCCTGACAACAGCGTCAGGCAGGCAGCCCGGATCATGCTCGACAATCATGTCAGTGGCCTTCCCGTGGTCGACGGTGATGGAGCCCTGGTGGGCGTCATCAGCGAAGGCGACCTCATTCGCCGGAGCGAGCTTGGCGGCGGCATTCCGGTCGCCGACCCGGCCGGGGCCGCGGACGAGCGGGCGAGCGCCTATGTGCGCCGATCCTCCTGGAGGGTCGGTGATGCCATGACGGCCAATCCCGTGACCATCGATGAGGATGCCTCGGTCGCGCGCGTCGCGTCTCTGATGCGGGAGCGCGGCATCAAGCGTGTACCGGTGCTTAGAAACGGCCTTGTTGTCGGTATCGTCAGTCGCGCCGATCTGCTGCAGGCGATCTTGTCCGCAAAGCAAGACGAGACGGCGGCCGGCGACGAAGCCATCCGGCGCAGTATCCTGGTGCGCATCGGCGAAAATACCGGTCTTGAAGGCCTGGACATAAAGGTCGCCGTGACCGACGGCATCGTGCACCTCTGGGGCAACGTGGATACCGCCGATTGCCGTAAGGCGGCCCGCATCCTCGCTGAGAACGTGCGCGGCGTTCGCGGCGTGGTCGAGCACTACGCCGAGCCCTATCCGCAATAAGATATGCGTCGAGACCGCCGCGGCATGTGTCCGCGGCGCTGCAAGCGTATTCCTGCTGCTGTCGTTCCAACTTCAAGCGTTCCACCATCCTGCCCGCCGAAAAAACAGCAACGACCGTAGCGAATTCGAGAGACTGCGATGGCTTGCGCGACGGCAAGCTGGAGGGAATTTCAGCATAGGTCCTTTTGACCGGGAGGCTCAGATGGTTTCGCCTGAAACAGCATCGATGAAAGAGACGGCATCCGGAAAATCAGGAGCACCGTTATCGGCCGACGAACTCCGCCTGATGGACGCCTATTGGCGCGCTTCGAACTATCTGTCGGTCGGGCAGATCTACCTGCTCGACAATCCGCTTCTGCGCGAACCGCTGAAGCGCGAGCACATCAAGCCGCGCCTGCTCGGCCATTGGGGCACGTCGCCGGGCCTCAACATGCTCTACGTGCATCTCAATCGCGTCATCAAACGCGACGACCTCGACATGATCTACATCATCGGTCCCGGCCATGGCGGGCCGTCTCTGGTGGCGCATGCCTATCTGGAAGGGACCTATACGGAGTTCTATCCGAACATCGCCGAAGACGCCGAAGGCATGCAGCGGCTGTTCAAGCAGTTCAGCTTTCCCGGCGGCATCCCGAGCCATGTGGCGCCGGAAACGCCCGGCAGCATCCATGAGGGCGGCGAGCTTG
>NZ_JACVBF010000038.1:0-8456 GCF_014852195.1 Ensifer sp. ENS08
GCCGTTCTGGTTCGAGCATTACAACAATCTTCACCCGCACAGCGCTTTAGGATATCAATCCCCGCGCGAGTTCATCAGCTCGCAATCTCAAGCCTGAGCATGTCCGGTCTTTTGGGGGCAACTCCAGTTGCCCTTGAGGCAGAGTTTCGCACGCAACCTAAAATTACACACTTATTAAGAGAGTAGGTGTAGGCAGTCTCGTGTGAGTTTGAGCGCTTCACACGAGTTTCATCTGCCATGAGTTTAGTTGTCAGCAAGACGAGTGTCGCGCGAGTTGATGAACGCTGGTCGGCAACGGGGTATTGGCTGATCTGCATCTTGATCGTCGGCCTACTCATCGGGTTCGATTTGTCCGGTGAGCGTATTCACAACGCTGACATCGACGACAGTTTGCGGGGTCTGCAAATCAAGGCATTCCTTGAGGATGGCGGGTGGCTTAGGCCGGCAATACCGCGGATCCTGATGCCCGAGCCGTATATTTCGCCTTGGTCGCGAATAGTTGACCTTCCCTACATGCTCATAGCTTTCTCTCTTCAGTCCGCCTTGGGAGCGGAAGACGCGCTCGCGGTGGCCTTCCAGGTTTGGCCAGCCGTAATGGCAGTCTTTTTCACCATTGGGGTTGTTGGGGTTTTGAGCCGGATAGCGCCACGAAAAGGTGAGCTTTCGCCCGGAATGCTATGCGCCGTCCTCGTCCTTATGGCCTTCGCGATCTGGGAATTTAGTCCTGGCCGCATTGACCACCATAACTTGCAGATGGTGCTGTTGCTCACGTTGATATACGGGATTGCTAGGTTCGATCGCATAGGCGGGGCGGTCGTCGCGATTTCAGCG
Organism: Ensifer sp. ENS08; assembly: GCF_014852195.1. Classification (NCBI taxonomy): domain Bacteria; kingdom Pseudomonadati; phylum Pseudomonadota; class Alphaproteobacteria; order Hyphomicrobiales; family Rhizobiaceae; genus Ensifer; species Ensifer sp. ENS08. The sequence continues at coordinate 832 of NZ_JACVBF010000038.1, forward strand.
ACGATCTCGCTCTTGGTAGGCCTGGAGACGTTGCCTGTTATCGCGCTGGTGTTGGGAGCCTTGGCACTAGCGTGGGCCGCGGGTTTGGACGGCACCCGAACGATGCTTGCCTCAACCGCCATCACATGCCTGGTTGCGGTACGCATCCTGACCTTTTTGGTAATCGGTCCTTCCGGGTTCTGGCGTGTGGAGAACGATGCTTTCTCCGCACCATTTGCATTCGCACTGCTTGGCTTTGGAGCGATCGCAACCGTGACCTTATGGCTGGTGCCGGAGGCTTCGAGCGCGGCGTTCAAGTTTGGACTTTTGGCTACCGCCGGTTCGATGCTATCGGCTGTGCTGTTGTTCGCCTATCCACAGCTTTTGGCCGGCCCATATGCAGCCATCGACGATCTGGCCCGGATATATTGGTTTGATCGCATCGACCAGGAAAAGAGTGCCCTGGAGTTTTTCCGAACAGGGGACTACGGCTCACTTGCTCTACTGGGTATTTTCAGCTGCGTCCTGGCTGTTAGCTTGCAGCGCGCGTTGAACGCCCCCCGAACGGCAAATCCGCAATTCGCTATCATCCATGCTGTCGCCGCAGCGCTCCTCCTGACCGCGTTGGTCTCCAACCGGTATTTGCGCTTCTCTGCTGCCGTCGTTCCGTTGTTGCTGCCTGCTGCGGCGTCGATAATTCGCGAAGACAGCCAGGTGGCGGTTAGGCGGTTGGCCGCGTTTGGAGGGATGGCTGTTGTGATGGCCACCTCATTCTACTCCGTCGTGCCTTTTGAGCGTAAGACTACGGATGCTTTTGACCACCTGCTCTGGAATGATTGCAAGGGGGCGGATTTCTCGCTGCTTGCCACCCTTCCACCTGGACAAGTGATGACGCCGCCGGCACTGGGGCTTGAGATCGCCCGTAGGTCGCAGGACAGCCTTACGGTGTCGAGCGTTCCCTTTCACCGGGCCGCGCCAGCGATCGGACGGGTTCTTCAGGCCTTTATGTCGAGTAGCAACAATGAGCGGAGTGCTCTTTTATCCGGGTTCGACTACCTGGCCGTTTGTCGGGCGCCGTTAGGGCTCGTGGGAAGCGAGAAGATGCCGTTGTTCGATGCCATCATGACAGGCAGTGCTGGGCCGGTCCTTCATCCCGTATCATCAGTCAAACAGTCTGACCTCATCGTCCTGCGGATTGAAAAGTAGCGTGCGCCCAGGAGTATATGTTTGGTTTCGAAGGCCACGTTCAGCCGCGCCACGACAGGATCCGGGGCCGGCAGAAATCACGTCGAAGCGGTGAGTCGAAGCGGTGAACGGTCACGCGGAAAGTTCACCATTCCGGGTCGCTGCGGGGTTGGAATGGACGCCACCGCCGTTCCGCTCCGCTCACGGTTTGAATTGTAACGATACTTATTGTCACTTCCCACTTGCCGCCAATCAGTGCAGTGGTTCATCACGTAGTTTGTTTGGTTGCTCCGCGACCAGCTTTGAGAGAACCGGCAGTATGAAGAAACCGAACCCTCTGACGCACTCCCCGCGGACGAACATTTTCCGTCCAGGCGATGTTTTCGTTCTGTTTGGTGAGCTGTTCGATCGGGGTTATGCCACCCATCTGGTCGACCAAGCCAAGAAGGCCGGCATGGAAATTGTCGGGATCACGGTTGGCAGACGAGACGAAGCCAATGTTCTGCGGCCACTGAACGACGAGGAACTTGCGGCGGCTGAAGCCCGGCTCGGAGGCAAGATCATCAACGTGCCGATCATGGCCGGTTTCGATCTTGACGCGCCTGAAGGCGAGCCCACTCCGACCGACCTTCTCGCGAAGATGACGCTCGAGACGTGGCAAGACGAGAAGCTCGACTGGTCGCACATCGAGAAATGCCGAAACGTCGGCGTCGAACGGTTCAAGAATGCCCTTTCTGAAGTCATGGGGATCCTCGATGGCATGATCGCTGATGGCAGGAATGTCTTCTTCGCGCACACCATGGCCGGTGGCATCCCGAAGGCAAAGGTGTTCATGGTCATCGCCAATCGCGTCTACAAGGGACGTGGCGCGCGCCACATGTCGTCGCAAACGCTGCTCGACAGCGATTTGGGCAAGCTCATTCTTCAGAATTTCGACGAGGTTTCGGCCAACACGTTCCGACACCTGATCGATCTGAGCACAGCCATCCGGGCGCGCATCGAAGCTTCCGGTGGCCAGGTTCGTTATTCGGCGTTTGGCTACCACGGTACGGGCATTCTCGTTGCTAACGAGTACCGCTGGCAGACCTATACCAATTACACGCAGGGCTACGCCAAGATGCGCCTGGAGCGCATCGCTGAGGAAGCCTGGAACAAGGGCATTAAGGCGACGGTCTACAATTGCCCTGAGATCCGCACCAATTCGTCCGACGTGTTCGCCGGCATCGAGCTGCCCCTCATTCCGCTTCTGCTCGCGCTGAAAAAAGAGGGCGGTGGCGAATGGGTCGCGCAGCAATGGCAGGCCTGCCAGGATTTGTTGGCAGATGGCTTCACTGTCGATGACGTCTTGCGGAAGATTTCCGATATGCAGACGAGCGAAGTGATGCGGCCGTTCTACGACTTTTCGTCCTGGCCAATGCCGAATAATCCGGGACAGTCCGACCTGACGATCGGTACATCGAGCGAAATCACGGCGATGCACCGGGACGGCAAGGCGCTGATCTCCGATCTCTTGAGCCGGCTGGTGGTCGAAGCGGTTGGGCAGCTCATCTTTGGTGAGAGCTCGGCGCCATCGGGCCCTGTCCTGTGGCTCAACCACGACATCGTCGCGCGCACGCTGATCGAGACGAAAGGGTCAGCCCGCAACGCTCTCGAAGCGGCCTAAGCGCGACGACGCAGGCGGCTACTGCCTGTCTCCTTGAGTCGCCTCCGATTGCGCGTCTGATCAGACGCGCACGCGAGGTCGATGACCGTGACGTCAAGCAGTCTTGGCGGTACTGGTCGTTAGTTGAACCAGACGACGCGTGACGATTGCACCCGCTCGGCCGACCTCTTGGGGTGGCCCTCGGCGTCCTCGGCAAACAGCGTCTTGCGTGCCAGCCAATCCATTTGCGCGAGCGCTTCGGCGATCGTGGTGTCGGCTGCGATCGTTTCTCTCTTAAATCTTGTAGCTCAAGAAGTTTGCCGGCGTAGGGCGCGCCGAGAGAGAGGATGTGCGCCTTTGTTTCAGTATCGTGATCGTTCGGATACAGGGTTTGGTTGAAAGTCGTGTCGTCGCCGGGTTGTTTGGGCGTTTGCCTGTGACTATGTGTGTGACAGCCAAGAAAGGATCAAACTCAATGCGTATTGCCACATTCTTGCTCGTACTCTCCGCGCTTGCCGGATGCTCCCAGACCGGCGGCGGTGCGACCAGTGTCAGACAGGATTACTATGGTGGCGACGGCGGTTTTTATGCGGGCGCGGTTGCACCGCGCTGAAACCGCTCCAGCGGCGCTGTAACTGCACTGCCGGCAGCTGTGCGAACTCTGACAGGGGGTGGGCCCGCTCAGGTGATTTTGACAAGCATGAGGGGGCCATCGCCTGATCTTCGGCCGTAGTGGCGCCGAACGTCGCCAAGCCGCCACGAGAATGTTGGCTATGCGACCCTCGTCGAGAAAGCTCTCCTTCCATCAAGCCAACTCTCTGCCCTTCAGGTCCAAGCTCTGTCCGATTGTTCGGATTGCAAGGGCTTGCGCTTTGACAATGGCGCGGCCCGTAACGCCGTGATCTCCCCTGGAGCAACGTGCCGACCAACCGCTTTCATTCCCGACAGCCGGATGACGTCATCGCCCATTGCTCCGGAAAGCGTCCGTCTCAAGGACGCGATCATCATCGCCGATGCGTTGGGCCTCGACGTCAGGCGAAAGTGAGCGTCGAAGATGCCACCGTCCCAACATCGAGCTAGACGCTGGCGTCGGGTGTCTGTTGACAACCGACCAAGCGTCCCTGCTATTCAACGGGGGAGGGCTATTGTCGCGAGGAAGGTATGGAGCTTGATCTGAAGGTTTGCGCTTTGCCGCTCGGATGCCGGCTTCGACGCTTCCGCAGGCTCAGGCAGATCAAGCAGGAAACGTTGGCGGCGGATCTTGGCGTATCGCAGGGTCTGCTATCGCGATGGGAAGCCGGCCAGCATGAGCCTTCAGCAAAGGCCCGGGCCCGGGTCGAGACGCTGCTCGAGCGGCATGAGAGCGTCGGGATAGACCTGACATTGCGTCGGCTCATCGAAACGGCGCCGTTTCCGGTTCACCTTGTTTGCGACGACACCCATGCGCTTTTGAGCGTCTCACCGGCCAGGCAAGCCCAGTGGCGGATCTCTGCCGCGTCCTTTTTCGGCGTCTCGCTATGGCGATACGCGACGGCGGAAATCATCGAGAGAGAACTTCAACTGCAAGAACTTGGCTGGTTTGAAGAGGTCTGGTCAGGAGCCGTCCAGTTCACGACCGGCGGCAGCGACGACCCCGATATGCCGATCCCCCCGAGCATCATCCGATGGGAACGAATAGGCATTTCCGACGGGCGCGTCGGCCGCCTGGTAACCAGTATCGATCCCATCTGAGACGCGAATATTTCATTCGTTGTCCGAGCTGTTCTGCCCCTGCTAGCCTGCCATGACCGCCAGTTGCCCCCGAAACCGCGTACCAAAAAATTCGGCGGGCAGGGCGTCTGCGCTCACATCCCATCGGTCACGATAGATCCGCCAAGAGCACTCCGGACAATGACAAATTCGCGTCGCGCCATCACGTTTTCACTTCTCATCATCTGTGCAACGCTATCGCTGGCAGGGACCGACCTCGTCTTGCCGGCCGTTCCGCAATTGCCTGAAATCTTCGGCACTGACCGGGCGACCGCGCAGCTGGTGCTTGCCGCCTATGTCGGCGGCGGCGGTCTCGGCCTGCTTCTTTATGGGCGCCTGGCGGACCACTTTTCGCGCAAGGCGCTGCTTTTCTCTTCGCTCGCCGGATTTGCAGCCGCCTCGCTCGCCTGTGCCTTCTCGCCAAATATCACGGCACTTATCGCGCTGAGGTTCGTTCAAGGCGTGGCGTCTGCGGCGGCTCCGGTCTTTGGCCCAGGGTTGATCCGGCAGCTGTTCAGCGACAAGGCGGCGGTGCGCGCCATCGGGTTTCTCGGCAGCGTGGAATCGCTGGTGCCGGCGCTTGCGCCGATCTTCGGCGTGCTGCTGCTTTCGCATTTCGGATGGCAATCGTCATTCGAGCTGCTGGGTGTTTTGACGATGCTCGCTGCGGTCCTCATACTCGTGCTTGGGCTGCCCCGTGAGGAAGAACCCTCCGACACGCTCGGTAGTTATGGGCAACTGCTCACGGATCGCGTCTTCATGCGATACGCGCTCAGCCAGGCCCTGACGCTCGGCGGACTGCTCACCTTCGTCTTCGGCGCGCCGACAGTCATCGTCGCGTCGATGGGCGGCTCTCTGAACGACTTCATCATCATGCAGGTCATCAACATTTCCGGGTTCATCATCGTCGCCAATCTGACCGCCCGGATTGCCGAACGTTTTGGCGCTGAAAACGTCATCCTGACCGGCACCATCATGGCTGCCTTGAGTGCCCTTGCGCTGTTCGCCTACGGTCTCATGGGCGGTACCAACACGCTGATGTTGCCTCTATTGTTTACGCCCATGGCGATCGGCTTGGGTCTTCGCGGCCCCATTGGCTTCTATCGCGGCATTCTTGCTTCGGGTGCCAATAATGCGCGCGGATCGGCGCTGATCGTCTTTTTCATCTTCATGATCACCACGCTTGGAACCGTCATCGCCGCGCCAATCATCGCCGCTGGGCTCGCGGCGCTCGCGTTCGTCGCCTGTGCTATCCACCTCCTGTCGGTGGCCCTCCTGCTCCTGCTTCCGGCAATGCCGGAGCCAACGCGCGATGCTGCCGGCGTACCTACGCTGTAGGTATCCGAACCAGATGAGGACCCCTTGAACGGCTAAATCGACGAATCTCCAAAGACGTGCCGGTATACGCCGTAGCGCATGCCACTGATATCCACGTGTCGCTCAAGCGCGCCTCCGAGTTTTCTCGCGACCGCTTGGGAAGCCAAATTGTCATCAGTGATCAGGCTTATTGCCGTCCTCCAGCCAAGTTTGCTGGCTGCGAAGTCGAGAACGGCATGCATCGCCTCGGTAGCATAGCCTCGCCCCTGGAACTGGGGGTAAATTCCCCATCCCAATTCAGGTTCAAGCTTGTCCAAAGGAAGCTGCGCTCCGCAGTAGCCCGCCATTTCACCTGTTTTACTATCTTCGACAACGAAAAAGCCAAAGTCGCGCAAGTGCCAATGACCGATGAACGACAACATCCTTCGCCAGGCATCCTCACGCTTGATCGGACCCCCGACGAAGGCGGTGGTGACGGGGTCCCCCCAGAATCGAGCGAAGGCCTCAAAATTGTCCTCGCGCCATTGGCGCAATATCAGTCGTTCAGTTGCTATAGTTTGCACGATGTTCTTCTTTCAAAGGTAGCCATTCTTCCTTCCGCATCCGCCGGATACCATGCCGATCGCCGCGGCGACCGGCTCCGGATGAAAGCTGCAGTTCTGCCGGTATACTGGCGCGTTAAGAGAGTTCTGAGATCGGGTTGCAGCGACTTGGAAACATGACAGTCACGGCGCGACGCGCTACATTGTCGTTGCAGTCCACGCCACAGGTCACGGTATCGGGAGAATTATTATGCAAACGCATAAGGTCGGATACTTGATTGGTAGTCTCGCCAAAGACTCCATAAATCGCAAGCTCGCCCGTGCACTGGTGAGGTTGGCTCCTGCACAGCTTGAAATGACAGAAATATCGTTCAGGGAACTCCCGCTCTATAGCCATGACTATGATGCCGATTTTCCGCCGGTCGCGAGAGCTTTCAAAGAAGAGTTGGCTGGGGTCGACGCCATTCTCTTTGTAACCCCGGAATACAACCGTTCAATCCCGGGTGGCCTAAAAAACGCCATTGACTGGGCGAGTCGCCCCTACGGAAAGAACTCCTTCACACGCAAGCCTTCGGCTGTCATCGGGACATCGCCGGGCTCGATCGGAACCGCGGTAGCGCAACAAGGACTGCGCAGTGTTCTTAGCTTTTGCAATTCACCGCAGATGAACGCCCCAGAAGCCTACATTCAATTCACTCCGGGGCTGATTTCCGACGACGGAGAAGTGACGGTGCAAACGACCGAGCAGTTTCTCCGTGGCTACATGGAAGAGTTTGCAGCCTTCATTGCGCGCGTGCTCTCTGTCCTGCCTCGCGACGCTTGAACAAGCGGCTGCCACTCGCGTCTCCTCAAGCCGCATGCAAGGGCGTCGAACAACGCTCGAAGTGGCTCAGGCGTCCTCACGATGGTTCTGCCATGGCCACATCGAGGCTGCGGTCGAAATCGAGCGGCGCAAGACGTATACACGAAATGGCGAGCGCTGATTCAATAATCTATCGCGAGGAAGTGAATTTTGATCAATGTGTTAGAGGGCATATTTGATACATCACATTCAGTTCCATAATTCAGATTATGCGATCTGAACCTGTAGCCGCAAAGTTAAAGTGTCCTGATCCTGCAAAGTTGGAATGTCACTCTCCCCGGGTTTTGATGACCTGGGAGATTGCGGATGGGATTGATTGCGATGAGCGAGCGCGATCTGCAGCGGATTG
>NZ_JACVBF010000039.1:0-8328 GCF_014852195.1 Ensifer sp. ENS08
GCCGCCGACGTTCCGGCCCAGAGAGAACTTCCATCTTAAAATTGCTGCTAGTCATAATGCCGACATTACTCCTACACACTTAACTAAGTGGGGGAGCATGTCCGGGCCTTTCGGGGGCTAATTCAGATAGAGCTCTAGAAGCTCAACCTCGTCGAGCGTCAAGGGATCGCCTAGCGCCACTACAGCAAATTCCGGGCGGAGACGCTCGCTGATGCTTCTCGCGAGCCTCTCGCCTTCGTCGCGCAGTTCCTTGACGATTTCGACGTTCGGCGGTGCTTCTCTGAGCGCCTGGATAGCATCCCGCCCTTCAGAGATTGCCTGATCGCTTCGGTCTAGGATAGAGTCGAGCAGCGAGATCGCTTGGGCGGGCTTGGATGGCAACAGATGACGCATAGCCTGCATCTGGAAAGAAAGACCCTGGAAGCTTTGCAGCAATGTATCGTGCAGTTCGCGCGCCACGCGGCTTCTTTCACCGACCCTCTCAGCCAGCCGAATGTTGTACTCGTTTCTTAGTTGAGCCGAACGCGCCCGAAAAGCCAGCGCGAAAGCGGAGACGAGGGCAAGCGACGCTAGGACAACGAACCACCAAGAGCGCCACCATGGAGGATGGACGACTATGTTCAGCAAAGCGCCTTCGTCGGTCCAACTCCCTCGCTGCACGGCTGCCTGTACCACCAGTTGATATGCGCCCGCCGGAAGATGAGCGTAATTGATCGTCCTGCCTTCACTCGAAACCGTGTGCCAATCAGCGTCCAACCCGTTCAGCCTGTAGCGATACCTGGTGCTGGGCGGGTCAAGGAAGCTGAGTGCGGCAAACGTCACCCGCAAATCGGAGCTGTGGTCGATGGCAATGGCAGAATTGCCGCGAGGCGTCGGTATTTGCCGACCGCCCGCGGAGATGTCACTGAAGACTACGTTAGGTGCGGGTTTTGCTGAAAGTGGTACCGTGTGTCTGTGAACTGTTGCGCCCGAAAATCCAGCGAAATACATCGACCCGTTGGTAGATCTTGCGCAGGCGTTCCATCCAGTCAGATCTTCGCCGGGCAAGCCATCTTGCGTGGTGAAGTTGCTGAAACTGAGATCTCTTGGATTCAGGCGGGCAACACCCTTATTGGTGCTCATCCACAAATGCCCAGCCTCGTCTTCAAGGATGCAACTGACGACGTTTCCTGGAAGGCCATCTATGTCGAAGAAAGATTCGACCCGATCGTAGGGAGGCTTGATTCTGTTAAGCCCGTTCTGGGTTCCGACCCAAACGACCTGTTCGCTGTCGACAATCACCGAATTGACCGTGTTGTTTGACAACGAGAGCTCATTCATCGGCTCGTTGATGTATGTCTCGAAGTGGCCTGTGGATGTAGAGAACCTGGCCAATCCCTTGGTGCTGCCAAGCCAGAGATGCCCCTCCAGGTCCGAAGCGATTGAGAAGAAGGCGCTGTGCGCTGGGTTTGTTCGAAAGTAGCGCTGAAATTTTGAAGATTTGATATCGAAACGGTTCAGCCCATTCCAGGTGGAGATCCAGAAGGAGGACTCCCCGGCGGGGTAAATGCGCGTGACGATATCACTGCTTATCGACTCGTCATTTCCGGGCTCACTCCGAAATGAAGCAATTTCGCCGGTCTCCCGATCGTATGCCAACAGCCCCGCGCCGAGGGTGCCTATCCAGAGCTTACCATCTCCTCCTTCCAAAAGCGTGAGGATCTCAACGGGCGTATCGCGGCCGAGCGGCGTATGAACTGTCAATGCACGATCGGGGCCCAAACGGTTGAGAGCGCCGCTTGCACCAAACCAGACGTATCCTTCTTGGTCTTCCAGGATCGTATTGACCAGCGACTCGCCCAATTTGTTGGGCAGCTTGGGAAGCGGCCAGAGCCGCTCGAATGGCGCGCGTTCGGAAGGAAACATATTGGGGGCTGCTGAATGTAGCCCGACCCAGATATTGCCCTCCCGATCTTCACGCAGGGCAATGGCACGGTTTGCGGCGAGGCTTCGCTGGTCGCTGGGGTTGTGCAGATAGCGGTCGAACGTGAACGAGCCCCGGTTGAGCTTCAACAACCCCGACCCCATTGTCGCCAGCCAGATGTCGCCCCCAGACGTTTCGATCAGAGAATAAACCCCCGACAAACTCGTTTCTGAAGACGCTTCATCATAGGCCAGGCGCCTCACGACGTTAGTCGTCCGATCGTAGATTGCTAAACCGTTGCCCGCCCCATAGTAGATCCAGAACGTTCCATGAGAGTCCTCATGAAAGCCGAACTCTCGCACCTCTTGGCGAAGCGGTATGCGGCGAGAAACCTTTCCAGTCGCCGGGTCTAGCGCTTCAAGTCCAAAGCCGCTGGCGACCCAGAACACGCCATGACGATCAAATCCGGTGGATTTTATATCGCTCGAGGACAGACCATTGGGATCGAGGGGGTCGTGGCCATACCGCGTCACGTCGCCTGATTCTGGATCAAGTGCAAAGAGCCCTTGGCTCGTGGACAACCAGAGCTTGCCTTCTGCACCCTCGCTAATGTGAATCACAGTGGGAGAACTCGGGTCGATCACATAATGGCGAAACAGCTCCGTCCCGCTGTCAAACGCGTCAAGATACTGGTCGCTGCCGACCCATATTGTTCCCTTCTTGTCCTTAAACAGGGAGTATATGAAGGTCCCGCTGAGACTTCCTGGGTTTGCGCGCTCGTGTCGGAACGTACGAAACGCATACCCATCATATCTGCTGACCCCGTGTTGGGAACCAAACCAGATGTATCCTTCGTCGTCCTGGAGTATCTGAGATACCCGAGTCTGGGACAGACCTTGCGAGACGGAAAGATGCCTGAAAAGGATGTCGTTTTTGTCGTGGACTTTAATTGGTTCCAACGCTTCTTCGACTGCCGCAAGCAGAACATGTTCAGCTTGAGCCTTATTCGCAAAAACAACGAAGAACGCACACAACAGACAAAAGACCGGAAAACAGCGCCTCGTCTTGAACGCAGCTTCCCTTATCACGGCCTAGCTACCTCTCAGCCAACTCCTTCAAAAGGTACTCCAGGCGGTTGATCTGTTCAACAAGCTTCGCGGAGGTGCAACGGGCAGCTTCTATATCTGGCTCGTCGCGTGAGAGCCACCGCAGATTGGAGTGCACTCCGAGTGCGACAACGCTGACAACTATCCGCATTTCGCGAAGCTTAGCTTCCAGGTCTTCCGACCGAAGCTTCTCTCTAGCGCTGAAGTGGTCCTCTCCCAAGTCACCGGGCCCTGCGCATGTCCTCAACGCAATATCAGTCTGCACCTTCATCGGTCACACCTTAGAAATTTGCGTCCACGAATTTTAGACCTGTTTGATCGGCTGTATACACCCGATCGGGGGGTACGCCCGAGTTTTCGAGCTCTTCTGTTGGCAGTATGAACGCGTAAGTGGAAATGGCGTTATGTAGAGCATGAGCGATGCCCGCCCACTTTCCACGGCCTCCTCGTGTGAAATGATCGGCTGGACGTCATCGTCCGGAACGTCTGTTCCCGAGCCCGCGGATGCGCGGGGATACCAACGTACAATAGCTTTAACGACTGGCTAGAGATTAGCATCTGCGGACGGTGATGATCGAGGACAAGCAATGCCATCCAGGAAAAGCCCCTCCGGCGAGGCACGCGCAGCTGCCGCTCACCGATCGAAGGATATCCAAGTTGCGGCCGCTCCACCCGCGCGGGAGTTCGCGCATGGCGAACGTTTCCATCTGCACACGGGCCGTATCGGCGTAACTGGAGGCGCCTTGGCAAGGCGCGGGAACGGATAGAGAGCCAGAAAGCAGCTACATTTCCAAACAAATCTGTTGGAACGGAGAGTGTCGTGACCAGACTGCTCATACTGTACTATTCGTCCTACGGGCATATCGAAACGATGGCGAATGCTGTCGCCGCTGGCGCGATTTCCACCGGTGCCGACGCCGTCGTGAAGCGTGTGCCGGAATTGGTACCACATGAGGTCGCGGCGGCATCTCATTACAAAATGGACCAAAGTGCTCCGATAGCTAAAGTAAGCGAATTAGCACAATACGACGGAATAATTGTGGGATGTGGCACCCGTTTTGGAGCGGTCGCCTCCCAAATGCGCAACTTCTGGGACCAAACCGGTGAACTGTGGGCGACCGCTGCTCTGGTTGGGAAGGTAGGCTCGGTCTTTACGTCGAGCGGTACGCAACACGGCGGACAGGAGTCGACGATTCTAGGGTTTATTCCCACTTTGATGCAGCATGGGATGGTGGTCGCCGGATTGCCTTACACGTTTGAAGGTCAATCTGGCGTCGGAGAGGTCAAAGGCGGCTCTCCGTATGGCGCATCGACAATCGCGGGTGACGATGGCGGCAGGCAGCCCTCACTACCTGAGCTCGAAGGTGCGCGTTTCCAAGGCGCTCACGTCGCCCGTATCGCCGGGAAACTACGGAGCACCGGTTAGGCTCCAAGCGCCTCGCGCCGCCTGACACAATACGCAGAAGCGCTGGCTTCCGAAAGTCGGCACGTGCATCGATGCACGCGATCTGACCAAAACGTCAAAAAGAAAGTCCTGAAACAGCCTGTTCGTAGGGGAGAGAACGTCGTGGTCCGACTACTGCTGCTGGCACCGTTTATCGGATTGCTTATCGTCCCGCTGTATAACTTCCAAGAGCCGATGCTTCTCGGTTTTCCTTTTTTCTATTGGTATCAGTTCGCCTGGGTACCCCTCACGTCGCTCTTGACCTACGTCGTCTACAGGAGTGTTCGTGATGACCACTGAAATCGATAGTTCCGCCCTGGCAGTGTTTGTTTTTTTCTTTGTCCTCGTAACAGCCATGGGTTTCTTCGCCTCGCGTTGGCGACGAGCGGAGTCCCTCGACCACCTTGATGAATGGGGCCTCGGCGGCCGGAAGTTCGGAACTTGGATAACATGGTTTCTGGTCGGAGGAGATTTCTATACCGCATACACGGTCATCGCTGTTCCCGCACTGGTGTACGCCGTGGGCGCATATGGCTTCTTCGCACTTCCCTACACAATCATCGTTTATCCGCTGGTCTTCGCAGTAATGCCATTGTTATGGAAGACGGCTAAAGAATGCGGGCACGTCACCGCAGGTGATGTCGTCCGAGGCGCCTACAATTCCCGTGCTCTAGAACTCGCCGTAGCAGTAACGGGCGTAGTTGCGACCATGCCCTATATCGCGTTGCAGCTTATCGGCATGGAAGTCGCGATCAAGGCATTAGGCCTCACAGGTGAAATACCTATCATAACAGCCTTTCTAGTCCTGGCGCTCTACACGTATTCCTCAGGTCTGCGCGCACCAGCGTTGATTGCATTCGTGAAGGATATAATGATCTATGTCGTGGTTTTGGCTGCCGTAATCATCGTTCCATCAAAGCTGGGAGGCTATGGAGCCGTATTCGCCGCGGCAGACAGCGCGTTTCAAGTCAAAGGCGCCGGAGGTATTTTGCTGAATGAAAGTCAGTTCCTCCCCTATGCTTCGCTCGCACTAGGATCCGCGTTGGCCGCATTCATGTACCCACACACATTGACCGGGATATTCGCATCTGCTGGAGTAAACACGATCCGAAAAAATGCCATCCTGTTGCCCGCCTACACGCTTTTATTAGGGTTGCTCGCGTTACTCGGATACATGGGACACGCCGCCGGCCTTCAGATCGAGAGCAACAACGACGTTGTGCCCGCGCTGTTCAAGTATCTGTTTCCAAGCTGGTTCGCTGGCTTTGCGTTTTCAGCAATAGCGATCGGTGCATTGGTGCCCGCCGCTGTGATGAGCATTGGCGCGGCGAACCTCTTCACTCGCAATTTCTGGAAAGTCTGGGTCAATCCCGAGGTTACGCCCGCGGGCGAGGCGAAGGTTGCGAAGGTAACATCGATGCTAGTGAAGGTCGGCGCGCTCCTGGCCATCCTGTTCCTGCCCACTCAATTTGCCCTCGACCTGCAACTGTTGGGAGGGCTATGGATACTGCAAACACTCCCAGCGCTCGTTTTCGGGCTCTACAGCACATGGTTCCGCGCACCGGCACTTCTCGCAGGATGGGCTGCCGGATTCATTGGCGGCACTTTGCTGGTTTGGAGTGACGGCCTGAAACCGCTGCACACCTTTGCTTTCTCCGAAGTTCAGGTGACAATCTACACCGGACTTATAGCGCTGTTCTTGAACGTGGCTACCGCTGTGATCTTGAACCTCGCAATTTCCGCCAACGACACTAGTCGGAGCATTTTGCCCAGCAAAGATTGAATCCTACAAAAGATCAGCCGTCTTCAGGATCGATCTTTCGTCAGGACACGCCGGCTTGGGACGGTCCGCGGGCCCGACTCCACTCTCCAGTCGGGAGCTATTGCATCGCGGCCAGACGGCGGCCCTGGTACAGCGTTTTCGATCATTCTCGGTGCTTCTTACAAAACTAACAGGGTCGTATTTTAAGGCGTTGAAACTGCAAAGGAGAATGTTAAATGCGTGCACGATCCATCATTGGCGCAGCCCTCGCGGCCCTTACTCTGGTTACAGTTCCGGCTACAGCACATGAGTTGGAAACCGTAACGCCGACCTTCGACCAGGCAATCCCCAACATTCCCGGTAAATCGGTCCGCGCGGTAGTGGTTGACTATGCACCGGGCGCGGCATCGTTGCCGCACATCCACGCCGAATCTGCCTTCATTTTTGCCTACGTACTCTCTGGCGAAATCGAATCTCAGGTGAACGATGGCCCTAAGAAGACCTACGGCCCCGGAGAGAGCTTTTACGAGACCCCTGGCTCCAGCCACCCTGTAAGTCGCAATGCGAGCACGACGAAGCCCGCCAAGCTTCTCGCTGTCTTCGTCGTCGACACTGACGAGCAGGAGCTGACAACCAACACAAAAGGGAAAGAGTGAACAGATGTCAGCACGTCTCGACTACAATCAGATCGCGCCCGCTGGCGTTAAAGCACTGGGGGGGGTCTACGGCTACGTTATGCAAAGTGGCCTCTCTCCAGTGCTGGTGGAACTTGTCTATCTGCGCATCTCACAGATCAACAACTGTGCCTTCTGCTTGGATATGCACACACGCGATCTCCTGAAAAAGGGCCAGCAGATCGAGAAGATCGCTCTGCTGCAAGCATGGAGAGAGGCTGGAAATCTCTTTGACGAGCGTGAACGCGCAGCCTTGGCATGGGCGGAAACTGTAACGCGCGTTGCGGAAACCGGTGTGCCGGACAGCGCCTACGAAGAGGCGAGCGCATTCTTCAGCGAACGTGAACTTGTGGACCTCACCATCGCCATCGGCCTGATGAACAGTTATAATCGGATGGCTATCAGCTTCAGGAATGTTCCACAAGCGGTAGCCGTCAAGTAGGGACCGAAGCACGCTTGCAGGCTGCAACTCAGCGAGGCTGCAAGCGTGGTTCTAGATCCCAATCTGGTGTTGGATTTCGTCGAGTGATAGCCCCTTCCAAGGAACCCGGTTTGACGCGACTGTCGTTTTGCCTGGCGAACATTCCCGACGGCGGACCTAAGGGATCGCGAAGTCAGTTCCCTTGGACACCGCCGTCGCGAACCGCGTCGGACGCGATCAACATCGTTTCAAATCCTGCATTTCAAACCGTGTCCGTTGCCTTCCGCTGTTCAGAGGAGGCCGCTTGGTCCCATGCGAACGTGCTGCATGCGGACGGTCCCACGCCGGAGCAGAGGGACCTGCTCCGGTCAACGCGCGATCTCCCCATGAGGGCATGTTCGACAGCGGGCGATCTAGTCCGAGGCGAAGCTCGGCACCTGCGCAAGTTCGGCTATTCGGAATCGTGTGGAACTGCGTGTTCAAGCGACACGCCACGTTGAGCAGAAGTCCGAACAGCTGCGTCCGGCCTGACAGGTGACGGCCGGAACACAAGTCCCGTACGACGGCGGCTGCCAAGGCGGACGACCGCATGCCACAGAACAGTTCGGTCCCGCGGCCATCGGAACCCCGAGACGAAAATCCGAAGAGCCGAATGAACAGGTAAACGGCACTGAAGCCGACGAGAGACTGGCGGAGCATCTTCTCGAAAAAAGCTACAGAACTTACGGCCATTCGTCACGAACGGTTGAAGCCGCCCATGTCGACTGCAGTTCAGAAGCTTCCGCTTCCAGCGCAACGTCGAGCCCTGGACATTGCGACTGAGGCGGCATCCGGATGGAACGTCCATCCTCTGCCAATGTGCCGCGGACCGGTCCTCCGACGCTATCCCAATCTGCGCATTCCGGTGAAGTCGGCCGCTGATTCCGAAACGAAGCCGGCCACCTATTCCGATTTTATGCCGGCCACCATTCCGCTCTGAAGCCGGCCAGTTGGTGCTCCCCTGGGTCGTTGTTTTGCA
>NZ_JACVBF010000003.1:0-400806 GCF_014852195.1 Ensifer sp. ENS08
GCTACGTTCGACGCGCGCGCGGTCCGGGACGTCGGAAGGATTTCATGAACGATCCTGCGGTCATTGCCCGGCGGCGACAGGCGCTCTCTGACCTCGATGCGGCGGAATGACCGGCTGCTTCAACTGTCCAAGCTAAAGCCGATGGGTGCGTCTCATCCGCCCCCTCCCTTCCCTTGCAACCCGGTCCAGCCGGTTCGGTCGGGGGCTTGCCTCAGCGCCAACGGAGATGTCGAGTGTCGCATGTCTAAATGGCTGACGATGCGCCGCCCAAAGTGACATTTCTACTTTGCGCCAAAGCGGACAGTTCAACTTGGCTGCCACATTGCATGTGGTCGGGTGGGTTCAAGGATGACATGCGACCCTCTCTCCAACGTTTGCGCAAAGCGCGCCCTCGTCACTTGCGGCACGCCCCTGGCGCTCAAGCCGTCCCAAACGCGGCACGCTCTTCCATGTAGGCCAATGGATCAGGTTTGTCTTTCATCATCGTCTTTCGCCAGGCTTCCTGCTCGGCGTTGATCAGCGCCAATTCCCAAACACAGGCAATGGCCGGTCTCCTTGCAGCATCCATCGGCTCAGAAGCCGTATAGAGCTTCCGATAGTTGCGCTGACACAGAACCGAACCTTGTATCCACCAGTGAGCCGAGATGGAGATGCCGAGGCTGCCGGGATGGACGATGACAAAGCGAGGCCATTGCTATCGCCCCCAGCCGCCACGCACGGAATGACGTCCTGTCGGACGAATGACTGAGCCAGCGTAACCATCGCGTCATCGATGTGTCTGCCATCGGCGGCAAGGCCATAGGCTTTGAGCTTGAGACCGCCGATGTTCCAGTCGCCCAGGGTGGAAACATCACGTGGGCGGTAAATCTCGATCGTTCCGGTATTCATCGGCGCGCTTCCATCGATACATTGCCTCCCGCTACCTTGGGTGGTGACATTCAGAGAAAAACGACGACCTGCCAAGCGGTCGGCAAACGTTAGCGTCGCGTCGCGTGGAGAAGCTCAACCGGGAACCTAACCCGGCTCAGCGCCTTTCCGCATGGCTGGCTCCATTGGGCGAGCCTGAATGGTTGGAAGGCTCCGCATAGCTGAGGTCGCGCATGCCAGCGGGCACTCGGCATTCCCCTACCCGCATTAGGTGCAATCATCGCCTTGACAAAAAAATCTGTCAAGGCGATGATTGCACCATGCTCGATCTCGATGTCATAGACGCGCCGGCCGCCGCCGCACTTGCCCTGGAGCCGATCAAGGCCCGCTTGCTGGCGGAACTTGCCGCGCCGGCATCGGCTGCCGCGCTGGCTGTGCGGGTGGGGCTGACGCGCCAGAAGGTCAACTACCATCTGCGTGCGCTCGAAGAGCACAAACTGATAGAACCGGCAGAGCAACGCCGCTGGGGCGGGTTGACCGAGCGCCTGATGGTCGCAACCGCCACGTCCTATGTAGTTTCGCCGGCGGCGCTGGGGCCGATTGCTGCCGACCCCGGGCGGAGCAGCGATCGCCTGTCTGCGAGCTATATGGTCGCACTGGCGGCCCGCATGGTCCGTGAGGTCGGCGGACTGCTGCGCAGCGCCCGCACGCAGGACAAGCGCCTGGCGACGCTGTCGATCGACACCGTGATCAACTTTCGTTCGCCTGCGGAGCGCGCCGCCTTTACCGCCGATCTCGCCCAGGCGGTGAGCGCGCTCGCCGCGCGCTACCACGATGAAGGCGCGCCGGACGCCCGGCCGCACCGGCTCATCATCGCCTCCTACCCTGGGCCGAGCGACGAGAGCGCAGCCAAGGGCGAACCCGACGACACCAACTCCTGAAAGGATAACCCATGCCGATCAAGAAGGATGGCAGCGGAAAGCGCTGGGTTGAAATGGAACTGATCGTGCCCGGCTCGCCCGAAGAGGTCTGGCAGGCGATCGCAACCGGCAGCGGCAACAATGCCTGGTTCACCAAGACGGAAATCGATGAGCGGGTCGGGGGCAAGATCGCCTTCGACTTCGGTCCGAACGGCAGCTCGACCGGCGAAGTGACGCATTGGGAGCCGCCTGCCCGCTTTGCCTATGTGGAACGCGAGTGGAGCGAGGGCGCGCCGCCGGTCGCAACCGAAATCACCGTCACGGCGCGTTCCGGCGATCGTTGCGTGCTGCGCATGGTGCATTCGCTGTTCACAGCGAACGACGACTGGGACGACCAGTTGGAAGGCTTCGAGGGCGGATGGCCGGCGTTCTTCGAGATCCTGAAGATCTATCTCGCACATTTCGCCGGCGAGAAGGCGGTCAGCAGCTTCGCCATGGTTTCAACCGGGGAACCGCAGGCAAGAGTCTGGGAACGCCTGAACGAAGCGCTGGGACTTCTCGGCGCCAATGTCGGCGAGGAGCGCAGCACGCCACCACGGCCCGAACGCCTTGACGGCATCGTCGAACGGGTACAGCAGGACACCAAGCAACGCTATCTGCTGCTGCGCCTGAAGGAACCCGGCGCCGGCGTCGCGCTCATCGGAAGCTATTCGACCGGCGAAGGCACCAATGCCAGCATCGCGCTCTATCACTATGGAGACGGTGCCAAGGCGCGCGCGAAAGACAGCGAGCCGAAATGGCAGGAATGGATGGCGACAACGTTCAACTAGATCGCCCATTGGCAACGGGCGCTTCGCCGCCGCCAGCCTGCGCACGCCATTACGCGGACATCACCAACTTATGATATCTGATATCTGACTTTCATATCACCAGACAACAAATTGAATTAACACGATTTACATAGACAGATCTGAGCAACTATCTGAAGCTGCCACCAAAACTCCTGTTTCCAAAAGCCGCGACTGTCCTATGGTCTTACATTGCGGCTATGGAGATCGGCGATGTTCAGGAGCTTTGCGATTGCCCTCGGTATGGTGGCACAACTGGCAGCCGCGACTGCCGCTTGTGCGGAGGAACCCGTCGATACGGCGCGAACGATCATACGGGAACAGATCACTGCCTTTCTGCAGGATGATGCCGAGACCGCCTACTCCTTCGCTTCACCCGCGATCCGCGGCAAGTTTCCCGATAAGGCAAGCTTCTTCGAGATGGTGAAGCGCGGCTACCAGCCCGTCTACCGGCCTGGCAACTTTGCTTTTGGTCGATCGAAGGTTGTTGGCGACCAGGTGCTGCAGGAAGTTCTGATCTCGGCGCCAGACGGCAAGGACTGGACCGCAGTTTACGAACTCGTGAAACAGCCGGATGGCAGCTACAAGATCAACGGCGTGATGATTTTGCAGTCGGCGTCGGGACCGGCCATCTGAGACATCGGTCCGCTGGCGACCATCAGACCGGGGGAAGGTCCCCTCGCCGCCAGGTTTCCTGCGTTTCGGCCATGAAGTCAGCGAAGCGACCTTCTTCGATCGCCAGGCGAATTCCGGCCATCAGTTCCTGATAGTAGGCCAGATTGTTCCAGCTGAGCAGCATGCCGCCGAGCGATTCGTTCGAGCGGATCAGATGGTGCAGATAGGCACGCGAATAGTCGCGCGTCGCAGGGCAAGAGGATTGCTCGTCGAGCGGGCGCATGTCTTCGGCGTGACGGGCATTGCGCAGGTTGATGCGGCCGTGGCGCGTGAACGCGAGGCCGTGGCGTCCCGAGCGGGTCGGCATCACGCAGTCGAACATGTCGATGCCCTCGGCGACCGACCGCAGGATGTCGTCTGGCGTACCGACGCCCATCAGGTAACGGGGCTTGTCCACCGGCATGATCGGGCAGGTAATGTCGAGCATGCGCAGCATTACCTCCTGCGGCTCGCCGACGGCGAGACCGCCCACCGCATAGCCCTTGAGATCGAGGCCCTTCAGCGCTTCAGCCGAGCGTTCGCGCAGCTTCGGGATATCGCCGCCCTGCACGATGCCGAACATCGCCTTGCCCGGCTGGTCGCCGAAGGCGACCTTGCAGCGCTCGGCCCAACGCAGCGACATTTCCATCGCGCGCTCGATTTCCTTTGGCTCGGCCGGCAGCGCCACGCATTCGTCGAGCTGCATCTGGATGTCGCTGTCGAGCAAGCCTTGAATCTCGATCGAGCGCTCCGGCGACATATGGAAGAGCGCACCATCGACGTGGCTCTTGAAGGTGACGCCCTGCTCGTCGAGCTTGCGAAGGCCCGCCAGCGACATGACCTGGAAGCCGCCCGAA
Organism: Ensifer sp. ENS08; assembly: GCF_014852195.1. NCBI lineage: Bacteria > Pseudomonadati > Pseudomonadota > Alphaproteobacteria > Hyphomicrobiales > Rhizobiaceae > Ensifer > Ensifer sp. ENS08. Next base: position 4,147 of record NZ_JACVBF010000003.1, read on the forward strand.
TCCGTCAGGATCGGGCCCTGCCAGCGGATCAGGCCATGCAGACCGCCGAGCCGCGCGACGCGTTCGGCGCCTGGGCGCAGCATCAGGTGGTAGGTATTGCCGAGAATGATGTCGGCGCCAAGATCCTTGACCTGGTCGAGATACATCGCCTTGACCGTGCCGACGGTACCGACGGGCATGAAGGCCGGCGTGCGGATCGTGCCGCGCGGCATGGACACTTCGCCGCGACGGGCCTTGCCGTCGGTCTTGTGTAGCTTGAACTGGAAGGTCTCGGTCATTTAGTCTTTCCGGAAAAGCAGGCTGGCGTCGCCATAGGAGTAGAAGCGGTAGCCGGTTTCGATCGCGTGCGCGTAGGCCGCGCGCATCGTGTCCAGGCCGCTGAAGGCCGAAACCAGCATGAACAGCGTTGATTTCGGCAGATGGAAATTGGTCATCAGCATGTCCACCGCGCGGAAGCGGTAGCCGGGCGTGATGAAGATACCCGTCGGACCGGACCAGGACTTGACCGTGCCGTCTTCCGAGGTGGCGCTTTCGATCAACCGCAGCGAGGTCGTGCCGACGCAGACGATGCGCCCGCCCCTCGTCTTGACGGCGTTCAGCCTCTCGGCGGTCCGGGCATCGACGTGACCGATCTCCTGGTGCATCACGTGGTCGTCGGTATCATCAGCCTTGACCGGCAGGAACGTGCCCGCACCCACATGCAGCGTCACGAAGTGGCGCTCGATGCCGGCCTCGTCGAGCTTGGCGAAAAGACGGTCGGTGAAATGCAGACCGGCGGTCGGCGCCGCAACGGCGCCCTCCTCTCGGGCATACATGGTCTGGTAGTCGGCGCGGTCCTGCGCATCCTCGGCGCGCTTGGAGGCGATGTAAGGCGGCAAGGGAATGTGGCCGACCGCCATGATCGCCTCGTCAAGCGAGGGACCCGAGAGATCAAAGCGCAGCGTCACTTCGCCGGCATCGCCCTTTTCCTCGACGGTCGCGTCGAGCGTTCCAAGAAAGCAGCTTGAGCCACCGTGGCCGAAGGCAATGCGGTCGTCGACCTTGAGGCGTCGTGCCGGGCGGGCGAAAGCCTTCCAGCGGTCGGGTGCGACCCGCATATGCAGCGTCAGCGAAACTTGCGTCGCGATCTCCTCGCCGCGGCGGCGGATGCCTTCGAGCTGCGCCGGGATCACCTTGGTGTCGTTGAAGACAAGCGCGTCGCCTTCCCTCAGGAACGACGGCAGGTCGAGCACGCCCCTGTCCGCAAGAACGTCGGCGCCATCGGGGCGCACCACGAGCATACGGGCGCTGTCGCGCGGGCTTGCGGGCCGAAGCGCAATCGAAGTTTCCGGGAGGTCGAAGTCGAACAGGTCTACGCGCATTGTTATCTTCAGACAAAAGCAAACCCGCCCCGGCGCAGTTGGCGACCGGGGCGGGTTCGTGCATTAGCGCAAATCAGGCGTCTGCGGCAACCCGCATCGTGACGATCGTATCGGGATCGCGCACCGGCTCGCCGCGCTTGATCTTGTCGATGTTGTCCATGCCTTCGATGACCTGGCCCCAGACAGAGTACTGCTTGTTGAGCCACGGCGCGTCGGTGAAGCAGATGAAGAACTGCGAGTTGGCCGAGTTCGGCATCTGGCTACGGGCCATCGAGCACGTGCCGCGAACGTGGCTGACGTTCGAGAATTCGGCCTTCAGGTCCGGCTTTGAGGAGCCGCCCATGCCGGCGCGGGCCGGGTTGAAGTGCTCGCCGCCGGTCTTGCCGTACTGCACGTCGCCGGTCTGGGCCATGAAGTCCTCGATCACGCGGTGGAATACCACGCCGTCATAGGCGCCTTCGCGGGTCAGTTCCTTGATGCGGGCGACATGCCCCGGAGCGACGTCGGGCAGAAGCTCGATGACGACTTTGCCCTTGGTGGTCTCCAGGATGATCGTGTTTTCCGGATCCTTGATCTCGGCCATGGGTTTTCTCCTTCTGTTGATTTTACTTGCCGACCTTGACGCTGATCATGCGGTCGGGATCGGTGACGGAGCCGTTGTTGGCGTCGTCGCCGAGCTTGATCTTGTCGACATTCTCCATGCCGGAGACGACCTTGCCGACGACCGTGTACTGGCCGTTGAGGAAGTCGCCCGGGGCGAACATGATGAAGAACTGCGAATTCGCGCTGTTCGGGTCCTGCGAGCGGGCCATGCCGACCGTGCCGCGTTCAAACGGGACGTCGGAGAACTCTGCCGGGACGTCCGGACGCGACGAACCGCCGGTGCCGGCAGCCTGCGGCTGGTAGCCGTTTTCCATGTCGCCATACTGCACGTCGCCGGTCTGGGCCATGAAGCCCTTGATCACGCGGTGGAAAGCGACGTTGTCGTATTCACCGGCCGCGGCCAGCGCCTTGATCTGCTCGACATGCTTCGGCGCGATGTCAGGCCTGAGTTCGACGACGACCGGACCATCCTTGAGCGTGATGGTGATGAAGTTGTCGGCCGCTTGCGCAAGCGCCGTGCCCGTGAAGGAGGCAAGCGCGATGGCGCCGGCAAATGCGAGGTGGAGGATTTTCATGGTTTCTCCCTGCGTGGTGAATTTGGGGCCGCCCGTCAGGTACGGCGTTTGGCCTGCAGTGCTTCGTAGACGGACTTGGGCACGAAGGCACTGACGTCGCCGCCCATGGCCGCGATCTGGCGGACCAATGTGGCCGTAATGGGCCGTGATGCCGTGCCCGCCGGCAAGAACAAGGTCTGGATATCCGGCGCCATCTGCCGGTTCATCCCGGCCATCTGCATCTCGTAGTCGAGGTCGGTGCCATCGCGAAGGCCGCGCACAAGCAGCTTTGCGCCGCGCTCTCGCGCCGCGTCGACGACCAGATTGTCGAAGGAAACGACATCGATGTCGCCTGCCCTGTCCGGCAGAAATTCCTGGAGCGAGCGGCGGATGAGCTCGGCGCGTTCGTCGAAGGAGAAGAGTGGTGCTTTGCCGGGGTGGATGCCGATCGCGACGATGACTTTCGCCGCCACGTTCAGCGCCTGCACGAGCACATCGAGATGCCCGTTCGTCATCGGATCGAAGGAGCCGGGATAAAATGCCGTGGTCATCGCACCTGTTTCCGTTTGGTGAAGCCTTTTGTCACGGACGGCGACAGATCGCAAGAGTTGTACGGCGGTTGACCCTGTTCCCTGGGAAACAGCGGGACAGAAAGAATGAATGCTAGATGAATGCCATGTTCAACGGTGCTTCACAGCAAAGACGTTAAGTGTAGTGCCAGTAACAACGGAACTTTTTTGAACGTACTGCCGTTTAGGATGCGAAAGGATTACGGCTATGGGACTTGCTCTGTTTTCGATGGCGATGTTTTTCGCGATGATCTTTGCGACGATACATGGACTGCGCAACGAGTCCCGTGACCGGCGCGAGCGCTACGCGACTCAGAAAATCTTCCGTTGATGGAGGGCACTATGGCCACCCTATTCATGATCGCGGCAGCGGTCATTAGTCTCGTATTCTTGATCGACTTTGCCCGGACGATACGCGACCTCCAGCGCGATCGCCAGGGTTCGGAACGGCTCGACGGCTTCAACGTCTAGCAGTTCCAAAGCTTCGTAAAACGAAGCGTGGTAGTAAGCGGCCGTCGTTCCCTTCCCCTGAGGCGACCGCCATTGTAAGCCGGACGGCATCCCCTGCCCGTCCGGCTTTTTCTTTTCTCTTCTTCGCCCCAAGTCAGGCGCCCTTGGCGGCAGCCTTCGCCGTGATCTCGCCGAGCATCCGGAAGAAGCGCCAGTTCAACAGCACCGCGGCGGCTGCAAGCCCGAGGACGAAGCCGAACCACACGCCGATCCCGCCGAAATTGAAGGGAAAGGCCAAGAGCCAGGCGCAGACGAAGCCGATCGGCCAATAAGAAACCATCGCCAGCAGCATCGGCACCTTTGTGTCCTTCAGGCCGCGCAGCATGCCGGCGGCGATCGCCTGCATGCCATCGACGAGCTGAAACGCACCGGCAATGACAATCAGCGGAGCCGCGAAGGCAAGCACCGCCGCAGCGTCCGGACGGGCTGTGTCGAGATAAAGGGCAGCCAGTTGGCTGGGGAAGAATGCGAAGATGGCGCTGCCGACAATGGCAAAGCCGGCGCCGAGCACCAGCGAAGCGATCGCCGCGCGCCGAACGCCCAGGAGGTCACCGCGGCCATAGGCAAGCCCGACCCGCACCGTGGCGGCCTGCGCAAGCCCGAGCGGGATCATGAAGGCCATCGAGGCGAATTGCAGCGCGATGCCGTGCGCCGCAAGCTCGACCGTGCCGATCGTGCCCATCAGCAGCGAGGCGACGGTGAACAGGCTGACCTCGGCAAGGATCGTCAGCGAAATCGGAATTCCGAGAAAAACGACTTCGCGGAAGGCGACCCAGTCGGGCCGCCAGAAGCGGACGAAGAGTTCGTACTGGTTGAGCTCCGGCTTGCTCTTGATATAGCCGATCGTCAACGCCGCGCCGAGCACGGCAACGCCAAGCGCTGCGACCGCCGCACCGAAGATGCCGAGTTTCGGGAGGCCGAAGTGGCCGAAGATCAGCACGTAGCAGAGCGCGGCATTGAGCACGAGCGTCGCCAGCGTGACATAGAGAATGATCCCTGCCCTCTCCAGGCCACTTAGGAAGGCCCTCAGCACCATGAAGATGAGACCGGGGAAGATCGCCCATTGCGCGATGCGGACATATTCTCCTGCAAGGGCTGCGACCTTGGGCTGCTGGCCGGCAAATAGCAGGATCGGCTCGGCCATCCAGAGGATCGGCGCGGTCAACAGGCCGTAGAGCATCACCACCCACATGCCCATGCGCACCGAGCGGCGCACCGAAACCTTGTCGCCACGGCCGACGGCCTGTGCTGCCATCGGCACCACCGCATTGGCAAATCCGTTGCCGAAAACATAGACGGTGAAATACATCTGGGTCGCGAGGATGATCGCCGCGAGCTCGGTGGCGCCGAGCTTACCGACCATCAGGACGTCCGTCGTGTTGATCGCGAGCTGCGCAAGCTGCGCACCGATGAACGGCACGCCCAGATAGAAGCTCGCGCGATAGTGCGTCCGCCAGGAATTGTCGGTCGTCAACGGTATCGGGCTCGCATTCGCGGTCAGCATGGCAGATTCCTGGCAGTCAATGCGGCTCCGGGCCGCAACCGAAGAACGGGGGGGAGGAATCCGGAAATAGAATACCGTCGGGCAAAGAGCCAGCCGCAAGGGCGAGGTTGCTCAAAGTTTCATCGATAGATCACGAAAATTGATCAATTTCCGTGCAATCGTGGCCGCTCCATCGCCTCTGGCTCGTCCGGCGCTACGGCGTCGGCCGGCCCGACATTCTCCGCGCCTTCCGGTCCGACCGCCCTGCTTCTCGGTATCTTCAGGAAGAACACGATAAGCGCGCCGACGAGGAAGCAACTGGCGAGCGCATAGGGCGCGCCGGCAAAGGCGACGGGCGCGGCAGGGCTGGTGAAATAACCGAAGGCCTGGGTGAAGATCAACGGACCGATGATCGTGGTGATGCTGCCGATGCTGGTCAGCGCGCCCTGAAGCTCGCCTTGTGCCGACGACGGCACGTGGGCCGCGGCGATACTGCGCAGCGGCGGATCAGCGAGGCTTTCGAGCGCGGTCGCGATGATCACCGCATAGATCATCCACCCCTGCCAGGCGCCGGCATAGCCGATGGCTCCGAGCGTGGTGAAGGTCAGGCCGAGCACGGCCGTGCGCCACTCCCCAAGCCGCGGCACCACGCGCGGCAGGATGACGGCCATGACGAAGGCACCGCCGATACCGAAGATCCCGAGCGAAAGTCCGATCTGCCCCTCGCTCCAGCCGTAGCGGTAGCTGGAAACGAAGGACCAGACGGCCGGATAGACCGAATGGGCAAGCCAAAAGAGAAAGAACACCAGCCCCACCCAGCCGATGCCGGGGTAATTGCGCATCTGCTTGAGGGCGCCGAGCGGGTTGGCGCGTTTCCACTCGAAGCGGCGGCGGTTGGCGCTGTCGAGCGTCTCGGGTAGCAGGAATACGCCAAGGATAAAGTTGACGAAGGACAGCGCTGCCGCGCCGTAGAACGGGACCCGCGGGCCGAGTTCGCCAAGCAGACCGCCAAGCACCGGCCCGAGCGCGAAGCCGGTACCAAAGGCAATGCCGATCAGCCCGAAATTCTTGGCTCGGTTCCCGTCATGACTGATGTCGGCGATGTAGGCCGATGCCGTGCCGAAGCTGGCGCCGCTGACGCCGGCGAGTACACGACCGATGAACAGCATCCAGTAGCTGGTGGCGAGCGCGCAGATCAGGTTGTCGAGCGCGAAAGTGAAGACGGATGCGAGCAGCACCGGGCGGCGGCCGAATCGATCGCTGAGATTGCCGATCAGCGGCGCAAAGAGAAACTGCATCGCCGCATAGACGAGCAGCAGCCATCCACCATCGATCGCCGCCTCGCTGACATTGGCGCCGGTCAATTCCTCAAGATAGGCCGGCAGCACCGGCACGATGATTGCGATGCCAATGATATCGAGAAACAGGATGAGGAAGACGAGGAACAGGCCGCGTCGCACAAATTTCTCGTCGCGCATGCGATCCCTCCCCGGCGGCCTGCCCCGGGAAAAGAGACAGAACGTGAACAACGCTACCAATTTAGGTGTAACGGATCATTTCGTACGAAACAATCCGTGAACGTCTCAAATTTTCTGATGGGACTATCGCAATGGTTGATAGGTCGAGCGATCTACAGCCTATGCCTCAGCGATGATCCCGCCGCTGTTCGCGCTTCAGGAAGTCCACGAAGGCACGCAACGCCGCCGGCATATGCTTGCGGCTTGCATAATAGAGAAGCGGACCGGAGAAGCTCGTCGTCCACGCCTCAAGGATGAGCACCAGACGCCCTGCGGCGACCGCGGGCGCGATGAATTCCTCGAAGGTCCGGATCACGCCAAGGCCGTCGATGGCCGCCCCGAGTTCGAGATCGATCGTGTTGGCGGTGACGACGGCTGGCGGCGCGATCGTCAGCGCCGCCTCGCCCTCGCCGAACTCCCAGGGAAGCGAGAAGCCGCTGGCGAAGCGGTGGCGAATGCAGGCGTGTTCAAGCAGGTCGCGCGGATGGCCGGGCACGCCGCGCCTTGCGAGATAATCCGGCGCCGCGGCGGTGACATAACGCTGGCGGCTCGGCCCGATCGGGATCGCGATCATGTCGCGCTCGACGCGTTCCTCGTAGCGGACGCCCGCATCGAAACCGGCAGCGAGGACATCGACGAAACCGTCCTCCGCCGTAACCTCCAGGGAAATTGCCGGGTGCTCGCGCAAGAACCGGCCGATGATCGGAGGTAGAATTTCGCGCGCGACGATGGTCGGAACGTTCAGTTTTAGCGTTCCCGCCGGACTGTCGCGCATCTCGTTGACCTGATCGAGCGCACCGGCGATCTCGCCGAGGGCCGGCGTCAGCCGATCGAGCAGCCGCGTGCCCGCCTCCGTCAGGGTGACGCTGCGGGTCGTGCGGTTGAGCAGGCGCACCTGCAGCTTCGCTTCAAGGCGGCGGAGCGCCTCGCTCAGCGCCGACGCGGAAACGCCGCGCTTCTTCGCAGCCGCGCGGAAACTCCGCGCCGCGGCCACTGCGGTGAAGGCATCGAGATCGGCAAGCGGCAAGTCGTCCATTGTGCGGAATTTCGTACAAGTCGTTCGATTGAGATCGGATTATCGCACGGCATCGAACGAAGTAAACAGGAGACCGAGCAAACGGCCGGCTGGTTTTCGGCCTTGTCGAAGGAGAACGAAGATGGATTACGTTTCACTCGGAAAGTCCGGTCCCTCGGTTTCGGCGCTCGGCCTCGGTTGCATGGGCATGTCCGGCATGTACGGCCCTGCGGATCGGGCCGAAAGCATCGCCACGATCCATGCAGCGCTGGAAGCCGGCATCACGCTGCTCGACACCGGCGATTTCTACGGCATGGGTCACAACGAGATGCTGATCGGCGAAGCGTTGAAGGGCGGAAGGCGCGACAGGGCGCTGCTGAGCGTGAAGTTCGGCGCCCTGCGCGATGCCGCCGGCAACTGGTTGGGCTACGATTGCCGGCCCAAGGCCGTTCGCAATTTTCTCGCCTACACGCTGCAGAGGCTCGGCGTCGACCATATCGACATCTATCGTCCCGCCCGGCTCGACCCGGATGTGCCGATCGAGGACACCATTGGCGCAATCGCCGATCTGGTGAAGGCGGGTTACGTCAGGCATGTCGGCCTCTCGGAAGTCGGATCAGAAACCATCCGGCGTGCGGCGGCCGTGCATCCGATCGTCGACCTGCAGATCGAGTATTCGCTGATTTCGCGCGGCATCGAGGATGAAATCCTGCCGACCTGCCGCGAACTCGGTATCGGCATCACCGCCTACGGGGTCCTTTCACGCGGGCTGATCAGCGGCCATTGGCAGAAAGGTGCGGCCGGCAAGGGCGATTTCCGCGCCATGAGCCCGCGGTTTCAGGAAGGCAACATCGATCGAAACCTCGCCCTCGTCGAGGCTTTGAGACGGATCGCCGAAGGCAAGGGCGTGTCGGTGGCTCAGATCGCGATCGCCTGGGTTGCGGCCAAGGGCAAGGACATCGTGCCGCTCGTCGGCGCGCGGCGGCGTGATCGACTGGCAGAGGCCCTGTCGTCGCGCGACGTCCATCTCAGCGCAGACGATCTGACGGTGATCGAACAGGCAGTGCCGAAGAATGCGGCAGCCGGCGCGCGGTATCCAGAAGCCCAGCTCGCCCACATGGACAGCGAGCGCTAAGCCACAAACGAAAGGGCCGGCAGACAAGCCGGCCCTTTCGAATGATTCTGGTTCAAAGAAATCAGGCTGCGCCCGAGAAAGTATCACAGGCCGTCATCTTGCCGCTGTCGAAGCCGCGCTTGAACCAGCGCATGCGCTGCTCGGAGGTCCCGTGATTGAAGCTCTCGGGAACGACATAGCCCTGCATGCGCTTCTGCAGCGTATCATCGCCGATCTGCGTGGCCGCGTTCAGCGCCTCTTCAAGGTCGCCCTGTTCGAGCAGGCCCTTCTGCTGGGTGTACTTGCCCCAGACACCGGCGAAGCAATCGGCCTGCAGTTCGACGCGCACCGACATCTGGTTGGCTTCGGTCTCGCTCATCGACTGGCGCATCTGGTTGAACTTCGGCAGAACGCCGATCAGGTTCTGGACATGATGGCCGACCTCATGCGCGACGACATAGGCCTGGGCGAAGTCGCCGGCCGCATCGAACTTCTGCGCGAGTTCGTCGAAGAAGCTCATGTCGAGATAGACCTTGCGGTCGCCCGGGCAATAGAACGGCCCGGAGGCAGCCGAAGCAAAGCCGCAGGCAGAACGCACCTGGCCACGGAAGAGCACCATCTTCGGCTCTTCATACTGCTGGCCGTTTGCCTGGAAGATGCCGTTCCAGGTGTCTTCAGTCTCGGCGAGCACCGTCGCCATGAACTGCTTCATTTCCTCTTCTTGAGCGGATCCGCGCGGTGCCGGCGAACCATCGCTCTGCTCGAAGCCCGGCATCTGGACCTGGCCCCCGCCGCCTTCCAGCACCTGCAGCATGTCGATGCCCATGGCCTTGAGGATGAAATAGAGCACGACGAGGAAGATAATCGTACCGAAGCTCATACCGCCTCCGGCGCGCCGCATGCCGCCGCCACCGCCTGGCATGCGGAAACCGCCCCCCCGCCCAAACGGGTTGCCGCCACCGGGGCTCGCGCCGCGCTGGTCTTCGATATTGTCGGATTGGCGGCGGCCCTTCCATTCCATGATCTGTCCTCCCCGGCCTCTGAAAGGCGTTGTCGGTCTGCTCTTTTATAAGACGGCCCTAACGTCGTTGTAAAACGCAATCGCGCCCCGTAAGTTCGCGATCTCACCAATCTTTTTGACAAGGCGACCACTTCGCCAAGGCGCTGCCGGCAGCCGGGCCGCCGGCCCGACCGGCCGCCCTCTCTTGAACAGCCGCGCTCGCCTTGACGCAAACCTGCTTTGCGGCTCCTATGCCCATGCGGACAGGGCGAGGAGGCAGGGCGATGAAGGCATTGCGGCTCGAAGGAATCGGTCAGCTGCGGGTCGCAGAAGTGCCAAAGCCCCTACCCGGCCCGGACGATCTGCTGGTGCGGGTCGAAGCCTGCGGCATCTGCGGCACGGACCGGCATCTGCTGCACGGCGAATTCCCCTCGACCCCGCCGGTGACGCTCGGCCACGAATTCTGCGGCATCGTCGAGGCGGTCGGAAGCAGGGTCTCCGATATCGCAATCGGCGCGAGAATCACAGGCGACCCCAACATCGCTTGCGGTACCTGTCCGCAATGTACCGCCGGGCGCATCAATCTCTGCCGCAATCTCCGGGCGATCGGCATCCATCGTGACGGTGGTTTTGCAGAATACGTGATTATGCCCCGCAAGCAGGCCCATGACATACCACTGAGCCTCGACCCCGTTCATGGCGCCTTTTGCGAGCCGCTCGCCTGCTGCCTGCATGGCGTGGATATGGCGGGCATTCGCGCCGGCTCCTCCGTCGTCGTCCTTGGCGGCGGTGTGATCGGCCTACTGGTCGTGCAGCTCGTCCGCCTCGCCGGCGCAACGACGGTCATTCTTTCCACACGACAGGCGGCAAAGCGCCGTCTTGCCGAAGAGATTGGCGCAACGGCGACGGTCGATCCTTCCTCTACCGATATCATCGAACAGATCGCCGGTGACACCGGGCTCGTTCCCGGCGGGGTCGATGTCGTCATCGAATGCGCCGGCGTTGCCGAAACCGTCATGCAGTCGACTCGCCTTGCCAGGTCCGGTGGCACCGTCGTGATCCTCGGCGTCATGCCGAAGGGCGAGAACGTGGAAATCGAACCGTTCGACATTCTCTTTCGCGAACTGCGGGTGCTCGGATCCTTCATAAACCCCTTCGTCCACCGCCGTGCAGCAGACCTCGTCGCCTCAGGCGCCATCGAGATCGACAAGTTGATCTCGCGGCAAGTGACGCTCGGCGAAGCAGCCGACGTCATTGCGCATCCGCCGGCGGCCGGAGAGGTCAAGGTTCTCGTCATCCCCGGCCGCCCCTGACATTCCCGGCGCTGTTTCGCCGCGCGCGAAGCGCGCTGCATGGCCGGAGGTGCGCAAATATGGCTGGTTCCTGTCGATTCCGGAATTTTCGGGGTTTCGCTTGCAGAAACATTTGCCTATAAGCCGCTTCTAGCCTGAAAAGACCCATCAATGCGTGCCCGGCCGGTGACCTCCCACCTCGGCCGGTTTTTCGCGCAGCTAGAAACGGATGATCGACCATGCCGAAGCGCCAAGATATCAAGTCCATTCTTATCATCGGCGCGGGGCCGATCGTCATCGGTCAGGCTTGCGAATTCGACTATTCCGGCACCCAGGCCTGTAAGGCGCTGAAGGAGGAAGGCTACCGCGTCATCCTCGTCAACTCCAACCCGGCGACGATCATGACCGATCCGGGTCTTGCCGACGCAACCTATGTCGAGCCGATCACCCCTGAAGTTGTCGCCAAGATCATCGCCAAGGAGCGCCCGGACGCGCTGCTGCCGACCATGGGCGGCCAGACCGCGCTCAACACGGCGCTCTCGCTGCGCCGCATGGGCGTTCTCGACCGCTACAATGTCGAGATGATCGGCGCCAAGCCGGACGCCATCGACAAGGCCGAAGACCGCGCCCTCTTCCGCGAAGCAATGGCGAAGATCGGCCTCGAAACGCCGAAGTCGCGGCTGGCGAATGCCACCGACATCAAGGACCATGACCGCAAGACGCACGAGGCCGAGCGCGCCGAACTGAAGAGCCGGCTTTCCGGCGCCGAGCTCGACAAGGCGCTCGATGACCTCGAGAACCAGTGGAACCTTGGCGAAGGCGACCGCAAGCAGCGCTACATGAACCACGCGATGGCGATTGCCGCGCAGGCGCTTGACGATGTTGGCCTGCCCGCCATCATCCGTCCGTCCTTCACGCTCGGCGGTACCGGCGGCGGCATTGCCTATAACCGCACGGAATTCTTCGACATCGTCGGCAGCGGTCTCGATGCGTCGCCGACCACCGAAGTGCTGATCGAAGAATCGGTGCTCGGCTGGAAGGAGTACGAGATGGAAGTGGTCCGCGACACGGCGGACAACTGCATCATCATCTGCTCGATCGAAAACATCGACCCCATGGGCGTGCACACCGGTGATTCGATCACCGTTGCGCCGGCGCTGACGCTGACCGATAAAGAATATCAGATCATGCGCAACGCCTCGATCGCGGTTCTGCGCGAGATCGGCGTCGAGACCGGCGGCTCGAACGTGCAGTTCGCCGTCAATCCGAAGGACGGCCGTCTCGTCGTCATCGAAATGAACCCGCGCGTGTCGCGCTCGTCGGCCCTCGCCTCCAAGGCGACCGGCTTCCCGATCGCCAAGATCGCGGCGAAGCTCGCGATCGGTTACACGCTCGACGAACTCGACAACGACATCACCGGCGGCGCGACCCCGGCCTCGTTCGAACCGTCGATCGACTACGTCGTCACCAAGATCCCGCGCTTCGCCTTTGAAAAGTTCCCGGGCGCCTCGCCGGTTCTGACCACCGCCATGAAGTCGGTCGGCGAAGTCATGGCGATCGGCCGTACCTTTGCCGAATCGCTGCAGAAGGCGCTGCGCGGCCTCGAGACCGGCCTTACCGGCCTCGACGAAATCGAAATCCCCGACATGGACGAGAACGGCGATGGCCGTAACGCCATTCGTGCGGCAATCGGCACGCCGACGCCGGACCGACTGCGCATGGTTGCGCAGGCGCTGCGCTTTGGCATGAGCGAAGCCGAGGTTCACGAGGCGAGCAAGATCGACCCGTGGTTCATCGCCCAGTTCAAGGCGATCGTCGACATGGAAGCGCGCATCCGCGAGCACGGCCTGCCTGCCGATGCCGAGAACCTGCGCATGCTGAAGGCAATGGGCTTCTCCGACGCCCGCCTCGCAACGCTCGGCGGCAAGCGCCCGAAGGAAGTGGCGGAACTGCGCAATGCGCTTAATGTCCGCCCGGTCTACAAGCGCATCGACACCTGCGCTGCCGAATTCGCCTCGCCGACCGCCTACATGTACTCGACCTACGAAACGCCTTTCGTCGGTGCCGCCCGCTCGGAAGCTGAAGTGTCTGACCGCAAGAAGGTCGTCATTCTCGGCGGCGGTCCGAACCGCATCGGTCAGGGCATCGAGTTCGACTATTGCTGCTGCCACGCCGCCTTCGCGCTGAAGGATGCCGGCTACGAAGCGATCATGATCAACTGCAACCCGGAAACGGTCTCGACCGACTACGACACCTCCGACCGCCTCTACTTCGAGCCGCTGACGGCCGAAGACGTGATCGAGATCATGCGCGCCGAGCAGGAAAAGGGCGAACTGGTCGGCGTCATCGTCCAGTTCGGTGGCCAGACGCCGCTGAAGCTCGCCGAAGCGCTGGAAAAGAACGGCATCCCGATCCTCGGCACGGCACCTGACGCGATCGACCTGGCCGAAGACCGCGACCGCTTCCAGAAGCTTCTGATGAAGCTCGACCTCAACCAGCCGAACAATGGCATTGCCTACTCGGTCGAGCAGGCCCGCCTCGTCGCTGCCGAAATCGGCTTCCCGCTGGTCGTACGCCCGTCCTACGTTCTCGGCGGCCGCGCCATGCAGATCATCCATTCGGAAAGCATGCTTCAGAGCTACCTGCTCGACACGGTGCCGGGCCTCGTTCCTGAGGACATCAAGCAGCGCTATCCGAACGACAAGACCGGCCAGATCAACACGCTGCTCGGCAAGAATCCGCTGCTGTTCGACAGCTACCTGACCAACGCGACGGAAGTCGACGTCGACTGCCTGTGCGACGGCAAGGATGTCTTCGTCTCGGGCATCATGGAGCACATCGAGGAAGCCGGTATCCACTCGGGCGACAGCGCCTGCTCGCTGCCGGTGCACACGCTCGACAAGGACATGGTCGACGAACTCGAACGCCAGACGGCAGCCCTTGCCAAGGCGCTCAATGTCGGCGGCCTGATGAACGTGCAGTTCGCGATCAAGGACGGCACGATCTACGTGCTCGAAGTCAACCCGCGCGCTTCGCGCACCGTACCCTTCGTCGCCAAGACGATCGGTGCACCGATCGCGAAGATCGCGGCCCGCGTCATGACCGGCGAAGCGCTCGATGTCGCGATCGCCGCCTATGGCGAAAAGCCGGATCCGCGCAACCTCAAGCACATCGCGGTCAAGGAAGCAGTCTTCCCGTTCGCACGTTTCCCCGGCGTCGATACGCTGCTTGGCCCGGAAATGCGCTCGACCGGCGAAGTCATCGGTCTCGACACCGACTATGCACTGGCCTTTGCCAAGTCGCAGCTCGGCGCCGGCGTCGACCTGCCGCGCGATGGAACAGTGTTCGTTTCGGTGCGCGACGAGGACAAGACCCGGGTGTTGCCGGCAATCCGCATCCTCGTCGACATCGGCTTCAAGGTCATGGCGACCAGCGGCACGGCTCGATTCCTCGGTGAACACGGCATTGCCGCCACCAAGATCAACAAGGTTCAGGAAGGTCGTCCGCACGTCGAGGATGCGATCCGCAACCGTCACGTTCAGCTCGTCATCAACACGACGGACGGCAACAAGGCGATCTCGGACTCCAAGTCGCTGCGCCGCGCCACACTGATGCAAAAGGTGCCCTACTACACCACCATGTCCGGTGCTGAAGCGGCTGCGCACGCAATCAAGGCTCTGAAGGCAGGCAGCCTCGAAGTGCGCCCGCTGCAGAGCTACTTCAAGGCCTAGGAAAGACCGCGGCGCGCGAAACCCTCGCGCGCCGCCGCTATCCCCGAGGGTGTGATGCGCTTCAACAGCCCGCCCCTCCGCTGAACGCCGCATGAACGACCGGTTCAGCCTGCATTCCCCCGGCACATGTTTCTATGACCCTGCGCACTGAGAGATCGGCGGCTTCGCCGGTGGGCGCGACATGGGGCAAGATCGTGCAACTCTATTTCTTTGATTTGCTGTGGGGCGACGAGCACTTCGTCGATGAAGACGGTATCAGCCATTTCGACGAGGGATCGGCCCTCTATTACGGCCAGCGGATCGCAGACAAGATCGGCCGCGATGCCGATTATGGTTCGCTGAAGGTTCAGGTCCGTTCCAGCAACTGCAGGCTGCTGGCAACAATCGTGCCCTCCATCGGCCGCGGCGCCGAACAGCGGGCTCTGCTTGCCCGCCGCCACGTCGGCGCCTCTCTCTACGCTGCAGCCTGAAGCAGCGCAACGAGCAAAGCGCAGGAACATCCATCCTGCGCTTGATCACACTGTTAGTCTGCCGCCAGGGCCTCGGCAGCAGTTCTGCCCCGATCACGACGCGCGTGGCTCGCTGCGAGCCGCACGGTTCTGACGCCCAGATACAGAGAAGCCGTGGAGATCAGGAACGCGACGACGAAAACCGTGAACAAGGCGGCGTGCATCGTGGCAACGTTCGCCTTCTCGTCGAAACCGCGAAGATTGGCCGTCAGCCCGCAGATCGCCGCGCCGATCGCATAACCGGCCGACTGCAACGTCGGCAGAAACGCTGAGGTCTTGTCCCGCTCTCCTCGCAAGGAGACGTCCATCATCAGCTGGCTGAGCGTGCCCCAGGACATGCCGAACCCGGCCCCGACCGCGATCTGGCTCGGGAAGACCAGCCGGTAATCGTCGATCGCGAAGGCGATCATCAGACCAGCGAGCCCGAGGCTGAGAAGCGCAGGTCCCGCAGGGATGAGCTTCACGCGCAGAGCGTGCGAGTGCAGGCTTGCGACGGCGATAGCGGTCACACTCCAGGAGATCGCCATCAATGCCGCGGAAAAACCGGCGGCCGTGGGGCTGAAATTCCAGACATGTTGCAGGCCATAAATGAGGTACACCGAGCCGGACGCCTGAGCGAGGGGCATCAGCAGCACGACCCAAAGTCCGGTGCCGAGCGGTTTTGTGAGCTGAAAGGCGCCCGCGGGCAGGATCGGATGCTCCGCCCGACGGTCGGTTGCGACGGCCGCCCAGAGGATGGTCAGCGCCGTCGCCAGCGCCGCCGCCATCAATGGGACGCTGCTCGCCGTATTTGAGACCGATATCAGCAATATGCCGGAACCGACGACGGTCAGCCGCAGCAGCGGGATTGGACGAGGCGTGTCGGTCGATAGCACCTTGCGTGCCGGTACGATCAGCAGAACGAGCGCAACGAAGATGACGGTTGCGGGAACGTTGACGGCGAAAGCCACCCGCCATGACCAGTGTTCCGTCAGGAATCCGGACACGAGTGGCCCGCCAAAGGCCGCCGTTGCCCAGACGATGGCCTCGGCTCCGAATACCTTTGGGACCAGGCGCGGCGGGAAGAGTTCGGGAATCAGCGCGTAGCAGACCGCGGCAATGATCCCCTCGCCGAATCCCTGAAACACGCGACCGGCGAGGACCTGCGGCATGCTGCCGGCGGCGGTCGCGATGAGGGTGCCGACGACAAAGATGAGCGCGGCCGTAATCAGCGTCCCGCGTGCGCCGAACCTTGACTTGAGCGTGGCGGCAACAGCGCCGCCGAGAATGGCAAAGACGAGATAGAGCGTGACGGCCCAGGACAACAGCGTAGCGCCGCCGATCTCTTCGACGGCTGTGGGCAGCGCGGTCGCTACGAAAAACTCGTTGAATGCGAACAACGCGACCCCGAGGCAAAGGGCAGCCGTCGTCGCCAGATAGTCCGGCCGCAACAGTTCGCTCCAGCGGCCGTCCTCCTGAAGTGCGGTATTGCCCTCGCCTGCCTTGGTTTCATCCCTCGCCAGAACCATGCCCAACGTTCCTCGCTGCTATCTCTTCGGAACACCTTTGTTACGACCTCAACCGCGGTTGAGGTAAAGCGCTTTCCGCGTAGCTTGCCACCCCATCGCTTCCCCCACAAGTTGCAGTGGCCTTTCAGGGTTCGGTGGATGATGGCGAAATATCTGGCTTTCGCGCTTCCGTTTCTGCTATAACCAAGGTTCGAAGTTTCGGACGGTTCCGGCGTTTACGCGCCGGAGACCGTTTTCTTTTGCGTTGGCGCCGCCCTAAGGGCGGCGCCTCGTGCTTGATGAAGGACATTGAAATGGTCGAAAAAGTGCCGATGACACAGGGCGGATTCGTCAACCTGCAGGAGGAGCTGCGCTGGCGCCAGCAGGAAGAACGACCGCGAATCATCGAGGCGATTGCCGAAGCCCGTGCACATGGCGACCTGTCGGAAAATGCCGAGTACCACGCTGCCAAGGAAGCGCAGAGCCACAACGAGGGCCGGATCACCGAGCTCGAAGACTTGATCGCCCGCGCGGAAGTCATTGATCTCTCGAAGATGTCCGGCTCCAAGATCAAGTTCGGCGCCAAGGTCAAACTCGTCGACGAAGACACTGAAGAAGAAAAGACCTACCAGATCGTTGGCGACCAGGAAGCCGACGTGAAGGCTGGCCGCATTTCGATCTCGTCGCCGATCGCGCGCGCGCTCATCGGCAAGGAAGTCGGCGATTCCATCGAAGTGAACGCGCCTGGCGGTTCCAAGGCCTACGAAATTCTCGCCGTCAACTGGGGCTGATCTGCCCTAGCCAAGGGGCGAAGCCTGCCTTCGCCCCGTTTCTCCTTTTCAAAAGACGATCGTTGCTCGCGCAAGGAGTGCGCTTTCGTGGCCGATATCCGGAACGTCGAGGTCATCGCTCCCAATTTCAAGCGCCGCCTCTCGGGCGTGACGTCCACCATCATCCAGTTGATTCCGATCCAGCGCGCGCTCGGCGAAAAGATCGCCGTGCTTGGCCCGGGCTTGCCTGACACCCTGCCCTCGATCCGCTTCCGCGATCTCCTGCGCCTGTGGAGCGCACCGGACGGACGGCCCTGCCGGGTCTGGCATGCGCGCCGCAATGTCGAAATGCTGCCGGCCATCGTGCTGCGCGACCTTCTCGGCATGAAGCTGAGGATCGTCTTCACCTCTGCGTCGCAGCGCCGCCACACCGGCTGGAGCAAGTTTCTGATTTCGCGCATGGACGCGGTAATCGCGACCAGCGGCAAGACCGCCGCCTATCTGCAGGTGCCGAACACGGTGATCCTGCACGGCATCGATACCAAGCGCTTCCAGCCGCCGGTTGACACAGCGGCAGCCAAAGCTGCGCTCGGGCTCGACCCCAACCAAAAATATGTCGGCTGCTTCGGGCGGGTGCGTAAGCAGAAGGGCACGGATCTCTTCGTCGACAGCATGATTGGGCTTCTGCCGTGCCGGCCCGGCTGGAGTGCCATCGTCGCCGGTCGCGCCACCGGCCCGCACGTCGCCTTCGAGAACGAATTGAAAGAGCGGGTCGCAAAGGCCGGGCTCACCGACCGCATCCGTTTCGTTGGCGAACACACCAACATTCCGGACTGGTATCGTGGGCTCGATCTCTTCATCGCGCCGCAGCGCTGGGAAGGTTTCGGGCTGACGCCGCTCGAAGCGATGGCGACAGGCGTGCCCGTTATCGCAACCGACGTCGGCGCGTTTTCGGAACTGGTCGTCGTCGGAGAGCAGGAAACCGGCGCCGTGATCGCCGCCAACGATCTGCAGGCCATGGTCGAGGCAACGGCTGGCTTCATGGACGATGATCATCGCCGGACCTTGGCTGGCGCCAACGGTCTGGGGCTGACCCGCGCATCCTTTGCGATCGAGGGCGAGGCCCGCGCGATCAACGCGGTCTATGAACGCCTGATGCGCTCCTGACTGGCGTTGCCGCTTGCGCGGCAGCCGCCACATTGAATACGTCTCACCGCTTGGAAGCGAAGAGCTTCAGATAGGCGTCGGTAATCGCCTGCTTCGAGAACTGGTTCATCAGGGTCTCGTGCCCACGTTCGGCAAGCCGTTCACCGAGCGACGTATCGCCCGCGATGCGGTCGATTGCCTGGGCAAAGCCGTCGGCGTCACCGATATCGACCATCAAACCGTTTTCGCCATCGCGCATGAACCATTGCGGCCCTTCTGAACGGCTGGAAACAACCGGTGTCCCTTGCGCCCAGGATTCGAGGATTACGTTGCCGAGCGGCTCGTGGCTCGACGCCATCACGAAGATGTCGGAAGCGGCAAGGAAAGGCCGCGTGTCCTTCTGCCAGCCGGCGAAACGCACGCGCTTTGCCACGCCGAGGTCGGCGGCCAGTTTCTCCAGATTTGCACGTTCTTCGCCATCGCCGACGAGCCACAGATAGGCGTCCGGCACCTTGGCGATCGCCTGGATCAGCGTGTGGAAGCCCTTGCGCGGAACGAAGCGCCCCATCGACATGACCACAGGCACATTCTCAGGCGTGTCGAGCGTGGCGCGGCTGATGGGCGCGACCCGCTCGGTTCCGGTGAAGTTGGAGATGACTTCGACGTCGCGATTCCAGCCGATCTTGCGCACATGCTCGGCAATGCCCGGCGTGTTGCAGACGAGGCAATCGGTGTTGCGGAAATAGTCGAGCCGCAGCGGATAGTCGCCGAGACGCGAGATCTTGATGCAGCCCTTGTAGTTGGGCATCAGGCGGCTGGCGCGCGGCATCCAGGCAAACAGCGCATCCGGCTTTTCGCGGCGTGCCATGCTGCTGACCTTCATCGGCAGGAGGATCCGGTCGAGCGACAGGTTGCGGAAGTTGCTTTCGATGATGCGCGTCGCACCCTCGATGTCCTTCTTCCAGATACGACCATGGCGGATGACAGAGGTCTGCTCGACGCCACGCTCGGCGAGCGCGTTGACCAGGTGGACGAAGAAACGCTCAGCGCCGCCGTCCTTGCCGAAGTGAAAATGCATGACTTTCATGAAAACCTCACCGCTTGCTGGCGCGCCGATCCATGTCGTCATGGTTCGGGTGCCGCTTGAGCGCGTGCCTCTGATAGATCTTGGCGGCGGTCAGGAAAGCGTACACCGCTCCCGTCATCGCCTCAATGAAGCCTGGAAAACCGCAGCGCCACAGACCGTTGCGGAAATAGAGCCTAAGGAAATAGAGCGGCGGGCTGAACAGCATTTTGTAAGGGCGCGCCGACTTACCGGCGGCGAACTGCTGATCGGCCTTCAGCGTCGAATACTTGTTTTCCTTGAGGATCTGCTCGTCGATGATCAGCGGCCGATAGTGCAGCAGGCTGCCCTTGGCAGCGGCGCCGACCGCGCCATCCGGCACGATCCCCTCGTGGACTTTCTGATTGAGATCGTATCGTCCCCTGCCCTGGCGGATCAGCCGCAGGTTTCGCCGCTCGTGCGCCCGCTCCGGCGTGTAGCCGTAGCCGATGAGGTAGGGCCTGCGCGCGACGCGCCAGCCGACCGTCTCCGGCGGCGCATCGAGCAGCGAGGGCAGCAGTGCCTTCAGCGGTTCGTCTAGGCGTTCGTCGGAATCGATGTTGAAGCACCAGGGCTGCGTACATTGGTCGAGCGCGAACTGCTTCTGGCCGGCATAGCCCCGCCACGGCTCATGCAGGAAACGGATCGGCCAACCCTTGTCGATGTAGGACTGCACGAGTGCTGCCGTTCCGTCGGTCGAGCCGGAATCGACGATGACGATTTCTGAGCACTGCTCGAGGCTCTCGATGCAATTACCGAGATAGGCTTCTTCGTTCTGGCAGATGATGAAGGCGGACAGCGGAAGCTTGTTCATGGGCGGGCCTTAGATCTGGACGAGGCCGATATCCTTGACCTGGCGAATGGTCAGCATCGTGCGCACCGTGTCGACCCGTTCATTGGCCGTCAGCACTTCGATGACGAAATCCTGGAAAGTCGTGAGGTTTTCGGCGACACAATGCAGCAGGAAGTCGCTTTCGCCGGAAACCGTCCAGGCCTGCCGGACGATCTGCCATTCTGCAGTAGCGGCCGAGAACGCCTTGAGGTCGGCCTCCGACTGACGCTTCAGGCCGACCATGCAGAAAGCGACGAGATCGAAGCCGAGCGCCGGTGCGTTCAGCAGTGCGTGATAGCCCTTGATGACGCCGGTCTCTTCGAGCTTGCGCACGCGCCGGAGGCAGGGCGGCGCGGAGATGCCGACCCTTTGCGCGAGATCGACATTGGTCATCCGGCCATCACGCTGGAGCTCGCGAAGGATCTTGAGATCGATAGCGTCGAGCTCGACTTGTTTCGTCATGAACGTTCGTCCTTTTCGTGGTGACTTTGAGCGCGAGGCAAAGTCGAAAACTTGTGTCTGCCGATGGTGAGGTTGCCCCGATGGCGGGCGACGTCGACTGATGTCCGCCTATCCCGGCGCTGCCGCGATCATCTCGGTCGAGATTTTCAGCAAGGCGCGCTCGTCAAGGGCAAGGTCGTCTCGAGTCGGTGCGTGGCCGAGCGCAGCGCTTTCGCAGTGCAACCATGCACGGCCGGCATTCAACCCCATATGCTTCTCCAGCAAAGTGAATCCGCGTGAAATATCGTCAAACCCGCTGGACAACAAGCAGCCCGGCCGACTATTCGCGGGAAAATGGCGTTGGCGATGCCGGTAGATGCGCAAATAGAGGTGGACATCTTCAGGAGCGACGCAAGGAGCGCTCCATTGTCGGGGTGCGGCGCGGATCGATGCCGGGCCGACGCCTGTGCCCTAAGCGCGTCATCTGGTGGCAAAAGCGGGCTTGAGGCTCAAGCACTTGTGTGTATCAGGCTGCGCACTCTTGAAAGTCATGGTGGGGAATACCTAAAGTATGGGACGATTTCCCATTGACGCAATGGAATCGGATGTGGAGGCAATCCTCTCCGATGAGCGAAGGACAAGATTATGACTGCCCGTCACGTGAAAGTGCTGATCATCGGCTCCGGCCCGGCTGGCTATACCGCCGCCATCTATACGGCGCGCGCCATGCTCGAGCCCGTACTGATCGCCGGTATGGAACAGGGCGGCCAGTTGATGATCACGACTGACGTCGAAAACTACCCGGGCTATGCCGATCCGGTCCAAGGCCCGTGGATGATGGAACAGATGCTGAAGCAGGCGACCCATGTCGGCGCCGAGATCGTCAACGATCTCGTGACCGATGTCGACCTGTCGGTGCGCCCGTTCCGCATCAAGACCGACAGCGGTAACGACTGGACGGCGGACGCGCTGATCATCGCAACCGGCGCCAAGGCCAAGTGGCTCGGCATCGAGACAGAACCGACCTTCATGGGCTTCGGCGTCTCGGCCTGCGCCACCTGTGACGGCTTCTTCTATCGCAACAAGGACGTGATCGTCGTCGGCGGCGGCAACTCGGCCGTTGAGGAAGCGCTCTATCTCTCGAATCTCGCCAAGACGGTCACTGTCGTTCACCGCCGTGATAGCTTCCGCGCCGAGAAGATCCTGCAAGAGCGCCTGTTCGCCAAGCCGAACGTCAAGGTGATCTGGGATCACGAGGTCACGGAATACCTGGGTGCGCCGGCCAAGCCGCCGATGCCCGCTTCCGTCAACGGCGTGAAGCTGCGCAACACCAAGACCGGCGAAACCTCCGACATGGTCACCGACGGCGTGTTCGTCGCGATCGGCCACGCGCCGGCAGTCGAACTTTTCAAAGGCAAGCTTCGGCAGAAGTCCAACGGCTATCTTTGGACCGCGGCCGATTCGACGGCGACCGACGTGCCCGGCGTTTTTGCCGCAGGCGACGTGACGGACGACATTTACCGTCAAGCGGTTACGGCGGCCGGCATGGGCTGCATGGCAGCGCTTGAGGCCGAGAAATACCTGGCGGGTCATATGCCCGTCGCAATTGCAGCCGAATAGAAGCTGCGAATCGGGGTGGTGCCGCTGAGGCACCTCGCCCGTGTGGGAACAGATGCATCAGCCACGCCCGGAAGACAGGACCCCGTCTTCCGGAGTGGTTTCTTATGGGGGACTACATGTCGCTGGACTGGGACAAACTGCGCATTTTTCACGCGGCGGCCGAGGCTGGGTCGTTCACCCATGCGGCAGACAAGCTTCATCTTTCGCAGTCCGCGATCAGCCGGCAGGTGAGTTCGCTGGAGCAGGATGTCGGCATCAAGCTGTTCCACCGCCATGCGCGCGGCCTGATCCTCACCGAACAGGGCGAGATCCTCTATCGCACCGCGCATGAAGTGCTGATGAAGCTCGAGAGTGTCAAGGTCCAACTGAGCGAAACCACGGACAAGCCGAGCGGCAAGCTGCGCATCACCACGACGGTCGGACTCGGCCAGGGCTGGCTCACCGACAAGATCCAGGAGTTCATGTCGCTGCACCCGGACGTGCAGGTTCAGCTCATCCTCGACAATGAGGAGCTGGACGTGAACATGCGCCACGCGGATTGTGCCATCCGCCTGCGTCAGCCGCAGCAGTCGGACCTCATCCAGCGCAAGCTCTTCACCGTGCACATGCACGTCTATGCAGCTCCGTCCTACATCAACAAGTATGGCGAGCCGCAGTCAGTCGAGGATCTCGACAACCACCGCATCATCACCTTCGGCGAGCCGGCGCCGAACTATCTGCTCGACGTCAACTGGCTCGAGATCGCCGGCCGCGATTCCGACAATCCACGCGTGTCGCACCTGCAGATCAACAGCCAGACCTCGATCAAGCGCGCCTGCCTGCTCGGCATCGGCGTCGCCATGCTGCCCGACTATATCGTCGGTCGCGATCCTGGCCTCATCCAGCTGCCGATCAGCGCCGACATCCCGTCGTTCGATACCTATTTCTGCTATCCGGACGAGATGAAGAACGCAGCCAAGCTCAAGGTCTTCCGCGACTACATCGTCGCCAAGGCCCGCAACTGGAACTTTTAGGACGCTTCGGCGAATGCTCATTTTCCGAGCATTTTCCCAAGAGGCCACCAACCATCTGTTTTTACATCGATATTACGGATGCGCCGTCTCTATTGTGCGGCGCATTTTTATTGTTCGCCGCAGAAATAGGCAGGGATGCGCGCATGACATGGCTGTCATGCACAGAAAATGATTGTTGCGCGCCCAAAAAAGCAGCATACCAAACTCAGCTGATGCATCTTTGGTGGCTTCTCCTCCCAGTGCCACCGCAGCAGCTGTTCCCCTCTGGAGGTTTAATTACCTTCACAACTTATAAGGGCCCAAGTCATCTTGTGGCCCTCTTTTTTTGTCTACTGTTAGATACAGGCGAAACGTGACGAAAATCACAGCCGGCTATTGAAAGCCGATACTTCGCTTCCCATATTAAAATGCAGCTGATGCATTCTTGGTGGCTTCTCCTCCCCGCCACCGCATTAGCTGTTCCCCTCTGGAGGTTCTTATTACCTTCACAACTACAAGGGCCCAAGTTTTCTTGAGGCCCTCTTTTTTTGCCTGCAGCACGCTCACGGTCTTGTGATTTGAATATCGTGTTTTAGCGATACATTTATCGTTAAAACACGATATGGCGATATACCATGGACCGAGACGAAATCCTCAAGGCGCTTGCCCATCCCGTGCGGGTGAACATCCTCGCCTGGCTGAAGGAGCCGCAGCGCCATTTTCCGACCCAGGAGCATCCGCTCGATCTCGGCGTATGTGCCGGCCAGTTCGAACGCTGCGGCCTGTCGCAGTCGACCGTTTCCTCGCATCTCGCTGTGCTTCAGCGCGCCGGCCTCGTGACAACCCGCAAGGTTGGCCAATGGATCTTCTACCGCCGCGATGAAGAGACGATCGCCGCCTTCCTCGAGAGCATCGGCGATCTCTGAATCAACCACCTTCTCCCAAGCAGCCCCCCCCTGAAAGGACCTCCCATGGCCTCGCTTTTCGACCCCATCACCATTGGTGACATCGCGCTGAAAAACCGCATCGTGATGGCGCCGCTGACCCGCAACCGATCCCCGGGCGCCGTTCCGAACACCCTGAATGTGACCTACTACGAGCAGCGCGCGACGGCAGGCCTGCTGATCTCGGAGGGAACGGCGATCACCCAGCAGGGCCAGGGCTATGCCGACGTTCCGGGCCTCTATACGCCGGAAGCGCTTGAAGGCTGGCGCAAGGTGACGGACGCGGTGCACGCCAAGGGCGGCCGGATCGTCGTCCAGATGTGGCATGTCGGCCGCATTTCGCATGATTCTCTGCAGCCGGGTGGCGGCAAGCCTGTTGCACCGTCGGCCGTTCGCGCCAAGTCCAAGACCTATCTGGTCAATTCGGACGGTACTGGCTCCTTTGCCGAAACCTCCGAACCGCATGCACTGGAGACCGCCGAGATCGAAGCAATCGTGGAGGACTATCGCAAGGCTGCCCGCGCCGCGATCGACGCCGGCTTCGATGGCATCGAGATCCATGCGGCCAACGGCTATCTCATCGACCAGTTCCTGCGTTCGGGTTCGAACCACCGCACCGATACCTACGGCGGTTCGATCGAAAACCGCGCCCGCTTCTTGTTCGAGGTCATGGATGCCGTGACGAATGAAATCGGCGCCGGCCGGGTCGGCATCCGCCTTTCGCCCGTCACTCCCGCCAACGATGCCTTTGATCCGCAGCCGCAGGAGGTGTTCGGCCATGTGGTCAAGAACCTCGCCCGCTATCCCCTCGCCTATATCCACATCATCGAAGGCGCGACCGGCGGCCCGCGCGACCACCAGCAGGGCGACCAGCCATTCGACTACGACGCCCTGCGTTCGACCTATGTCGCTGCCGGCGGCAAGGCTGCCTGGATGACCAATAATGGCTATGACAGGGCACTCGCGGTAAAGACGGTCAAGGACGGCGAAGCCGACCTTGTCGCTTTCGGCAAGCCGTTCATCGCCAACCCGGATCTCGTCGAACGGTTGAAGCGCGATGCGCCGCTCAACGCGCCGGATCAGGCAACCTTCTACGGCGGTGGCGCCAAGGGCTATACCGACTATCCGGCCCTTGAACAGGTCGCCTGACACTCCCACATGGCAATGCTCCGCCTCTTCGGCGGGGCATTTGTCTTTGGGAATGAAGAGCTTATGTTTTCGCTATATTCAGAAAAATGGTCATTGCATCCTGACGGCGACGTCATCGTAACCCCCTCCAGCCGTCTTTACCCCGTCCGCTATCGCGGCCAGCAGGCGATGCTCAAGGTCGCCGAGGACCCGGAAGAGAAGTATGGTCGCCTGCCCCTGCTCTACTGGAACGGGCATGGCGCTGCAAAGGTCTATGAAGCCGATGGCGACGCGGTGCTGATGGAGCGCACGGACAGCCAGCGCAACCTCTTCCACATGGCGATGACCGGAAGCGACGAGGAAGTGACGCGCATCATCTGCCGCACCGTCGCCGAGCTCCATGCGCCGCGCTCGACACCGGTTCCCGGCGATCTCGTGCCACTCGACAAATGGTTCGCTTCCCTGGAGACGGCTGCTCCCGTTCAAGGCGGTCTCTTTGCCCGCGCGCTCGAGGCGGCGAAAAGCCTGTTTGCAGATCCCGAACCGCCGGTCGTGCTGCATGCCGACGTCCACCACGCCAACATCCTCGATTTTGGCGACCGCGGCTGGCTGGCGATCGATCCGAAACGCGTCCTCGGCGATCGCGGCTACGACTACGCCAACCTGTTCTGCAATCCAGAACTGCCCCTGGTCACCGCTCCGGGCCGGTTGCAGCGGCATCTGCCGATCGTCGCGAAGGAGACCGGGCTTCACCCGCAGCGCATTCTCAACTGGGTGCTTGCCTATGCCGGGCTTTCCGCAGCCTGGTTCCTGGAAGACCATGACGATTTCGGCGTCGAGAACGACCTTACGATGGCGCGAATCGCCATCGCCGAGCTCGGCAGCTAAGCTCAACCCGTCCGCAACAGGACGACGGCGTAGATACAGGTCTCTCCGCCGACATTGCGGAAGACGCAATCCTCCGGCGGGCCGAGTTCCAGGCAATCCCCGATGCCGAGCGTATGGGTCTCCAGCCCTTCCACGAAGGTCAGGCGCCCCGCAGTCACCCATAGCCACCGGCGATGGAGCGCATAGGCGGATGCCGGGATCGGCACCTCGGCGCCGGCCGGAAGTTCAACCTCGACAAGCTCGAGCGGCAGGTCCGACATCGGCGAGACGTGGCGCCGAAGATATCCGGTCTGCGGATCGCGCCACACTGCCTGATCCTGGCGCCGCGACAGCCTGCCCTGGCTCATCTCCGCACGCGCGATCAGAGTGGACATGGTGAGCCCGAACGCGCCGGCGAGCTTTGCCAGCAGCGTGGCCGTCGGGCTGCTATCGCCCCGCTCTACCTTGTGGATCATCGCGCGCGAGACTCCCGATCGCTCCGAAAGCTCGCTCAGCGACCAGCCGCGCGCCTCTCTTTCCAGACGAATTCGTTCACTGAGCCGTTGATCCAGACTATCTACTTTAGTATTCATATCGTAGTCATATAGTGAACGAATGCGAGGAGCAAGCATGCTGATCCGGGCGGCCATCCAAGACGATATGCCAGTCATCTGCGAGATCTACAACGACGCCGTGGCGAACACGACGGCGATCTGGAACGAGACCCGGGTCGATGTCGCCAATCGCGTGGCCTGGCTGAAGGCGCGCACGGACGTGGGTTATCCTGTGCTGGTGGCGGTCTCCGAGGAAGGCGATGTCATCGGCTATGCGTCCTTCGGCGATTGGCGCGCCTTCGATGGCTATCGCCATACGGTCGAGCACTCCGTCTATGTTCACAAGGATCGGCGCGGTGGCGGCATCGGCCGGAAACTCATGGTCGCGTTGATCGCCGAGGCCGAACGGCTTGGCAAACATGTGATGATCGCCGGCATCGAATCGGAGAACGCAGCCTCGATCCGCCTTCATGCCCAACTGGGTTTCGAGGATACCGGCCGGCTGCGTGAGGTCGGCACGAAGTTCGGCCGCTGGCTTGATCTGACATTCATGCAACTGGTGCTTCCGACGGGCTCGCCGCGCTAACCCGCGGCGACGCCTCGACGATGGCCGTTTGTCGAGGCGGTGGGAGATGCTATGAACCTTCAAGGACTGTTTCTGGAAATGTTTTGACGTGGGTCTTCGGCGGAAGGTCAGATCGGGCGCCTGGGCACGTGTCGCGAGAGCGGCACTGGCGTTGGCCGTCAGCATTCCGGCATTAAGCATGACCGAGGCAGAGGCTCGTATCGACGACTTCGCCGCGCAGCCCAAGTGCGTCTATTCCGGCCCGTCGGCCACCGACTCCGCCAAGTCGCTCTGCATCAGCAAGGAAAACTTCGCCCGCGATATCTGCGGCGTGATCGACCACTATGCGACGGTCAACGACCTGCCCGCGGCCTTCTTCGCCCGGCTCATCTGGCGCGAAAGCCTGTTCCGGCCCAATGCCGTCAGCCCCAAGGGTGCCGAAGGCATCGCGCAATTCATGCCTGGAACGGCGAAGATGCGAGGGCTCAACAACAGCTTCGATGTCGTCGAGGCGCTCGGCAAGTCGGCAGAGTATCTGAACGAACTCAGGTCGCGCTACGGCAATCTCGGCTATGCGGCTGCCGCCTACAATGCCGGCGAGAACGGGCTGGAGCGTTTTCTCGAGGTCGATTGGCTGCCGGCGGAAACGCGCAACTACGTGCTCGCGATCACCGCCTACAGCGTCGAGGACTGGCGCGACAATCCGCCGAAGATCCTCGACCTGACGCTCGACAAGAACAAGAGCTTCATCGACGGCTGCGTGGCGCTCGCCAGCACCCGCAACCTCCGCGACATCGAGGTGATCGACGAAGCCGAATGGGCGCCCTGGGGCGTACAGCTTGCCGCACATTTCCAGAAATCAGTGGCGCAGCGACTGTTCGTCAGCGCCGTCAAGCGCCTGCCGGAGCCGATCCGCAGCGAGAAGGCGCTTCTCCTGCGCGAGCGCAATGCCAGCTTCGGCCTGCGTATCCGCTATGCTGCACGCATCGGCCGCGAGACCCAGGCGGACGCGAACAAGCTTTGCGCCACCATCCGCAAGAGCGGCGGCGCTTGCCTCGTCTTCCGGAACTGACAGCTATCGAGGCCTGTCCGATCCTGGACACGAGCGCGCGCTAGCCTGCGGCAATCCCTTGCGGAAGCGCCCGCGGGGCGTTCAGGCAGCCAAGTCCGACGAGCGTCGTTGCAACCGCCTCGTCGATCGGCGTGTGCGGCTCTTCGCCGAGCACGGCAAGCAGCCGCTCGTTTGGCATTCTCAACGGTTCGCGCCAGAGATAGCGCATCTTGCGCAACTCCCTGAAGAGCGGAACGAAGGGCGAAGCCAAGTCGATCAGCCACCACGGGAAGGCCCGGACGGGAAGCGCCGGCTTGCCGACAACCCGGCGGATCGCCGCGATCATCTCGGTTCCATTGCGGTCGAGGAAGCCGCGCATGTGGTAAACGGCGAAAGGCGGCAGGTCCTCGGCGCGCTCGACGAGGCGGATCATGGTTTCGGCGACATCGGGCAGATAGGCCCATTGGTGGCCGATCCCCTCGCGGCCCGGGTAGGAAATCGCGCCCAACGCTCTGCCCGGCTTTATCAGCCCTTGCGAAAACCAGTTATTGGCCGCACCGGGACCGAAGAAGTCGCCTGCCCTCACGATGATGACGCCGACACCTGCCTCCGAGGCGTCCTTCAGACGGCGCTCCATCTCCCTGCGGATCAGACCCTTGTCGGTATCCGGGTTCTGCGGCGCGTCCTCCGTCAGGACGGGAAAGGCGTCGCGGCCGAAATTGTAGATCGTTCCCGGTAAGAGGATGCGTGCACCGGTGGCCTTGGCGGCGGCGATCGTATTGTCCAGCATCGGCAGCACCAAGGTGCCCCAATTGCGGTAACCCGGCGGATTGACCGCGTGCACGATCAGATCCACCCCTTCGGCAGCAGTGCGAACGTCATCCGCGTTCATGGCATCGCCTTGCCGCCAGTCGAACGCCGGCTCGGCCTGCGCCGCCGTCGCGGCGTTTCGGTTCAAGGCACGCACCTGGCAGCCGCGCCTGAGGAGCCCACGGGCGACGGCGCTGCCGATACCGCCCGTCGCGCCGAGCACCAGCGCACGTCTTGTTCTCTGCTGCATCTCGGTCATGTCACACTCCATCCGTTTCGATGAAGGCAGGATTACGCATTCACGAGCTAAACGGAATTGCCGAAAAATCTTGCGCGGCTATACTGAAATCCATGAGCAAGATAGATTTGAGCTGGGATTTCTACCGAACGTTCCTCGCCGTGCTTAAGGAGGGATCGTTGTCAGCCGCCGCCCGCGAGCTTGGCCTGACGCAACCGACCGTTGGCCGGCACGTGGACGCCATGGAAGCGACACTCGGCTATCCGCTGTTCGTGCGCTCCCCGCACGGTCTGTTGCCGACCGACGCCGCGCTGGCACTCAGGCCCTATGCCGAGACGCTCGCCGCGACGTCGGCTGCGCTCTTGCGGGCCGCGTCGGGCCAGCGCGATACGGTCAGCGGCACTGTGCGCATCAGCGCCAGCGAAGTCATCGGCATCGAGGTCCTGCCGCCGATCCTCTCAGAACTGCACGCCGCCTATCCTGCATTGACGATCGAGCTTTCCGCCTCGGACACGGTCGAGGACCTCTTGCGCCAGGAGGCCGATATCGCGGTGCGCATGGTGGCGCCCGCACAGGATGCGCTGATCGCCCGACATCTCGGCGCGGTTCCCTTAGGCTTTCACGCCCATCGCCGCTACATCGAGCGACGCGGCATGCCGCAGACACTGGCAGACCTTAGCAATCACAGCCTGATCGGTTACGACCGAGAGACTGCGGCGATCCGGGCGATCATCGCCCGCTCGCCCGAACTGCCGGCCACACGCTTTGCGCTGAGGGCCGACAGCAATCTTGCCCAATTGGCCGCAATCCGCACCGGCTTCGGCATAGGCATCTGCCAGAACGGACTTGCGGCACGCGATCCCGACCTCCTCCCAGTGCTGCCCGGCTTGTTCGAGATGAAGCTCGATACCTGGCTGGTGATACATGAGAACCTGAAGACGGCTCCCCGCTGTCGCGTCACGTTCGACGCACTTGCCGCGGGACTGCGGGCCTATATTCGTGGCACTGCGCTTGCAGACGCGAATACCGAGATCTGACTTCAACTCCCGCTGCTGCTCAATACTAG
Source organism: Ensifer sp. ENS08 (assembly GCF_014852195.1). Lineage (NCBI taxonomy): Bacteria > Pseudomonadati > Pseudomonadota > Alphaproteobacteria > Hyphomicrobiales > Rhizobiaceae > Ensifer > Ensifer sp. ENS08. The sequence continues at coordinate 35,018 of NZ_JACVBF010000003.1, forward strand.
TCCTACGCACGAAAAAGCCCGCCAAAATGGCGGGCTTTCAGTTTCCTTGGCACTTCAAGTCGAGCGCTTAATCCTCGGATTCGGCTGGCGTTTCCGCTGCGCCGTTCTCGACGGCCGCCTCTTCGCCTTCCTCTTCGTCGCTTTCCGGTTCGCTGATGCGCTCGACCGAAACGACCTTCTCGTCCTTGGCGGTCGAGAAGATGGTAACGCCCTTGGTCGCGCGGCTCGCAAGCCGGACGCCATTGATCGGCACGCGGATCAATTGGCCGCCGTCGGATACAAGCATGATCTGGTCGTTGTCTTCGATCGGGAAGGCCGCGACGAGCACGCCAATTTCCGTCGTCTTCGAGGTGTCGGTGGCACGGATGCCCTTGCCGCCACGGCCCGAAGTCCGGAAATCGTAGGACGACGAGCGCTTGCCGAAGCCCTTCTCCGAGACCGTCAGCACGAACTGTTCGCGTGCCTTCAGTTCCTCGAAGCGTTCGTTCGACAGTTCTCCGCCGTCAGCGACTTCCTCGCCGACCAGAGCGATTTCTTCCTCGTCGCCGTTCGTCGCCCGACGTTCCGCTGCAGCGCGCTTGAGATAGGCGGCACGCTCCCACGGTTCGGCCTCGACATGGCCAAGGATCGCCATCGAGATGATGCGGTCGCCGTCGCCGAGATTGATGCCACGAACGCCGATCGAGTTGCGGCCGGCAAAGACGCGCACGTCGTCGACCGGGAAGCGGATGCACTGGCCGAGCGCTGTCGTCAGCATGACGTCGTCATGCTCCGTACAGGTGTCGACGGAAAGGATCTCGTCGCCCTCTTCCTCGAGCTTCATCGCGATCTTGCCGTTGCGGTTGACCTGGACGAAGTCCGACAGCTTGTTGCGGCGAACCGTGCCGCGGGTCGTCGAGAACATGACGTCGAGGTTTTCCCAGGTTGCCTCATCCTCGGGCAGCGGCATGATTGTCGTGATGCGTTCGCCGGGTTCCAGCGGCAGCATGTTGATCAGCGCCTTGCCGCGCGATTGCGGCGTGCCGATCGGCAGGCGCCAGACCTTCTCCTTGTAGACGATGCCACGCGAGGAGAAGAACAGAACCGGCGTATGGGTATTGGCAACGAATAGCCGGGTAACGAAATCCTCGTCCCGGGTCGCCATGCCCGAACGGCCCTTGCCACCACGGCGCTGCGCGCGGTAGGTCGTCAGCGGCACGCGCTTGATGTAGCCGAGATGCGAGACGGTCACGACCATGTCTTCACGGGCGATGAGATCCTCATCGTCCATGTCGGGGCCGCCTTCCATGATCTCGGACCGGCGCGGAGTGCCGAACTCGTCGCGGATGGCGACGAGCTCGTCCTTGACGATGCTCATGATACGCAGGCGCGACGACAGGATGTCGAGGTAATCCTTGATTTCCTCGCCGATCTTGTTGAGTTCGTCGCCGATTTCGTCGCGGCCGAGCGCGGTCAGGCGCTGCAGGCGCAGGTCGAGGATGGCACGGGCCTGCTCTTCCGAGAGGTTGTAGGTGCCGTCCTCGTTGATGCGGTGGCGCGGGTCGTCGATGAGGCGGATGAGGCTCTCGACGTCATGGGCCGGCCAGCGGCGCTCCATCAACTGCTCGCGCGCCGTCTGCGGGTCGGGCGCATGGCGGATGAGCTTGATGATTTCGTCGATGTTGGCAACCGCGATGGCAAGACCGACGAGCACATGGGCACGGTCACGCGCCTTGCGCAGCAGGTATTTCGTACGCCGGCTAACAACTTCCTCGCGGAACGAGACAAAGGCACGCAGCATGTCGAGCAGCGTCATGTGCTCGGGCTTGCCGCCGTTCAGTGCCACCATGTTGCAGCCAAACGAGGTCTGCAGCGGCGTGTAGCGGTAAAGCTGGTTCAGGATGACATCGGCATTGGCATCGCGCTTCAGTTCGATGACGACGCGGTAGCCCTGGCGGTCCGATTCGTCACGCAGGTCCGAGATGCCTTCGATACGCTTCTCGCGGACCAGCTCGGCCATCTTCTCGATCATCGTCGCCTTGTTCACCTGGAACGGGATCTCGGTGATGATGATCTGCTCGCGGTCGCCGCGCATCGGCTCGATATGGGCGCGGCCGCGCATGATGACGGAGCCGCGGCCGGTCTCGTAGGCCGAGCGGATGCCCGAGCGGCCAAGGATCAGCGCGCCAGTCGGGAAATCCGGGCCGGGGATGATTTCCATCAGTTCCGGCAGTTCGATCGCCGGATTGTCGATCAGCGCCATGCAGCCGTTGATGACTTCGACCAGGTTGTGCGGCGGAATGTTCGTCGCCATGCCGACGGCAATACCGCCGGCGCCGTTGACGAGCAGGTTCGGGAACTTCGCGGGAACGACCGCCGGCTCCTGCAGGGTGCCGTCATAGTTGTCGCGGAAGTCGACCGTTTCCTTGTCGAGATCGTCGAGCAGCGAATGCGCGGCCTTCTGCAGGCGGCATTCGGTGTAGCGCTCGGCCGCCGGCGGGTCGCCGTCGACCGAACCGAAGTTGCCCTGGCCGTCGATCAGCGGCAGGCGGAGCGACCAGTCCTGCGCCATGCGTGCCAGCGCGTCGTAGATCGCGGCGTTGCCGTGCGGGTGGTACTTACCCATCACGTCCCCGGTCACACGGGCGCATTTGACGTATTTCTTGTTCCAGTCGATGCCGAGCTCGCTCATCCCGTAGAGGATGCGGCGGTGCACGGGTTTCAGACCGTCACGCACGTCGGGAAGCGCGCGGCTGACGATAACGCTCATCGCGTAATCGAGATAGGACCGCTGCATTTCCTCGATGATGGAAATCGGCTCGATGCCTGGCGGAGTTTTTCCGCCGCCGGGGGTGCTTTGCTCAGTCAATGGTGATCACGATCTTTGTTCAGAATCAGTCGGATATTTATAGCGGATTGCCATCGGAAGCGCCAATTTGCGGCCTTTGGCGCCACTTGCCCGCCGGACTGTGAAGATGTCCTTGTAATGCCTTGATTCGCTGTACGATTCACCCAGTTATCCCAATCGGGACCGGTGAGCCGCACAGCAGTTGTGAACAGTCTTTTGCCGCCGGAGCAGGCTTTTCTAGGGCATCGCGCCGGAAATCGGAAGAGCCTGTCCGTCAAAGCCCGACGCGCCGCGGATTTCCGGCCTCTACGCTCGCAGCGATTGCTGATTAAGTCATTGCTGAGACTTTGTTTGTCTGCCCCTTCCCAATGCCCGGCCGCTTGCCTAACAATGTAGGCATGCCACCGGGAAAACCCGGGGCAAAAATCCGGAAGGGGAAACGGATGTTCAATGTCGACCTCCTGGTCAATGCGCTGACGACGCTTCTCGTCACGCTCGATCCGCCTGGCCTCGCGCCGATCTTCCTGAGCCTCACGGTCGGCCTCAGCCGGCAGGAGCGCTTTCAGGTGGCCACCCGTGGCTCGCTGATCGCCTTCTTCATCCTGGCGGCCTTTGCGCTCTTCGGAAACAGCATCCTCGGCCTGCTCGGCATCTCGATCGGCGCCTTCCGCATCGCCGGCGGCCTGCTGCTCTTCTGGATCGCCTTCGAGATGATTTTCGAGAAGCGCCAGGAGCGCAAGGAAAAGACCGGCGAGAATGCGACGGTCAAGGACCACATTCACAACATCGCGGTCTTCCCGCTGGCCCTGCCGCTCATTGCCGGGCCGGGCGCGATTTCGGCAACGATCCTGCTTGCCGGCTCGTTCCCGACCGCTGTCGAGCGCACTCAGCTCCTGATCGTCATCGCGCTGTCGATGCTCAGCCTGTTTCTGGCGCTGGTCATCGCTGAACGCGTCGATCGCTTTCTCGGCGTCACCGGCCGCGCCATCCTCACCCGCCTGCTCGGCGTGATCCTGGCAGCACTCGCGGTGCAGTTCGTCGTCGACGGCGTCAAATCCGCGATGGCGACCTGAGGTCGGATGGCTGGGCGCATCCTTCGCCCGATGCAGTCGAAGAAGACCGGAAACGAAAAACGCCACGTCCCGAGGACGTGGCGTTTTTTCTGTAAATAGGATCCGCTTGCGATCAGAACGGAATATCGTCGTCCATGTCGCGCGAGAAGCCGCCGCCCTGGCCGCCTTGACCGCCCTGGCCACCGCCCGAGCGACCGCCGCCAGAGGACTGGCGAGGCTGGTCGTAATCGTCGTAACCGCCGCCGCCATAGTTGCCGCCGCCGCCGAAGTCACCCGCTCCACCGCCGCCGCCGCGGCTGACACCGGAGCCGCCGCCTTCGCCGCGGCCGTCAAGCATGGTCAGCGTCGAGTTGAAGCCCTGCAGCACGACTTCGGTCGAGTAACGGTCGTTGCCGTTCTGGTCCTGCCACTTGCGGGTCTGCAGCGCGCCTTCGATGTAGAGCTTGGCGCCCTTCTTCACATATTGTTCGACAACCTTGCAGAGGCCTTCGTTGAAGACCACGACCGTGTGCCATTCGGTCTTTTCCTTGCGCTCACCGCTGTTGCGGTCGCGCCAGGTCTCCGACGTTGCAATGCGCAGGTTGGCGATCGGCCGGCCGTCCTGCGTGCGCCGGATTTCCGGGTCTGCCCCGACATTTCCGATCAAGATCACCTTGTTGACGCTTCCAGCCATGTTGCTTTTCCCGTGGTTTCACCGGGCCATGGACCCGGCTTGGAATTTCAAGAGCGCGCATCTTAGCGGCCTGATGCCGCCGATACGCCCCGCCTCGCACATAATCCACAACAGTTTTGGTCGTTTTATGGGCGATTTGTTCTTTATTTGTTCTAGTATTTGGCTATGATCCTGTCAACCGACTCGAATTGGCCGCCTGTTTTGCCGATTGCGCCTCGACATGGGCGTTAGCGTCATTACATAGGGGGCTTTCAACCGACATGCAAAAGCTGGCTTCCGATGAGTGAACTCAAGACCATCTCCATTCGTGGTGCGCGCGAGCACAATCTGAAAGGCATCGACCTCGATCTGCCGCGCAACAAGCTGATCGTGATGACCGGCCTTTCCGGCTCGGGCAAGTCGTCGCTTGCGTTCGATACGATCTATGCCGAAGGCCAGCGCCGCTATGTCGAAAGCCTTTCGGCCTATGCGCGCCAGTTCCTCGAAATGATGCAGAAGCCGGACGTCGACCAGATCGACGGCCTGTCTCCGGCGATCTCGATCGAGCAGAAGACGACGTCGCGCAATCCGCGCTCGACGGTCGGTACCGTCACCGAAATCTACGACTATATGCGCCTGCTCTTTGCGCGCGTCGGGGTCCCCTATTCGCCGGCGACGGGTCTGCCGATCGAAAGCCAGACGGTGAGCCAGATGGTCGACCGGGTGCTCGAATTCGGCGAAGGCACGCGCCTCTATATTCTTGCGCCGCTCGTGCGCGGCCGCAAGGGCGAGTACAAGAAAGAACTCGCCGAACTGATGAAGAAGGGCTTTCAGCGCGTCAAGGTCGACGGCACCTTCTACGAGATCGCCGAGGTGCCCGCACTCGACAAGAAGTACAAGCATGACATCGACGTCGTGGTCGACCGCGTGGTCGTGCGGCCCGACCTCGCCTCGCGCCTTGCCGACAGCCTTGAGACCTGCCTGACGCTCGCCGATGGCCTCGCAGTCGCCGAATTCGCCGACAAGCCGCTGCCACCCGAGGAGACCGCTGCCGGCGGCTCGGCCAACAAGTCGCTGAACGAAACCCACGAGCGCGTGCTGTTTTCGGAAAAGTTCGCCTGCCCGGTTTCCGGCTTCACCATTTCCGAGATCGAGCCGCGGCTGTTCTCGTTCAACAACCCCTTCGGCGCGTGCCCGACCTGCGACGGTCTCGGCAGCCAGCAGAAGATCGACACGGCGCTGATCGTGCCGGAAGAGCACCGGACGCTGCGCGACGGCGCAATTGCGCCCTGGGCGAAATCCTCCTCTCCATACTACAACCAGACGCTGGAAGCGCTCGGCAAGGTCTTCGGCTTCAAACTCGGCAGCCGCTGGAACGAGCTGTCGACTGCGGCGCAGAACGCGATCCTGCACGGAACGGAAGAGAAGATCGTCTTCCATTACGAGGACGGTGCCCGCTCCTACAACACCACCAAGAACTTCGAGGGCATCGTGCCCAATCTCGAGCGCCGCTGGAAGGAAACCGACAGCGCCTGGGCGCGCGAGGAGATCGAGCGCTACATGTCGGCTGCGCCCTGCCCGGCTTGCGCCGGTTTCCGCCTGAAGCCGGAAGCGCTGGCTGTCAAGATCGACAAGCTGCATATCGGTCAGGTGACCGAAATGTCGATCCGCGTTGCACGCGACTGGTTCGAGGTCCTGCCGGAGCATCTGAATGCCAAGCAGAACGAAATCGCCGTCCGCATCCTGAAGGAGATCCGTGACCGACTGCGCTTCCTCAACGACGTCGGTCTCGAATATCTGAGCCTGTCGCGCAATTCCGGAACGCTCTCAGGCGGTGAAAGCCAGCGCATTCGGCTGGCCTCGCAGATCGGCTCCGGCCTCACCGGCGTTCTCTACGTGCTCGACGAGCCGTCGATCGGCTTGCACCAGCGCGACAACGCCCGCCTGCTGGACACGCTTCGGCATCTGCGCGACATCGGCAACACGGTGATCGTCGTCGAACATGACGAAGACGCGATCCTGACGTCCGACTATGTCGTCGATATCGGCCCGGCTGCCGGCATCCATGGCGGCGAAGTCATCGCGCAAGGGTCGCCGTCGGACATCATGGCCAATCCGAAATCGCTGACCGGCAAGTATCTGTCCGGCGAGCTTTCGGTTGCCGTTCCCTCCGAACGCCGCAAGCCGAAGAAGAAAAAGGAAATCACCGTCGTCGGCGCCCGCGCCAACAACCTGAAGAACGTCACCGCCTCGATCCCGCTCGGCGTCTTCACCGCCGTTACCGGTGTCTCCGGCGGCGGCAAGTCGACCTTCCTGATCGAGACGCTCTACAAGGCCGCCGCCCGCCGCATCATGGGCGCGCGCGAAAACCCGGCCGAGCACGACCGCATCGATGGCTTCGAGCATATCGACAAGGTGATCGACATCGACCAGTCGCCGATCGGTCGTACCCCGCGCTCGAACCCGGCAACCTATACCGGCGCCTTCACGCCGATCCGTGACTGGTTCGCCGGCCTGCCGGAAGCCAAGGCACGCGGATATCAGCCGGGCCGCTTCTCCTTCAACGTCAAGGGCGGCCGCTGCGAGGCCTGCCAAGGCGACGGCGTCATCAAGATCGAGATGCACTTCCTGCCGGATGTCTACGTCACCTGCGACGTCTGCCACGGCAAGCGCTACAACCGCGAAACGCTCGACGTGCATTTCAAGGGCAAGTCGATCGCCGACGTGCTCGACATGACCGTCGAGGAAGGCGTCGACTTTTTCGCCGCCGTTCCCTCGGTGCGCGACAAGCTCGTCACGCTCAACCAGGTCGGCCTCGGCTATATCAAGGTCGGCCAGCAGGCCAACACGCTCTCGGGCGGTGAGGCCCAGCGCGTCAAGCTCGCCAAGGAACTGTCGAAGCGCTCGACCGGGCGCACGCTCTACATTCTCGACGAGCCGACCACCGGCCTGCATTTCCACGATGTCGCCAAGCTTCTTGAAGTTCTGCATGAGCTCGTCAACCAGGGCAATTCGGTCGTCGTCATCGAGCACAATCTCGAAGTCATCAAGACTGCCGACTGGGTGATCGACTTCGGCCCTGAAGGCGGCGACGGCGGCGGCGAAGTCATCGCCAAGGGCACGCCGGAAGACGTGGTCAAGGAAAAGCGGTCGTATACCGGCCAGTTCCTGAAGGAGCTGCTGGAGCGCCGGCCGATGAAGAAGGTCGAAGCAGCAGAGTAAGTCTGCCGATCTGGTCGGCGCGCTTTAGGAGTGATCACGGCATGATGCGGCCTGCTCGTCTGGAAGATCTGGCCGCCGTGCAAAGCGTGACGGAGGCGGCCTATGAGCCCTATCGGGCGCTCTTTGGTGGGCCGCCGCTCCCGGTCACCGAGGACTACGCGCCTCGCATCCTTCGCGACGAGGTCTGGCTTCGGGAGCGAGATGAGGTTGTCTCGGCGCTTGCCGTTTTCGAACGGCACGCCGATCACCTTATGATCTTCAGCCTTGCGGTTGCCCCGGCCTATCAGCGCCAGGGGTTCGGCATCGAATTGCTGCGCTTCGTGGATGCCAAAGCAGCCGAGTGGGGCTTGCCGGAGGTGCGGCTCTACACCAATTCACGCATGGAGCGAAACATCGCGCTCTATCGCGCCTATGGATTTCAAGAAACGGGTCGCCGACCCAATCCCTATCGTCCAGGGTGGACACTCGTTGACATGACGAAATCGATCAAAGACTGAAAAGCACGCGGTCAAGCGATGGCCGTTGTTGAGGAGGATGGCATGGCAAAATCCGGAAAGATCCGCGTTGGTATCGGCGGCTGGACCTTCGAGCCCTGGGAAGGCACCTTCTATCCCGACACGCTGGCAAAGAAGCGGCAGCTCGAATATGCCGGCAAGCAGTTGCGGGCAATCGAGGTGAACGGCACCTACTACTCGTCGCAGAAGCCCGAGACCTTCGCCAAGTGGGCCTCCGAAGTGCCCGATGATTTCATCTTCTCCCTGAAGGCGAGCCGCTTCGTCACCAACCGCAAGGTTCTCTCGGAAGCCGGTGAATCCATGGAGCGATTCCTGACGCAGGGACTGACCGAGCTTGGCCCCCATCTCGGCCCCATCCTCTGGCAGTTCGCGCCGACGAAGAAGTTCGAGCCCGACGATTTCGAAGGCTTTTTGAAGCTTCTGCCGGGTAAGCAGGACGGCTTGCCGCTGCGCCATGTGGTCGAGGTCCGCAACCCAACCTTTCAGTCTCCGGATTTTGTCTCCCTGTTGGAGAACTACGGTGTCGCCGTGGTGCTCGCCGAGCATGCGGACTATCCGATGATCGCCGATGTCACTGCCGATTTTGTCTATCTGCGCCTGCAAAAGGGCAGCGACGACATCAAGACTTGCTATGCTGCCGACAAGCTCGACCTCTGGGCCGAGCGCGCCAAGGCGTTTGCGGCGGGCGACGAGCCGAGTGGGCTTGAAAAAAGCGCGCCTGATCGCACGGCCAGGAAGGAGCCGCGTGACGTGTTTGCCTACTTCATCACCGAGGGCAAGGTGAATGCGCCGAACGGCGCACGCGAGCTGCAAAAGCGCGTCGATTGAGATCAGCAGGGCCAGACCGCGCGCAGACGCGTCTGGCCCGCCTAGGGCGCATCCGCGCCCGAGAGCCCCACCACGCTTGGAGTCTCGGGCCTGTCGCAAGGCGTTGATGTTCAGGCGTGCCGAGGCCGCGCCGACGTCGGCTGCGAACCAAATGCCGGTGCTTACGGGACCGCCAAAAAAACGAATCACTGCCCCACCCCATATCGCTTTCACCGATGCAACCGAGCCTGCCGTAAGGGACACTTTTTATGCGGGTTTTTACCCGTCAAAATTTCGATTGCGTGCCGACCGTTGCGTCAGTCTCACAGGCAACCTCCGGAAGTGCCTGATTTTCATGGCGTTGACCGATGTCCCCGTTTTCCACAGCCGGTCCACACAACATCTAGGGCTCAAACTTCCGTCACAAACCACCCCTTGACGCCTCCGGACGATTCACGGTTAATGGATTTCACGTTGCAACGGCGGCGGACCGGATTGTTCAAGTCCCGGTTCCTCTCCCCAAATCGGCGGTTCTGAAAGGCGGCAGTCATGGATTTCACCATGGGGTCGCCCTGAGGATTTCTGTGCGATTTTTCGGGTCCACCGGGGCAATATTTGGCTGGCATCAAGAAGTTGTTGATACTATATTTAGTATTTGCAGACAGCCTATCTCACAAGATACAGGGTCACCCAGTTATGGGTTTCTCTCCAAGGACGGAAGCTGAGACTGGCTGCGGGATGCTCCTCGCGGCCGGGCGGGGACAATTGCGCCTGTGGCGGGCGCTAGGCAACACGAAGGACCAGGGACAATGAAGATCGAACGTCGTTTCACAAAAGCCGGGCAATCCGCCTATGCGGAGATCGAATTCCGCAAGGCTACGAGTGAAATCAAGAACCCCGATGGTTCGATCGTTTTCCGCCTTGCCGATATCGACGTGCCGGCTCAGTTCAGCCAGGTTGCAGCCGACATTCTCGCCCAGAAGTATTTCCGCAAGGCCGGCGTTCCCGCCAAGATGAAGCGCGTCGAGGAGAACGATGTCCCCTCCTTCCTCTGGCGCGCGGTTCCCGACACGGATGCGCTGAAGGCGCTGCCGAAGGATGAGCAGTACGGTTCCGAAACCGATGCCCGTCAGGTCTTCGATCGCCTGGCCGGCACTTGGGCCTATTGGGGCTGGAAGGGCGGCTACTTCGACACCGAGGAAGACGCTTCGGCCTTCCAGGACGAACTTGCCTACATGCTCGCCACCCAGCGCGTCGCGCCGAACTCGCCGCAATGGTTCAACACCGGCCTCCACTGGGCCTATGGCATCGACGGCCCCGGCCAGGGCCACTTCTATGTCGACCCCTTTACCGGCAAGCTGACCAAGTCCAAGTCGGCCTATGAGCATCCGCAACCGCATGCGTGCTTCATCCAGTCGGTCGGTGACGATCTCGTCAACGAAGGCGGCATCATGGATCTGTGGGTGCGTGAAGCGCGCCTGTTCAAGTACGGTTCTGGCACCGGCTCCAACTTCTCTTATCTGCGCAGCGAAGGCGAAAAGCTCTCGGGCGGCGGCAAATCCTCCGGCCTGATGTCGTTCCTGAAGATCGGCGACCGTGCTGCCGGTGCCATCAAGTCGGGCGGCACCACCCGCCGCGCCGCCAAGATGGTCGTCGTCGACATCGACCATCCGGATATCGAGGAATACATCAACTGGAAGGTCAAGGAAGAGCAGAAGGTTGCCGCCCTCGTCACCGGTTCCAAGGTCGTCGCCAAGCATCTGAAGGCGATCATGAAGGCCTGCGTCAACTGCGAAGGCACCGACGACGCCTGCTATGACCCGAAGCAGAACCCGGCGCTGAAGCGCGAGATCCGCGCCGCCAAGCAGGCGCTGGTTCCGGAAAACTATGTCCAGCGCGTTATCCAGTTCGCGAAGCAAGGCTACAAGGACCTTGAGTTCAAGACCTACGACACCGACTGGGATTCGGAAGCCTACCTCACGGTTTCGGGCCAGAACTCCAACAACTCGGTCTCGATCAAGGACGACTTCCTGCGCGCCGTCGAAGCCGATGGCGACTGGCACCTGACCGCCCGCAAGGACGGCCGCGTCATGAAGACGCTGAAGGCACGCGACCTCTGGGAATCGATTTCCTACGCCGCCTGGGCGTCGGCCGATCCGGGCCTGCACTTCAACACGACCATGAACGACTGGCACACGAGCCCCGCTGCCGGCCCGATCCGCGCATCGAACCCGTGCTCGGAATACATGTTCCTCGACGACACCGCCTGCAACCTCGCCTCCCTGAACCTGATGATGTTCAAGGACGCGGCGACCAAGCGCATCAACATCGCAGACTACGAGCACGCCGTCCGCCTGTGGACGATCGTTCTCGAAGTCTCGGTCATGATGGCGCAGTTCCCGTCCCGCGAGATTGCCGAGCTTTCCTATGAATACCGCACGCTCGGCCTTGGCTACGCCAACATCGGCGGCCTCTTGATGTCCTCGGGCATTCCCTATGACTCGACCGAAGGCCGCGCCATCGCCGGTGCGCTGACGGCGATCATGACCGGTGTCTCCTATGCCACCTCGGCCGAGATGGCCGAAAAGCTCGGTCCGTTCCCGGGCTTTGCGCCAAACCGCGACAACATGCTGCGCGTCATCCGCAACCATCGCCGCGCCGCCTATGGCGAGACGACCGGTTACGAAGCGCTTTCGGTCAACCCGGTCGCGCTCATCCATGCCGACAATCCGGACCAGGACCTCGTCATCCACGCCATGAGCGCCTGGGACAAGGCACTGGAACTCGGCGAAAAGCACGGCTATCGCAACGCCCAGGCAACGGTTATCGCGCCGACCGGCACGATCGGCCTCGTCATGGACTGCGACACGACCGGCATCGAACCTGACTTCGCGCTGGTCAAGTTCAAGAAGCTCGCCGGCGGCGGCTACTTCAAGATCATCAACCGCGCCGTTCCGGAAGCGCTGCGCTCTCTCGGCTACAGCGAAAGCCAGATCGCCGAAATCGAAGCTTACGCAGTCGGTCACGGCAACCTGAACCAGGCTCCGGCGATCAACCCGTCGACGCTGAAGGCCAAGGGCTTCACCGACGAGAAGGTGGAAGCCGTCAACGCCGCCCTGAAGTCCGCTTTCGACATCAAGTTCGTCTTCAACCAGTGGACGCTCGGCGCCGACTTCCTCAAGGGCACGCTGAAGGTCTCCGACGAACAGCTCGCTGCGATGGACTTCAACCTGCTCGACCACATGGGCTTCTCCAAGAAGGACATCGAAGCGGCGAACATTCACGTCTGCGGCGCGATGACACTCGAAGGTGCACCGTTCCTGAAGAACGAGCACCTGCCCGTCTTCGATTGCGCCAACCCCTGCGGCAAGATCGGCAAGCGTTATCTCTCGGTCGAAAGCCACATCCGCATGATGGCGGCCGCCCAGCCGTTCATCTCGGGCGCGATCTCCAAGACGATCAACATGCCGAACGAGGCGACCGTCGAGGACTGCAAGAACGCCTACATGCTTTCGTGGAAGCTGGCGCTGAAGGCAAACGCGCTCTACCGTGACGGCTCCAAGCTGTCGCAGCCGCTGAACGCCTCGCTGATCGAGGACGACAAGGACGAGGATGCACTGGAGGATCTGATCCAGGCGCCCGCCGCCGCCCAGGCTGTCACCATCACCGAGAAGATCGTCGAGCGCGTCATCGAGAAGGTGATCCGCGCCCGCGAAAAGCTGCCGAACCGCCGCCAGGGCTACACCCAGAAGGCCGTCGTCGGTGGTCACAAGGTGTATCTGCGCACCGGCGAATTCGGTGACGGCCGCCTCGGCGAGATCTTCATCGACATGCACAAGGAAGGGGCCGCCTTCCGTGCGATGATGAACAACTTTGCCATCGCCATCTCGCTCGGCCTGCAGTACGGCGTGCCGCTCGAAGAATATGTGGAGGCCTTCACCTTCACCAAGTTCGAGCCGGCCGGCATGGTCCAGGGCAACGACGCGATCAAGAACGCGACGTCGATCCTCGACTACGTCTTCCGCGAACTGGCGGTTTCCTATCTCGGCCGTCACGACCTCGCCCATGTCGACACGTCAGACTTCGGCAACACCGCGCTCGGCAAGGGCATTCAGGAAGGCAAGACCAACCTGATCTCGACCGGCTGGACCCGCGGCTACAAGCCGACGATCGTCGGCGGCACCGGTGACCGGGCCTCCAGCGAGCCGAAGGGCTCGTCGACGGCAGCCCCTGCCCGCGCCTCCTCTGGCGCAACCGTAACGGCGATCGCCGGAAACACGGTGCGCAAGATCGAGACGACGACGGCGATCGCAACCTCCGAAATCGTCGCCTTCAAGCGCGACTATGAAGAGCGCGCTGCTGAACTGGCAGAAGAGATCGCCGACGAAGTCGAGCAGGAAGTAACCGCCCTCTTCTCCGACAAGGCGGCCGCCGAAGCGGCATCGGCCAAGTCGGACGCCAAGAAGGTGGAAGCTGAGCGCCGCGCCCGCTCGATCATGCAGGGCTACACCGGCAACATGTGCACCGAATGCCAAAACTTCACGATGGTGCGCAACGGTACCTGCGAGAAGTGCGACACCTGCGGCGCGACGAGCGGCTGCAGCTAAGCGGCCCGTCGTCGTTGATGACGACGACCACCACCATCAGTGCCAACCCGAGATTTTCCTCGGGTTGGATTTCTTTAGAGAACAAAACGAGAATTTATAGACCGAACCACCATTCGACCAAGTTCCCATCATGCTCACCCCGATCATAGACATCCTTCTCGAAGACCCCAGTCAGAATGACCTCAGCGGCATCGTTGCGCCGCTGGATGCCTATAACGATGCCCATAGCGGCATGGTCGATCTGCCCGGTTTTGCCATCGTGCTTCGCGATCCGGAGACGAAAGTCGCGACGGGCGGGCTCTATGCGACGGATGGCTATGGCTGGGCCTTTATCCGTTACCTTGCCGTCCCTGATGAGTACCGCGGCCAGGGCCTTGGCCGGCGCCTTGTCGAAGAAGCGGAGACGATCGCGCGCCAGCGCGGCTATGTCGGCCTTTGGCTCGACACCTTCGAATTCCAGGCCAGGCCCTTTTATGAAAAACTCGGCTTCGAAGTTTTCGGCGAGCTTGAAGGTGGTGATGGGGCGATTGCGCGCTACTTTCTAAAGAAGCGATTCTGACGCCGGAAAGCCACGATCCGAAGAAGCAACCGCGCTTTGGGGGCCCGAAAGCGAGAGTATGCGGCTGCCCCAACGGTATACACGGCCCGACGCTTATTCCGGACGGACGCCCTTGTTGCCCTGTAGCGCGTTTGTGGTCACCCGAATCGCCGGCTGCCGTTTACGTCCTTGCCGATGATCTCCCGGATAATGGTCAGGGTTTCCTTCGCCGCCTCCCTGGGTGCGAGTGCGGTATCGGCGACGTTGCTGACCAGCTTCGTCATATCGTGATCGATATCCTTCTCAGCCCAACGCTTGCCCTTCGCAACCGTGATGTAGACCGAGTAGGCGTGGTGCATGGTTCCGGGCCGCTCGCCGATGATGTGGAGAATTCCGCGAAACGTGTTGGGATCGGCGTCGGCAAACAGCATCTCGCCAATCCGGTAGCCGGCCCGCACTCTGCCGCTGGTGACCAGGATATTCTTGTCGCTCACCGACACGCCGGCATCGCCGAGCAGCCTGCGCATCTCCTCCAGGTAGGGCGAAAGATGGCCGTCATCCATGATGGCCTTGGCGTTCAGACCATCTGAGATGACAATCTGGCCCTTGGGCATATCGCCTTTCCAGGACGTCCTGATCGCGTCAATCGCCCTGATTGAGTCCGGGCTCAGCGTTTCACCGGTCGTCGGATGCGCGATGTAGTCGTTCCGGTCCTTGGACAGGGTGCGAACCGGAACGACGCTGGGCACTGCCGCTATGAACTCCGGCGTAAGCTCGGCCCAAAGAGAGAGTTTGGCGTCGTCATAAAGACCCCTCACTTTCGTCGCGAGCGACGGGTTGAGATCCCATATCTTCTCACCGTGGCCCGTGGCCAGGTCGACGCCTCTTGCCTCGACCTCCGTCATCATCCGCCTGCCCTCGGCGTAAACGGCGTCCTTGGAGCGCTTGTCCCCCTTGGCGAGGCGGTACTGATAATAGACCCAAAGAGGATCGCCGTATTTTGACGTGTAGCTGTTGTCCTTGCCGACAATTCCAAGGCGTTTGTAGAAATCCCACATCGCATCGTTGACCTTGAAGCCGAACTTATCCCTCACGCGTACGTGGTCCTGAAATGCGGTCGTGAGATAGCTCAACATCGGGTCGTTCTTGGTCGGCAGAGCAATCAGATAGGCCGGATTGGCCGGCATGATCTGATCCTGGCACCAATCCAGATCGTCCAGGCTGACGGTCATGTGCAGGGTCGTGCATATATCGAGACCGATGGTCAGCCCATGGAGCTTGCCCATGACCATGTCCTCGAGGCAGCACCGAACGAGTTGTTCTCGGCTCTTGAAGACCTCCGGCCCAATGAAGCCGGCGACGTCGTTGACATGCAGCCATGCGCCTTTCGGCTGCACTTTCGCAAGCTCCATGCCGACAGCCCGGCTGAACCCGTACTTCCGGGACTCAAGCACCATCATGTCGACGCCGTTTGCCGCGCCGTTGGTGAATTCCGAGCCCTGTCCGGTTTCGAAGTAAAGGCCGTACCGCTCCCCTGCCTTGGCGCGCGCATATTTCAGGATCTTCTCATTGGTGATGTCGAAGATCTTGTTGCAATCATCCGTACCGGCAAGGCTCTGGAACACGGTGGAAACTGTGCCGGGGAAGTCTTCGCTTACCTCACCTTGGACGTCGATGTGAGCGAGCACGCACCACGGAATGACGTCGACCAGCTTGAACGTATCCACGATGTCCTTGAGCGCCCGCTCCACCGTGACGACGCTGTCGACGGTGCTGTCCACCGGGTTGGTGCCGATGACGATGTCGCCGGTCGCATAGGAAAACGCATCGAAGACCTGCCACATGATGTCATCGGGGTGGTCGGTCGGCGAATTCGGCTGGATTCGTGCGCCCATGTATCCCTTGGCCCCCAACTTGGTGCCGGGCATGACATTGAAAATCTTCTGGCTGACGGCCACCAGCTCTTCATTGCTCATCAGCTTCGGCACGCAGCCGATGGTATCGCTGGTCAGGCCATGCATGACGCCTTTGATCTCATCTTCCGATTTGGTCAGAAGAAATTCCTTCAGCTGGCCCATCGTCCAGTCTTTCAGCTTTTCTTGTTGAGCCCTGTCGGTGGTCTGCCAAATCAGTCGTTGCAGATCGTCCTCAAACAGCGGGTGCTGATCGAGGTCTGCGATCTTCGTTCTTGCCAGGAGGGCTCGGGCGTTCGTTCGGGACGTATCATTTTCCGCAGCCACAGCGATCGTCTGGTCTCCTTCCTTGAACGCATTCGCGCATCCCAGAACTTGCCGATAGGTCGTCTCGTCAAAGCCGCCCTTGATCCTGCTGATATAGGCAAAGATGTCCTCATCCTGCTTCACGTCGTCGATCACGAGGTTGCTTGGGCCTGGCGCGGCACGGGCAGCATGACTGTAGGCTGTAAGCGTGGCCGCCGCAGTTCCCGCCACCAGCAGGAGATCGCGCCTGGACAGTGCATGCTGGTCTGAGAACATGCCTTTGCTCATTGCCATTTCCTTTCTGCAAAAGGTCTATCGGCATCTCGCCCGACGGCCCTCTGGTGACCGGCGATCTAAGGAAGGCGCATAAGAGTAAATGCTCGACACGTGTCCCTTGGGCATCGACACGGACCCGGCGAGCCTCGACCAGCCGGGCCTGTCAAAGTCGATTACTGCAGGCTCATCACGATGCGACCGTCGATCTTCCCGGCTTCCATGCGGCGGAAGATCTCATTGATATTCTCGAGGCTATCCCACGAAAAATGCGGCGCGACTTTGCCTTCAGCGGCGAACTGGAGCGACTCTTCCAGGTCTTGGCGGGTGCCGACGATCGATCCACGCACGGTGATGCGCTTAAGAACAGTCTCAAAGACCGGCACCGAGATCATACCTGGGGGCAGGCCGACGAGCGCCATGGTGCCGCGCGAACGCAGGAAACCGAACGCCTGTTCCATCGCCGCGGGCGAGACTGCAGTCACAAGCGCTCCATGCACGCCGCCGGTGGCCTTGATCACCTGCTCGACCGCATCCTTGGCCTTGCCGTTGACTGTCAGGTCGGCGCCCAATTGCTTTGCAAGTGCCAGCTTGTCGTCAAAGATGTCCGCCGCGACGACATGCATGCCCATCGCCTTTGCGTACTGCACGGCCATGTGGCCAAGCCCCCCGATGCCGGAGATGGCAACCCATTCACCGGGACGGACTTCCGTTTCCTTCAACCCCTTGTAAACGGTGACCCCGGCACACAGAACCGGCGCGGCAGGACCGAACTCCAGCCCATTGGGCAGGCTGCCAACGAAATCAGGATCCGCCAGGCCATATTCGGCGAACGTCCCGTTGACCGAGTATCCCGTGTTCGACTGGGCCGCACACAGCGTCTCCCAACCGGTGCGGCAATGCGGACAGTAGCCGCAGGCGCTGTGAAGCCAGGGAACGCCGACCCTGTCGCCCTCTTTCACTCTTTTGACACCGGCGCCGACCGCCGAGACATAGCCGACACCCTCGTGCCCGGGAATGAATGGTGGGCTGGGCTTCACCGGCCAGTCGCCATTTGCAGCATGGAGATCGGTATGGCAAACGCCCGTTGCTTCGTATTTCACCAGGATCTGTCCCGGCTGCGGCGTGGGCACTGCCACTTCCTCGATCGTCAGGGGCGCGCCGAATTGCCGAACGACGGCTGCCTTCATCGCCTGAGCCATTTGCCAATCCTCCTCCAATCGCCGGGCCACGGAGAGGTTTCTTATGGGAACAGTGGGCCGGCAGGGGCCTATCTCACATACGAAAATCGTGTAATTGGCTCGAGCATCATGGCGCTCACAGCCAGTGCCCGGACGTCATTTCCTGCTTGGCGTATACCGCCAACACTTCAACGCGGTTCACGTAGCGCCATCGTCAGGTTGCAGCGTAAACCCGCCGGCAGAGTTCGACAATGGGTGGAGTGCAGAAGCGGTTCAGAGACCGACCGCCTTCGGCGCCCGGCCGGATCGAACAACGCATATCGTGCAACCGCGTTCGAGCGGGCGCGCTGGCGCGCGTATTGACAGGATCGGCGCCGGTCGTGTTGACTGAATGCTACGGGGCCGTAGCTCAGTTGGGAGAGCGCCGCAATCGCACTGCGGAGGTCGAGGGTTCGACTCCCTTCGGCTCCACCAAAACGATCAGAAGGTGCCCGGTTGCCGAGGTATCGGAACAGCGGCTGATTTGTCATCAGCAGATCGCCAGTTCGAGTCTTTCCGGGGACACCACCATGCTAAGCCACCGTTCGGCCTTCGCGAAACGCTGCCCGATCCCGTGGCCACCTGTTTTCAGAGGCTGAACGGATCCCGCGCCGATCGCTTCTCGCTCGGTGCACTGAACGGGTCGGCTTTCTTCTCCTTGGACTTGCGGCCCTCGTCGGCGATGATCTCGTCGACCGCCCTCTGGCACTTCATCAACTCGTCGGCCGCCGGGCCGGTGCCGCGCAGGCTGAGATTTGCGATGACGCGATCTTCAAACGCGATGGCCAAGGCCCGCTTGCGCACGAAGCCCGTCAGGAACTCGGCGTCGGTGACGTTCACGAACAGAAACTTTCCGCTCGCATCACCGGCAGCGGTCGCCGAGGCGCTCCATGGATCGGTCTTGTCGAAGCGGAAGGTCAGGTCGTACTCTTTGCCGACCTCGAGCGACCTCCAGTCGTCGCTGGCGAAGCTCATATAGAGCGGCGACTCGGAGCCCTTGGGATAGAACCCAAGGCGCAAGGTGACCCCGCCGTCGAATACCGACGAGATGAAGCAGGAGCCCTCCATCGAGGTGTCGGAAGCAACGGTCCAGCCGTCGACATCCTTCCACTTGATGATTTCGGACTCCTCAGCCGCGGCCGATCCCGCGGCGATCAGACAGCTTACCAATCCGACCAGCAATCTACGCATGCAAAACCCCCGTTTGCCCGCATTTTGATAGGTCCCCGCATCGCTGTCGAGGGTGCCTAGCCGATCCCAGGCAATATTTTAGGAATATTCACCTCTCCGCGGCAAGCGGACTGCCCATCACATGGCGAAAGGATCTTTCGATGACTTGGTCTGGCCGCCGCCGGCAAAGGGATCGTTGTTCGGCGCATTGCCACCGGCGCCCGCAAAGGGATCGTTCGCCGCTCCCTGACCGCCATTCGGGATCAAGGCGCTCACCGCCTCCTGGCACTTGAACATCTCGCTTACCGCCTTCATCGAATCACGCAGGCTGAGGCTCGCGACGACGCGCCCCTCGAAGGCCAGCGCCAAGGTGTTCTTGCGAACGAATTCGGTAAAGAAGTCGGTGTTGGAAAAGTTGACGACAAGGGCCTTGGCGCCGGTCAGATCAACACCGAACGCAACGGCCGGCCACTGACGACCACGGTCGAGCTGCAAGGCAACATCGTATTCCCGCTGCGGCTCGATGGATTTCCATTCGGCATTGCCGATCGAAAGAAACGCCAGGTTCGTCGATCCCCGCGGATAAAAGCCGATACGAAGGATAGCGCCGGCGTCATAGCTCGTCGCCGCGTAACACGAGCCTCCCAGGGAAGGATCGGATCCCACCGTCCAGGCGTTGATCCGTTTCCAGATATTCGAACGCCCTTCTTCGGCAGACGCCGCTCCAGCCGTGAGCAACAGGCCGAGCACCACCAACGACAATCTATGCATGCAACCACCCCACTTTCCACGCAAAGTTATCTTTTTTTAGAGGCCTGTCGAGACGGTGAAGGCCCTTCCCCGCAGGGATTTTTGCGCGCCCCAGGCCCGATGCGAAAGCTGGCAGCTCCGATGCATTCTCCGCGCCGGTCCATGAAGAACGGCCGAGACGAGGTCGAGATGGAGCGGCTGGCGCAAATCAGCCACAGCCTGCGGGCAAAGAGCTGTTGAACATGGCAGAGTGATCGCCATGCTTGCTGGACTTCGGAACGAAAGCGCGGTTCACATCGTTTACCAACCCTTAGTCCCACCCCTTCATCAAGTGGACGATCACCGTGCTTGCCGCCCTGCTTCTCGCTTCGATAGTCGCATCGCCCAATATGCCTGACGTCAAGCTCAGTGCCGCGACGGTGGATGAACTCCAGACCGATTTCGAACGGGCCGTACCGTGCCATCAGATCGATGGACGCAATGTTTGGAAGGGCGCGCTCGCGTTCTACATCCAGTCCTTCGTTTATGACGGCGATACGCCCGTTGCGACCGATGCGGCCGACGCAGTGCTTCCGGAAGACAACAGCGCCGAGACGGTGAAGGAGTTCGAAGACGCCTGCTCGGCCTCGCAAGCGACTTAAGTCTCTCCGCGAAGAGAGCCGCGATTCGTTCGAATCACGCGCGCGACCGGCCTGCCCGGCGCTGTTTTGGGACGCAACCGTCGCCGAAAACCGCCCCGCTCCCGCAAAAGTGACCAATCGACCCCCACAGAAGCAGCCAATTGCCTGAATTCACGGAATTTTAGGCACTTGCGGAACACATATGGAACAGATAGTGTCTGTTCTTGATTTGTTTCACGCCTCTGGAGCGACGTGCCATGCTGACCCGCAAGCAACAGGAATTGCTTCTGTTCATCCACGAACGCATGAAGGAGTCGGGCGTACCGCCGTCTTTCGATGAAATGAAGGATGCGCTCGACCTGGCGTCGAAGTCCGGCATTCACCGTTTGATCACGGCGCTCGAAGAACGCGGGTTCATTCGCCGGTTGCCGAACCGGGCGCGCGCGCTCGAAGTCATCAAGCTTCCGGAAGCCTACGCCGCCGGCCAGCAACAGCCGCGCAGAGGCTTCTCGCCGAGCGTGATCGAGGGCAGCCTCGGAAAGCCGCCGGCCGCCGCTCCTGCCACGCCGAAGCCGGCGCCGGTCGCCGAAAGCACGTCTGTTTCCGTCCCGGTGATGGGCCGCATCGCTGCCGGCGTGCCGATCTCGGCGATCCAGAACAACACCCATGACATTACCGTTCCGCTCGACATGATCGGCAGCGGCGAGCATTACGCCCTCGAAGTAAAGGGCGATTCGATGATCGAGGCCGGCATCTTCGATGGCGACACGGTGATCATCCGCAACGGCAACTCGGCCAATCCCGGCGACATCATCGTGGCGCTCGTGGACGACGAGGAAGCGACGCTGAAGCGCTTCCGTCGCAAGGGCGCGTCGATTGCGCTCGAAGCGGCCAACCCCGCCTACGAGACGCGCATTTTCGGACCGGATCGCGTGAAAATCCAGGGCAAGCTCGTCGGGCTGATCCGCCGCTACCATTGAATTCCAGGCAGAACGCCGAATCAAAAGAGCCTCGCCACTGAAAGTGGCGAGGCTCTTTCCATTTAAGGCGACCTGAAATCCAGATCGCTTATTCGTGGATCGTGTATTCGCCGAGTTCGCAGAGATCCTGCGTGTCCTCGGTCGTATCGAGGGCCGAGCCTTCCTCGAATTCGAATCGCATGTCGTATTTGCAGACGTCCCGCCCGTCGGCAATGGTGATCTCCATGCTCTCGCCGGGGTTCAGGACCTGCCGACCGAAAACATCGTCTTCCCATTCATTGACGCCGACCGGCGACGTATAGAAATTCGTCAGTACCGCGCCGGTGTTGTTCTTCAGCTGGAAAACCAGGTCGTCCGCGCGCGCCTCCATAGCGGTCGCCGCAAAACACGCCAACGCCGTCAGGATCAGTCTCTTTTTCATTGATGCCATTGCCTCCGTTCTTAATGTTGACGGACGCTACCGATGCGGTTGATCTCAGCGGAGTCATCGTTCCCCCTCTACCGAATTCACCGAAGCGATAAGATCCGACGGAGGCATAGGAGACGTGGCTTGCGCGGACGTGTCGCGAATTTTACCGCGCTGCCCTAAGGCAGAACGCCAAACCAAATTTAACGAGGTGAGATTATTGGAGGCCTCGCCCGGAATTGAACCGGGGTACAAGGATTTGCAGTCCTCTGCGTCACCACTCCGCCACGAGGCCTCACAGCTCGGATAACCAAGCGTTGGCGCGGATTTAGAATGATTGCAGAAAAACCGCAAGAGGCATTTTCTGAAAAACGCGCCGTCGAATTGCAGGACGGATACTTTCCACAGAACGATCGACGATGTCCGCCGATCGTCTCCCAGCTGATCTCAGCACCAGGGCGTCGGGCGCCCTTCCCACGGCCGCACGAGCCCCTCGGAAACGAGTACACGTCCAAGAGATTGGTCACCGCGGGTGACCAGGCGCAGTTTCTCGCCGGCCTTGGCATCTGATCGCCCTCCCGCCGAGATCAGCCTGAAGTCGCCTGCATTCAGCAATTCGCGCAGGCGCTGCTTGGCGTAGAAGCCGCGCGAACGCTCCTTGTCGCAGCTTGCCTGGCGGATTCGCGGTGCATCGACATCGGCGACGCGGATCGTCTCGCCATGGAAGACGAAGGTCGCGCCATCGATCACGCAGTTGTCGTTGCGAATGCCGCAAAAATAGAACTGATCGGTACGGATGGATGCCGTCTTCACCTCTTCATTGGGCCGCACGAGAGGGGTTGGCGGCGTGACGCCGACATTCACCGACGGCACCGGGGCGGCCAGGACAACCTTCGTCGCCGGGTTGGGCTTCGGATTTGGTTTGTGCCTATCCGCCTGCTGCGCAACGCGCTCCTGCGCTTCAGGAACCGCGCGCTGAGGCTTCGGCTTCGTTTCCGATCGCGATGCAAGGGCCATGACATCCGAAACCACCGGCCAGTGCCGCAAATCGGCGCGATGGTCGTAGGCCATGACGCCGCCAAGGGTGAGCGCTGCGGCCAGATACCACGGCGCCATGCCGCCCTGTTTGCTGGTGCTTCGGCCCGAACTGCGGCGTCGACGTTTCGTAGTGGCTTTGGCCATCGGTCCCCATCCTGATTCGAGACCGCATTATGCGTTTGATGGGTTGCCGAAAAGTTTTCGAGGGCACCCCAACAGAGGGGAAGACCGCGAGGAACCGGTCATTCGCCTGCGCGGCCACGGCCCTTGTTGAGAGATTCGGAATTGGTACGGGACGGCCGCGAGGAACCGAAAACTGCCGACCGCCCTGCCTCGACAACAAGATCGTTAAATCGGCGTCCGGCTCAGGAGCCGTTCGAGGAGTTGGCCTTCCCGCGCCAGCGCGCCCACCAGACGGCCAGACGACGACGGCGGCGGCGAACCGAGGGAATGTCGTGGGAAAGCACGATCAGGCCCAACGGTATCATCCAGAAGCCCAGCACGGGCAGGAAACCGAGAAAACCGCAGAACACCAGCAGCGAACCCAGCAGGATGCGCAGCAGCGGAGAGTCGGGCAGCGCGATACGCCATTTGCCCAGCACGATCTGTCGTGTTTGCGGATCAATGCCGAAATGCGTCTGCTTCCTGTTTTTATTCATCATTCCCTATCCGGCGTGTTTTCCCACAATTGGGGACTTCTCCACAGCCTCGCAACGGAACTTGTCATTTTTTTTGAAAAAAGCGCTTGGCAAATCAGAAAAGCATGCGTATTAGCAGCCTCACTTCTGAAGCGCACAGCACAACAGCGGCGCGGATGATCCCTGGTAGCTCAGCGGTAGAGCATTCGACTGTTAATCGACAGGTCGCCGGTTCGAATCCGGCCCGGGGAGCCACTTTCTAAAAGAGCCATTTGCAGCGATGCGAATGGCTCTTTTTCATTTTGCACCTATGTTCTCCAGGTGATCAATCCCCAACCTCCCGATGGTTCTTCATGACAAAGGCCGCGGCGCCGCCCATCATCGTCTGGTTCCGCAAGGATCTCCGCCTGGCCGACAATCGCGCCCTCTCGGCTGCCGCCGGCGAGGCAGCCGTCATTCCCCTCTATATTCGCGAACCCGCCGACAGCGGCAACGGTCCGCTCGGGGCGGCGCAGGCGTGGTGGCTGCACCATTCGCTCGAGGCCTTGGGCGCAAGTCTCGCGCGGCACGCTTCTCGCCTCGTTCTTCGATCAGCCGCGCCGCTTGACGTGATTGTCGAGATTGCGCACGCAAGCGGTGCGGAGCGCATCTACTGGAACCGGCGCTACGACCCGAACGGCATCGCCACGGATACCGCGCTCAAGAAGGCGCTGGCCGAGCGGGGAATCATCGCGGAGAGCTTTGCAGGACAATTGCTGCATGAGCCCATGCGGCTGCTGACGACGACGGGCGGCCCCTACCGCGTGTTCACGCCGTTCTGGCGCGCGCTCGAACTGAAAAACGAGCTGGCACCGCCGATCGACCGGCCGCGCCATATCGCAGCCCCGGGAGCATGGCCGCGATCGGAACGCCTTGACGACTGGTCGCTGCTGCCGACGAAACCGGACTGGGCGGCGACATTCAGCGAGGTCTGGACGCCGGGCGAAGACGGTGCGGCCACCCGTCTCGAAGAATTCGTCGATGAGAAGCTCGACGCCTACAAACGCTGCCGCGACATTCCCGACGCGGATGGCACATCCCTGCTCTCGCCTCATCTCGCCTTTGGCGAAATTTCGCCGGCGCAGGCCTGGCATGCGGCAGCTGGGCCCCAGGCCGATAGCGGCGAAGGGGCGGCCACCTTCCGCAAGGAACTCGCCTGGCGCGAATTCTCCTATCATCTGCTGTTTCATTATCCTGAGCTTGGCCGCCGCAACCTCGACCGTCGATTCGACCGCTTCCATTGGCTGAACGACGAGGACGATTTTACTCGATGGACCAGCGGGCTCACCGGATATCCGATCGTCGATGCCGGCATGCGCCAGCTATGGCGCCACGGCTACATGCACAATCGCGTTCGCATGATTGTCGCCTCCTTTCTCATCAAGGACCTGCTCGTCGACTGGCGCAAGGGAGAAGCCTGGTTCCGTGACACGCTGGTCGACGCGGATCCGGCCAACAATGCCGCAAGCTGGCAATGGGTCGCCGGATCGGGCGCGGACGCCGCACCGTTCTTCCGCATCTTCAACCCGCTCCTGCAAGGGGAGAAATTCGATCCCGACGGTCTCTATGTGAAACGCTTCGTGCCGGAGCTGGAGCGCCTCCACCCGCGCTATGTCCATCGCCCCTTTGCAGCGCCCGCCACGACCCTTGCCGAAGCCGGCATCGAACTCGGCACGACCTACCCGAAACCGATCGTCGACCATGCCCTTGCCCGCGATCGGGCACTGGCAGCCTTCCGGCAGATCACAAGCGCACCGGGAGTTTCTGAAGAGACGTAGAGCCTCCGGTAGAATTCCTCAGTTGGCGTCCCGCCCGATTGCGGCTAGGCTCACGTTACGGATGCAACAGCTGAGGGGGTGGTGTATGCGTAACCTGGAAGCCGATTTTGCTGCATTTGCCGGTGCGGTGGAGCTATCTTCCGAAAATCTGGCGACGGCCGTGCGGGAATTTCCGCTCAAGGCGCGCATGGTGCTTGGCGCCCTGGTGCACCTTCAGGTGGGAACGTTGATGCTCGCCACGCCAGACGGCCGCAGGCTGGTGATCAAAGGCGCCAGGGCCGGCCCCAGCGCCATCCTCAACCTCAACAACTGGAACCTGCCGCAGCGTGCTATCTCGGGCGGCACCATCGGGGCTGCGGAAAGCTACATCGACGGCGACTGGGACAGTCCCGATGTCGGCGCCTTTCTCGAACTGTTCCTCGTCAATGCCGAAATCGGCAGGAATTTTCCGAACCGTGCGCGCGGGCTCCTGCGCCTTTTCGACAAGTTCCTGCACTGGCGCAATGCCAACACCCACTCCGGCGCGCGCCGCAACATCTCGGCCCATTACGACCTCGGCAACGCCTTCTACAGCGAATGGCTGGATCCGAGCATGACCTATTCGTCTGCGCTTTATGCAACGGGCGCCAATGATCTTCGCTCAGCGCAGAAAGCCAAATACCGCGCGCTCGCGGAAGCGACGAACCTGCGCACCGGCGATCATGTGCTTGAGATCGGCTGCGGCTGGGGCGGCTTTGCCGAATTTGCGGCAGCGGAAATCGGCTGCAAGGTCACGGGGCTGACGATCAGCCGCGAGCAACTGGCCTTCGCACGCGAACGCATGCAGCGTGCGGGCCTTGCCGACCGGGTCGAATTGAAGTTCCAGGACTATCGTGAAGAAAAGGGTACCTATGACCGCATCGTCTCGATCGAGATGTTCGAGGCCGTCGGCGAAAAATTCTGGGCAACCTATTTCTCGCAGCTGAAGCGGTGCCTGAAACCCGGGGGCAAGGCCGGACTGCAGATCATCACGATCAAGCCCGAATCCTACGAGGAGTATCGTTCCAATCCGGATTTCATCCAGAAATACGTCTTCCCGGGCGGCATGCTGCCAACGCGCGAGCATCTGGTCGAGCTTGGCCGCAATGTCGGCCTGCGGATGATCAACGACTTCGGCTTTGGCGTCGACTATGCCCGCACACTCGGCGAATGGCGGGAGCGGTTCTGGGCGGTCTGGAACAGGATCGAGCCGCTCGGCTTCGACCTGCGCTTCAAGCGGCTGTGGGAGTTCTACTTCTACTACTGCGAGGCCGGGTTCCGTGCCCGCAACATCGACGTCCGGCAGATCGTCTTCGAGTGAAGCGCACGGCGCGTCTTTACCGCGTCACCCGTAGCGCTTAAGAGGCGGTCGATCCAAGTTTCTGTTCAAAGGTACAGCATGCGTCTTGCATGGTTTTTCCTCGCGCTCGCCATCGCGACCGAAGTGGTGGGCCTGACGGTGATGAAGGCCGCTTCCGAAAGCGGCTCCTATCTCGGCCACATCGTCATGTATGTCTCGATCGCACTCTCCTACGTCTTCCTGGCAAAGGCGGTGAAGACGATATCGGTCGGCGTCGCCTATGCGATCTGGGAAGGTTCGGGCGTCGCCATCATCACCCTGGTTTCGGTTTTCGTCTTCGGCCATGTGCTGACCGGACGCGAAATGCTCGGGCTTTCGATGGCGATCGTCGGCATCCTGCTCGTCAATGCCGGCGAGTATCATGACGAGGACGAGGCAGCGCGTGAAGGAGCCGCCGATGAGCGCGCCTAGCATCTACTTCGTTCTCGCGGTCGTGGCCGGCATCCTCGATATTGCGGCCAACCTCGCCTCGACGAAATCGGAAGGGTTCGCCCGCCGCGGCTGGGGCATCCTTTCGATTCTGCTAGTGCTCGCCGCCTTTGCCTTCCTGGCGGAAGCCATCAAGGGCATGGAGCTCGCCATCGCCTATGCCGTACTTGGCGCAACCGGGATCTTCGGGACGGCCATCTGCGGCCGCTTGCTGTTCGGTCAGAAGCTGAAGCCGATCGGCTGGGTCGGACTGGCGCTCATCTTCGGCGCGGTGCTGGTGCTTCACACCGCCTGACGCGGGCGCCCGCCGGGTCCGGCACACTTCTGTCCTTCCATGGCCTCCGCCTTACCGCGGGTCAGCCAGTTCAGCAGGCGGAAATAGAGGCTGTAGGGCAGCAGGTCCATGAGCTTCACCGCGTAGGCAAACCGGCGTGGGAAGGCAATTTCGAACCTTCGCGACTTCAGGCCGGCAACGATGCGCCTTGCCGCCTCTTCACTGTTCACCGGCGCCGGTCGCAGAAAGCGAATGCGCGCGGTCCCGGGCGTATCGACGAAGCCGGGGCTGATGATCTGCAGCCGGACGCCGAGCCGGTCGAGATCGAACTTCAGGCTTTCCGCCATATTGATCAGCGCGGCCTTGGTGGCGCCATAGGCGGCACTGGTCGGCAGTCCGCCGTAGCCGGCCACCGACGAGACGATGGCGATGTGTCCGTACCCCTGCGTCTTCATGTGGTCCACCGCCGGCAAGAGACAGTTGACGACGCCGTTGAGGTTGACGGCAAAGCTCTTCTCGAAGGCCTCGCGGTGAAGCTCGTCTCCGCGCACCGGCAGCGCGACCCCGGCGTTCAGCACCACGAGCGAAAGGTGCCCGTGATCATATTCGATCGCCGCCATCACCCGCTCCATGTCGGCAGGGTCAGTGACATCGCCGTCGAGCACGGTGATCCGCCCTTCGCTTGCTGCTTCATGCTGCAGGTCCACGAGCCTGTCGTGGTTTCTCGCCGTCACGACGACGGAATAGCCTTCCCGCACCAGCGCGAGCGCCAGTGCCCGCCCGGTTCCCGAGCTTGCGCCCGTCACCCAAGCCAGTTTCTGTTCCGATTTCGTAGATTGAATACTCATCACTCACTCCTCGGCACGCGCCGGGAAACACGTACGCATCTCCTTCTGTGGGCGAAAAATGACTTGCCCGGCCCTTCTTCGCGGCAGCGCTCCTTGCCGCCGGCTCTCGCAGTCCCTGGAGACGATTTTTGTTCGGGACAGAGCGACGGCGAAACGCTATTTCTTGCCTGAAGTGCAGGCTGAGCCGAAAACACGCCAACATTTCGGCGGTCCCGGAACGTTGTCGATATTCGCTGGCCGCCGTTCGCTTTTACCTGGTACGTGCCGCCTTACCGCGGTGCCTGTCCTCAAACACGAGGTTCTGAAAATGGCCATTCTCCCGTCCGTGCTCGAAGCAATCGGAAACACGCCTCTGATCCGGCTGAAATCCGTATCCGACGCGACAGGCTGCACGATCCTCGGCAAGGCCGAGTTTCTGAACCCCGGACAATCGGTGAAGGACCGCGCGGCGCTCTGGATCATTCGCCATGCGGAGCGCACCGGCCAGTTGCGGCCGGGCGGTGTCATCGTCGAAGGTACGGCCGGCAATACCGGCATCGGCCTGGCGCTGGTCGGCCAGGCGCTCGGCTACCGCACCGTCATCGTCATTCCGGAAACCCAGAGCCAGGAAAAGAAGGACGCCCTGCGGCTGCTCGGCGCCGAGCTGGTCGAAGTGCCGGCCGTTCCCTACAAGAACCCCAACAACTACGTGAAGATCTCCGGCCGCCTCGCCGAGCAACTGGCCAAGACCGAGCCAAACGGGGCGATCTGGGCCAACCAGTTCGACAACGTCGCCAACCGTGACGCCCATGTGGAGTCCACGGCGCCCGAGATCTGGCGCGACACGGACGGCAAGGTCGACGGCTTCATCTGCGCCGTCGGCTCCGGCGGCACGCTGGCCGGCGTCGCCCAGGGCCTCAGAGCCAAGAACCCCGCGGTCAAGATCGGCCTGGCGGACCCGCAAGGTGCGGCCCTCTACAATTTCTACGCCAATGGCGAACTGAAATCCGAAGGAAGCTCGATCACCGAGGGCATCGGCCAGGGCCGAATCACCGCCAATCTGGAAGGCTTCACACCCGACTTCTCGTACCAGATTCCCGATTCGGAAGCCGTGCCTTACGTCTTCGACCTGATCGAACGGGAAGGCATTTGCGTGGGTGGCTCGACGGGCATCAACATCGCCGGGGCCGTGCGGCTCGCCAAGGACCTCGGGCCGGGACATACGATCGTGACGATCCTGTGCGACTATGGTAACCGCTATCAGTCGAAGCTCTTCAACCCGGACTTCCTCGCCTCCAAGGGGCTGCCGGTGCCGACGTGGTTGAAGACGGCTTCCAACATTGCAGTGCCATACGAATCAGTTGGATAGGAATGCGATGACCAGGACCGTGACTGCCCTCTTCCGTGACGACTTCTACCTCTCGACATGTGAGGCCAGCGTCACCGGAATCCTCGAAGGTGGCGGGATCGAGCTTGATCAGACCTGCTTCTATGCCACCTCCGGCGGCCAGCCTGGCGACACGGGTTTTCTGGAGCGCGCCGATGGCAGCCGCATCGACATCGCGGTCGCCCGCCATGGGGAGACCAAGGATATCATCATCCATGTGCCGGCCGAGGGCCAGCCGGCGCCCGAGATCGGCGAGAAGCTGGTTCTGCACATCGACTGGCCGCGCCGCTACCGGCTGATGCGCATGCACACGGCCTGCCATCTGCTTTCGGTCGTCTGCCCCTTCCCGATCACCGGAGCGTCGGTCGGCGAGGACGAGAGCCGTGTCGATTTCGACATGAACGAGACGATCGACCGGGACGAGGTCACAACAGCGCTGATGAAGCTCGTCGACGAAAACCACCCCGTTTACGTCCAGTGGATTACCGACGACGAGTTGGCCGCCAACCCCGGCATCGTCAAGTCGAAGAATGTTCGCCCGCCGATCGGCCTTGGGCGCGTCAGCCTTGTCTGCATCGGCGAGAACTCGGCGGTCGACAGCCAGCCCTGCGGCGGTACGCATGTGTCGGAGACGCAGGAAGTCGGCGCCATCCACATCGCCAAGATCGAGAAGAAGGGTAAGGAGAACCGCCGGTTCCGTATCCGCTTCGGCACCGCCGAAGACCGCGCATCAGTTTGAGTAAGGAGTTGCGACCGTGACCAACAACAAGAGCGCCTTTGTCGTTTCCGCCGATTGGCTGCAGGAGCGCCTCGGCGATCCGTCGATCCGGATCCTCGACGCGTCGTGGTACCTGCCGGCACAGAAGCGCAACCCGAAGGCGGAATACGACGCCGGCCACATTCCCGGTGCTGTCTTCTTCGACCAGGATGCCATTGCCGACCATACGAGCGGCCTGCCGCATACGCTGCCTTCGCCGGAAGCCTTTGCTGAAGCCGTCGGCACGCTTGGCGTCAGCGAGACGGATACGATCGTCGTCTATGACGGCCCGGGCATCATGACGGCGCCGCGCGTCTGGTGGGAACTCCGCATCATGGGTGCCAAGAATGTCTATGTGCTCGATGGCGGCATGGACGGCTGGAACCGGGAAGGCCGACCCGTCAGCACGGATGTCCCCTCGCCCAAGCCGGCCACGTTCAAGCCGAGCTTTACGCCCAGCGCCGTTACCTCCTTGGCCGGAATGAAGCAGATCGTCGCCGACGGCGCGATCCAGATCGCCGATGCCCGTGGCGCCCCGCGTTTTTATGGCGAGGAAGCCGAGCCGCGTGCCGGCCTTCGTTCCGGTCACATGCCCGGCGCCCACAGCCTTCCTTCCGGCGTCTTTTCGGAAAACGGGAAGCTCAAGGATCTTGAAAGCCTCCGCCAGACCTTCGCAGCGGCCGGCGTCGATCTTTCGAAGCCCGTGGTCACGACCTGCGGATCGGGCGTAACTGCCGCCATCATCACCCTGGCGCTACAGTCGCTCGGCCACACCGACAACACGCTCTATGACGGATCCTGGTCGGAATGGGGTGGCCGCACCGACACCGCCGTCGTCACAGGTCGCGAGTGACGCCATGCGCCCTCCGAAGCTCGCCTCACTGACGGCGCACGTCACCGAACTCGAAATGACCGCTCCGCCGAAGCAGAGCCTGCCGATGCCGGTCAATATCCAGACGGCGATCCTGCGCGTCTCCGACATTCCGCTCGGCTACTATCGGTTTCTCTATCTGCGCGTCGGACGTCGCTGGCACTGGACCGAACGGCTGCGGATGAGCGACGAGGATCTGGCAGCACTGCTTGGCGACAAGCGGAGGAGCGTGACGGTTCTTTACGTCAACGGCGCGCCGGCCGGATTCTTCGAACTGCATCAGGGCGACGACGATGTGGTCGAGCTTGTACATTTCGGGCTGATGGAACACGCACTTGGCCTCGGCCTCGGCAAATGGTTCCTGCTGCAGACGCTGTTTGCCGCCTGGGCGCTGAATCCGAGCAAGCTGAAGGTGACCACCAACAATCTCGACCATCCCCGCGCGCTGCAGCTCTATCAGCAATTCGGCTTCTCGCCAGTCGCGACCCGCGAGGCCACGGTCGAGCCTTTGACCGATGCCGAGCTTCTGAGCCTGGTGAAAAACCTCTGACGAACACCATCCGGCAAGTTCCGGGTGTCCCGATGGCTGCGGCCGGTGCACTCTCCTGATCGAACAATACAAGCTGATCAAGGAGATACACCATGTCGCTGCGCTATATTCCGATGTCTGACGCGGAAGCCCGCCGGATGAGAGAGGGCGGGCTGGACGCCTATGGCAATGCGCCGGAGCGACAGATCTCCGATGGCGACGGCGTACCGTGCCGTCATTGCCTGGATTATGTCGAAGCCGGCGCGCCCTATTTGGTTTTCGCGCTTCGACCGTTTTCCTCATTGCAGCCTTATGCGGAAACCGGCCCGGTGTTCATGCACGCCGAGGCGTGCCCGGCGCATGATGGCGAAACACTGCCGCCGATCCTGAGCTCTCGTGACAGCTATCTCCTGCGCGGCTACGGCCCCGACGAACGGATCGTCTATGGGACCGGTGATGTAATCGCCAGGGAACAGCTTGAAACTCGAGCGAATGAACTGCTGGCACGATCCGACATTTCAGCCATCCATGTGCGCTCGACCAAGTACAACTGCTACCAGTGCCGGATCGTCACCGCCTGACGCCTTCGTGGCAATCGGCCCGGCATCGCTCGCCGGGCCGCTGGATCATTCCGTCAGGCGACGTTCAGCACCGCCTCCGGCGCATAGGCATCATACCCGAGCGCTTCGGCGACGGGTGCGTTGGTGACGCGACCGCGGTGCACGTTGAGGCCGGCGCGCAGATGCCGGTCTTCGGCAATCGCTTTCAGGCCCTTGTCGGCGAGCTGCAGACCATAATGCAGTGTCGCGTTGTTGAGCGCATGCGCCGAGGTCACCGGCACGGCACCCGGCATGTTCGCAACGCAGTAATGCACGATGCCGTCGACTTCATACGTCGGATCGGAATGGGTCGTGGCATGCGAGGTTTCGAAGCAGCCGCCCTGGTCGATGGCGACATCGACGATGACGGCCCCCTTCTTCATGCCGGTCAGCATTTCGCGGGTCACAAGCTTTGGTGCTGCTGCCCCCGGGATGAGCACGGCGCCGATGACAAGATCGGCTGAAAACACTTCCTCTTCCAGCGCGTCGATGGTCGAATAGCGCGTGTGCACGCGGCCGGCAAAGAGATCGTCGAGCTGGCGCAGACGCGGGATCGAGCGATCGATGATGCTGACGTCAGCGCCAAGACCCGCCGCCATGCGGGCGGCATGCAGGCCGACGACACCGCCGCCGATGACGGTCACCTTGGCCGGCAGCACGCCCGGCACGCCACCGAGCAGGATACCGCGGCCACCATTGGCCTTTTGCAGCGAGGTAGCACCGGCCTGGATCGCCAAGCGCCCGGCAACTTCCGACATCGGCGCAAGCAGCGGAAGGCCGCCGCGATCGTCGGTGACGGTTTCATAAGCAATCGCCGTGACGCCGGAATTCAACAGGCCCTTGGTCTGTTCCGGATCGGGCGCAAGATGCAGATAGGTATAGAGAATTTGGCCTTCGCGCAGCTGCGCCCATTCGGAGGGCTGCGGCTCCTTGACCTTGACGATCATGTCCGACTTTTCGAACACGTCCTTCGCCGTCGCGACGATTTTCGCGCCAGCGGCACGGTACGCATCGTCGTCCGCGCCGATCCCTGCCCCGGCCTTGGTCTCCACGATTACCTCGTGGCCATGGGCAACATATTCACGCACCGAGCCGGGCGTCAGGCCGACACGATATTCATGGTTTTTGATTTCCTTCGGGCAACCGACACGCATCCTTGCGTTCCTCTCCTGTTGGGCTTTGCGCCGCTTTTGACGAGGCAATCAGCAAAACACGCCGACAATCGAATGTCCTTGCAAAGACGAAAGCCAGCGCGCATTGATTTCGAAGAATGTTGCGACAATGGGCGCAGGATTGAGGGAAATCACGAATGAGCGAACTTGATGCCATCGATCATGCGATTCTGCGCATTCTTCAGCAGAACGGCCGGATCTCGAATGCCGACCTCGCAGCGAAGGTCGGACTCTCTCCGTCCGCCTGTTCTCGGCGCGTCGACATCCTGGAAAAATCGGGAACGATCGCCGGATACCATGCGCGGATCGCCCACAAGGCGCTCGACTACCAGATCATGGTCATCGTGCATATTTCGCTCTCGGGGCAGTTCGCAAAGACGCTCGCCGAATTCGAGGCAGCGGTAAAGCTCTGTCCGAACGTGCTTGTCTGCTACCTGATGTCGGGAGAATATGACTACATCCTGCGGGTCGCGGCCAAGGATCTGCAAGACTACGAACGCATTCACCGTGACTGGCTTTCGGCCTTGCCCCATGTGGTGAAGATCAATTCCAGCTTCTCGCTGCGCGAAATCATCGATCGGCCGAATGTCGGCATCTGAAAGCGGCCGAAAACCTATCGGCCGACGACGCAATTGCGGCCGCGTCCCTTGGCGGCGTAGAGCCTCAGATCGGCCTGCGCCAGTAAATCCTCGACAGAGACTCCATCGGCAGGCGTCGAAGAAAGCCCGATACTCGCCGTAACCGAGCGACCGTCCGGCGTCGCAATCTGATCTGAGATCGCAATCCGGATCTCCTCGGCGCGGCGCAGCGCATCGGCATGCATCATTGCCGGACACAGGATCACGAATTCCTCGCCGCCGTAGCGAAACAGCCGGTCGACCGGGCGCAATTTCGACTTCACCGTTTCCACCAGACGCTGCAACACACGGTCCCCTTCCAGGTGGCCAAATCGATCGTTCACACCCTTGAAGTGGTCGACGTCGATGATCATCAGCGTCACGGCTGCGTTTTCGGCGCTCGCGGCGCGCAGCATTGCCGGTGCCTCGGCCTCGAACCGGCTGCGGTCGAGCGAGCCCGTCAGCGTGTCCTGCCCGGAGCGCGACAAGAGGTCCTCATAGCGCTCACGGAAGGTCAGCGTGTTGAAGATGTCGCCAAGCGGCCGGTCCGACATGGCAAGCGACGGGTGGCGCGAGAGGTTGAGATAAAGCCCGACGGCAATGGCATAGAAGGGTGCTGCCAGCATTTTCGCCATCCAGCCGCCCCAGAAGACCTCGGCCGGCGCGCCGTTCCACCAGCGCAGCGCCGCATAGAAGGCGGCCTGATCGAAGGTGAGCACCACGAAACCGCAGATGAGGAAACGGACGGTCACGAAGTGACGCAACCACCGCCCGAGGCGCTCATAGAGCAGGATGATCATCAGCGCATCGAAGTAGAGGATCGTCGTTCCCCAGACCATCAGCCACCCCATCTCGTCGATGAAGGCGAGGTCGGCGGAGCGCTCCGCCACGATCGACACCGTATCGTGCTGCCGCAGCAGAAGGCTGAGCGCCACCGTCAGGAAATTGCCGGCGAGCAGACCATAGATCGGCTGGCGCACCGTTGCTGCGTCCTCCTTCACATAGAGGAGGAGGATCATCATCAGCTTGCCGGAGAACAGCACGGCCGATCCGGGAGAAATCACACCGAACGGCAGTTGCACATAGAAGACCGCAGCGAGATAGGTTTCGATGAAGTGCATGACGCCAAGGGCGGCGACAAAGACGCCGAGACCCAATCGGGCACGAAGGTGCAAAAGCCCGATCATCGCCGTGACGTAGACCAGTGCCTCGCCGACGAAGAGAATAAGGTTGGCGTTTGGCATGTGCTTGAGAAGGTTCCGTTTCCTCAAGCACCGTTAACCAGGAAACTTGAAGAAAACTTTACCGGGTGTCCGCTGTTGCTCGACCTTTCAGTGCGAAAATCTGCCGCTTTCGGAAACGCCAGCTTTCCGGCATATTCAGCGCCAACCCACCGTCGTTCGCCCGCAAGCGAACAAAACCCCCAATTGTATTCCTTTTCCATGAAGACCCGCATTCTTGATCAATGGAGGACCGCATGACATCGATGACTTCCCCGCTTAACCTCACGCGCCGCTCGCTTCTTGCGGGGGCCGCAGCCTCCTCGGCACTCGTCATGTTGCATCCATTCTCGGTTCGCGCTGCCGCCAACCAGGCGCATCTCAGGATCATGGAAACGACGGACCTGCACGTCCACGTCTTCCCCTACGACTATTACGGCGACAAGCCGAACGACACGGTCGGCCTTGCGCGCACCGCCTCCATCATCGACGCCATCCGCGCCGAAGCGACCAACTCCATCCTCGTGGACAACGGCGACTTCCTGCAGGGCAACCCGATGGGCGACTACATCGCCTATCAGCGTGGCATGAAGGACGGCGATCTCCACCCGATCGTCGCGGCCATGAACGTGCTCGGCTATGACTGTGGCACGCTCGGCAACCACGAATTCAACTATGGCCTGGACTTCATGTTCAAGGTGCTGAACGGGGCGAACTTCCCGCTCGTCTGCGCCAACCTGACGAAGGGAGCGCTTGCCGCCAATGCGCGGGAGGACAAGCTGTTCCTGAAGCCCTATGTCATCCTCGACCGCAAGGTGAAGGACGGTTCCGGCCAGGAGCATCAGATCCGCATCGGTCTCATCGGCTTCGTACCGCCGCAGATCATGACCTGGGACGCCAAGCACCTGGAGGGCAAGGCCAATGCCCGCGACATCGTCAAGGCGGCGGAAGCCTGGGTGCCGCAGATGCGCGAGGAAGGCGCCGACATCGTCGTGGCGCTCTCCCACTCCGGCATTGGCCAGGAAGCCTATGTGGAGAACCTCGAGAACGCATCCGTTCCGCTCGCCGCGATCGAAGGTATCGATGCGATCGTCACCGGTCACAGCCATCTCGATTTTCCTGGGCCGAAGTTCGACGGCGTTGGCGGCGTCGACAACAAGAAGGGCCTGATCTCCGGCAAGCCCGGCGTCATGGGCGGCTTCTGGGGTTCGCATCTCGGCCTGATCGACCTCTTGATCGAGCGTGAGGGTGGCGCCTGGCGCGTCGTCAACTCGACAAGCGAAGCGCGGCCGATCTATCGGCGCGTTGAAAAGAAAGTCGTGGCTGAAGTCGCCGATCGAAAAGACGTTCTGGCCGCCGCACAAAAGGACCACGAGGCGACGCTTGCCTATGTGCGCACGCCCGTCGGCAAGACCAGCGCGCCGCTCTATTCCTACTTCGCCCTGGTTGCCGACGACCCGTCGGTCCAGATCGTCAGCCAGGCGCAGACCTGGTACATCAAGGACATGCTGAAGGAAACGGAGCACCGCGACCTGCCGGTGCTTTCGGCCGCGGCCCCCTTCAAGGCCGGCGGCCGCGGCGGCGCCGATTACTACACCGACGTTCCGGCCGGCGACATCGCGATCAAGAACGTCGCCGATCTCTACCTTTATCCGAACACGGTGCAGGCCGTGGTCATAACAGGCGAACAGGTGCGCAACTGGCTGGAAATGTCGGCCGGCATCTTTAACGAGGTCAAGCCGGGGGCTTCCGACGCGCCGCTGATCAATGGTGGCTTCCCGTCCTACAATTTCGACGTCATCGATGGGGTCACCTATCAGATCGACCTTTCCGTACCGCCGAAGTTCGACAAGGACGGCAACACGATCAACGCCGCCTCGAACCGCATCAAGAACCTGCAGTTCAATGGACAAGCGATTGATCCGGCGCAGAAATTCGTCGTCGCCACCAACAACTACCGGGCCGGCGGCGGCGGCAACTTCCCCGACATCACCGCCGACAAGGTGGTGTTCGTGGCTCCCGACACCAACCGCGATGTGGTGGTGCGCTACATCATCGACCAGGGCACGATCAATCCGTCGGCCGACGCCAACTGGACCTTCGTTCCGCTCGCCGGGACGAGCGTGACATTCGACAGTGGACCGAAGGCACGGCAGTTCCTGGCACAGGTGAAGGGCGTGACGATCGAGGACGCTGGCGACGCCGCCGAAGGTTTTGCGCGCTTCCGCATCAAGCTCTGAGCCCCCAACCGATCAGTGTGGGCTGCCGCTCGCGGCGGCCCACGCACTTGGCGCGCAGTCGATCAGCCGGCTGAACCGCCGACACAAGCCCACGGCACTCCTACCGAAAAACATGAGTTTCGACAGGCAAGCTTATGTTTACATTAGATTATCTTGAAGAGACAAGCCGGCTCAGACCTGGCGCGACGAGGCGTCGTCGGAAAACAGCGACGGGCCGGTCTGGTCGATGATCTGGCGCCCCTTGCGCAGCGCCGCGTCGATCGCGTCCTGCTCGGACGTGAAGAGATCGGCACGGATGAAGCTGCGAACCTTGGCGCCGCCTTCGGCCGAGACCTTCTCGATGTTGCCCGCCAGACGGAACTGCGAGCCCTCGCGCATCGGCGTCGCACGGATGGTGCAATCCGCATAGGCCTCGGATTTCCCCGGTGCTGCCTGCGCCTGGTCTTCGGAGTTGCCGGAACGGCCGAACAATTTCGAGAAAAACGATGCCATGCCCAAGACTTAGACGCCGCGGCCAACACTGTCAAAGCCTAAGTGCCGATAATTGACCGCGACGCCCACTCCCGTCAGATGATGAGGTTGGAAAGGATCTCGTTCTCGGTAATGTCCTGGTAGCGCAGCCCCGCGGCGTCGAAGCGAGCCTTCAGCACCGGGAAATTCTCGGCATGTTTCGTCTCGATGCCGATCAGGATGGAACCGAAGTTGCGCGCTGACTTCTTCAGATATTCGAAGCGCGAGATATCGTCCTCGTCGCCGAGCAGGTTGAGGAAGTCGCGGAGCGCGCCCGGCCGCTGCGCCATGCGCAGGATGAAGTACTTCTTGAGGCCGGCGTGGCGCATTGCCCGCTCCTTGACGTCAGGCAGGCGCTCGAAATCAAAGTTGCCGCCGGAAACGACCGCGACCACCGTCTTGCCCGCAAGCGTCTCCGGTCCCAGCGCTTCCAGCGCCGAGATCGAAAGAGCGCCAGCCGGCTCGAGCACGACGCCTTCGACATTCAGCATGTCGATGATTGTCTGGCAAATCGCGTTCTCCGATAGCAACATGACCTGGTCAGGCGAGAAACGCCGAAGTGCCGCAAAATTGAGGTCGCCGATGCGCCCAACCGCGGCACCGTCGACGAAGTTGTCGACCTGATCGAGGGTCACGACGCTGCCGGTTTCCAGGCTTTCGCGCAGGCTCGGCGCACCCGACGGCTCGCAGAAGATGAAGTGATCGGCCGCGACCTTGTCCTTGAGGTAGCCGGTGACGCCGGCGGCAAGACCGCCACCGCCAACCGGCAGCACGACGAGATCCGGAACCACCTCTTCCGGCAGTTGCCAGGCAATTTCCGCCGCGACGCTTGCCTGTCCCTCGATGATGTCGGCGTGGTCGAAAGGCGGCACCATGACGCCACCGATCGCCTCCACGTGGTCGCGGGCAGCCTTGTAGCATTGGTCGAAGATATCGCCGACCAGCTTGATGGTGATGAACTCGCCGCCGAACATCCTGGTCTTGTCGATCTTCTGCTGCGGCGTCGTCACCGGCATGAACACGACACCCGGAACGCCGAAATGGCGGCAGACGAAGGCGAAGCCCTGGGCATGGTTGCCGGCCGAGGCGCAGACGAAGGTCTTACCCGAGGCGCCGGCACCGATCGCCTTGCGGAAGAAGTTGAAGGCGCCCCTGATCTTATAGGAGCGAACCGGCGAAAGATCCTCGCGCTTCAGGTAAATATTCGCACCGTAGCGTGCGCTCAAATGCTCGTTGAGCTGCAGCGGCGTCGGCGGGAAGATCTCCCGCAAGGCTTCGGTTGCGGTTTCGACATCCTGCTTCATCACGTGCGGTCTTCCGTTGAGTTGGTCGCTGGCCGTCGCTATTGCACATCGCAACGCCCGAAGCCATGGCTTTGACTCGAATCGGGCCGACGTTGAAAATGACGCACTGACCGTTCCACCGGCACGGCCACACTGTTCTTCCGGGAAATAAGCGCTTGAACGCAACCCTGATCCGGCATGCCGTGCACATTTCGGCGATCCTCGGCATATATCTTGCCTGCGCCATGTTGGTGCCGGCGATGGTCGATCTCTATTACGGCCATTCGGATTGGCAGATCTTTGCCGCTTCGGCGTTCATGGTCGGCGGCCTTTCGCTTGCGACCTTCATGGCGACGCGCATGGGCCCGCCGCCCTTCTCCAAGAAGTTCGGCTTTGTTCTCGTCAATATGCTGTGGGCCGTGTTCTCGGTTGTCGGCGCGATCCCGCTCTGGCTGTCATCGATGAAGCTCGATTTTGCCCAGGCACTGTTCGAATCCGTCTCGGCCATCACGACGACCGGTGCGACAGTGATCGTCGGTCTGGACGATGCGCCGCCCGGGCTCCTCCTCTGGCGGTCACTTTTGTGCTGGCTCGGCGGCATCGG
Organism: Ensifer sp. ENS08; assembly: GCF_014852195.1. Classification (NCBI taxonomy): domain Bacteria; kingdom Pseudomonadati; phylum Pseudomonadota; class Alphaproteobacteria; order Hyphomicrobiales; family Rhizobiaceae; genus Ensifer; species Ensifer sp. ENS08. The sequence continues at coordinate 75,087 of NZ_JACVBF010000003.1, forward strand.
CATCGTCGTGCTCGGCCTGTTCATCATCCCCTATCTCAGGGTCGGCGGCATGTCGTTCTTCAAGATGGAATCCTCCGACACCGGCGACAAACCCTTTGCCCGGCTCGCGAGCTTCAGCCGCGCTTTCCTCGCGATCTATGTCGTCATCACGCTTCTCTGCACGATCGGCTATTTCCTGACGGGCATGAACCGCTTCGATGCGATCAACCACGCGATGTCGACGGTGGCGACGGGTGGCTTTTCCACCCATGACGCATCCTTCGCCTATTTCGGCAGCATTCCGCTGCTCTGGACCGCCACCTTCTTCATGGCGCTCTGCAGCCTGCCCTTCTCGATCCTGATCGTACTGGTCGCCCGTGGCAGGCTGGATGCGCTGCGCGACCCGCAGATCATCGTGTTCCTCGGCTATCTCTCGGCCTTCTCGATTGCCGTTGCCGTCTATCATCGGCTCGCCAATGGCGTGGAATTCCATCTGGCGCTGGCACACTCCTTCTTCAACATCACCTCTATCCTCTCGACCAGCGGCTATGCCAGCCAGGACTACAGCCTCTGGGGGCCCTTCGTCGTCATCGCAGCCTTCATCGCCACCTTCATGGGCGGTTGCTCCGGCTCGACCGCCGGTGGCATCAAGGCCTATCGCTTCATCGTGCTCTTCAATGCGATCCGGTCGGGTTTGAACAAGATCGTCTACCCCAATGCGATCTATGCGGTGCGCTATGGCGGCAACACCGTCGACGCGGACACGCAGCGCTCCATCTTCCTGTTCTTCATCACCTATATGCTGCTCTGGGTGCTCGGCAGTCTCGCCATGGGCGCGCTCGGCTACGATCTGGTCACCGCCACTTCGGCCGTCATTACCTGCCTTTCCAATGTCGGCCCGGGCCTTGGTCCGATCATCGGGCCGGCCGGCAACTTCTCGACGCTCGGCGATCCCGAACTCTATCTGCTGTCGCTGATGATGCTGCTCGGTCGTCTCGAAGTGCTGACCGTGCTGGTAATCCTGACGCCGGTCTTCTGGAAGCATTGACCATTCGCCTGGCGGCCCTATCGTCTTGACTCGGTGCAGCAGATGCCGAAAGTCGGTCGAAACCGGCGATGGGGGAACGTCATGGTGAAACATATACGTCGTCTGGCGATGCTGACCGCCGCCGTGACGCTTTCGGCTGGTCTCGCGGCCCATGCAGGCCCGCTTGCCGACGCGGCGGTGCAGGCCGAAAAGCTCGCGGCTTCCGGCGACGCGGCGAAAGCCCATGACCTGCTCCGCCAGGCGATGAGCGACTTTTCGCAAACGTTACCGCTGGCGATCGGCAAGGCGGTTTTCGTGACCAAGGCGCCGACTGGCTACGCCATGTACGATCCGCGCGAGGGCGCAGTCTTCAAGGAGGGAGAGTCGCTGATCTCCTATATCGAGCCGATCGGCCTCACGTGGAAGGATTCGGCAACGAAAGGCCAACTCGAAAGCCACTTCACCGTGGATTTCGATATTCTCAATCCGAAGGGCGACGTGCTCGCCGGCCAGAAGGCGTTCGGCGATTTCACCTTCACAGGCCACCTCAGAAACCAGGAAATCTATTCGACGCTGACCATCGACGTTTCCGGCGCGCCTGCCGGCGACTATGTGCTGCGCTTCCACTTCAATGACGTCAACAGCGGCAAAAGCGCCAGCGTCGACCAACCCTTCAAGATTGCCGGACCGTAATATTATGCCCCATACTGTAACGACCGTCGGCTTCGATGCCGACGATACACTCTGGCAGAACGAGCAGTTCTTCCGGCTGACGGAAGCGCGCTTCGCCGAGCTTCTGAGGCCGCACACCGACACCGAACATCTCTCCGACCGGCTGCTTGCCGCAGAGAAGCGCAACCTTGGGCTCTACGGCTTCGGCATCAAGGGCTTCGTGCTCTCCATGGTCGAAACCGCCGTCGACGTCACCGATGGCAAGGTGCCCTCCTCCGTCATTGCCGAGATCCTCGCCGCTGGGCGCGACATGCTCGTGCACCCGGTCGAGCCGCTGCTGCATGTCAAGGAAACCCTCGAGGCGCTTCACGGCCATTTTCGCCTCGTCATGATCACCAAGGGCGATCTCTTCGACCAGGAGCGCAAGCTCGCCGCCTCCGGCCTTGGCGACTACTTCAACGCCGTCGAGATCGTCAGCGACAAGACCGTCGCCACCTACGAGCGCATCTTCAAACGTCACGGCGACGGAGCGCTGAAAAGCATGATGGTCGGCAATTCGCTGAAGTCGGATATCGTGCCTGCACTCGGTGCCGGAAGCTGGGGTGTCTATGTCCCGCACGCGCTCACCTGGTCGTTCGAACACCACGATAAGCCGGAGGACCATCCGCGTTTTCGCGAGATTGCGGATCTCGGCGGGTTGGCCACGGTCCTTGAGCGCTTGACACTGAAGGCTTGACTGTCGTCCGCAAGCGCCAAGTCGATTGAAACTATAAGCTGATGCGTATCGATGATACACGCATCAGCTTATCGTCCCCATGGTGGCTTAGATGAGGGGAACCAATGTTGGCGCTTGTTTTCGGTGCAGCGATATCGATGGTGGTGGTGGGCATGCTCATTGGTTGCTGCGGAAGGTTTCGGCTTTGAGCGTCTTTTCCTCGCGCCTCGCGGGTTTGGCGGTTCTGTTGTTTCCCGCACCCGCCATCCACTCGTTCAATTCGGGCTGGTCGTTTGTCGACGCGTTTATCGTCTACGGCCTTGGGGCGCTGATTGCCGCGGCCGTCTTCTACTTCATGAAGACGAGAGAACAGCGCGCCTAAGCGCGTTGTCCACCCCGAAACCCCCGATCACCCTTGACTGTTTGACCTGAGTGTTTGATCTAGGCTGTATGCGGGCGTGGCGAAACTGGTAGACGCAAGGGACTTAAAATCCCTCGGCCTTGGCTGTGCGGGTTCGATCCCCGCCGCCCGCACCAGGCAATCGGTTTTCAAGGATCAACAGGATAGGCGCATCCGACGCTCTCAGGAGAGCGAGACGTTGCGCCGGCGAGACTGGCCGCTCAGTTGTTGTAGTAATAACAATCGCATTCCGCCTGGTAGGCGTCGTCGTGCCAGACGCGGACGGCGAGTTTCGTTGCGCGTCCCTGGTTTTCCAGCCTGAGGCCGAGAAGCGAGACCGCTGCCGCCTTGGAATTGGGGGCGTCCACCTCGATTGCCGATCCGACCTGGTGGACACCCTGCCGCGGGGTCCAGGTGAAGATCTGAACGCTGTAGTGCATCGAATATCCTCCGTGGAGAGATGGTGTGCACGCAATACTAAACGCTATGTGTTCGCAATGAGCCGGTCGCCTTGACCGTTTCAGCCGTCTTCGACGGTCGCTTCAGGCCGATCGCCGCCATCCGTGTGTTCGAAGTGCCAGTGGCCCTCTTCGTCCTGGAAGCTGATCTCCTCGTCGTCGCCGCCGACTTGCTGTTCGGCGGCGGCGGCCTTGGCGGCGGCAAGCGCCGTTTCGCGGTTGGGAAAGGGTTCCGAAAAGGCGTCGGCGGCCTTATAGGCCCATCCGCCGTCATGAGGAACGATGGTGTACGTAATTCGCGCCATACTTCCCTCCCGATAATCCGAAAGACGTTTCCGTCTTCGGCGGGCCGTTGCCGCACGGCCCTGCATTCCTCCTCGTCAAAGGCATACTCAATGCCGAACGCCGCGGATATTAGCACAAGTGTGGTACGAATTGCCACATTCGCGAATCACCCGGAAAGGCTAGCCGCAAAACAAAAAGGCGGCCCCTTGCGGCGCCGCCTAAGCTCTTGAAACGATTGCGTCAAATGATCAGGCCGAAAGCTTCGCAGCGATCTTGGCGACGTGTGCGCCCTGGAAGCGGGCCGCCTGGAGTTCGACCTCGGACGGCTGGCGCGAGCCGTCGGCATCGGTGATCGTCGAGGCGCCGTAGGGCGAGCCGCCCTTGATTTCGTCAAGGCCCATCTGGCCCTGGAAGGCGTAGGGAAGACCAGCGACGACCATGCCGTGATGCATCAGCGTCGGAATGAAGCCGAGGATGGTGGATTCCTGACCGCCATGCTGGGTGGCCGAGGACGTGAAGACCGAGCCGACCTTGCCGACCAGCTTGCCAGACGCCCACAGGCTGCCCGTCTGATCGATGAAGTTGCGCATCTGCGAAGCAACGGTGCCGAAGCGCGTCCCGGCGCCGAAGATGATCGCGTCGTATTGGGCAAGCTCCTCGACATGGGCGATCGGCGCGGCCTGGTCGAGCTTGAAATGAGAGGCCTTGGCGATCTCGTCCGGCACCAGTTCCGGAACGCGCTTGACGTCGACTTCGGCGCCGGCAGACTTGGCGCCTTCGGCCACGGCGTAAGCCATGGTTTCGACGTGTCCGTATGCCGAATAGTAGAGAACGAGAACCTTGGCCATAATTGCTCCTTTGGATACAAGCGATCCCACTTGATCACTGCTGCGCGGAAGATTTATCAAAATGCAGCCGCATGCCAGGAGCCGTCCGGGAAACAGACTGTTCTCGCAATGTGAACAATAATAATTCACTGTTAAATGACTGACTAAACAAACAGGATCACCCGATGAGCAGCATAAAAGTCGTCACTGCCGCCATGGTCGCCATCGGCGACGAACTTTTGTCGGGGCGAACCAAGGACAAGAACATCGGTCACCTCGCCGACATGATGACCATGGTCGGCATCGACCTGAAAGAAGTGCGCATCGTCGCCGACGACGAGGCGGCGATCGTCGAGGCGATCAATGCGGTGCGCAGCCGCTACGATTACGTCTTCACATCCGGCGGCATCGGCCCGACGCATGACGACATCACGGCCGACGCCGTGTCTCGCGCCTTCGGCGTCGAATGCATCTACGAGTCCGAGGCGATGGCGCTGCTCGGCGCCATGTACGAACGCCGCAACATGGAGTTTACCGACGCGCGCAAGCGCATGGCGCGCATGCCACTCGGTGCACGCCATATCCCCAACCCGGTATCGACAGCGCCTGGCTTCGCCATCGGCAACGTGCATGTCATGGCCGGCGTGCCGCAGGTCTTCCAGGCCATGCTCGACGCGCTGCTGCCCGGCCTGAACGTCGGCTCGCCCCTCCTCTCCCGCACCGTACGCTCGCCCTTAGGCGAGGGCGATATCGGCAGCCCGCTGACCGAAGTGCAGAAGAACCATCCGGAGACGAGCATCGGCTCCTACCCGAAATTTGACGGCAAGACCTTCTCGACGGATATCGTCGTGCGGGCCCGCGATCCGGAAGCGCTTGCTGCAGCGGAGGCTGATGTCCAGGCGATGATCCAGGCAATCGCCGACGCGCGGGCAAAGGGATAGCGCGAAGCCCTTGCACTCAAGGCCTCAATGCCGTTATTGCATGTCGGCAAATCAGGATGACGCGTTCCCGCCTGCCCGATCTGCCGGACGCTTCGCCTTACCCTCGTTCAGACAAGCCGGAGCCCACCCATGTCGCTGCCCGATAAAGCCTTTCCCGTTTCCTGGGACCAGTTCCACCGCGATGCCCGGGCGCTTGCCTGGCGGCTGGCCGACAACGGCCAGGAATGGCGTGCCATGGTTTGCATCACCCGTGGCGGCCTGGTTCCGGCTGCGATCATTTCGCGCGAACTCAATATCCGGATGATCGAAACCGTCTGCGTCGCCTCCTACCATGACTACGACACGCAGGGGCAGATGAAAGTGCTGAAGGGCATCACGCCTGAAATCACCAAGGACGGCGGTGAAGGCGTGCTGATCGTCGACGACCTGACGGACACCGGCAAGACCGCGGCCGAAGTACGGGCAATGCTGCCGAAGGCGCATTTCGCTGCCGTCTACGCCAAGCCGAAGGGCCGGCCGCTCGTCGATACCTTCGTGACCGAAGTCAGCCAGGACACCTGGATCTATTTCCCCTGGGACTTGGGCTTCACCTACCAGGAGCCGATCGCCAAGGGCACGCGCGGCTAACTGCCCATACGTTCCGGATGCGGCGTACGTCGCCTTTCCAAGCGGTGACTTGTCGGGCCGAGCGTTTTCGATCAGCTGATCGGCGGTATCGCGCCGATCAGCGTTTCAGCGGTCAAGCCTGGCCCTGCCTTGGCGCCCGCTGCGCCATGGCGCCAGACCGCGGCGGCCGCCGCCTCGAAGGCCGGCATTCCTTTCGCCAGATGCGCGCCGACGATGCCGGCAAGAACGTCCCCCGATCCGGCGGTTGCCAGCCACGGCGGCGCATTGTTGTTGACGACGGCCCGCCCGTCCGGCGCGGCAACGACGGTGTCGGCGCCCTTGTAGACGATCACGGCATGGCTCGCCCGCGCCGCGGCCTGCGCCTTCTCGATCTTCGAAAGCCCATGGTCTCCGGCGATCTCCGGAAAGAGGCGAGCGAACTCGCCATCATGCGGCGTCATCACCATTTGCCCGCCGCCTTTCGCCAGCGCCGCGAACAGTTCGCCGGGGTTCGTCTGGAACGAGGTGATGCCATCGGCGTCGAGCACCAGAGAGCGATCGCAGAGCGCAAGCGCAAAGTCCCTCGCCTTCTTGCCGATGCCAAAACCCGGCCCAAGCACGAAGCTTCCCAGGCGCTGGTCCTGTAGCCATTTGGTAAGCTCCCGCCTTCCGTCTATCTCCTTCACCATCACCGCCGTCAGATGAGACGCATTGATGCCGAGCGCGGCCTTGCCGGTGGCGACGGTAACCAGGCCAGCGCCAGCCGCAAGGCCCGCTGCCGCCGAAAGTCGCGCCGCGCCCGTTGCCTGGCGGTCGCCTGAGAAAACAACCAGATGCCCGCGCTTGAACTTGTGTGTCGAGGCCGCCAGGTCGCCTCCCCAGCCCGCCCAGAGGAACGGCGCGTTGAGGCGCAACGAACCTGGACCGGCACGCACGATGCGCGCGGGAATGCCGATATCGAACACCTTGAGTGTGCCGCAGAGGGATCGCCCGGGCAGAAGCCAATGACCGGGCTTTGGCGCCATGAACGTGACGGTGTGGCGAGCGGCAAAGGCGGCGCCCCGGATCTCGCCCGTCCGGCCGTCGATGCCGCTCGGCAGATCGATGGCAACGACCGGAACGCCGCTGGCATTGACCCGTTCTATAAGGTGAGCGACGTCGTCAGGGAGGTCGCGTGACAAGCCCGCCCCAAAGAGCGCATCGATGACGACATCGCCAGCCTGTGGTTCGAATGCAGAGATTGGCGCAGCATGACCACTCCAGTCGGACCAGGCCCGCGCTGCATCGCCTTGAAGCCTGGCGGGATCGCCGAGGACGAACACGGCGACATCCGCCCCGCTTTCGGCAAGGCCGCGGGCTGCGATGTACCCGTCGCCGCCATTGTTGCCTGGACCGCAGAGCACGACGAAGCGGCGGGCATCCGGAAAATATCGCAGGGCCGCCGCCGTCACCGCCAGTCCGGCGTTGCGCATCAGCGTAAAGCTATCGATGCCGGATTGGGCTGCCGCCCGGTCGATTGCCGTCATTTCGGCGGGCGTGATCAACAGGTGCTGAAGGTCGGAGCGCATGCGCCAGACTTATCCATGCCCACGCGCGTGAAGCAAGGCCTCAGCGCTGCCACCACGATTGCCTTAAAATCATGCACTTGCACATAATTGTTGCTCAAATAACAAGCTTTGCGTCAGCAATGACGTGGAGACGCCGCAAGAAGCGGGCATCTTTCGATCGGAAATCATAAAAAATAGGCAGATCGCACCCGCCGAAGGTATGGAAATCCCGCAATCGGCGCGCCGACAGCAGATTTTTTGTCGTTCTGACAGATTTTCGCAGAAAAACTGGCATGCAACGTGCATATTCAGGGCGAGCGGGCATGATCCTGCTTTCAAGGGAGAAGCGGAGAGACATTTTCTCATGAAAAAGATCGAAGCGATCATTAAGCCCTTCAAGCTCGACGAAGTGAAGGAAGCCCTTCAGGAAGTCGGTCTGCAGGGTATCACCGTCACGGAAGCCAAGGGCTTCGGGCGGCAGAAGGGTCACACGGAGCTGTATCGCGGCGCCGAATACGTGGTGGACTTCCTGCCGAAGGTAAAGGTCGAAGTCGTGCTGGCGGATGAAAACGCGGAGGCCGTCATCGAGGCGATCCGCAACGCCGCGCAAACCGGCCGCATTGGTGACGGAAAGATTTTCGTTTCCAATGTGGAAGAAGTCATCCGAATTCGCACGGGCGAAACCGGCCTCGACGCCATCTGACATCACGGGCCGTTCGGCCCGGTTCTTTTCAAATCCTCGTCATCTCACACAGGGAATAACGGCAAATGACGACTGCAAGCGATATTCTGAAGCAAATCAAGGACAACGACGTCAAGTTCGTCGACCTGCGCTTTACCGATCCCAAGGGCAAGCTGCAGCACGTAACGATGGATGTAGTCTGCGTCGACGAAGACATGTTCGCCGATGGCGTCATGTTCGACGGTTCCTCGATTGGCGGCTGGAAGGCCATCAACGAGTCCGACATGGTGCTGATGCCCGATCCGGAAACAGCGCATATGGACCCGTTCTTCGCGCAGTCGACGATGGTCATCATCTGCGACATTCTCGATCCGGTTTCGGGCGAATCCTACAACCGCGACCCGCGCGGCACGGCCAAGAAGGCTGAAGCCTACCTCAAGGCATCCGGCATCGGCGACACCGTCTTCGTTGGCCCGGAAGCAGAATTCTTCGTCTTCGACGACGTCAAGTACAAGGCCGACCCGTACAACACCGGCTTCAAGCTCGACTCCTCGGAACTGCCGTCGAACGACGACACCGATTATGAGACCGGCAACCTCGGCCACCGCCCGCGCGTCAAGGGCGGCTACTTCCCGGTTCCGCCGATCGACAGCTGCCAGGACATGCGCTCTGAAATGCTGACGGTTCTGTCCGAAATGGGCGTCACCGTCGAAAAGCATCACCACGAAGTGGCGGCCGCCCAGCACGAGCTCGGCGTCAAGTTCGACGCGCTGGTGCGCAACGCCGACAAGATGCAGATCTACAAGTACGTCGTGCACCAGGTCGCCAATGCCTATGGCAAGACGGCAACCTTCATGCCGAAGCCGATCTTCGGCGACAACGGCTCGGGCATGCACGTACACCTGTCGATCTGGAAGGACGGCAAGCCGACCTTCGCCGGCGATGAATATGCCGGCCTGTCGGAATCCTGCCTCTACTTCATCGGCGGCATCATCAAGCATGCCAAGTCGCTGAACGCCTTCACCAACCCGTCGACGAACTCCTACAAGCGTCTCGTCCCGGGTTATGAAGCGCCGGTTCTGCTCGCCTATTCGGCACGCAACCGTTCGGCTTCGTGCCGCATTCCGTTCGGCACCAACCCGAAGGCCAAGCGCGTCGAAGTCCGCTTCCCGGACCCGACCGCCAACCCCTACCTCGCCTTCGCAGCCATGCTGATGGCCGGCCTCGACGGCATCAAGAACAAGCTGCACCCCGGCAAGGCCATGGACAAGGACCTTTATGACCTGCCGCCGAAGGAACTGAAGAAGATCCCGACCGTTTGCGGCTCGCTGCGCGAAGCGCTTGAAAGCCTCGACAAGGACCGCAAGTACCTGACGGCCGGCGGCGTCTTCGACGACGACCAGATCGATTCCTTCATCGAACTTAAGATGCAGGAAGTCATGCGCTTCGAAATGACCCCGCATCCGGTCGAGTACGACATGTACTACTCGGTCTAAAACCATTGGAACCGGCGGCATCGGCAACCGGTTCAAGCCGTGCTCAAGGGCCGGCGGCTCCTCAAACGGAGCCGCCGGCCTTTTCTTTGGCGCGCACGATTGCGAGCGCCCTGAACAAGGAGCGGCACGAAACCGTCGAATTGTGTGATATTATGTTGCCAACAACTTTTGCGCGTCCGCGGGACACGCGCGGCGAGATCGATCAATGGAGGGTGTAGGGAATTCCCTATTGATGTTTTGGGTTCGCCAACCCAGATAATCTCCTGAAAGGATGTGTTGCGTCATGAAACAGAGAAACGCCAAATTCGAGATCGGACAGGTGGTTCGCCATCGGGTTTTCCCGTTCCGCGGCGTCATTTTCGACGTCGACCCGGAATACGCCAACACCGAGGAGTGGTGGAACGCCATTCCGCAGGAGATCCGCCCGAGCAAGGATCAGCCCTTCTATCACCTGTTCGCCGAGAACGACGACAGCGAGTATGTCGCCTACGTCTCCGAGCAGAACCTGGAATTCGACGACAGCGACCGGCCGATGCGCCACGCGCAAGTCGATGCCCTGTTCGACAAGGATGGCGTCGGCCACTACAGACCCAAGGCGACGTTCCGGCACTAAGGCACTGCGCTCTCGAACAAATGAAAACGCCCGGACCGCGAGGTCCGGGCGTTTCTTCATGAGTTTGCGGAGGACCGCTTAGTTCTGCTTGGCAGCCTTCTGGGCTTCTTCAAGCTTCTTGCGCGCGTCCTCGGCCTTCTTCTGCATTTCTTCCTGCAGCAGGCGCTGACGCTCTTCGAGCTGCGACTGCTCGATCGGCTCGCCGTCGAACACACCGGTGAAGCCCGTCAGGGCCATCTTGATCGGGTTCGGAGCGCGCTGGAAGTTGACCGAGGTGAAGACGACCTCATTGCCCTTCTTCAGGCTGGCGATCAGCTGGTCGGAAAGCGGCGCTTCTGCAACGCACTTGTCGGGCATGCAGATGGCGTAGTCGAGCTTGACCGGCTTGCCGCCGTCGATCTGCATCTGAACGCCGGTCGGAATGAGGCGCGCGGACGGTACGGAAACCTGCATGATCTTGCGGTTGACCTTGCCGGAGACGGTGATGAGGCCGACAGCGGTCACGAGCTGGCCGTTGTTGGCGGTCAGCAGGTTCTGAACGATGCAGACATCGTTGTCTTCCTGCTTGGTGCAAACCTTGAACCAGCCCTGCGGCGGCTTGCCGCCAGCCTGCTGTGCAGACGCAACGCTCGGAACGCCCGCAGCAGCTACAGTGAGCGCCAGCGCTGCCATGCCCGAACGTTTTGCAATATTCGACTTGAAGATCATTGTGATTCCGTCTCCTGAAATCCGGTAACGGAACAGTTGTTCCGCAGGTGAGTATCGTCAGCCGCCGTTGTCCTGTTGGCCAAATAAGGCAAATGCATGACCCCGTTTCCGGAAACACCTGTTACATTGGCTCGCTTCGATTATCCAGTGTTTCCTGTCATTTTTTGAATTCATACTAGGCGGAATTTGGACCGCGGATCGGTTGGATTCATCCGTCGGCATTGGTAACGTTCGGGGAATCGGCCTGTTGATACCCCTCACGGGAGGTGACCTTGCGTGCAATTCTTTCCGGTCTGGCGCTGATCCTGACCGCCACTTCATTCGGCACTGCTGCGGCAGCCGCTCCCGTGCATGCGATTGCCATGCACGGAGAGCCGGCGCTGCCTGCCGATTTCAAGAACTTTCCCTACGTCAATCCGGACGTAAAAAAGGGTGGAAAGATCTCCTATGGCGTCGTCGGCAGCTTCGACAGCCTCAATCCCTTCATCCTGAAGAGCATGCGCACCACCGCGCGCGGCATGTGGGATCCGGAATACGGCAACCTCGTCTACGAATCGCTGATGCAGCGTTCGCGCGACGAGGCCTTCACCATGTATGGCCTGCTCGCCGAAACAGTGGAGTGGGATGACGACCGGACCTTCATCCAGTTCAATCTCAACCCGAAGGCCCGCTGGGCCGACGGGCAACCTGTTACCGCCGAGGACGTGATCTTCAGCTTCGAGCTGCTGCGTGACAAGGGGCGTGTCCCCTTCAGCAACCGCATGGCCAAGGTGGCGAAGCTCGAAAAGGTCGGGGAACGCAGCGTGCGCTTTACCTTCACCGAGGATGCCGACCGCGAGCTGCCGCTCCTGCTCGGCCTGTCGCCGGTGCTGCCGAAACATGCCATCGACCTTGCGACCTTCGACCAGACCACGCTGAAGCCGCCGCTCGGCTCCGGCCCCTACCGCGTCGCAGAGGTGAAACCGGGCGAGCGCATCGTCTACAAGCGAAACCCGGACTATTGGGCCAAGGACCTGCCCTCGAAGGTCGGCCAGGACAATTACGACGAGATCTCCGTGGAGTATTTCCTCCAGGAGAACTCGCTGTTCGAAGCCTTCAAGAAGGGCGAGATCGACATCTATCCGGAAGGCAGCGCCACCAAGTGGGCGCGCGGCTACGATTTCCCGGCGGTTCGTTCCGGCGAGGTCGTCAAGGAAACCTTCACGCCGAAGACGCCGTCCGGCATGCTCGGCATCGTCTTCAATACCCGCAGGCCAATGTTCGACAACTTGAAGCTCCGCCAGGGCCTGGCGCTGGTCTTCGACTTCGAGTGGGTCAACAAGAACCTCTTCGACAACGCCTATACGCGCACGCAGAGCTACTGGCAGAACTCGGCGCTGAGCTTTCTCGGCGCACCGGCCGACGACCGCGAACTCGGCCTGATCGGCGACGCCCGCGATCGAATCAACCCGGCGATCCTCGACGGCACCTATCGCCTGCCGGTGACCGACGCGTCCGGGCGCGATCGCAACGTGCTGCGTGTTGCCGTCTCTCTGATGCGCGAGGCCGGCTATCAGATCAAGGACGGCAAGATGGTCGACCCGCAGGGCAAACCGCTCGCGTTCGAAATCATGAGCCAGAATGCCGGCCAGGAAAAAATCGCCCTCGCCTACCAGCGATTTCTCGCACCTCTCGGCATCCAGGCGTCCGTGCGCACTGTCGACGATTCGCAGTACCAGCAGCGCAGCCAGTCCTTCGACTACGACGTGATCATCAAATCCTTCCCCTCGACGCTGTCACCCGGCATCGAGCAGGCCGGGCGCTGGACCTCACAGGCGCGCGACCGGCAGGGCAGCGACAACTTCGCCGGCGTCGCCGACAAGGACGTCGACCGGATGGTCAATAACATCCTGCAGGCCCGCACGAGCGAAGACTTCACGGCGGCGGTGCGTGCGCATGACCGGTTGCTCGTCAACAATTCCTATCTGGTGCCGCTCTATCACCTCGACGCACAGTGGGTGGCGCGACGCAAGCATATCGGCCGGCCCGATACCATGCCGCTCTACGGCTACCAGCTTCCGACCTGGTGGGATCAAAACGCACAATAGAGGGTTGGTTCCCTTTTGGTAACGCATTGAAAGCCGGATGAAACCGGCTTATCTCGCCTTCAACCGAACAAGGAAAGGCGCCCACACCATGCAAACCGTCAGCATCGATATTGTCTCGGACGTTGTTTGTCCCTGGTGTTATCTCGGCAAGGCGCGGCTCGACCAGGCGATTGCCAATCTTCCGGACGTGCTGGTCACGGTCAACTGGCGCCCCTACCAGCTCAATCCCGACCTGCCGCCCGAGGGGGTCGATCACAAGCGGCATCTTGCCGAGAAGCTCGGCGGCCAGGCGGCCGTCGATCGCGCCCACGACACGCTGCGCGAACTCGGCAATGCCGACGGCATCGCCTTCGACTTCGATGCGGTGAAGATCAGCCCGAACACGCTTGACGCTCATCGGCTTGTCCGCTGGGCCGCGACCAACGGCGAGCAGGCGCAGTCGGCCGTCGTCGGCTTGCTGTTCAAGGCCAATTTCGAAGAAGGCCGCAATGTCGGTGATCACGCGGTCCTGCTCGATATCGCCGAGCAAGCAGGGCTCGATCGCCCCGTCGTTGCGGCTCTGCTTGGCTCCGATGCCGACAAGGATGCGGTCAAGGAAGAGGTTGGCATGGCCCGCGAGATGGGCGTGACCGGCGTTCCCTGCTTCATCCTCGAAGGACAATATGCCGTGATGGGCGCGCAATCGGTCGATGTATTGACGAATGCGCTGCGCGAAATCGCCGAGATGAAGGCGAGCGGCAAGCCGAACTGATCTCGGCACGACCTGAAACAGACTTGCTCGACAGACCTCGACCGTACTGCCGCACCACGCGGCAGTACGGTTTTTTCTTACTTCGCCAGGCCGGCGAGCTGCGTCATGACCATTGCTGCACCGGACAGGCGCTTTTCCGGCGTCGCCAGTTCGCGCTGGAAGAAGATGCTCTGGTCGGGCCGAATCTTCGAAAGTGTGCCCTGCTTGGCGATGTAACCCACCAGTGCCGCAGGGTTCGGGAATTCCTTGTTGCGGAACTGCACGACGACGCCCTTCGGCCCGGCATCGAGCTTCTCGACATTCGCCGTGCGGCAGAGCGACTTGATGTAGACGATCTTCAAGAGATGCTGGACCTCGATCGGCAGCGGACCGAAGCGGTCGATCATCTCGGCGCCGAAGCCGTCGATCTCCTTCAAGTCCGTCAGTTCGCCGAGACGACGATAAAGGCCGAGCCTCAGATGCAGATCCGGAACGTAGTGTTCCGGGATCATGACGGGCGTTCCGACCGAAATCTGCGGCGACCAGCCGGTGTCGTGGATTTCTTCCTCACCCTTGAGTTCGGCGACCGCTTCCTCGAGCATCTGCTGGTAAAGCTCGAAGCCAACCTCCTTGATATGGCCCGACTGTTCCTCGCCGAGCAGGTTGCCAGCGCCGCGGATATCGAGGTCGTGACTTGCGAGCTGGAAACCGGCGCCAAGCGTGTCGAGCGACTGCAGTACCTTCAGCCGGCGTTCGGCCATGCCCGTCAGCGTCTTGTTGACCGGCAGCGTGAACAGCGCAAAGGCGCGCACCTTCGAGCGTCCGACGCGGCCGCGAAGCTGGTAGAGCTGGGCGAGACCGAACATGTCGGCGCGGTGCACGATCAGCGTGTTGGCCGTCGGTACGTCGAGACCGGATTCGACGATCGTCGTCGACAGCAGCACATCGTAACGGCCGTCATAGAAGGCGTTCATGATGTCTTCGAGCTCGGTTGCCGGCATCTGGCCGTGGGCGACGGCTACCTTCAGCTCCGGAACGTCCGATTTCAGGAAATCATGGATCTCCGACAAGTCGCTCAGACGCGGGCAGACATAGAAGCTCTGGCCGCCGCGATAGTGCTCGCGCATCAGCGTTTCCCGGATCACCAGCGCATCGAAGGGCGAGATGAAGGTGCGCACCGCCATGCGGTCGACCGGCGGCGTCGTGATCAGCGACAGTTCACGCACCCCGGTCAGGGCAAGCTGCAGCGTGCGCGGGATCGGCGTCGCCGAAAGCGTCAACACGTGCACGTCGGACTTCAACTCCTTCAGCCGCTCCTTGTGCTTGACGCCGAAGTGCTGCTCTTCGTCGATGATCAAGAGGCCGAGATTGGCAAAGTTGACCGACGTGCCGAGCAGCGCATGCGTACCGACGACGACATCGGTCTTGCCATCGGCCACTTCCTTCTTCGTCAGCGCCAGTTCCTTGGAACCGACGAGGCGCGACGCCTGCTGGATGCGGATCGGCAGCCCACGGAACCGTTCGGAAAAGGTCTTGAAGTGCTGGCGGGCAAGCAGCGTCGTCGGCACGACGACCGCGACCTGTACGCCGTTCATGGCAGCGATGAAGGCGGCACGAAGCGCCACTTCCGTCTTGCCGAAGCCGACGTCGCCGCAGACGAGGCGGTCCATCGGACGGCCGCTGCCGAGATCTTCCCGCACCGCCTCGATCGAGTTCAGCTGGTCTTCGGTCTCGTCATAGGGGAAGCGAGCGGCAAACTCATCATAGACGCCGTCCTGTGCGGCGAGCACCGGCGCCCGGCGCGTATGGCGTTCGGCGGCGATGCGAATGAGGCCGCCCGCCATATCGAGCAGCCGCTTCTTGAGCTTGGCCTTGCGCGCCTGCCAGGCGACGCCGCCGAGCTTGTCGAGGATCGCATCGGTGCCTTCTGAACCGTAGCGCGACAGAAGCTCGATGTTTTCGACCGGCAGGAACAGCTTGGCATCGTCGGCATAGACGAGCTCGAGGCAATCATGCGGGGCGCCGACCGCCTCGATGGTGCGCAGGCCGACGAAACGGCCGATGCCGTGTTCGGCGTGCACGACATAGCTGCCCTCGTCGAGACCAGCCACCTCGGCGATGAAGTCGGCGCCGCGCTTGCGCCGCTTCGAGCGGCGGACCATGCGGTCGCCCAGAATATCCTGTTCGCCGATGATGACGAGATCGCCCGTCTCGAAACCGGCTTCGATGCTGAGCACGGCCGAGGCCGCCTCGCCCGGCTTCAGCGACTTGATCTCGGCGAGTGCCTTGATGGGCTTGACGTTGCCGAGACCGTGTTCGGCGAGAACCTGGAGCAGGCGATCGAGCGATCCTTCGCTCCAGCCTGAAATCACCACCTTGGCGCCCTTCGAGCGCCGCTCGGCGATGTACTTGACCGCCTGATCGAAGACGTTGACGCGTTCGTCTTGGGCTTCGCCCTCACCCGCCGACTTCGCCCAACGCATGCCCTGGCGCGCATCGACCGAGATGACCTGGCGGGCCTCGCCCTCGTGCTCGTTGAAGGGCGACAGGCGAATGGCGTCGCGTGAGCTCAGGCCGGCGTTGAAGCCCTGCGAGCTCAGATAGAGCAGCTCCGGCGGAACCGGCTTGTAGGGCGTACCCTGGGTGGCCTGCGCCTTGCCCGGAGACGCCGAGGCCAAACGGGCGTCGTAATAGTCGAGAATGAGCTTCGAGCGCTCAGCCGCAGCTTCGCGCGCCAGATGATCGGTGACGATACGGAAGCCGTCGAGATAGTCGAAGACTGTCTCCAGCCCGTCATAGAACAGCGGCAGCCAATGCTCCATGCCGGCATAGCGCCGGCCTTCGGAGACAGCCTGGTAAAGCGCGTCGTCGCGGGTCGTCGCGCCGAACAGCGACAGGTAGTGCTTGCGGAAATGGCTGATCGTTTCGGGCGTCAGCGACACCTCGCTCATCGGATTGAGATCGAGGGAGCGGACCTGACCGGTCGTGCGCTGACTTGCAGGATCGAACGAGCGGATTGTTTCGAGCGTATCGCCGAAGAAATCAAGGCGCAGCGGCTCGCCGCTCCCCGGCACGAAGACATCGAGGATGCCGCCGCGCACTGCGTATTCGCCAACCTCACGCACGGTCGCGACACGCTCGAAGCCGTTGCGCTCCAGCCGCATCGCGATGTCGTCCATACGCACCTGATTGCCCGGACGGGCCGAAAACGCCAGGCTCTGGATCACGTCCTGCGGCGAGATCTTCTGGAGGGCGGCGTTGACCGTCACCAGCACGATCGCCGCATGCGGCTTCTTCTTGTGCGCAATCAAGGCGCTCAGCGCCGCCAGCCGCCGTGCCGACGTGTCGGCGCTCGGCGAGACGCGGTCATAGGGAAGGCAGTCCCAGCCGGGAAGCGTCAGCACCGGAATGTCGGGCGCGACGAATGAGAGGACCTGCTCAAGATCGGCGATCCGCTGGCCGTCCGATAGAATGTAGGCGACCGGCTGGCCGGCGCGGGCGAACTCAGCAAGGATCAGCGCCTCGGCCCCGGAGGGCACCGGCCCGATCGTGATCTCTCGCTGTGCTTCGACAATCTTCTTCGGATCAAGGCCAGCCAGCATCATCGGTCTATTTCATCCCTTCGGGAAGCTTGTCGAAATCCGGACGATAGGCAGCGATGCGCTGAAACATCTGCGTCTGATAGCAAGCCGGCACCGGCTGTTCGCCGATGATCCACTTGACGAGATCGTTGTCTTCCTCGCCCATGATCGTCTCGAGTTCATCGAGTTGTGCTTCAGAAAGCGTCGAGAGCTCAGCCTCTGCAAATTGCCCGAGGATCAAATCCATCTCGCGAATGCCGCGATGCCAGGCGCGAAACAGGATCCGCCGTCGACGCGGATCGAGATCGGCGCTGGTGCGAGAGATGCCGGTCATGGGAAATTCCTTCCTGCCGCCCGCGATGACGCCTGCACGCTCGGACGAACGCGCGAGGCCTTTGGGGTACGGTTTGTCGTCAACGGCTCTATAAACTCTGAATAGCCGATTGTCAGCCTTGCCAAAGCCCGAATTATCATCGCAATTTCATCGCCATGCGCCCCGCCCTGCTAGATCCGCTCTTCTCCCCGCTCGACACGCTTCCAGGCATCGGCCCGAAGATCGGCGAACTCTATGCCCGTTTGCTCGGTCGCGAGACGATCGAAGACTGCCGCGTGGTCGATCTCGTTTTTCACCCGCCGCATTCGTTGATCGACCGGCGCCAACAGCCTGGCATCGCCCACGCGCCTCAAGGGGTTATCGTCACCATCACCGGTCGGGTCGATCGCCACCAGCCGCCCCCGCGCGGAAAGCCCAACCTGCCCTATCGCGTCTTCCTGCATGACGAGACCGGGGAGCTGGCGCTCACCTACTTCCGCGTCAAGGGCAACTGGCTGGAAAAATCGCTGCCGGTCGATGAGACTGTCATCGTCAGCGGCAAGGTCGACTGGTTCAACGGCCGCCCGTCCATGGTTCACCCTGACTATGCGGTTCGGGCAAGCGAGGCGGAAAACCTGCCGCTGGTCGAGCCGGTCTACGGGCTGACAGCAGGACTTTCACCCCGGATATTGCGGAAATCGATCGAGGCCGCCGTCGCCCGCGTTCCGGACATGCCCGAATGGATGGACGACGCGCTGCAGACGCGACAAGGTTTCAGCACCGCAGCCGAAAGTTTCCGCGCGCTGCATGATCCCCGCGACGCGACCGACCTTGATCCGCAGGCACCTGCCCGCCGCCGCCTCGCCTATGACGAGTTTCTCGCCGGGCAATTGTCCCTGGCTCTCGTTCGCCAGCGCCTGCGCAAGGTCGCGGGAGTACCGGTTCACGCGACCGGTGTGCTTTCCCGTCCGGTCATCGACGCCCTTCCCTTTTCCTTGACAGCCAGTCAGTCGACGGCGATCGCCGACATCCTGAAGGACATGGCCGGCACCGAGCGCATGCTCCGGCTGCTGCAAGGCGATGTCGGCTCCGGCAAGACGATGGTGGCACTGATGGCGATGCTCGCCGCCGTCGAATCCGGCGGTCAGGCGGTGCTGATGGCGCCGACCGAAATTCTCGCCCGCCAGCACCATGCGACGCTTGCAAGGATGGCCGCATCCGCCGGCATCGCCATCGACGTTTTGACCGGCCGCACCAAGGGCAAGGAGCGCGACGCCATTCTCGAGCGCATCGCGTCCGGAGAAACGCGCATGGTGATCGGCACGCATGCGCTTTTCCAGGACACGGTGAGCTACAAGGAGCTGACACTGGCGGTGGTGGACGAACAGCATCGCTTCGGCGTTCACCAGCGCCTGCGCCTGACCGCCAAGGGCATCTCGCCGCATATGCTGGTCATGACGGCAACGCCGATCCCGCGCACGCTGGTGCTTGCCGCCTTCGGCGACATGGACGTTTCGAAGCTCACGGAAAAGCCCGCCGGACGCAAGCCGATCCAGACGGTGACGATCCCGACGGAGCGCGTTGGCGACATCGTCGATCGGCTCGACGCCGCGCTTCGCGAAGGCAAGAAGGCCTACTGGATCTGCCCGCTCGTGGAAGAGTCCGAAGCCGTCGACGTCATGTCGGCCGAAGAACGATACGAAGGCCTCGCCAAGCGCTTCGGCAACAATGTCGGCCTGGTACACGGCCGTATGAACGGGGCGGAGAAGGACGCCGTCATGCTCGCCTTCAAGAACGGCGAGGTCCGCCTGCTGGTTGCGACAACAGTCGTGGAAGTCGGCGTCGACGTGCCCGACGCAACGATCATGGTGATCGAGCATGCGGAACGCTTCGGCCTTGCCCAGCTTCACCAGTTGCGCGGCCGCGTCGGCCGTGGCGACGAGGCATCGACGTGCATCCTGCTCTACAAGGGACCGCTCGGCGAAACCGGCCGCGCGCGGCTCTCGATCCTGCGCGACAGCGAGGACGGCTTCCTGATCGCCGAGGAAGACCTGAAGCTGCGCGGCGAAGGCGAGTTGCTCGGCACGCGCCAGTCAGGCACGCCCGGTTTTCGCATCGCCAGCCTGGAGGCCCACGGCGATCTGCTAGAAATCGCGCGGAAGGACGCCGCCTACGTGATCGAGCGCGATCCGGACCTCACTTCGGAGCGCGGCGAAGCGCTCCGCACGCTGCTCTATCTCTACCGCCGCGATGAGGCGATCCGCTTCCTGCGCGCCGGCTGACCGACCACCCTGCCAAGGCGACGATCACAGCGGCCCGGCATCAAGATACGGGAATCTCAGTCTTCTGCTGACCGATTTTCAAAGGTGCATTGGCGAGCGGCTTCTGGTCGGGCGTCACGAGCCCCCCCGAGATCAGGAGCTTCGCCGCGTCCTCCGCGCTCATGTCAAGCGGGATGATCTTGTCGCGCGGGATGAACAGCAGGAACCCCGCCGTCGGGATCGGGGTCGGCGGCAGGAAGACCGCGACCATGTCCATGCCGCGTTCCTTGAATTTCGAGGCGATCTCGCCTTTCACATCCGTTGCGATGAACACCAGCGACCAGATGCCCGGGCTCGGATACTCGATCAGCCCGGCCTTCTTGAAGGAGGAGGACTGTTCCTGCAGCACTGTCTGGAATATCTGCTTGGTGGACTTGTAGATCGTGCGGACGAGAGGCGTCCGATTGAGGAGCGACTCGGCGAAATTCACGATCGACCGACCGACGAGGTTTGCGGTCATGAAACCGACGAAGGTGATCACGAAAATAGCGACGAGCAGACCGAAGCCGGGAATGGCGACGGGCGAATAGGTGTCCGGATTATAGAAGTTCGGCAGGTAGGGCTTCACCCAACCGTCGGCCCAGTCGATGAAGGTGCGCACGAGCCAGACGGTGATCGCGACCGGTGCGCAGATGATCAAACCCGTCAGGAAGTAGTTGCGCAGCCGGGTGCCGATATAGCCGCGTTTCGAATGTTCCGTCATGCTTCTTCCGTCTCAACCTCACTCGACGCCGAAGGCCGGATGATAGGCGACCGTACCGGCCGCCATCGCGCCGGAGAGAGCCAGCGCCATGAAATATTGCGGCGCACAACCGGGGAATACAAGAGCCGATTCGTTACGGAAACCGAACTTTTGATACAAGGCCGGATCACCGACGACAACGCAGCCGGCGGCCCCTTCCGCCCGCAGCCATTCGAGCCCCTCGAGGATCAGCTGCCGGCCGATGCCCTGGGCCTGAACGTCCGGCTTGACCGAGACCGGCCCAAGCCCGAACCAGCCGGGCTCTTCCGGCGTCAGAGTGACGGGCGAAAAGGCGATGTGCCCGACGATTTCCTCGTTCATCTCGGCGACCAGCGACACACTCAGCGCACCGGACTCACGCAGTCGCTCGATGATGAAGGGTTCGCTCTGGTCGCTGTGCGGATGCCCTTCGAAGGCGGCCGCGGTCACGGCATGTATCGCCGCTTCGTCGCCGGGGCGCTCGTGCCGGACATAGATCATTCGACGGTCACCGATTTGGCGAGGTTGCGGGGCTGGTCGACGTCGGTGCCCATGAACACCGCCGTGTGATAGGCAAGGAGCTGGATCGGCAGCGAGAAGATCATCGGCGCGATGACCTCATCGACATCAGGCAACACGATCGTCGCCATGGTCTCGAGCTTCGAGGCGGCGGCGCCCTTCTCGTCGGTGATGAGAATGATCCGGCCGCCGCGGGCCGCGACTTCCTGCATGTTGGAAACGGTCTTCTCGTAGAAGCGGTCGTGCGGCGCGATGACGATAACCGGCATGTTCTCGTCAATCAGCGCGATCGGTCCATGCTTCAGTTCGCCGGCGGCATAACCTTCCGCATGGATATAGGAGATCTCCTTGAGCTTGAGCGCCCCCTCCATCGCCAGCGGGAAGCTGGTGCCGCGGCCGAGGTAGAGAACGTCGCGGCACTTCGACAGCTCGCGCGAAAGAAGCTCGATCTTCGGCTGAACGGCGTTCAGCACCTGCCCCATGATGCGCGGCATTTCCGCGAGATAGCGAACCAAGACCTGCTCTTCCTCAGCACTCACCGTGCCGCGGGCGCGACCGGCGCCGATCGCGAGCGACGCCAGCACTGCGAGCTGGCAGGTGAAGGCCTTGGTCGAGGCGACACCGATTTCCGGGCCGGCAAGGATCGGAAAGACCGCATCGGATTCACGCGCGATGGTCGATTCGCGCGTGTTGACGACGGCGCCGATCTTCAGGCCGAGATCCTTGCAGTAGCGCAGCGAGGCCAGCGTATCAGCGGTTTCGCCGGATTGAGAGATGAACAACGCGGCCGCCTCGGAAGGCAGCGGGATCTCGCGGTAGCGGAACTCGGACGCGACATCGATTTCCACCGGCAGGCGGGCGTAACGCTCAAACCAGTACTTGCCGACGAGGCCAGCGAGATAGGCGGTGCCGCAGGCGGAAATCGCAAGGCTCGGAACCTTGGCGAAATCGATCGTGCCTGAGAGCGCCTTGATGCGGTTGCCGGCAAAATCGATGTAGTGGCTGAGCGCGTGCGCGATCACCTCCGGCTGCTCATAGATCTCCTTCTCCATGAAGTGCCGGTGGTTGCCCTTGTCGATCATGTAGGCGGCAGCCGTCGAGAGCTGCTTCGGCCGGTCGACGACGTTACCGTCGAGATCGAATATATGCACGCCGTTCACCCCGATCACCGCCCAGTCGCCGTCGATCAGATAGGTGATCTCGTTGGTGAAGGGCGCAAGCGCGATCGCGTCGGAGCCGAGGAACATTTCGCCGCGGCCGTGACCGATCGCAAGCGGCGGGCCGTTACGCGCCGCCATGATCGTCGAAGGATCGTCCTGGAAGAGCACCGCCAGTGCATAGGCACCGGTGACGCGCTTCAGCATCGCGTGCATGGCTTCGCGCCGGCCGAGGCCCTCGCGGCGGAACTTGGAGAGCAGATGGGCCACGACCTCGGTGTCGGTGTCCGTCTCGAACTTTGCGCCACTGGCGATCAGTTCGTCCTTCAGCTCGGCGAAGTTCTCAATGATGCCGTTGTGGACGACGGCGACCCCGTCGGTGAAATGCGGGTGGGCGTTGCGTTCGGTCGGCGCGCCATGGGTTGCCCAGCGCGTGTGGGCAATGCCGATCGTGCCGGCGAGCGGCTCTTCGCGCAGCCTGATCTCCAGATTGACGAGCTTGCCCTCGGCGCGCCGGCGCTCCAGCTTGCCGCCAATGACGGTGGCGACACCGGCGGAATCATAACCGCGGTATTCCAAGCGCTTCAGCGCATCGACCAGTCGTTCCGATACCGGCTGGTTGCCAACGATGCCTACAATACCGCACATAGTCGTCTCCGAATTCGTCCCCGCGCCGCGATGGGCGCCCCTGTTCAACGAGGGCGGAAATGCCGCCCGGCGCGCTGTCTTGGTAAAGCATTTGCCGGTCGAGGCAATCCGCCCCGATTTCACTTTCGATTTCAATGTTTAACGCCGCCGCATGTTCCCGCGAATCCTAGCGGAATCAAGCGACATGGAGCAAATCCGAGGCGAACCCGCGGACACGCGGGCACCACGGGCCTAACCGGCAGCCTTCGCCGCCTTCTTGGCCGCCTTCACCGCCTCGTACCGCTCGCGCAGCAGCCGCGCCCGGCCGGGCTTGATCTCCTGGCGCGCGCGGCCAAAGGCGACGGCGTCGGCCGGCACATCCTCGGTGATGACGCTGCCGGAGGCGACCAGGGCGCCGTCACCGATCGTCACCGGCGCAACCAGAGACGAGTTCGAGCCGATAAAGGCATTTTCGCCGATCCGCGTCTCGTGCTTGTTCACACCGTCGTAATTGCAAGTGATCGTGCCCGCGCCGATGTTGGTGCCTGCGCCGACGAAGGCATCGCCGATATAGGTCAGGTGATTGACCTTGGCGCCGGCGCCAATCTCAGCCTTCTTGACTTCGCAGAAATTGCCGACCTTGGAGTTTTCGCCGAGATCGGCACCCGGGCGCAGGCGTGCGTACGGACCGACCGTCGCGCCGGCGCGCACCGTCGCACCCTCGACATGCGAGAAGGCATGAATGATCGCGCCGCTTTCGACGCGCACGCCCGGGCCGAAGACGACATTCGGCTCGACCAGGACATCCTGCTCCAGCGCGGTATCCCAGGCGAGAAACACGGTTTCCGGCGCGATCATCGATACGCCCGACAGCATCAGCTCGTGGCGGCGGCGCTGCTGCCAAAGCCGCTCGATGAAGGCGAGCTCGGCGCGCGTGTTGCAGCCAGTCAGTTCTTCTTCGGGGGCCTCGACGGCAATCGCCTGCCCACCGATCTCGCGCACGATCTCCACGAGGTCCGTCAGGTAGTACTCGCCCTTGACGTTGGCGTTGCCGATGCGACCGAGAAGATCGAGCGCCTTGCGACCGTCGATCGCCATCAGGCCGCCGTTGCAATAGGTGATGCGGCGCTCTTCTTCCGTTGCGTCCTTGTGCTCGCGAATGGCGACCAGCGCGCCGTCCTTGACGATCAGGCGGCCGTAGCCCGACGGGTCTGCCGCCTCGAAGCCGATCACCACCACATCGTTGCCGGCCGCAAGTCCCTCGCGAGCGGCCCGAAGTGGTTCAGGCTGAATCAGCGGCGTATCGCCAAAAACGACGAGAATGTCGTCGAAACCCTTTGCGATGGCGTCGCGGGCAGCAAGCACCGCATGGCCGGTGCCGAGCCGTTCCTTCTGCAGATAGGACGAAACCGACACGCCGCCGATGTCGGCGGCAGCCGAGACCGCGTCGGCGTCGCGGCCGACGACGAGAGCGATATCCGAGATGGAAGCGTTTGAGAGCGCCTCGACGACGTGGGCGATCATCGGCCGGCCCGCCACCGGATGCAGCACCTTCGACATGGACGATTTCATCCGCGTGCTTTCACCCGCAGCCAAAACGATGGCCAGGCACGTCCGTTCCATATATCTCTCCTTGGTCTCTTCCAGGCTCACGCCCACTGCACAATTCCTTAGATCGGAATCGGCTCAAGTACAAAATCGCCTTTCGATTCGGCGCGGTGCTAGCAGCAACATATTGCGAGAAGCATAATTCTCACAATCACGTCGCATTAACCGGCTTAAAACCGGATGATGGCATAAGAAGGCGCGGAGCCTGTGTCAGCAAAACCGTGCGGGTGCATCGCTCCTTCGGGGGATCAAGCCGCAATGCACAGCCGCACTGACATCGACACACCGGCAAAGTCTACCGGCGCGGTCATTCCTCTCGCGCGGTCTCCGCTTCTGTTGCTTGCCCTTGTGCTCGGTGTGCTCGCGGTTCTGCTCAGCTTCACGATCCCGCAGCCGATCGGTCCGATGTTCTGGGACCACTATCTCTATCTCGATGCCGCCAATCGGATCCGCGACGGCCAGATCCCGTCGGTCGATTTCTTCACCCCCGTCGGCGCCCTCGGCTACTATCTCTTCGCCGCCCTGCAGGGCATCTTTCCGAACGGCCAGCCGCTGCTCCTGGCGAGCTGGTGCCTGCTTCTCGTCAGTGGGCCGCTGATCGCGCTGGTGGTCACCGATGTCCAGAAGCGTTCGACGGCAGTCGCCTATGCGATCCTGCTGCCGTTCCTGGTGTTTTCGGTGCTGCCGTTCAACACCGGCGACTTCTACCCCTACCCCGGGTCCGACGGTTTCGGCATCTACAACCGCCAGGTCTGCCAGCTTCTCTATGTACTCGCAGCCGCACTTGTCCACGTACGCGATCGTCGGCTGCTCGTCGCGACGGTCGCCGGCGCCATGGCGGCACTGTTCTTCGTCAAGATCACCGGCGCGGTTACCGGCACGCTCATGTGCCTCATGGCCTTTGCTGCGGGACGCCTGCCGTTCCGGTCGGCTATCGTGGCAGGGCTCGTGGTCATCGCCATCCTCGCGAGCGTCGAACTCGCCCTCGGCGGCGTCTCTGCCTATCTTGCCGATATCCTGGCGCTGCTTTCCGTCAATGACGGCAGCTTGCTGCCGCGGCTGCTGCAGGCCGCCTCCCTCAATGCCGGTCTGTTGATCCCGGCGGGATTGCTGTGCCTGGTGCTCCTCGGCACGCAGCTTGCGCCCTTCGCCCAGTCGCTGCGTCAGCTTGGAAAAGGCCCGTCAATGGCGGCTCTCTGCCGAACGTTCGACCAGCCGTTTATCTGGCTGGCGGCCTTCGTTGTTGCTGGTATCGTCTTTGAAAGCCAGAATACCGGCAGCCAGGCGTTCATCTTCCTGCTGCCGCTGCTCCTCAAGCTCGCGATCGAGGAAGTCGCAGCCGCCAAAACACGCCCCGTCGCAATCGCCGTCGCTGTACTCGCCCTCACGGCAGCCCTGCCACCGGCCACAGCCGTCGTGCAAAAAAGCGCCCGCGCGTGGATCGGGGCTGTCAACAACGTGCCGTTGGAAAGCCGCAACCTCAAAACGATGGGCGCCGTCAATGTACGGCCCATCCTGGCACTGCGCGCCGAGCGTCTGCGCATCCTCTACGCGACCGAGCGTCCCGCATTCGACGCCTTCGCCATGGCCGGCGAGTTGCCGTCGTTCCTGCTCTACAGCGACTTCGATTTTCAGACGGGATGGCTGATGAATGTCGACGAAGCGATCGACGCGTTGAGGGCCTACGAGGCTTCGAATGGCGTACGCTTCCGGACGATCTTCAACGTCGACTTCACCAACCCCTTTCCGTGGCTGATGGACCGCAGTGCCCCGCTGCATGTCGCGATCGGAGCAGATCCCTTCCGTGCCATTCCGCCGCCGGATGAAAATGTTCGCGCCGCCCTCGATGCGGTCGACGTCGCACTGGTGCCGACCTGCCCGGTGACCAACGTCAACCAGACGCTGCTGTCGCTTTATCTGCCGAACCTCAAAGCGGCTCACAGCCGGATCACGCTGACAAGCTGCTACGACGCCTTTATCCGAAACAGCCTGAAGCCCGCTGCCAACACCGGCGGCTGATTGACGCGACGGCTAGGCGCCCGGCCGCAAGCGGCTCTCGCTCAACAGGCCATTTTCCTCAAGGATGGGATAGGCGACGGAAGCGATATGCGCGTTGACGCGCTTCAGATCCCGGAGCATGTCGAGATGCAGCGAGCTCGTCTGCAGGCTCTGGACCAGCCCGTCGCGAAGCCGCTCGATATGGCGCTCCGCCGAACGTTTCTCCATGTGACGCACGTTGACCTTCACCTCGATGAGCTGCTTGGCGAGATCGGCATTGCGGGTGACGAAGATGGTCTGGGCGACTCGCAGATTGTCGATCGTCAGGTTGAAGAGGCTCTTCAGTTCCTGATAGCCCTCCTCCGAGAACTTCAGGCCGTTGCTGACCTTCTTGGTGATCTGCTCGCACAGCCCCTTCTCGATGATGTCGCCCATATGCTCGAGATTGATGGCGTAGTCGATGATGACGATCGAGCGGCGGCCGTCTTCGGCGCTCAGGCCATCGCGGCCCAAGCGCGACAGGAAGATCTTGACCTCCTGCTGCAGCTGATCGACCTGTTTTTCGAACTTGCCGATATCGCGAATATCCGAGAGGTCGTTGTTGTTGAAGGCGTTCGCGGCACGCATCAGCATCGCCTCGACCAGATCGCCGACGCGCAAGACCTCGCGGGTGGCTCCCGAAAGCGCCATGACCGGCGTATTCAGCGTCGTCTCATCGAGATAACGCGGGCCGGTCTCCTCGGCCTCTCCATCCGGAATGAACCGGGCCATCAGTTGCGACAGCAAACCGGCAAAGGGCCAGGCAAGAATGGCGACCGCGAGGTTGAAGGCCAGATGAATGTCGACGGGCAGGTTCTGGCGCGGCAGCGGGAGGCTCTGCAGAAACTCCACGCTCATGCCTGTCAGCGGAAGCGCGATCAGGCAGCCAATGGCGCGAACGACAAGGTTGCCTATGGTGACGCGGCGCGCCGACGGGGCGGAACCGAGCGTTGCCATGACAGGCGGAACGGCGCCACCGAGATTGGCGCCAAGCACGAGTGCCACCGTCAACCCGACGCTGAGGATCCCCGTCGTCGAGAGTGACAGCACCAGCATCACCACAGCCAGACTGGACGACGACGCAAAGGCAAGTCCCGCGGCAATGAGAAGCGCTACGGGCCAGGCGCTGTCGAGCATCGAGAGGAAGGCCCCAAGGGCCGGACTGTCACGCATCGGCTCCGTCGCCGCGCCCAAAAGATGCAGCGACAGGAGCATGAGGCCGATGCCAACGAAGGCAGCACCCAGACCCTGGCGCGCGTTCGACCGGCTGGCGCGGTGCAAGACCACGCCGATGAGAATGACGAGCGGCGACAGCCATTCTATTCCGGTCGCCACGATCCAGGCCGTCATCGCCGTGCCGAGATTGGCGCCAAGCAGCACGATCTGCGCCATGCGCGAGCGGATGAGCCCCTTTTCCACGAAGGATGCGGTCATCAATGCGGTGGCCGTGGAACTTTGCAGCGCAAGCGTCGCGACAAGTCCGGTCACGAAGGAGCGGAGAGAGCCGTCGGTTCCCTGGGCAAGGCCGGCGCGCAGCCGAGCCCCGAAGGCACGGGTCACCCCGTCCTTGACGAGGGACAGGCCGAAGAGAAGCAGTGCCACTGCTCCAAACAGGTTTACCATCACGATTGTCGACTGCATGGAATCTTTCCCGCGGAAGCTCCAAAGAATCGCTCCGCCCCTGCAACAGAACCACAGAACCGCGGCATGTTCGAGCCAATGTGACAGATAATTTTCGGTTGCCGGCTAACGAATCCGACATCGAGTTGATCACCCGCGCCGGTCCGATCGACGGACGCCGCCCGCCTCATCCAGGCAGCTCGCGCAGCTGTCGCGGCAGCCATTGAAAACCAGACGGTTGCTCAAGGCGGCCGATCCCGTTGCATGGGCGCAATTTGCGGCAAACAACCCTTCATTTCCTGTTTCGTTTGTTTTAAGGAACGAATTCGTTTGGCCGATGGCCACCGCATTGCAACGAGGTTTCTGCCCCCATGCTCGAATTTCTGAGAAGCGCCGCCCAGACCTGGGTCGTCAAAGGCCTGCTAATCGTTCTCGTTCTGTCGTTCATGGTGTGGGGCGGCTCATCGTTGACGATGACGAACCAGTCGGATGCGGTGGTGGTCGTCGGTGACGTCAAGGTCAAGCCACCGGAATTCCGGCTCGCCTACGAGACGATGCTGGCACAGGCTTCCCGCCAGCTCGGCACGCGGCTGACGCCGCAGCAGGCGCGCGCCTTCGGCATCGAGCAGCGGGTCTACTCACAGATCGTCGCCGGCGCGGCTCTCGACCAGCTCGCCAACGACATGAATCTCGGCCTGTCGCAGGATCGGCTCGCAAAACTGATCGCCGACGATCCGGCATTCCACAGCGTCAACGGCCAGTTCGACCGACAGACGTTCTCGAGCGTGCTGCGCAATGCGGGCCTGCGCGAACAGGATTACATCAACAGCCAGAGCCAGACGGCGATCCGCTCGCAGATCGTCGACGCGCTGTCTGATGGCTATGTCGCTCCGAAGGTTCTCACCGACGCGATCGGCGCCTACCGGCACGAGAAGCGCACGATCGATTACCTGCTGCTCTCGAACGCCAATATCGATCCGGTCAAGGTGCCGGGCGACGACGTGCTTTCTCCCTGGTACGACAGCCGCAAGGCGAACTACCGTGCGCCGGAATATCGCAAGATCACCTATGTGAAGCTCGAGCCGACTGACGTTGCCGACCCGACCGTTGTCACCGACGACGAGATCCGCGCCGAATACGAACGCCGCAAGGAAAGCTTCCGTAGCGCTGCCGCGCGGACAATCGAACAGCTCTCCTTCACGTCGCGTGAAGCGGCTGACGCTGCGTCGGCAAAGCTTGCTGCCGGCACCAGCTTCGACGATATCGTAAAGGCCGAAGGCAAGTCCTCCGCCGACGTACTTCTCGGCGAGTTCACGAGGGATCGCGTTCCCGACGCCAAGATCGGCGAAGCAGCATTCGCACTTCAGGCCGACGGCGTGACGCCGGTTGTCGACGGTGCCTTCGGGCCGGTCATCCTGCGCGTGACGAACATCCGCCCGGAAACCGTCCGCAGCCTCGACGAAGTGAAGGAAGAACTGCGCAAGGACATCGCCCTTTCCACAGCGGGCGAAGAAGTCATGCGCCTGCACGACAAGATCGAAGACGAGCGCGCTTCCGGCGCGCCGATCAAGGAAGTCGCCGACCAGCTCAAGCTGAAGCTCGTAACCGTCGATGCGGTGGACGCGACCGGCAAGGACAAGAACGGCGATGACGTCGCCGGCCTGCCGGAACAGGCAGCCCTTCTCCAGGAAGTCTTCAAGGCCGACGTCGGTGCTGAAACCCTGCCGGTGAATGTCGGCCGCGAAGGCTATGTCTGGTTCGACCTCGATGAAGTCATCCCGGCGCGCGATCGCACGCTGGACGAAGCCCGCGACGAAATCGGCGCCGACTGGATGGCTGAGCAGCAGCGCGCAGCACTTGCCACGAAGGCCGGCGAACTGAAGCAGCGCGTCGAGCAGGGCGCAAAGCTCGCCGATGTCGCGACCGAACTCGGCCTCGTCGTCGAAACCAAGGCCGGACTGACGCGAGCGACCGCAGATGCCGCCCTTAGCCCGGCAGCTGTCGCTGCCGCCTTCTCCGGCGCGAACGGCCACGTCACCAACGCTCCCGGAATCGGCGGCGAAGGGCAGATCCTCCTGCAGGTCACCTCGGTTGACACCGCCGGCCCGGCAGACGTGCTGCAGGACGACAGCCGCCAGATCGAGGCCCTCGCCCGTGTCAGCGGCGAGGACATCCTGGACCAGATGGTCGCCACGCTACAGGCCGCCTACGGCGTTTCGATCAACCAGACGCTCGCTGAAACCGCCATTGCGCAACGATAGGCCCAAGGAAACCATCGATGAGTGATCTGAAGCCATTCGTCGCCAAGGTCGCCGCCCGCGAGGCGCTGAACCGCGAAGACGCACGTGCCGCCTTCGAAATCATCATGTCGGGTGCCGCAACGCCGTCGCAGATCGGCGGCTTCCTGATGGCATTGCGGGTGCGCGGCGAAACCGTCGATGAAATCGTCGGCGCGGTGGGCGCGATGCGCGCCCGCATGCTGCCGGTCGATGCGCCAGCGGATGCGGTCGATATCGTTGGAACCGGTGGCGACGGCGCCGGCACCTACAACATCTCGACTCTTGCCTCGCTGATCGTCGCCGGCGCCGGCGTGCCTGTTGCCAAGCACGGCAACCGCGCGCTGAGCTCGAAGTCAGGCACGGCCGACGCGCTCTCATGCCTCGGCGTCAAGCTCGACATCGGTCCGGACGCCATATCGAAATGCATCCGCGAGGCCGGTGTCGGCTTCATGTTCGCCCAGCAGCACCATTCCGCCATGCGCCATGT
Source organism: Ensifer sp. ENS08 (assembly GCF_014852195.1). Classification (NCBI taxonomy): domain Bacteria; kingdom Pseudomonadati; phylum Pseudomonadota; class Alphaproteobacteria; order Hyphomicrobiales; family Rhizobiaceae; genus Ensifer; species Ensifer sp. ENS08. Next base: position 106,130 of record NZ_JACVBF010000003.1, read on the forward strand.
CGGCCCGACGCGGGTGGAGCTCGGAACGCGCACGATCTTCAACCTGCTCGGTCCGCTTTCCAACCCCGCAGGCGTCAAGCGCCAGCTCGTCGGCGTCTACGCGCCGCAATGGGTGCAGCCGCTGGCCGAAGTGCTGCGTGATCTCGGCTCGGACAATGTCTGGGTCGTTCACGGCGATGGCCTCGACGAGATCACGACGACCGGCACGACCGAGGTCGCAGCACTCAAGGACGGCAAGATTTCCACCTTCACCCTGACGCCCGCCGATTTCGGCCTTCAGACGGTGACGATCGATGCGCTCAAGGGCGGCGACGGCGCGTACAATGCGGTCGCGCTCCAGGCAGTGCTCGATGGTGCCGAGAACCCCTACCGGGACATTTCCCTTGCCAATGCGGCCGCATCGCTGATGATAGCCGGACGGGCAAAGGACCTCACCGAAGGCATGGCGCTTGGGCGCCAGTCGCTTTCAAGCGGCGGCGCGAAGACCGCGCTGCAGCGCCTGATCAGCGTATCGAACGCGGCCTGAGGAAGGATCAGCACATGACGGATATCCTGCGCAAGATCGAAGCCTACAAGCGCGACGAGATCGCGGCTGCCAAGTCGCACGTTTCGCTCGACGAACTCAGGGCGCGTATCGCGGACCAGTCCACCCCACGCGGCTTTCATGCGGCGCTCGCCGCACGCAGGGCCGCCGGCACGTTCGGACTGATCGCCGAAATCAAGAAGGCAAGCCCGTCGAAGGGACTGATCCGCCCGGATTTCGATCCGCCGACGCTCGCCAGGGCCTATGAAGCCGGTGGAGCGGCCTGTCTGTCGGTGCTGACGGACGCCCCGAGCTTTCAGGGTGCGCCTGCCTTTCTCGAAGCGGCGCGTGCGGCCTGCGCCCTGCCGGCGCTGCGCAAGGACTTCATGTTCGACACCTACCAGGTGTTCGAGGCGCGCGCCTGGGGCGCCGACTGCATCCTTCTCATCATGGCTTCGCTCAGCGACGACGACGCCCGCCGCCTCGAAGACGCATCCCTCGAGCTTGGCATGGACGTGCTGATCGAGGTGCATGACGCCGAAGAGATGGAACGGGCACTGAAGCTCACCTCGCCGCTCGTCGGCATCAACAACCGCAACCTCAGGACCTTCGAGGTCGATCTCGCGGTTTCCGAGCAGCTCGCGGGCATGGTGCCTGCCGACCGTCTGCTCGTCGGCGAAAGCGGCATCTTCACGCATGCGGATTGCCAGCGGCTGGAAAAGAGCGGCATCACCACCTTCCTCGTCGGCGAGAGCCTGATGCGCAAGAGCGACGTCGAATCAGCAACGCGCACGCTCCTGACCGGCGCTACGACCACGCTGGCGGCCGAGTGATGAGCAAGCCGACGCTCACGCATATCGGTGGCAGCGGCGAAGCGAACATGGTGGATGTCGGCGACAAGGCCGAGACGATACGCATCGCTGTCGCCGAAGGCCATGTGCGCATGAAGGCCGAAACGCTGACACTCATTCTCGAAGGCGACGCCAAGAAGGGCGATGTCATCGGTACGGCGCGGCTTGCCGGCATCATGGCCGCCAAGCAGACGGCCAACCTCATTCCACTCTGCCACCCGTTGATGCTGACCAAGGTAACCGTCGATATCACGCCGGACCCGGCGCTTCCCGGCCTCCGGGTCGAGGCGCTTGCCAAGCTGACGGGACGCACCGGCGTCGAGATGGAGGCGCTGACGGCCGTGAGCGTCGCCTGCCTTACGATCTACGACATGGCGAAGGCGGCCGATCGCGAGATGGAAATCGGCGGCATCCAGCTGGTCAGCAAGTCCGGCGGGCGATCCGGCGACTATCGACGCGAAGGGAACTGAGGCCATGGCGTTGCTGTCCGTCGAAGACGCGCTCGAGCGGATCCTACACGGCGCCACGCCACCGCAACTGACAGAGCTCGTCGGCCTCCATGACGGGCCCGGCCGCGTGCTGTCTCAGGATATTCCGGCGCGCGTAACCCATCCGGCCTTCGACAATTCGGCGATGGATGGCTACGCCGTGCGCCACCGGGACATTGAGACCGTCGGCGCCGAACTGACCGTGATCGGCCAATCGGCTGCGGGCCACGGCTTCAAGGGCGAGATGAAAGCGGGCGAAGCCGTGCGCATCTTCACCGGTGCGCCGGTGCCATTGAGCGCCGATACGGTGATCATCCAGGAGGATACCGAGCGGTTGCCGGGCAACCGGATCCGCACCAATTTCGTGCCCGGCAAGGGTCGGCATATTCGAACGGCCGGCCAGGATTTTATCGCCGGCGAAGCGGCACTTTCGGCAGGTGACGTGCTCGACGCCGGACGTTTGACGCTCGCTGCGGGGATGAACCATGCGAGCCTGCCGGTCTTCAAGCGCCCGCGGATCGCAATCCTCGCCACGGGCGACGAGCTGGTGGCTCCGGGCAACAAGCCGGGCGACGACCAGATCATCGCCTCCAACAGCTTCGGCGTCGCGGCGATCGCGCGCGACAACGGCGCCGAGGTCATCGATCTCGGCATCGTCTACGACGATCGGGACGCGATCAGTGCCGAGGTCAGGCGGGCGCAGGACGCCGATGTCGACGTGATCGTCACGCTCGGCGGCGCTTCGGTCGGTGACCATGACCTGGTGCAGTCGACGCTCATTGCCTGCGGCATGACGCTCGACTTCTGGCGCATCGCCATGCGGCCGGGAAAGCCGCTCATGGTGGGCCAGCTCGGAACGGCCACGGTGCTGGGCCTGCCGGGCAATCCGGTCTCCAGCCTCGTCTGCGCCCTGCTCTTCCTCGAGCCGCTGACCCGTAAGCTCGCCCGCTTGCCATTGCGCGACCGCATAACGACCGCGCGGCTTGCAAGCCCGCTTCCGGGCAACGACGTCAGGCAGGACTATGTGCGTGCGCGCCTTACGCGGGACAGCGACGGCACGTTGGTCGCCCATCCCTTCTCGCGGCAGGACTCGTCGATGATGAAGGTTTTCGCGCAGTCCGATTGCCTGATCGTGCGCCCGCCGCACGCCACCGAAGCGCCTGCGGGCACAACCTGCGACATTCTCAGGCTTCGCTGAGCAAACCAAGCGCGAGCCACCTCTGGGAGCGCAAAAACAAAAGACCGGGCAGAACCCGACCTTTTTCCCGTTCATGGCGGGTCCTCTCGATCATCCGTAGTCGGGCGACCTCAGCGATGATCACGTTTCCTCGTCATAGAGCGCCACCAATTCGGCGCCGTGACACGGACCCTCACGTTTTGTGACGAAGCACTTTGTGACGATGTAAGCGGCCGCATGGGGCAGTCACCGCTCTTGCCGCGTCAGGCCGGGGGTGCCCCCCGGCCGCGCATGGATCAGTTGCCCGTCTCGTCCGAGCGGCTGACCAGGATCTTGTCGATGCGGCGTGCATCCATGTCGACCACTTCGAAGCGGTAGCCATGGGCAATCGCGACATCGCCCTCCTCCGGCGTCTTGCGCAACTGCTGCACCAGGAAGCCGGCGATGGTCTCGAAGTTGCCGTCGGCGTCGATTCCCTCGATGCCGATGGTCAGGTGGATTTCGTCGATCGGCGTGCGGCCGTCGACAAGATAGCTTCCGTCTTCGCGCTGGCGGATCAACGCATGCTCGATGTCGTCGTAGTTCGACGGCAGCACGCCGACGATCGCCTCGAGAATGTCGGCGATGGTGATAATACCTTCAGTGCTTCCATATTCGTCGACGATCATCGCCATGTTGATGCTTGACGACTTGAAGGCTTCCAGTGCCTTTAGGCACGACGCCGTCTCCGGCAAGGTGTGGATTTCCTTGATGTATCTACGCACGTCGAACGGACCGGAGGTCGGCGCGTTCAGGATTTCCTTGGCGAGAACCGCGCCGAGAACGTCGCCGCTCGGGCCATCGACCACCGGATAGCGGGAATGGCCGAACTGATCGATCTTACGACCGACCGTTTCCAGGCTGTCGTTGACGTCGATGAAGCTCACCTCGGTCCGGTGGGTCATGATCGACTTCACGTTGCGGTCGCCGAGGCGGATGATTCGCCTGAGCATCTCGTGCTCGGACTTTTCGATGGCGCCGCTTTCGACGCCTTCGGCCATGATCGCGTGGACTTCCTCTTCCGTCACATGATCAGGATCGTCAGGACGGATGCCGAGGAGACGCATGGCAAGCGACGCTGCGGTCTCGAAGAGATAGACGACCGGCGCGGTGATCCGCGACAAGAAGTGCATCGGGCGCGCGACGAACATGGCCAGCGCCTCGGAATTTTTCAGCGCCAGCTGCTTCGGAATGAGCTCGCCGATAACCACGGACAGGAAGGTGATGAGGGTAACGACGAGTACGAGGGCAACCGTGTTGCCGTAAGGATTGATCCAAGCGACCTCATCGAGCAGCGGCGCAAATTTCGCCGCGATTGTCGCGCCACCATACGCGCCGGCTAAGGTGCCGACGAGCGTGATGCCGACCTGTACGGTGGAAAGAAACTTGCCGGGATCTTCAGCGAGCCTCAGCGCCACTTCGGCGCGGGCATTTCCCTGTTTTGCCATCTGGCGAAGCATTGGCTTGCTTGCCGAGACGATTGCCATTTCCGAGAGAGCAAAAAATGCATTGATCAAAAGCAGGACGAAAATGACAAAAAACTCGGACATGGTCTCCAGATCACCGTTGACGAAAGCCGCTCCACAAGGAGCGAGCCCTCACCAAATAAGGCCAGCGCGCGATCCGAGCAAGCACAAGCAATGAAATCGCTGCAATCTTCTGAACATTGGAAGGGCCGAGCGCTGTTTTGTTGAACAATCTCGACCGGTGGCAGCCTCAACTGCGACTTTGCAGCGCGCTGCGAACGCGCTCGCGCCCGATCTTGATCACGTTTTCCATGGCAAGCCGTGCGCCGACCTCGTCACGCCTGCCGATCTCCTCAACGATACGGATGTGGTTGCGGGCAACCTCGTCTATGCCGCCCTTTTCGGCGACCGGAGAGCTCAGCTTGAAGACACCGACCAACGCCGCTTCGATCAGCCCACCGACCGTGCGCATGAATGGGTTGCCGGAGGCCTCGGCGACAGCCAGGTGAAACTTCAGGTCGGCGCTTGCGAGGCTCTCGGCGCTATGGCCCTCCTCGCCCATCGCAACCGCGAGCCGCATCATGCGGCTGATTTCGGCCTCCGACGCGTTTCGCGCCGCAAGTGCTGCCGCATGCGGCTCGAAGGCCAGGCGCACTTCGCTGAGGTGATAGAGGAAGTCCTCGTCGACACCGCATTCGAAGTGCCAGGTCAGGATGTCGTTGTCGAACAGGTTCCAGTCGTTGCGCGGCGTCACGCGGGTGCCGATGCGGGCACGCGGCACGACCAGCCCCTTGGCGGCCAGCGTCTTCATGGCTTCGCGCAGAACAGTTCGGGATACCTTGAAGCGTGCCGCAAGTTCCGGATCACCCGGAAGAATGGAGCCGACCGGAAATTCGCCGGATATGATTGCCTTGCCGAGTTGATCGACAACATGTGCGTGGCTCGTGCGCTTGCGCGAGCCGGACACGACGGTTTCCAGCAAACTCCTGTTCAATCCATCTCCTCCAGGCACTCCCCTGCCTGATTTCATACGGCGCGACGCGCCACAAGGCCTTCGTGCGGAGCACGGGCGGGGCCCCTAAACCTGCGCAAATGAATGTAGTTTGAACAGTCGATTCCGGAAAGCCCCAGGGTGGCCGCAAAACCGTAAACCGCGCACCGCCGAACGATGAAACAACCCTTACGCGTTTTCCAAACGACAAACCCCGCCGAAATGGCGGGGTTTGCATTCTGTTTCGTAGGCTCTTGCTTACTTCGGCAGCTGATCGTCGACGCCTTCGACGTAGAAGTTCATGCCAAGCAGCGTGCCGTCGTCAGACGTCGCCCCTGCAGCAAGCCACTCGCTGCCGTCCTGCTTCTTCAGCGGGCCGGTGAAGGGCTTCAGTTCGCCCGACTTGATCTTGGCTTCGGCGTCCTCAGCGAGCTTCTTCACGTCGTCAGGCATGTTGGTGTAGGGCGCCATCGTCAAGATGCCGTCCTTCAGGCCGTCCCAGCTCGACGTCGTTTCCCACTTGCCATCGAGGAAGGCCTGCGTGCGCTTGATGTAGTAGGCGCCCCAGGTATCGACGATCGCCGTCAGCTGCGTTTCCGGGCCGGCCTTGATCATGTCGGAGGCCTGGCCGAAGGCCTTGATGCCGCGCTCGGCGGCAACCTGCATCGGTGCCGTCGTGTCGGTGTGCTGCGTCAGGATATCGACGCCCTGGTCGACCAATGCCTTGGCAGCATCGGCTTCCTTGCCGGGGTCGAACCAGGTGTTTGCCCATACGACCTTGATCTTGAAGTCCGGGTTGACCGAGCGCGCGCCGATGATGAAGGAGTTGATGCCCATCACAACTTCCGGGATCGGGAAGGAGGCGATGTAGCCGGCGACGCCCTTTTGCGACATCTTGGCGGCGATCACGCCCTGGATGTAGCGGCCTTCATAGAAGCGGCTGTTGTAGGTCGCGACGTTCGGCGCGGTCTTGTAGCCGGTCGCATGCTCGAACTTCACGTCCGGGAACTTCTGCGCGATCTTGATCGTCGCGTCCATGAAGCCGAAGGATGTCGTGAAGATCAGGCCGCAGCCCGAGCGTGCGAGACGCTCGATCGCGCGCTCGGCATCCGGGCCTTCCGGCACGCTTTCGAGATACTGCGTCTCGATCTTGTCGCCGAGCGCCTTTTCCAGCTCCTGGCGGCCGATGTCGTGCGCCTGGGTCCAGCCGCCGTCGGTCTTGGCACCGACGTAGACGAAGCAGACCTTGGCCTTCTCCTGGGCGCTTGCACCGGTGGCAAAGCCGATCGCTGCCGCGGAGCTTGCGAGAACGAGCAGTAGTTTTTTCATTTTCTTGACCTCTGTCGGTTTGAGAAACGTCAGTATGAAATGCTTGCAATCATCGGTCCGGCACAAACGGTTTGCCGAGCGATGCCGGCGTATTGATCAGGGTCATGCGCCGGTTATGCGAAATGAGAATGAGGACGACGATCGTCGCGACATAGGGGAGCGACGAAAGGAGCTGCGAGGGAATGCCGAGACCGAAGGCCTGCGCATGCAACTGGCTGATCGATACGGCACCGAAGAGATAGCCACCGGCCACCAGCCGCCAGGGGCGCCAGGACGAAAAGACCACCAGCGCCAGTGCGATCCAGCCGCGACCGGCCGACATGTTTTCCACCCATTGCGGCGTGTAGACGAGCGACAGCTGCGCGCCGGCAAGCCCGGCACAGGCGCCGCCGAACATCACGGCCAGATAGCGGGTGCGAATGACGTTGACGCCAAGCGCGTGCGCGGAGGCGTGGCTATCGCCGACGGCGCGAAGCTTGAGGCCAGCACGGCTCTTGAACAGGAACCAATGCACGCCCGCGACGATCGCGATCGAAAGATAGAAAATGATATCCTGCCGAAAGAGCAACGGCCCGATATAGGGGATATCCCCGAGAAGCGGTATCGCGATCGGCTGCAGCTTGACGCCCTGCATGCCGAGGAAACTCTCGCCCATCATGCCGGAGACGCCGATGCCGAGCAGGGTCAAAGCCAGGCCCGTCGCCACCTGGTTTGCCACCAGGCTCAGCGTGAGGAAGGCAAAGAGCTGCGAGAACAGTGCGCCGCAGGCGATGCCGGCAAGCATGCCCAGATAGGGCGAACCGGTAATCTGGGTAATCGCGAAGGCGGAGACCGCCCCCATGATCATCATGCCCTCGACGCCGAGGTTCAGCACGCCGGACCGTTCGGTCACGAGTTCGCCGATCGCGGCCAACACCAGGGGTGTTGCGGCAGTGATGACGCTCAGAAGGATCGCTTCGACGATACCCATCAGCGGCTCCCCTCGCTATTGGTCGCGGTCAATCGGTCGAAGACCAGCTTGATGCGATAGTGGATGAGCGTGTCACAGGAGAGCACGAAGAAGAGCAGGAGACCCTGGAAGACGCGCGTCACCTTCTCGGAAACGCCGATCGACAGCTGCGCCGCCTCACCGCCGAGATAGGTGAGCGCCAGCACCAGGCCGGCGGCGACGATGCCAAGCGGATTGAGGCGGCCAAGGAACGCAACGATGATGGCGGTGAAGCCGTAGCCGGGCGAGATGACCGGGCGCAGCTGCTGGATCGCGCCACTGACTTCGGAGATGCCGGCCAGACCAGCAAAGGCGCCCGAAAGCAGCATCGAGAACCAGATCATCTTGCGGGAGGAGAAACCGGCAAAGCGCCCTGCCCGCTCCGATTGGCCAAGCACGGAAATCTCGAAGCCCTTCAGCGTGTAACGCATCATGAACCAGACGAGGATCGCGGCAATGATGGCGAAGGCGAAGCCCCAGTGAGTGCGCCCCGAGGCAAGCATTTCCGGCAGGATCGCATCGACGGCGAAGGTGCGCGTCTCCGGAAAGTTCATGCCGCCCGGATTGCGCCAGGGTCCACGCACCAGCCAGTCGAGGAAGAGCTGGGCGACATAGACCAGCATCAGGCTCGTCAGGATCTCGTTGGTGTTCATATGCGCCTTTAGGAAGGCGGGGATGGCGGCAAACAGCGCACCACCGAGCATGCCCATCAGCATCATTAGCGGCAGCACCAGCGGCGACTGCCAGTCATAAAAGACCACCGGCAGGATCGAGCCGGCAATCGCGCCCATGATGAACTGGCCCTCGGCGCCGATGTTCCAGTTGTTGGAGCGGAAACAGACCGAAAGCCCGACGGCAATCAGGATCAGGGGCGCTGCCTTGATTGCCAGCTCGTGCAGCGACCAGACCTCGCTCAAGGGCTCGACGAAAAAGCTGTAGAGCGCCATGACCGGATTCTTGCCGAGAAGCGCAAACATGATGCCGCCGAAGACGATCGTCAGCAGGAAGGCGATGAACGGCGACAGGATCGAAAACAGCGTCGAGACCTTGGCGCGCTTTTCCAGTTCAATGCGCATGTGCGGCCTCCGTGCCTTCCGTCTTGCCGTACATGCCGCCCATCAGCAGGCCGATCTTTTCGCGCGAAAGCTCTTTTGCCGGATAGGGATCGGATAGCTTTCCGTCGCTGATGACGGCGATCTCCGTCGCCACTTCGAAGATTTCGTCGAGGTCCTGGCTGATGACGAGCACGGCAGAGCCGGCCTTGGCGAGGTCGACGAGCGCCTGGCGGATGCGGCTCGCAGCACCCGCATCGACGCCCCAGGTGGGCTGATTGACGACGAGCACGCTCGGCTGACGGTCGAGCTCACGCCCGACGATGAACTTCTGCAGGTTGCCGCCGGAAAGCGAGCCGGCCGGCGGATCCTCACCACTCTTGCGCACGTCCATCGCCTCGGAGATGCGCTTCGTGGCGCTCGTCACCGCATCGCGACGGATGATCTTGAGGAAGCCGCCGCCGAGAAACGCCTTGGCGTCCGAACGGCTGCGAGCAAGCACGAGATTGTCCGAAAGCGGCAACGCCGATACCGCGGCATGGCCGTGGCGCTCCTCGGGAACGAAGCCCGCGCCCATCAGGCGGCGCGCATTGATGTTGCGGTTGCCGACCGGCTTCTGGCGGATCTGCACCGCATTATCGTCGGCAACCGGGTACTCTCCCGAGAGCGCATCGAACAGTTCGCCCTGGCCGTTGCCGGCAACACCGGCAATCGCCAGCACCTCGCCGGCATGCACCTTGAGACAGATGTTCTTCAGCGAAACGGCAAAGGGCGTGCGAGCCGGCACGGTCAAGTGCCGCGCTTCCAGATGCACCTGGCCCTTGGCGCTCGTGCCTTCGGCCGTCACCGCCGCGACGTCACCGCCAACCATCATGCGCGCCAGCGACGACGGGGTCTCCGCCTTCGGATCACAGGCTCCCGTTACCTTGCCGTGACGCAACACCGTGGCGCGGTCGCAGATGCGCTGCACCTCTTCGAGCCGGTGGCTGATATAGAGAACCGAGCGCCCCTCCGCCTTCAACTTGTAGAGCGTTTCGAACAGGCGATCGGCTTCCTGCGGCGTCAACACCGAGGTCGGCTCGTCGAGGATGATGAGGCGCGGGTTCTGCAAGAGCGCGCGCACGATCTCGATGCGCTGGCGCTCGCCGACCGAGAGATCCGCCACATGCGCCTTGGGGTCGAGCGGCAGTCCGTAGGCATGCGACAGGCGCGACGCCTCTTCCGCCACCCTCGCCAGCGAGATGTTCGCATCCATGGAAAGCGCGATGTTCTCGGCGACCGTCAGCGCCTCGAACAGCGAAAAATGCTGGAAAACCATACCGATGCCGAGCCTGCGCGCAGCCGCGGGATTGGCGATGCGCACGCTCTGGCCCTGCCAGAGGATCTCGCCGGCCGTCGGCGCCAATACGCCGAACAGCATCTTCACCAAGGTCGATTTTCCGGCGCCGTTTTCGCCGAGAAGGGCGTGAATTTCGCCCGGTTCAATCTGCAGATTGATCCCATTGCAGGCCGCGAAGCTGCCAAACAATTTCGTCAGGTTGCTCACAGCCAATAGATGACCGTTCGCCGCTACTCCCTCAACAGGCACGCTGCCCTCTTTCCCCTCTGTTGATCCGCGTCCGCCTTAAGGCTTCGATCACGGAATCAGCAGTGTTGTTCCACTTGTTTTTCTTGTCTCGAGATCCGTATGCGCTCGCCCCGCATCGGCAAGCGGATAAGTCTGATTTATATTGATACGCACTTTGTTGCTTTGCACAATATCAAACAGGGAATTTGCACACGCTTCCAGCGCAGGCCGCGTGGCAACGTAACCAAAGAGTGTCGGACGCGTCGCAAAAAGCGACCCCTTCTGCGCCAGGATGCCGATACTAAAAGCCTCCACCGGTCCGGACGAATTGCCGAAGCTGACCCAGAGGCCGCGCGGCTTGATGCAATCCAGCGACGCCGGATAGGTGTCGCGCCCGACGGAATCGTAGACGACATCAACGCCGCGGCCGTCGGTCAATTCCTTGACCCGCGCGACGAAATTGTCGGTGCGGTAGTTGATCACGTGGTCGTAGCCATGCGCCAGCGCCAGATCGATCTTGTCCTGCGAGCCCGCTGTGCCAATAACCGTCGCGCCAAGCGCCTTCGCCCATTGGCCGGCAATCAGCCCGACGCCGCCGGCTGCGGCATGGAAGAGAATCGTCGTGCCCGGACCGACCTGATAGGTCTGGTTGAGCAAGTATTGTGCCGTCATGCCTTTCAGCATCATCGCAGCCGCAGTCTCGAGGCTGATGCCGTCGGGCACCTTCACCAACTGCGCAGCATCGACGTTGCGCTCGCTCGCATAGGCACCATCGGCCGAGGCATAGGCGACGCGATCACCGACGGAAAACAGGCTGACTCCGTCGCCAACTGCAGTGACGATGCCGGCACCTTCCTTGCCCGGCACGAAGGGCAAAGCCGACTTGTAGAGGCCGGTGCGGAAGTAGACGTCGATGAAATTGAGGCCGACGGCCACCTGCCGGATCTGTACCTCACCCGGCCCCGGCGGCGAGAGTGTCACGCCTTCGAGCTTCAGGACCTCTGGTCCTCCGAGTTCGCGTACCACAATCGCCTGTGCCATTGCCTGCTCCTATTTCCGGCCGAGACTTGGGAAAATCTGCAGCACGAAGCCAATCACGTAGAGATAGATGCCTGTGACGACGAAGCCGGTCACGACCCATGCCGGCGTCGCAAAATGCAGGAGCAGCGCATAGATGCCGAGCGCCGACCACAAGAGGAAGATGCCGAGGTTCAGCGGTCGCAAGCGCTGGACGCGAACCGGATGAAGGAAGTTGATCGGCAGGAAGGTCAAGACCACCGACACGAAAACGACGATCGACGCGGTCAGTTCGCTCGCCTGAATGACGAACAATGTGAAGACGACCATGTTCCAGACGACGGGGAAACCGGAGAAAAAGTATTCGTCCGTCTTCATGCCCATATCGGCATAGTAGATCGCGCTCGAAACCACGATCGCACCGGCCGCGACGAAGGACCAGGGCTCGCCGATCATGCCGCTCTGGTAGAGCGCAAAGGCAGGCAACAGCACATAGGTCACATAGTCGATGACGTTGTCGAGCGTATCGCCCGACCAGTTGGGCAGCACTTCCTTGACGCGCACCTTGCGGGCGATCGGCCCGTCGATGCCGTCGACGAGCAGCGCCAGCCCCAGCCACCAGAACATGTCGACGAAGCGATGCTCGGCCGCAGCCACGACACCCAGGAAGGCGAGAAACGACCCCGAGGCGGTCAAGATATGCACGGAAAAGGCGCGAATCTCGGCGTAGGGAACTCGTCTATAGTTAAAGAACTTCATCTGCGGATGCCGCCCACCCCTGCTGTTTTCCCCGTGCGGGCCTTGACCCGCCTCGACCGCTGTGCGGCGCGTTGCCCGTAATATGCACCCTTTGCAACGCATCGCCACTAAAATTCAAGTATTACAGCCTCCCCTCGCCCCACTGTCCTGTGGACACCTGCAAATTGCTTCTGCGCTGATTCTACCCATTTATTTCGCATGCGCCGGCGACTAGAGGTATGATCGAGGCTGGGCCAAGACGCCTCACAGCTTGCGCGAAAGGGCTTTTGCATCATGGACCACTTCGACATCGCCATTATCGGTGCGGGCCTTGCCGGATCGCTTGCGGCCATCGCGCTTGCCGATGCGGGCTACCGCGTGGCCTTGATCGGACCGGAGCCGGCGGTTGCCGACGGACGCACCACCGCGCTGATGGACCAATCGATCGAGTATCTGAAGACGCTCAACCTTTGGGAAAAGGTCGAGCCGCTGACGGCTCCGCTTTCGACCATGCGTATCCTCGACGGCACCAACCGGTTGCTGCGGGCGCCACCGGTCAACTTCCGTGCCTCGGAAGTCGGGCTCGACGCCTTCGGCTACAATATCCCCAATGCGCCCTTCATCGATATTCTCTGCCACCGCGCCGAAGAGAGCCCGACGCTGACACGCATCACCACGTCGGCGATCGGCTTTGAACTTTCGGACGCTGTCGCAACGATCGAGCTTGCAAACGGCAGCCAATGCAGCGCCTATCTCATCGTCGGCGCCGATGGTCGTCGGTCGCCGGTGCGCGAAGCGGCGAAGATCTCCGTCAGCACCTGGTCCTATCCGCAGACGGCGGTCGTCTTGAACTTTGCGCACGAGCTGCCGCACCAGAACATCTCGACCGAATTCCACACCGAAAGCGGTCCCTTCACGCAAGTGCCCCTGCCGGGCAACCGCTCCAGCCTGGTCTGGGTCCGCAAACCCGAGGATGCCGCACAAACGCTGACGCTGGATCTTGCGGCACTCTCCCGCGCCGTCGAAGACCGGATGCAATCAATCCTCGGCAAGGTAACCGTCGAGGGCACGCCGCAGTCCTTCCCGCTCTCGGGCATGACCGCCCAGCGCTTCGGCAAGGGCCGCGTCGTGCTTCTTGGCGAAGCAGCGCACGCCTTCCCGCCGATCGGCGCTCAGGGGCTCAACCTTAGCCTCCGCGATGTGATGACGCTCGTCGATATCATCGGCGTATCCAGCGGCGAGCCGCTTGCCGGCGATATCGCTGACCGCTTCGACAGCCGCCGCCGGCCGGACATCATCAGCCGCACCGCAAGTGTGGATCTGCTCAACCGCTCGCTGCTCTCCGGCTTCCTGCCGGTGCAGGCGCTGCGCGCGCTGGGGCTGCACGTGCTTTCCGCGGTTGGGCCGCTCCGCAGCCTGCTGATGCGCGAAGGCGTGCACCCCGGCAGCGCGCTCAACGCCTTCAAGGAAGGCTTAAGGGAAAAGATCGGGCGGAAGAGCGCCTGAACGGATCAGGTAAAGCAGGCCGGTCACCGTTGCGACCGACAGTGTCGTAGTGATGAGGATCGTGGCCGAGGCTCGCTCCTGCCACACACCATATTGATGGCCGATAACGAAAACGTTCGTCGCCGTCGGAAGCGCTGCGAGCAGTACCGCCGTCTGCACCCAGACCGGATCATAATTCCCCGTCAGGCTCATTGCCGTGAACATCACGAGCGGGTGCAACAGCAGCTTCGCCGGGACGATGTAGCCGATCTCGACGGGAATGCGCTTGATTGGGCGTAGCGCCAGCGTCACCCCCATGGCAAAGAGCGCGCAGGGCGCCGCACACTGGGCGAGATAATCGATCAGCCGCTGAACCGGAACCGGCGGCTGCACGGCGAAGAAGGCGGCGACCACACCGGCAAGTGTGGCCAGGATGAACGGGTGCAGAATGATCTTGCGCGCGACGCTGGCTGCAAGCGCCAGCGGCTTTTCCTGCCGGCCGCCTGATATCGCCATCATCGCCGGTGCGACCGCGAAATGCGCGGCGTTTTCGAAGCTGAAGATCAGCGCCACCGGTACGGCAGCGGCATCGCCCAACGCCAGGAGCGCAAGGCCAGGCCCCATGTAGCCGATATTGCCATAAGCAGCGCCAAAACCCTGGATCGTCGCCTCGGCAATGGAGTTGCGCCTGACATAAACCCCGATGAGGAAGATCAGCGAAAAGACGATGTAGGTCGCCCCGACGGTGGTCAGGATGAAGTCGGCACGCGCCAGCTGTTCAATCGGCGTGCGCGAGACGAGCTTGAAGAACAGCGCCGGCAGCGCGAGGTAGATGATGAAGGTGTTCAGCCACCCCATCGCCTCGCCCGGATGGTGGACGAAGCGCGCCGTCAGATAGCCGAGGAAGATCAGGCCGAAGAACGGCAGCACCAGGCCCGCGATTTCCGTCATCTTGTCCCTCGCATCCTTCACCTTCCCGCGCCGACGCCCGCACGCCTAGCGCACGAACCGGCCTGACGATTAGGCCGGTTAAGCCGAAAAGTGATTCTAAAATACGAGGGTATGCCCTAGCCGATTTTCATCAGGATCGGGAAGGTCGTCTGGAACCAGATGGCGACGGAACTGATGAAGCCGAAGAGAAAAGCCAGGCCCGCCAGCACCAGAAGGCCGCCCATCAGCTTTTCGATCAGACCGAGATGGCGACGGAAGCGGAAGAGGAAGCGCATGAAAGAGCCGGAAAACGCAGCCGCGATCCAGAACGGCACGGCAAGGCCCAGTGAATAGATCGCCAGCAGCATTGCGCCGTCGGACACGGTGTCACGTGCGG
The DNA here is from genome assembly GCF_014852195.1 of Ensifer sp. ENS08. NCBI lineage: Bacteria > Pseudomonadati > Pseudomonadota > Alphaproteobacteria > Hyphomicrobiales > Rhizobiaceae > Ensifer > Ensifer sp. ENS08. The sequence continues at coordinate 121,168 of NZ_JACVBF010000003.1, forward strand.
CAGCAACGCCGAGGATCGTGCCGAGTACCGGGCCGATGCAGGGCGTCCAGCCGAAGGCAAAGGCAAGACCCATAATGTAGGCGCCCGAGAGCGTCGCCGGCTTGCCGCCGCCCTGGAATCGCGCTTCCCGCGCGAGAAGCCCGATCTTGAACACGCCAAGGAAATGCAGGCCCATGATGATGATGATCACGCCGCCGACGCGCGACAGCAGGTCCATATGCTGCCGAAGCAGCATGCCGATCGACGAGGCCCCCGCCCCGAGCGCCACGAAGACGGTGGCGAAGCCGAGCGTGAACAACAGGGCTGCCGGCAAGACAGCGCGTCTCGTGCTGCCGATGGTCGCCGCATCACCACTACGGAACTGATCGACCGAGACGCCCGCCATATAGCAGAGATAGGGCGGTACGAGCGGCAGAACGCAGGGAGAAAGGAACGAAAGGGCGCCGGCAAGGACGGCGGTCCAGATGGAAATATCGGCGATCGACAACGGCAAGAACTCCGGCACGCGGCATTTGGGCCATTCCTTAGCCGCAGGATCATGATGATACCAATCACCTTTTGGCGATCATTGCGCCATGCACCGTTTCTTCACAAAACCCGCAATTTTTCGGTTGACCGGGGGGAAACACGCGTGCATATGTCCGGCCACTTCCGCCGGGCTTCACCGCCGCGGCCAGGGAGCGCGTAGCTCAGCCGGTAGAGCAACTGACTTTTAATCAGTAGGTCCAGGGTTCGAATCCCTGCGCGCTCACCACGCAAACCCCATTGAAATCAATTGCTTGCTGGCGTCCTTGGACATCAAAATGCATCACCATGCGAGCCCATTCTCTACACTTTTTGGAGCGAACCCCGCCGTATCTTCGCCTGTTGCATTCCGTGCTATCGACAATTCGACGCGTTGAGTAGATGCTGAGGCTCACGCTGAGGATGCAAGGCGGTGAACTGCCCAGTTTGGTATCGAGCAAAGGGGTGAAGGCATGAGAAAGCTTGTCATTGCGGTTTTGATGATTGGTACGCTTGCTTCCTGCACGCAGACCGAGAAAGGCACGGCGATCGGCGCCGGCACCGGTGCGATCATTGGTGGCGCGGTCAGCGACAGCTGGGGCGGCGCGGCAATCGGCGCGGTCGCCGGTGGCGTTATCGGCAACCTGATCGGACGCTCCCAGGAGCGCCAGGGCTATTGCATCTATCGCGACCGCTATGGCCGCCGCTACGAAGCCCGCTGCCGGTAACAGCAAGACCATTCGCCAAGGTGACAGGCGCATCCCCGGTCCAAACCTTCGTGGAGGCCGGCGAATGCGCCTGTGTGCCCGGCTGAAGCTGCAAGCAATATCGTCGAGGCCGAACATGGCAGGACGTCCTCAAGCAAGCGTGTTACACTTCAGACATGACTGACGAAGAACAGAACTACGAGTTTTCAGAATTTTCCGGCCAATTCAGTGACGATGGCGTCGTCGTGGAATTGCGGATCTACCGGGAGGCGGGCACGAATCGCGACTGGACCCTCGAGGTCATCGACGAGGAGGGCTTCTCTACGACATGGGAGGAGCCCTTCCCGACCGACAGGGAAGCTTTCGAGGAGTTTATCGCAACGGTCCAGCGCGACGGCATCCAAGCCTTTACCGACGAGCCGCCACAAACGGTTCATTAGCGCATAATCACCCCGCGACTGCGCCCGGCCGGATGCGGCCCGGCGACGCCGGGCGTGCGGAACGACGTCGCACTCGATGCAAGAAGGGCGAACAATCCGGATCGGCGGTGCCGTGAGCAATTCGCGCCCCCCTCACCCCGGCCTTCCCAATAGTCGCGTGCCTGACGCCGCTGCCTATGCTTCCGCTCCTCTGCGGGCCAGTCGCATCTTCAGCGGGCTCATCCCATACTCGCGGCGATAGCCGCGCGAAAATGCAGACAGGCTGTCGAAACCGCATCGAAGGGCAATCTCGCGGATCGGGCTAGCGGAGTCGCGCACCAGCCGATGGGCGAACTGAAGACGCAGGCGTAGGTAATAGGCGCCGGGACTCGTCGATAGTCCGCGCGCAAACAGCAACTCCAGCTTGCGCTGCGAGATCGACAGCCGCTTCGTCAACGCGGCGATCGTCAAGGGACGCTCCAGCGTGCGTTCCATCAGGCGGATGGCCTCGGCGAGCTTCGGGTCGCGCGTCTCGATCCTCCCGAGCGAAACATAGGGCTGCACGTCGGCTGCACTATGCGTCTGGTCGTAGACGAAGATGCTGGCGACATCGAGCGCCAGTGCAGACCCTAGCCGCTGGGTGATCCAGTGCAGCATCATGTCGAAGGTCGGCGAAGCGCCGCCCGAGGTCCAGAACTTGCCGTCGATGACGAACCGGTCGCCAAGCACCGTCAACTCCGGAAAGGCCTGGCTGAAATCCTCAAGCTCCTCCCAATGCGCTGTCGCCTTGCGGCCATTGAGCAGACCGCTGCGGCCGAGCAGCCAGCAGCCCGATTCGATGCCGGCGACGATATCGAAATGGCGCGAGCACTCCTGCAATGCACCGATGAATTTCTTGCCGGCGTGACGATCAAGGTTGAAGCCACCGATCACCAGCAGCGCGTCTCCGGCAAGCGGCGGGCGAAGTGTGCCCTCGACCGCAATCGGCACGCCGCAGGTCAGGACCACCGGCTTGCCATCGGCCGAGAGCAGCCGCCAGCGAAACACCTCGCGCCCCGAGATACGGTTTGCGGCGCGCATCGGGTCCAGCACTGAGGCAAGCGACATGATCGACGACTCCGGCAGGATAACGACGGAAACTTCGATCACAGATTGTAGACGTCCATCGGAAGGCATGCGAGAAATGTCAAATTTCAAGCGGGAAATGTCAATTCCAATGCTGCCTTTCGGGCATTATCAGACCGTATCGATCTCCCTACGCGCGGCGCTGCAGCCCCGCGCAGAGACGTTCCCCTTTCCGCCTTTTGCCGGAACGGGCCGGTCGGAAACCATCCGCCGGCCCGTTTTTTTATGGAGCGATTTCAGCGCACGGGCATTTACACTTCCGATGGTCAGCGACACGGTTGCGCTCCATCTGCTCTGCAACGATCCGCCTCTCGATCACGGAAGTGTCGAATCCAGGAGAACGATGCCCGGCGCCAGATGATCCAGAAATTCCGGTCCTACCTGCAAGGAAGCGCTCGTATCTCTACGCACTGACGATCCATCTTCCGGGCCGCATGTTCACCAAGGGCCACAGGCTCTTGTTCAAGCCTGTTACCGCGCTTCTTTCCTGCTTCCGGAAACGAGCGTAGCTTTCCTCGAGTGGTGCGGCGCGAATCGCCGGACTTATCCGCCGAGTGGTGGCGTACTAGAGATCTGCCGCTCATGGCGGACGAACAGATCTACCGGGAGACAATGGGCCAGCGACGGCGCCGTTTCGCGGATGGAGAGATCACCTGGCCGACGAATTCTGCTATCGGCAAAGGGAAGCTGTAATCGAGCTTCTTTCAAGCCCCCAAAACAGCTGCTAAGTTCTTGAAATTATTGGCGACCCCTGCAGGATTCGAACCTGCGACAACCTGCTTAGAAGGCAGGTGCTCTATCCAACTGAGCTAAGGGGCCGTCCCGGGCTGTGCCCGTCGAATGCGGCTGAAGGACCTTAGTGGGTCCAGGGCTGCATCCGGTTGAAACGGAAGTTGTCCGGATAGGACACGCTCTTGCGGGTCGTTTCCTTCGGCGCGATGACGCGGTATTCGATGCCGTTTCGCTCGGCGTATGCGATCGCCTGCTCGGCGTTTTCGAAGGTCAGCCGCAGCTGCTGCTTCATGTCGCCCGAGCTGGTGTAGCCCATGATCGGGTCGATGGTGCGCGGCTTTTCCTGATCGAACTCCAGCACCCACAGATTCGTCTTGGCCTTGCCAGACTGCATGGCGGTCTTTGCTGGACGATAGATCTTTGCGGACATGGTTTCGAACGGCTCCATACTTTCGCTGGCAACATTCACGGGCGCCAGCATTCCGTCTTCCCATAACGCAGAATGATTTAAAACGGAATGACTTTTGGCCGGATAAATTTGGCTTTCAGTAGGAGATGAGCGAACTTGTGGGTTTGTCCCAGTCTAAGATGAGGCATTGGGAAATTTTGCTGTTGCAGCCCTGCTGCGAAGCGTGTATCTCCGGCGCCGTTGGCACGGAGTGTAGCGCAGTCTGGTAGCGCATCTGGTTTGGGACCAGAGGGTCGGGAGTTCGAATCTCTCCACTCCGACCATTCATTGAGGCGGAAGCGTCATTCTCTTTTTTTTCAATCTGTTCGTGATCGCAGATCTGCAGGCTAACATCGCCGTAGATCACTCGATTGCGTTGGCAAACGATCGAATCGTCCCGAGTTGGGACAAGAATGCCTATTTGTCATACGAATTTAGGAATCGCTAAATCCATTGTGGATAGAGCGAACCGGCGCGCTTTCGTGCCCTGCGCGCCCCCAAGCCCGCCCGAGCGATCCAATGACTGCCCAACTCGACCTTGCCACCGTTCTGTTGCTTCACAAGTCGTCTTTCCTGATCGGCGCCTTCTGCTTCCTCTATGCGCGCTGGCAATCGCCGCGGGACGAAGGGCTTGGTATCCTGGCGAGCGGCTTCCTCTTCCTGGCGCTCGCCTCGACGCTCGCGGGCTATGGCGAGCAAAAGCTGTTGCCGCCCACTCTGTGGAGGCTTTCCAGCTTCACGCTCGGGATCGGCGGATATGCCCTGTTCTGGATCGGCGTGCGCCGCCTCAGCGGCGGCCGGCGCCGTCTGGCGGACTGGCTGGCGCTACTTGTGCCGCTTGCCGGCGCGCTCGTCGGTCTCGCCACGGATTTCCATGTCGTCAACGTCGTCAGGGCCAGCGTCTTCAACGCCGCCGCCTTTCTTTTCCTCGCGGCTTCGGCTGTCGCCGTCATCGCCGATCGCTCGAAGGAGCCGCTGCCGGCGCGCGCCATGCTGGCGGCCGCCATGGCCGTCGGGGCCGGCCTTTGCCTCGCGGTGGTCATTGGCCTCCTCAAGCCCGGCATCGTGCCGATCACCACGACCTACGCCTTCTTTCTCTCGATCATCTGCCACTTCGCCATCGCGCTCTTCGCCCTCGTGCTCGTCAAGGAGCGGGCGGAAGCAGAGCTTCGCCGGTCTGCCGATACCGATGCGCTGACCGGCGTCGGCAACCGGCGCTGGTTCCTGGCGCAACTGCCTCAGGCAAGCTGGCAGGGCGATTGCCTCCTCGTCATGGACCTGGACCATTTCAAGCGTATCAACGACCGCTACGGTCATCATACGGGTGATCAGGTGCTCGTCGCCTTCGCCGATCTGGTCAGGAAGAACCTGCGCAGGGGCGACAGCTTCGCGCGTCTCGGAGGCGAGGAATTCGGGCTCTATCTCCCGCTGACAAGCGAGACACAGGCGTTTGCAATCGCCGAGACGCTGCGCCGCGCCGTGGAAGAGCTGCGGGTCGTGAGCAACGGGCAAAGCGTAGCTGTCAGCATCAGCATCGGGCTTGCCACCGCCAGCGGCGCGGAGCGTTCCTGGGAGGAATTGTTCAATAGGGCAGATGCCGCGCTCTACGCGGCCAAACGAGGCGGGCGTAACCGTGTCGCGTCCGATGCGGAGCTTGCCGATTCGAAGCCGCTTGCGGCGAGCCTTCACCGCGCCGGCTAATCAGGCGATGCTTCGCCGCAGACCACGTTCAAAAAAGAGAAGCGGATCCAAGCATTTCCGATCCGCTTCAGATTGGAGGTGTAAGGCGTATTTTACCGCAATGCGCCGAATTCGCTTGTGGCCAAATTTCGCCTAGCGCGCCATCGCACGCCACCTTGGCGCGAGCCTGTGGCATCGTTGCACTTTTCGCCATCCGCGCAAGCGTGTAGGACGTTCAAGCAGCCATTATTGCGCTGGCTCTCCTGGAGTTTCGCTTTGCCTTTGTAAAATCCGGTCTCGCTAGTTTCACCCCGTACGCCCGATAGCACTCCAGCTGTCGGATAGAATTTTCATGCGTTCGTTGAGGTGGCGGTTCGAGACCGGAATGGCATTGCCGATCTCAAGCCCGACGTAACTTCGTCAGGCGGAACCATCACGTCCAACAGCTGCCAGGCCGCGTCCCCGGAACGGGTACTCAAACCGTCGTCTCGATGGACTTCCAATTGGAAGAACCAGACGACATGTCTCATACATTGACGGTCCAGTGGACCATCGAACCCCAATCCGCCCCCCGCCCCTGGCTTGCCTGCAGCCGCTGCGGCGGCCACCGCCCCTTCGTATGCAGCGGCAAGACACGGTTGAACGCCAACGGGCGGCGGCTCGACGCCTGGCTGATCTATCGCTGCGCCGTCTGCGAAGACACCTGGAACCGTCCGATCTTCGAGCGGCGGAATGTCGCCAGCGTCGCCCCGGATGCGCTCGCAGCGCTTCAAAGCAACGATCCCGTCTGGGTCCGCCAGGCGGCGTTCGACATCGAAGGTCTTCGCCAATGCACGGACCGGATCGAGGATTTGGCCGATTCTAACGTGGAACGGCACGTATTGGGTGGGAGTGCGGGTTGCGCACGGCTTGAGATTGTCCTTGTCGTGCGCCAGGCAAGCAGCCTGCGCGTCGACCGCCTGCTATCGACGGAACTCGCGCTTTCACGCGCCAGACTGAGCAAGCTCGAAACCAAAGGGCGACTCACGCTTCTGCCCGAGTCGCGGAAGGCCCTGCAACGCCCGATCAGAGACGGCAGCCGCATCGTCCTCGATCTTACGGCGGAAGATGACCGGGCCGAGATTGCCCGGCGTGCCCGCGGCGGCCCGTAGTTGAAAGGATATCGCGGAGCGTCCGGCAGCATGCCGGCGCGCTCCGCGATGCCAATGGTTGCTGGTCAGAACTTTACGCCGACACCAACGGTGAACTGGTGCTGGTCGAGATCGACATTGACGCCGCCGAAGTCCTTGTCGCCGTAGTCGTTGTAGCGGTACTCGGCGCGGCCGAAGACGCTGTCGGTGAACGAATAGTCGACACCGGCACCGATCGTCCAACCGTTGAAGGTTTCCTTTTCCTTCGATGCGCCGGGCACATCGACGAAGCCGCGGGTCACCGCCCAGCCGCCGGCGCCATAGAGCAGCGCCTTGTCATTCAGCAGGTAGCCGACCCGGCCGCGTATTGCGCCGGAAACGTCGGTACCAACTTCGGTCGAGGTTCCGCCGACGTCGAACGTCTTGTCGTTCCAATTGTAGTTGACGTCACCCTCGATGCCGTAAACCCAGTCGCCCTGCTGAAAGTTGAAACCGGCAAAGGCGCCGAGCAATCCGCCATTGAAGTCTTCTGAAGCGCTGCTGCCGGGCGCACTGAAATCGCCATTGAGCCACCCGCCGCCGCCCTGGAGGCCGACATAACCGCCGGTCCAGACGAATCCTGGAGATGGCTGCGCGACCGGTGCCGGCGGCTGGCTCAGATCGGCTGCCAAGTCCGCTGCCATCGCTGTTTGCGCAACGGCGCAGGCCGCTACCATTGCAACAAGCACACTCCGGATCATCACGGCTGCCTCCTGTTGTCGCCAGAAGAATATTAGCAACTCGTTAACGCGCAGTCTGCCCGAAAGGCTCCATGATCTCAACCATGAAACCCGTGGGGTTCAGACACATAATTTAGGAAATGATCGGGCAAGGACAAGGCGGACCGCGAAGTGGCCCCGGCGTCTACGGCTTCGAAGACGGCATGCGGGCACCTTCCAGCCGGTCTCCGGGCCGGATATTCAGCCGCTTGACCGCGCCGGCATTGAGCTCAAGCACGAAAGCCACCGGTTCTTTCGAATCAATGATCGCTTCCGAAAAAGGCACGGCGCCTTCATGGATCGTGCGCACAACGCCCTTGTTGTCGATGAACAGCATATCGAGCGACAAATGGGTGTTCTTCATCCACATCATCACGCGGCGTGTCTCGCCAAAATCGAACAGCATGCCGTGATCCGGCGCCATGGAGGTACGAAACATCAGGCCCTGCTCACGCTGGGCCGGTTCGAGGGCCAGTTCGACCGTCAGTTCGTGCACAGCCTTGTCCGCGGTGACCAGGCGCATCTTGTCCGTTGTGAACTGAACGTCGGCGAAAGACGATACCGTCAGGGCAAGCAACAAAAAAAACGCCAGGAAGGCGCTTTTTCCGACAAGGTTTCGAGCCGCGACCATCAGTGCGCCCGGCTCGTCGGCGACGGTCCATCCGGATGTATCTCAGCGGCCATCAGGCCCTTTTCGCCATCGCCGAACCGGACGAGCACCACCTGGCCTGGCCGCAGTTCCGTCAGGCCGAAACGCCTGAGCGTTTCCATATGGACGAAGATATCTTCGGTTCCCTCGCCGCGGGTCAGGAAGCCGAAGCCCTTGGTGCGGTTAAACCACTTGACGAGAACGCGCTCAAGGCCGCTGGTCGGCGTTACCTGCACGTGGGTTCGGACCGGCGGCAGCTGCGACGGATGCACCGCCGTGGATTGGTCCATCGATAGGATACGGAACGCCTGGTAACCGCGGTCCCGCTTCTGGATGAGAGCAACGACCCGCGCACCCTCAAGAACCGTCTGGTAGCCGTCGCGGCGCAGGCAGGTCACGTGCACCAGCACATCCTGCATGCCGTTGTCGGGAACGATGAAGCCGAAGCCCTTGGCGACGTCGAACCACTTGATCACGCCGGTGATTTCGATGAGGTCGAGAGCGTCGCTGCCAAAGTCGTCACCATGCATGACGTCTTTTGAAGATGTCCTATCCGCCATTCTCTCCCAGCCCCTCGTTTACGCGCGACTACCGATACGGTTAACTGATTCTTATTGACCAGAATAACATCGTCCCGCCGCGGATACGCAAGACCCTCGGCATATTTTGGCCGAGAACTAATATGGGGACGCAGCCTTGCCTCTGGCTTGCTGACGGACCAGTATACGCCATCTTCTGCAAAACAGGGACATTGCAATGCGCTATCTGCACACGATGGTTCGCGTCAAGAATCTGGACGAGGCCTTGAACTTCTACGGCAAGATTTTCGGCCTGACGGAGATCCGCCGCTACGAAAATGAAAAGGGCCGGTTCACGCTGGTGTTTCTGGCCGCTCCCGGCGACATCGATCGCGCCCGCGGCGAACTCTCTCCCTGCCTCGAGCTCACCTACAACTGGGATACGGAAGATTATACGGGCGGGCGTAACTTCGGGCACCTCGCCTACGAAGTCGACGACATCTACGGTTTCTGCCAGCACCTGATGGAGAACGGCGTGACCATCAACCGGCCGCCGCGCGACGGCCACATGGCGTTCGTGCGCTCTCCCGACGGCATTTCGATCGAGATCCTGCAGAAAGGCGAAAACCGGCCGCCGCAGGAACCTTGGGCGTCGATGGCCAATACGGGCGTCTGGTAAGCTCCGCACAATTCTCGCGAACGAAGATGGCCCCGTGCTGTCGGTGAAATCCGGCGGGCACGGCCGAGCCGTCGATCAGCAGCAGCTATGAATGATCCAGGGCCCGGTCTATCCGGGCCTTTGCATGTTGGAAACATGCGGGCTCAAGGTTAGCGCCGGTTTACAAATCGCGTATCGTTGGGTACTTTTTCGCGCGAAACGTTGATGCCGGGTCCTATCCGCGATATCTCGTGGCGGCGACCCCCTTTTGTACTTGGCCTGATCTTTTCCCGTGGCGCTCATTCCGATCGCCGCGAGAAGCATGAGTTTGTTTGTTCTGAGCGATGTTTCGGAACTGAGACTTAATGCATGACAAGACGAGGCTTCGTCCGTCATGCACGGAGAGCGGGGATAGGACGTTGCAACATCCGGACACGAAGGGCGCGGTGCTCGTCACCATTGCGCGGGCGGCAGCCTTATCCGTATCGCTGCTGGCCTTGAGCGGCTGCATGTCGGCGGTCGGGGAAAACGATGCCGCGACCGCGCTGAAGGCCGAGGGGCAGGCAGCCCCTGTGCAAACCGCCGAATCGGAGGCCACAGTCCAGGATGGACAGGTGGTCGCGCTCGGCAGCAATCCGCAGGCGCAACAGGCAGCCGGCAATGCCACAGTTCCCCACGATACCGGACAGCCGCAATCGCTGACGATGCAGGGCACCGGCCTGCGCGCCGCCTCCTCAAGCATCTATGGCCAGGCACCTGCCGCACAGGCAACGACGACCGTCCAGCCGCAGACGACGGGAACTGTTCCGCCCCCCGCCGGCCAGCCCGGCATGAACGCAACCAACAACAGTCTTTTCAGCGGCACCCAGCGACAGCCGCTGCCGGTAATAGCGCCGCAACAGGGGGCCGCCAACACGGCCAACGACGTCGTGACGGACGCCGCTGTCGCCGCCTATGCTCCCTCTCCCGCGCAGGACGCCACCCTTCCTGTTGCCGTTCCGGTGCCGCTGAGCGCCGAGGCTGCCGCCAGCGGCCAGACCTCTTCGACGCCACAGGCGGTGGCCAATGCCGACGCCACACCAGCAGCGACCGAGGTCGCCGCCGCGCAGCAGGCAGCACCAGAAGCCACGCCAGCAGACGATAACAAGGACACGTCCAAAACCTGGACGCTCGCGGCCCTTTTTGCCGGCAAGCGCAAGGAGAAGCCGCAGCAGGCGGCACTTCGCTCGGCTCCGCCGGCGGAAAAGAAGACGATTACCACCAGCAATGCGAGCCAGCCGCAAACGGCCTCCCTCGCCTACACGCTTCCGGGCGTCAAACTGAACTCGCTCTACAACTACGAGCACGAAGAGCACCTCGGCGATGACGACGACGGCGCACCGGTTCAGGTCGCCTCGCTCTCGGGGCTCGCTCGACTGGCGCCGAGCGGGCTCATTCTGCAGACCGAGAAAGTCGATGCCGGCTGTTTCAAGCCCGAGCTCATGCAGATGCTGAAGAAGGTGGAAACGCATTACGGCAAGCAGGTCATGGTGACCTCGGGCCTCAGGCCGATCAAGGTCAACCGCGCCAAGCAATCGCTGCATACACGCTGCGAGGCGGCTGACATTCAGGTTCAGGGCGTCAGCAAGTGGGATCTCGCCGAATTCCTGCGTAGCGTCCCCGGCCGCGGCGGCGTCGGCACCTATTGCCACACGGAGTCGGTCCATATCGATATCGGCGCACAGCGGGACTGGAACTGGCGCTGCCGGCGCGCCAAGGGCTGAAGGCAAGCATTTGTTTCCATGGAGGATTCGACGAGAAGCCTCCTTTGCTTCCGGCCTGTGGAATTTTTACAGAAATATGAAAATTGCCGCTTGCGGTTCTGAAATCCTCTGGCTATAAGGCGCCCACACAGCGAGTGCGCCCTTCGTCTATCGGTTAGGACACCAGATTTTCATTCTGGGAAGAGGGGTTCGACTCCCCTAGGGCGTGCCACTGTGTTGATCTCCTTCTCCCGAAAAATCGACGTTTCCAGCATCTGAAGCAGCAACTCGCTGCGTCGCACGCATCTCCGATTCCTGCTCTTCGGCCGCCGAATTTTTCTCACCGATTTTAACAGGGAAAGCACAAAAAAACTGAGATTGGCGCTTGCGGTATCCAGAGTCGCTGGCTATAAGGCGCCCACACAGCGAGTGCGCCCTTCGTCTATCGGTTAGGACACCAGATTTTCATTCTGGGAAGAGGGGTTCGACTCCCCTAGGGCGTGCCACTGTGTTGATCTTCTCCCCAAATGAAAATCGATTTTCTGTTGTTGGAACAGCGATTTACCGCGCGTTTCGACACCTAAATTTCCGCCTCGTGCCGCCATGAATCTTTCCTGGTATTTTGAACAGGAAAATCACAACATTCCTGAGATTGGCGCTTGCTCTATTCAGAGTCGCTGGCTATAAGGCGCCCACACAGCGAGTGCGCCCTTCGTCTATCGGTTAGGACACCAGATTTTCATTCTGGGAAGAGGGGTTCGACTCCCCTAGGGCGTGCCACTGTGTTGATCTTCTCCCCGACATCGAAAGCCTTGTTCCATCGGCTGACGGATCGCCTTCGATTCTTCTCGTCGTTTTCGTCGAACAGGACTAGGATAGCGCGTTGCGCAGCAACCGCTTGCGCTCAATCGAATAGAGATGCGCCCATCGTCTAGCGGTCAGGACGCCGCCCTCTCACGGCGGCAACACGGGTTCGATTCCCGTTGGGCGTGCCAAGGCCGGTTCGGCAAATTCCCGATTGCTATTGCTGGCGAATGCGGGTGCCCACACTGATGCGCGTCTCACGTAATTCCCAAGCGCATACTGGTGTTTCGCAGATATCCTTTGGAAGAGACAGCGACGTGAGCGGCAACAGGATCGTGGCCGGTTTCCGCATACCAGGGGTATGTGCGTAGCTTTCCAAAGCAGAGACTCCTGCAACGGCGCGGTCGCAGGGGCCGTTCTGTTGCATCGGTGGCGACTCGCGTTCTCGACCACGCGCGGCAGCCTTCACCGCCTGATTTCTGATGCGGCTACAGATGTCAAAACCCGGACTCGACGAAATATTGCAGTTCTGCTTTGAGTTTACAGCTCAACAGAATGAGGCGCACGCGGGTGTCGGAAAATCAGTTTGATGTCGTATTGGAGAGGCTGACGGATCAAGCAGTCGGCCGGCTTCTCAAGTCCGATACCTTCGATGCGTCGGCATTTGACGCTCTGGAAGACCATATCTGGCAAAAGGCAGAAGGACTGCAGAGCGAATACGCAATCTCTAAACAGATTCTGCTCAGCCTTCGATCTGCTGGCGACGCCATCCGAAGCCGTGCGAAATATCTTCCTGCTCTTCAGGAGCAACTTCAACGCGCCGACGATTTCGACCTGATTCTTGATCGTTTGATCGCTGGGGAAACACGCTCCGATCGCAAGTCGGGCGTTCCTCGAATCAGTTGAACGGGAATCTATTTTTGTTTCGCGTCATTGCTGCGGGGCTCGCCGCAATCACAATTTCGTCCTATCCCGGATCGCCTGCGGCCGCTCGTTCCAACGTGATTTCTGGCGAGCAAACGCTGACGCCTGCAGACTTGGTACCGAGTCCGGTGTTCAAGCTGGGGATGCCAATTGAAGAGTTAGAAACGTTGCTCGCGCGGGATTTCAAAGACTGGGAACGCTCCGAAACGACGCGAAGCCTGAACAATCGCAAAGACCCGAAGCTCCCAGCTTATGCCAAAGCACCCTATCTGCAGCGCATACACATTACCCGACTGGACCAGCAGCAGGGTTTCCGTCGTACCTACTCGCTCACACTGAATTCACCACTCAGCGGCAGTCGCCTCGACTCCGTGGTTTACAATGTTGAAGCCTTGCGACCGTTCAATGATCTCGGATCTTTGAGCGCTGTGGCTCAGTACCTAAGTGCCATGTGGGGCAGCGCCCATAGCGGCTCGCACAAGGGAGAGTTCGCACGCCTCAGCTATCTCTTTGATCGACAAGGAGAACTTGTTCGCGACGGCGATGCAAGTTGCGCCCCCCTTTATCCTGCCCTTGTCAGGCTGGACGAAAAGACGCCCGACGAGGTCGAAAGAGTTATCGCGATGATCGACGCAACGAACTGTGGCGGCAACAAGAGCGTGCATTTTCGCCTGCAAGCCGATGGCGACACCATCGTCGAAACGACGTTCTTCAACACCATCCTCGCTGTGCATCCTCGAGATGTTTTGAAGCGTGTGCGGTACGGTCAGCCATAACACGGCCCAGCGAAATATCTGTCAGCACACTTCGCGACGGGTGCTACAGCGCCTTTGCCGCGTCCGTGACGCGCAGCTGTACCCGTCGCTGGCCCTGCCACAGATCGGCGGACACCGATCCCGCGACGTGGATGGATGTTCCGCGGCTCGACAGCAGGAAGTCGCCGAGCGGTGTCTCGGTCGCCCGGAAAGCAATACCGTCAAGGCGGCTGCCGTCCTGCCCCTCCAGCGTCACCTTGATGTGGTTGGCGCCGACCTGCCTGCTGTCGCGCAGGCGATGCTGCGGGAAGGCGAAGACCGGCTGCGGGTGGGCCGAGCCGTAGGGGCCGGCCTGCTCCAGGAGATCGATGAGTTCCAGGGTCGCGCCGGAGGCTGCAAGCGCGCCGTCCACCTTGAGCGTCTGGATGGCGACGAGTTCGCGCACCGCCGCTTCCGCACGTCCCTCGAAAAACTGCCTGAGCTTGCCGAGCTTCGCGCGTTCGACGGTGAGACCGGCAGCCATGGCATGGCCGCCACCCTTTACTAGCAGGCCACCATCGACGGCGGCCCGAACCATCTTGCCCATGTCGAAACCGTTGATCGAGCGGCCGGAGCCGGTGCCGCGGCCGTTCGGGTCGAAAGCGATGGCAAAAGTCGGTCGGCGGAATTTTTCCTTGATGCGGGCGGCGAGCAGTCCGACGATGCCCGGGTGCCAGTTTTCGCGCGCGGTAACGATCACCGAAGCGCCCTCGCCCGTGCCGTATTCGGCCAGAACCTCAGCTTCCGCCTCGGCCAACATGACGGCTTCCATCGCCTGCCGCTCGCGGTTGAGCTCATCGAGCTGCGCGGCGATCTTCTCCGCCTCGGCCGCATCCTCCATCGCCAGCAGGCGGCTGCCGAGCGCCGCATCGCCAATGCGTCCGCCGGCATTGATTCTCGGGCCGACGAGAAAGCCCAGGTGATAGGGCGTGACGGGACCGCCGATCGCAGCTTTCCGCAGCAGTGCCGAAAGCCCGACATTGCCCATGTGACGCGCCGCGATCAGTCCCTTGACGACGTAGGCGCGGTTGAGCCCTTTGAGCGGCACCACGTCACAGACGGTCGCCAGAGCCACCAGATCGAGTTGGGCCAGCAGATCGAACGAAGAAACGCGGCTGTCGCCGGCGTTGCGCAAAACGCGCAAGGTATTGACCAGAACCAGATAAACGACGCCGGCGGCGCAAAGATGCCCCTGCCCCGAGAGATCGTCTTCGCGGTTCGGGTTGACGAGCGCATGGCAGGGCGGCAGCGCCGAGCCGACCTGATGGTGGTCGATGACGACGACATCGACGCCGCGTTTATCGGCAACGGCGAGCGCCTCATGGCTGGTCGAGCCGCAGTCGACGGTGACGATGAGATCGGCGCCCTTGTCGATCAGCTGCTCGATTGCCGTCGGGTTCGGGCCATAGCCCTCGAAGATCCGATCGGGAATGTAGATTTCCGCGTCGACGCCGAAATGGCGCAGGAAACGCGCCATCAAAGCCGAAGACGCGGCACCGTCGACGTCATAGTCACCGAAGATCACCGTCTTTTCACGGCGCTTGATGGCGGCCGCCAGACGCTCTGCAGCCTTGCGGCAATCGGTAAGCGTGTCCGGGTCCGGCATAAGCGAGCGAAGCGTCGGATCAAGGAAGCTTGCGGCATCGTCGAGTACGACGCCGCGGCCGGCAAGGACGCGACCGAGCAGATCGGAGTAGCCGTGAACCTGGCTAATGGCGAGCGCGCGGTTCTGGCCCGCCTGGTCGAGGCGCGACACCCATCGCTGGCCGCTGACCGACTGCTCGACATTCAGAAAGGCCCGCTGTACCGGATCCACCAATTCTTCCATGCTCGTCCATCCGCTTGGCGCTTCATTCCTCTTAGCGCATAACCCTGGAAATCGTGACCGTTTTTGGAACGGCATACACAGAGATCCACGTTTCGTAGGGGGTTGGGCCGCCGCAGGCGCCCAATTCCCAAAAAAGAAGCCTCGCCGGCTTGCTTGCGCGGCGAGGCTTCTAATTTGTTGGCCACAAACGGCACTGCGCACCGTCATGCCGAACGGCCCGAGGTCCTTCGCCGTCAGTTTGCCTTCGGGCGTTCGATGCGAATGACCTGCGGCTCGCCGACGAGGTAGCCCTCGCCCTTGATCGCCTTGATCGCATCGCGAACGGAGTGCTCCGATGTCGCGTGCGTGACCAAGATGATCGTCTGCGGCTCGCCCGTGTCCATCAGATGCTTCGAATGCTGCATGATCGATTCCAGCGAGATGCCGTTGTCGGCCATGCGGGTCGCGATGCTGGCGAAGACGCCGGTGCGGTCAACGACCTTCAGGCGGATGAAGTAGCCGCCCTCGTGGCTCTGGATCTGCGCGCGCTTATAGGGCAGCAGCGCATTGGTCGGACGGCCGAAGGCCGGAACGTGCTGGGCGCCCGGGCGGCTCTTGGCAATGTCGGCGATATCGCCGAGCACGGCCGACGCCGTCGCGTTGCCGCCGGCACCCGGGCCGACCATCAGGAGCTCGCCGAGAATGTCGGATTCGATCGCAACGGCATTGGTCACGCCATCGACCTGGGCGATGACGGAATCGTAAGGCACCATCGTCGGGTGGACGCGCTGCTCGATGCCGCTTTCGGTGCGCTGGGCGACACCGAGGAGCTTGATGCGGTAACCGAGATCGGCGGCTGCATGAATGTCGTCGATCGAGATATTGGTGATGCCTTCGAGGTAGATGTCGTCGGCAGCGATCGCCGTACCGAATGCAAGGCTCGTCAGGATCGACAGCTTGTGCGCCGTGTCGTTGCCCTCAATGTCGAAGGCCGGATCGGCTTCGGCATAGCCGAGGCGCTGCGCCTCCTTGAGGCAGGCTTCGAAGGAAAGCTGTTCCTTCTCCATCTTCGTCAGGATGTAGTTGCAGGTGCCGTTCATGATCCCATAGACGCGCGAGATCGTATTGCCGGTCATGGATTCGCGCAGCGCCTTGATGACGGGGATACCGCCGGCAACAGCCGCTTCGTAGTTGAGCAGCGCGCCCTTCTCCTCGGCGATCTTTGCAAGTTCGATGCCATGGGCAGCCAGCAGCGCCTTGTTGGCGGTCACCACATGAATGCCGCGCTGCAGCGCCGCCTTGACGGCCGAATAGGCGGGATCGCCGGCACCGCCCATCAGTTCGACGAAAACGTCGATATCGGCGTCACGCGCAAGCGAAATGGCATCGTCGAACCAGGCGGTCTTCGAAAGATCGACGCCGCGGTCCCTGTTGCGGTCGCGCGCCGTTACGGCCGTGGTCTCGATTGCCCGTCCGCACGTTGTCGCAAGCATCTCGTGACGATCCTGGAGGATTCGCACGAGCGAGGCACCGACGGTACCCAAGCCCGCAATGCCGATTTTGAGGGCATCTGCCATAGCCATTTCCTAACATGTAGAGGGCGCGCCGCGAGAACAGCGGGGCCAGTGTGGAAGGAGGCGCGCGTCAAGCACGCCTCCCGACTTCTTACCTATGAGCGTTGAGCGAGATGACGTTGTGCATCGTCTCGTCGGCGGTCGACAGGAATTTCTTGATGTTGCGCGCCGCCTGGCGGATGCGGTGCTCGTTCTCGACGAGAGCGAGGCGCACATAGTCGTCGCCCTGTTCGCCGAAGCCGATGCCCGGAGCGACCGCGACATCCGCCTTCTCGACGAGGAGCTTGGAGAATTCGAGCGAGCCCAGATGACGGAACTTCTCCGGGATCTTTGCCCAGGCAAACATCGTCGCTGCCGGCGGCGGCACTTCGAAGCCGGCCTTGCCGAAGCTGTCGACCATGACGTCGCGGCGGCGCTTGTAGATATTGCGCACTTCGGCGATGTCGCTGCCGTCACCGTTCAGCGCCTGGGTGGCGGCCACCTGGATCGGCGTGAAGGCGCCATAGTCGAGGTAGGATTTCACGCGTGTCAGGGCTGCGATCAGCCGCTCGTTGCCGACGGCAAAGCCCATGCGCCAGCCCGGCATTGAGAAGGTCTTCGACATCGAGGTGAACTCGACCGTGCAGTCGATCGCGCCCGGAACTTCCAGCACCGACGGCGGCGGCGCGTCGTTGAAGTAGATCTCCGAATAGGCAAGGTCCGAAAGCACGATGATGTCGTGCTTTTTCGCAAACGCGATCACGTCCTTATAGAAGTCGAGCGTCGCAACCTGCGCCGTCGGGTTCGACGGATAGTTGAGGATCAGCGCCAGTGGCTTGGGGATTGAATGGCGAACGGCGCGTTCCAGCGGTCCGAAGAAGGTTTCGTCCGGCTCGACCGAGATCGAGCGGATGACGCCGCCGGCCATCAGGAAGCCGAAGGCGTGGATCGGATAGGTGGGGTTCGGGCACAGAATGACGTCGCCAGGTGCGGTGATCGCCTGCGCCATGTTGGCGAAGCCTTCCTTGGAGCCAAGGGTAGCGACGACCTGGGTATCCGGGTTGAGCTTGACGCCGAAGCGGCGGGCGTAATAGGCGGCCTGGGCACGACGCAGCCCGGGAATGCCCTTCGACGACGAATAACGATGCGTGCGCGGGTCCTGAACGGCCTCGCAGAGCTTGTCGACAATCGACTGTGGTGTGGGTAGATCCGGATTGCCCATGCCGAGGTCGATGATGTCAGCACCGGCCGCTCGCGCGCTTGCTTTCAAACGGTTGACCTGTTCGAAAACATAGGGCGGCAAACGCCGGACTTTGTGAAACTCTTCCATCTCCAAACCTCGTTTGGCGCACGCTCCCGCCAGCGGCTCAAGCCTTTGCGAAACCGTGCGCTGTGGTGAACGGCCGTCCATGCGGCCATTGAACGCTTTGCGTCCAAATCACCGGAAAGGCAAGCGCTAATTCTGGATCTCTTTCAGCGTGTCGGCGCCGTGCTGTTCGGCCAGCGCGCGCATTTCTTTCAGGCGACGCTGATACTCGGCTTCAGAGATCGCGCCGGACTTGCGTGCAGCGCCGAGAGAGCTCAGGCGCGCCTGCATGCTTGCCGCTTCATCGTTGGTCATCTGCGACGTTGCGGCCGGCTTCTGGCCGTAAACCGACGGATAGTTCTCGAAGTTGGTCCCCTGGCTGTTGCAGCCTGCAAGCGTGCCGAGCAGAACGATCCCGGCAACCCAGGTGATGGAACGCTGTTTTCCGACGGCAAGCATACTGGAGACGACCTCTATTTTGATGGCGCGACGATGCGCTAGCCCTTGTAATCATTTTCGGGCAGAATGTAAAAATACAAAACAAACAAGATGCTGTGGAGGACGCCGGGTGACAGCAGAGAGGAATGCGGAAGGCAAGGACGGCTACGCAGGCTTCGATCCCAAATCCGTCGAACCTTATATCGTCAAGGATCCGGAAAGCCTCGCAGTCAACCTCGCCCGCGCCATGGAACAGCTTGGCAAAGCGGCTTCCGCCTGGCTGGCGCCGCGGGAATCGGGCCAGAAGTCCGATACCTTCGCCGAACCCGTCACCGACATGGTCAAGACGCTGTCCAAGGTCTCGGAGTACTGGCTTTCCGATCCGCGCCGCACGCTCGAAGCGCAGACTCACTTGATGGGCAGCTTCTTCGAGATCTGGTCGCGCACGCTGCACCGGATGTCCGGCGAAGAGACGGCGGAGCCGGCCGCCCTCCAGCGCAACGACAAGAGATTTACCGACGAGGACTGGGTAAAGAACCCGTTCTTCGACTTCATTCGCCAGGCCTATTTCGTAACGTCGGACTGGGCCGAGCGCATGGTCGAGGACGCCGAGGGGCTCGACGATCACACGAAACACAAGGCTGCTTTCTACGTTCGCCAGGTTTCGAGCGCGCTGTCTCCGACCAACTTCGTCACCACCAATCCGCAGCTCTACCGCGAGACGGTTGCCTCAAGCGGCGCCAATCTGGTCAAAGGCATGCAGATGTTTGCCGAGGACATCGCCGCCGGCCGCGGCGACCTCAAGCTCCGGCAAACCGACACCAGCAAGTTTGCGATCGGCGAGAATATCGCGATGACGCCGGGCAAGGTCATTGCCCAGAGCGACGTCTGCCAGGTGCTGCAATATGAGGCGACGACGGAAACCGTGCTGAAGCGGCCGTTGCTGATCTGCCCGCCCTGGATCAACAAATTCTACGTGCTCGATCTCAACCCGCAGAAATCCTTCATCAAATGGGCGGTCGATCAGGGACACACGGTCTTCGTCATCTCCTGGGTGAACCCGGACGAACGGCACGCGACCAAGGACTGGGAAGCCTATGCCCGCGAAGGCATCGGCTTTGCGCTCGATATCGTCGAGCAGGCCACCGGTGAGCGGGAAGTCAACGCCATCGGCTATTGCGTCGGCGGCACCCTGCTTGCCGCGACGCTCGCATTGCATGCGGCCGAGGGCGACGACCGCATCCGCTCGGCGACACTGTTCACGACGCAGGTCGATTTCACTCACGCTGGCGACCTCAAGGTCTTCGTTGACGAGGACCAGATAAGCCAGATCGAACAGAACATGAGCGTGACCGGCTATCTCGACGGCTCGAAGATGGCTACCGCCTTCAACATGCTGCGCGCCTCGGAGCTGATCTGGCCCTACTTCGTCAACAACTACCTCAAGGGCCAGGAACCCCTGCCCTTCGACCTGCTCTACTGGAACTCCGATTCGACGCGGATGCCGGCCGCCAACCATTCCTTCTATCTGCGCAACTGCTACCTCGATAACAAGCTTTCGAAGGGCGAGATGGTTCTTGCCGGCAAGCAGGTATCGCTCGGCGACGTGAAGATCCCGATCTACAATCTCGCGACCAAGGAAGACCACATCGCCCCGCCGCGCTCTGTATTTCTCGGCAGCGCTTCGTTCGGCGGCAAGGTCACCTATGTTCTCTCGGGTTCGGGCCACATTGCCGGCGTCGTCAATCCGCCGGACAAGGGCAAGTATCAGTTCTGGACCGGAGGCGCGCCCAAGGGTGACTTCGACGATTGGTTCAAGGCCGCCAAGGAGACACCGGGATCCTGGTGGCCGCATTGGCACCAATGGATCGAGAAACTCGACAAGCGACGCGTTGCGCCCCGCAAGCCGGGCGGTCCGCTGAACTCGCTCGAGGAAGCGCCGGGCTCCTACGTACGCGCCCGCGCCTGAATCATTCGCAGGACCTGCCTTGATCTTCGATCCTCCGCTGACGACCGCAACCCTTGTGCAGCGCTACAAGCGCTTTCTCTTCGATGCCCTGTTGCCTGATGGCACGGCCATGACCGGATCCTGCCCCAACACGGGATCGATGCGCGGGCTGACGACACCCGGTTCACGCATCTGGATGTCGGAACACGACAGCCCGACGCGGAAGTACCGCCAGATGCTGGAAATCGTCGAAGCCGACGGAACGATGGTCGGCATCAATACCGGCCTGCCCAACCGGCTTGCGGAAGAAGCCATCCGGCTGGGGCTCGTTTCCGACCTGCATACCTATGAGCATAGTGCACGCGAGCAGAAATACGGACGCAACTCGCGCATCGACATTCTCCTCAGCGATCCCGAGCGCGGCCGTGCCTATGTCGAGGTCAAGAACGTGCATTTCAGCCGCTCGCCCGGTCTTTCCGAATTTCCTGACAGTCCGACAACGCGGGGGGCGAAACATCTCGACGAGCTCGGTGATATGGTTGAGGCCGGTCACCGCGCGGTGATGATCTATCTCGTGCAGCGCGACGATTGTGACCGATTGAGGATCTGCCGCGAGTTCGATCCCGCCTATGCGCGCGCATTCGACCGCGCGATGTCACGTGGGGTTGAGGCCTATGCGGTCAAATGTCAGGTTTCGCCAACGCAAATCCGCCCAACCGGATTGATGACAGTGGACGAAGCGGCCCTCGCTGCTCTATGAAATCCGACTGGAACAACTGAAAGCTTTGGAATGGTGACTTACATCGAGGCAGGGTCTGCGCCCTACAAGAACACCGGCGTAATCCGGCTCTATGGACCGGAAGGTTTCGAGGGCATGCGAAAGGCCTGCCAGGTGACTGCGCGTTGTCTGGACGAGCTCGTCTCGCGGGTACAGCCTGGCGTCACCACCGACGAGATCGACCGGTTCGTCTTCGAGTTCGGCATGGACAATGGCGCGCTGCCGGCGACGCTCAACTATCGCGGCTACACGAAATCGTCCTGCACCTCGATCAACCACGTCGTCTGCCACGGCATCCCTAACGACAAGCCGCTGCGCGAGGGCGATATCGTCAACATCGACGTCACCTACGTCGTCGATGGCTGGCATGGCGATTCGAGCCGGATGTATCCGGTCGGCGAGATCAAGCGTGCGGCCGAGCGACTGCTCGACGTCACCCACGAGAGCCTGATGCGCGGCATTGCCGCCGTGCGCCCCGGCGCCCGCACCGGCGCCATCGGTGAAGCGATCCAGGTCTATGCCGAAGCGGAGCGCTGCTCCGTCGTGCGCGATTTCTGCGGCCACGGCGTCGGCAAGCTCTTCCACGACGCACCGAACATCCTGCACTACGGCCGCGCCAATGAAGGCCCGGAATTGCGCGAGGGCATGATCTTCACCATCGAGCCGATGATCAATCTCGGCCGCCCGCATGTGAAGGTGCTCTCGGACGGCTGGACCGCCGTGACCCGCGACCGGTCCCTGTCGGCGCAATACGAGCACACGGTCGGTGTCACCGCCGATGGCTGCGAGATCTTCACGCTTTCGCCCGCCGGCCTGTTCAAGCCCGGCGTCAGCACGCTCGGCGCCGCATGACGAAACGCTCGATCTCCCCTGACGGCGATTTTGTGCCATCGGCGGACGAGAGGACGTTTTTTCCGCAATTGCAGTTAGATAACTCGCCGGCCGCCAAGAAGGCGCCGGCACCCGAGGCGCACTATCACGGTCATCGCGATCGCCTCAGGGCGCGCTACCGCGAAAGCGGCGATGCCGCACTCGCCGACTACGAAATCCTGGAAATGTTGCTGTTTCGGCTGATCCCACGCAAGGATACCAAGCCGATCGCCAAGGCCCTGCTCGCCCGCTTCGGCACGCTCGCCGGTGTCTTCGGCGCCCCGATCGTGCTGTTGCAGGAGGTGAGCGGTATCGGCGAGGCCGTCGCCCTCGACCTCAAGCTGATCTCCACAATTGGTCACCGCACGCTGAAGAGCGAACTTCGCCAGAAGCAGCTTCTCTCGTCCTGGAGCGCCGTCATCGACTATTGCCACGCGGCGATGGCCTACGAGACGAAGGAACAGTTCCGCATCCTGTTTGCTCCTTCCATTTCTCGCATCAGTTTCAACTAGTTAGAAGAAACGTCCCCCAAACGTCCCTTGGACGTCCCCTATTCCGTGTTCCCCGTCCGTTTTGCCATCCGCACTTTCGCGACGCGACTCGTCTGCTCAAGTGTGCCGCGGTTATAGCGAGCGCTGGTCTGCCGGTTCTTGTGACCCGCGGATTTCATAACGTCTGTTTCGGCCGCACCGAGATCATAGGCCTCCGTGATGCCGCCCGCTCGTGCGTCCATGTTCCATACGTTTTTAGGAATGCTGGCTTCGTCGGCAACGTCGCGCCACCGCTGCGTGAATGTGCGATGCTTGTAGGGTTCCCCTGTCGTCTCAGCGATGATCATCGGACCAACGCGCTTGTCGGTCGGCACACGCTCGATTTCCTCGAGGATCATCGGATGAAGCTTTAGGTCGTGCTCAACCTCGAATCCCGTTTTGACGTGTTTCTTCCTGAGGATTAGTTTCTCGTCGATGTCCGACCACAGCAGCCCGTTCACCCAAATCGTGTCTTTGTGGCGGATGCCGCCCTCCGTACTGGTCGTGGGCTCCCATTCGCCAATCACGTCTTTCTGCCGCATCGTGAGCGAGAACTGCAGCGCCGTCGCAAGCGCGATGGCGTGGTAGCCGAGCTCATGCGCCTTCGCGCGAACGGCAGTGACGTGGTCCTCCGTCAGGACGGACTTTCGTGCCGGTGGCGTCTTGAAACGGATCTTGCCGAGAATGGCATCCGCCCTGAAGCAGTCTTCGTATCCAAGCGTCACGCCGTAGCTGATCAACTGGCGCACTGCGTCAATCGTGTGTTTTGCACGCCACGGCCTCGCCGGCATGCCATCTTCCTTAGGAAGCGCCCACGAAGCATGCCAGCGCTTAAAGTCGGGACCTAGCAGACTTCCAATTTGGCGCGGGCCGACTGTGCGCTCGATGATTTCGAGAGACTGCAGGAAACTGGCCCGGCTGTTCCATTTCATTGTTTGGAATGGAGAGTCGTCGTTCACCTGGAAAAGGCTCGACAAGCTTTTTATCGTGCCGTCGTACCCAGGCGCGGAAGCTCCGCCCCGCGCTGCCCATGCGAGCATTTCGGCCTGTAGGATTTGGCATTTAGAGGCAAGCTGAATCCGGCCTTCCGGTGTCTCCGGATAATGAAGGCGGATACTCGACGGCCGATACCCGCGCTTCACGAGGTCAGCGCGGGCCATCCAGTACTCGCGGACAGTACCGTCCTTATTGCTCTTCCGTTTCAGGCCAGGGGCGTCGGTCAATTCCAATTCTCCATTCCATCGGCGGCGGTTGGAAGGAAGCGCTGCCCTAACCCGTGGCGCCGATCGAGAAACTCGCGCACCGCCGGCCAGTAGCGGCAACCAGTCAACGGCTCGATACGCGGCAGTCCCTCCTTTTCCCAAACAGCAGCGAGAGCTGCCCATTGAGTTTTGCACTTTGGGCCTAACACTCGAGCAGCGATGGCTGCCTCAGATAGATAAAGAGGCGAATTGTCATTAGCGGCAGTGCGCATTTGGCCTCCGTCATTGACGTTGCGCTGTGGTGGGAAATACCGGCCGGCGCGCTGCTGGTGTGGGCGCAGGTGGTGATCGCGCCGGCCATTGGTGTCTCGTAAAAGGGCCGTCCGCTCTTCGCCGTGTCCAAGCAACGAGCGCGCCTCGGCCCCGACCCTTTCGGATCTACCCCGCGGGGGTCTAAATAAAAGGCCCCGTCGCCAACGAGGCGCCTGGGGCAAGTTGCCCGCGCAGCGGGCAGTGAACTCAAGAGGCCTGTAGGGCCTCGGCCGCGTTCTTCAGGAAATGGACTTGGGCGCAGAGCTCATCAAACCCAAGCTGGTCGCGGAGGTGGATCTCGTGCAAATCCTCCATCGCGTGGATGTTCCGGAACACTTCGTCGACGAGCGTCACTGCGATCTTCGCCATCATCTGGACGTCGTAAACTTCGCTCCGCCAGGGGTGGTGCGGGCGGCCGTCATCGGCGCCCTGCACGTTGTTCGATAACCCCGCCTCACCGGCCGAGCGTCTTAATCTAAGGCCTTCATCGTGTTCGACTGCGATGGCTGGCTGCGGTCTTAATCTGCGAACGTTGGTCATGCTGGGCTCCTCGTGTTGACTGCAATAATCTTTTAATGCGCTTTATACGAAATAGAGTCAACCATAAAATGCGTAGCGCGCAAAATAAAATAATGGTACGAGAGCCGGACTTAACCGAGAGATGAAGATGGCCACCCCGAAAGAACTAGTCGCCAAGATCGCTGACCTAACCGGCGTGCCCGAGGGCACAGTAATCTTGCATGACCGAAATCTGCTAAACGCCGGGTTGCGAAGCGAAGGCCTGCGCGGGCGTGGCAAGTCGGTGGTGACCTATCTCGACGCCGCGAATCTGTTGATAGCCGTAGCCGGCAGTCGAAACGTCAAGGATAGCGCCAAGACCGTGCGCGACTACGCCGACCTAAAGGCGTCCACCGCGCTATCCTTCGATGTTGGCGGCCAAGATGTCGCGCGAGGAGAAACCTTTGCTGATGCCCTCGCCGCACTGCTTGAAGCCGTCCCCGCTTCCCGCGAGGACTTTGCGGGTGATGACGCTGCATGGATCGACGTCTCACTCTTCGGACCTAGTCCAAGGGCTGTGATCGAGTATCAGAAGCGAGGCGCCAAGGATGTTGTCAAGCTGCAGTATGATCGCGCTTGGAAGCGCGGCGAAGCGAAACCGGGAGCCGCTGATTTGCAGTTCATCGCGAAGTTTAGCCAAGCCACGATCGGCCACGTAGGAGAGCTCCTGCGCGGCGACCCAATCGAATAACATATTGATATTATTTTACAAATTTGTCAAAGACCCGCTTTCTTTGCTATTGACGAGCCGCATCAGATAGATCAATCACCCCGCCTCGAACAACCAAGAGGCGATCCGGACGTGAAGCAGCCAATCATCCCAAAGCCAAGGAAGACGCGCACGGCCGCGCAAGCGCATGCCGTGGCTTTAACTGAATCGACACACGCCCGACGAAAACGCGGCCAGAAACCGCGCCCGATCGTCGAGTTCCCAGAACCTCTATTCGATGAATGGGACGACCCCGCAACTTTCACCGAGTCACTTCAGCTTCATATGCGGAGGCATGGCGACACCTGCTGGCACCTGCACAAAGCCATCACTCACCCCGGAGAGGCATTCAATCGCAAAACGATCGTTGTTTGGTTCAATGGAGAAAAACCGCCCCGGAGCGTTCAGAGCCTCGAGATGCTTGGGCGTATCGAGCGCCGCTATCGACTTCCGGTCGGTTACTTCAAAAGCAAGTTGCCAAACCCGATGCGCGCAGCCAAAGGACATAATGTCGGCAAAGATATCGGGGATGCCGAGCGCCGGCGCCTTGCCTGGCACCTACCCGACGACTTCAACTCCCTTCCATTCGGAAAACGAGAAGAGATCATTGCATGGGTGCGGCGTGTTATTATCAGCGGCACGACCGAATATCGCCGATTCCAATCGGCGGCGATCAAGCAGCGATATGCGATTCGGTTCCCTGTCCTTACCGGCCGTTCAGTTTCACCTGTTTGGGATATCGAAGACGAGGAACCGAACACCGTCGACCCTGACCTTTTGTCCGGCAGTCTCGATGCACCCGCGAGCGTGGCGGCCGAGATGGAAGGTCTTATCCGGTTCAAGACGACCACGCTCACAGACCTGGGGTTCCAGCGAAATGGTGTTTGGGGCGAGGAAACTGCCGCACAGAAGATCGAACATCTTGGATTGATGTTCGGTGCATTGTCAGCGTCACCGGACGAAGGCGTGCGGGGTTACGGACTTCCCTTTGAGCGCCTAACATTCGCCCTGCTGGCCTTCCCTGGCGTGTGGGATTGGTACCTGCGTTGGCGCGAGCACCGCCGCGGGTTTTATACGACCTGGGAAGTGAACATGCTGGCCGTTGCCCTTGCCCTGACGCGCAAGGAGACAGGCTGGCTCCGTCAGCACCCGGAGTTGCTCAAGCGTGTCCGACCGATTGCAGGGCTGATCTCCGAATCGGAGATCACGGCCGCGTCCAATGATTGGCATGCCTACTGCGACAACTTCTATCGCCACCTCACCAACCGAATGAAGGAAATCCAACGCGTAGCGCGGGTTCACCGAGATCCGTTCGAACCAATCATGTGCGTGCTAGAGACCGATAGCCCACTCTCGGAGTACCGAAAGATCACCGACGAGATACTCGCTCGGATGCCCGATGAGAAAAGGCATCCGCGAGCCGCGGCCGAGGCCGTGCGGTCGTTTCTCCTGCTGCGGCTGGGCCTGCACCTCGGGCTCAGGCAAAAAAATCTACGGCAACTGCTCGTATGCCCTCGAGGTCGGCTTCCAACAACAGAGCGCCGCTTAGAGGATTTGAAATGCGGTGAGCTACGGTGGAGCGATCGAGAGAACGGCTGGGAAGTGCTGATCCCGTCGAATGCTTTCAAGAATGCAAGCTCCTCGTTCTTCGGTCAGAAGCCGTTCCGCTTGGTCCTGCCAGACCTATTGGACCTGTATGATTACATCGACGCCTACGTGAGCCGGCATAGAGCCGCGCTCTTGGGCGAAGTCGCCGATCCAGGCACATTCTTCGTCAAGACGACGAAATCGAACACCAAGGATGCGTCTTACGACAGTTCGTCTTTCTACGAAGCCTGGCGGCTTACGATTCAACGCTACGGCATCTACAACCCATACACCGGCCGTGGAGCAATCAAGGGGCTTCTCCCGCATGGGCCGCATAACGTGCGCGACGTCTTGGCTACCCACATCTTGAAGAAAACCGGCTCCTACGAGCAGGCGAGTTACGCGATTCAGGATACGCCCGAGATGATCCGGAGCCACTATGGTCGGTTCCTGCCTGAAGATAAGGCCGCGCTCGCAGCACGGATATTGAACGAAGTCTGGATGGCGGCGTGAAGCGGTCGCAAAGACTCCAAGGTGGCCGGCCTGGAGTCTTTGGCCGTAAGCTCAACCGTCTCAGGATTGCGCTAGTCTCTGAGAAATACACGAGCCGTGACGTGAGGATGGACACACATCTGAACTTTGTTGCCACCCAGTAGTTGTCCGTTTCCAAACCTTGCAAAGTCGTCGATCCAAATCCAGCCCCAAGGGGCAGCGATGTTGTGCGCGACTTGGTCTCCTAAAACCCAAGAGTAGTCACCGCCTCCGCTCTGGCGAGTCCAGCCGTAACGTCCCGCGTAGCGGCCTCGCTTACCGTACGTATCGTCTGACCACTCTGTTGCTATATGCTCGTCGATCATCCGCATTTGATCGTAGGGATCAAGCTCATGCTGCATTATTAACCTGATTGTGCCCCCGTCAACGTCCAGCATCTGCTGCGGCATCTCAAAAACGCGGCAGAAGTACGTATAGATATCTTCGCCACCCAATGGGAATGCTGCAATGGTTCCAGGGTGGGTCTTAGGGTCCACAGTGAGCGCATTTGCTCCGTCGAGGTCTTGGACTTCGACAGCGATACTTTTTGTCTTCGGATCGATAACTATGCCCCCAAATCCTTCATTGATTGGATTTTCTTGTGCCAGCGCAGACGTAACCGTCGACATCAGTGAAAGCGCAA
This sequence comes from Ensifer sp. ENS08, assembly GCF_014852195.1. Taxonomy (NCBI): domain Bacteria; kingdom Pseudomonadati; phylum Pseudomonadota; class Alphaproteobacteria; order Hyphomicrobiales; family Rhizobiaceae; genus Ensifer; species Ensifer sp. ENS08. The sequence goes on from NZ_JACVBF010000003.1 coordinate 149,532, forward strand.
TAAGAATTGTCCTTCCATGCGACATAGGTTCCTCCCTGACCTGATTTGAAAGAAGAGGCTAAAGTAACAATTTCCCACAACTTTGTATTGTTCCCATATAGGGCTAAACTTCTGCACTAAAATAACCAATCTAGGCGAGTAATTTATGGCCAATGCACTATGAATAATCGCCGACCCGACCCCATCCTTATTCCCATGAAAGAGGTCTGCGCGCTGACCAGTCTCTCGCGCACCATGGTCAACCGCCTGCGAGTTGCCGGCCGATTTCCGGAGGCGGTCGAACTCGGCGACCGCCGGGTGGCGTTCGTGCGCTCGGAAGTGCTGGCGTGGATTGACGAGAGGATCGCGGGGCGATCGTCTCCCCCTCGGCGACGTTGACCTCACTAATCAGCTAAAATAGCGTCGAATGGCGCCCCCGACCTTATCCGGACACACTATGCTTCCGAACATCATCTACGAGGTCCAACTCCCAGGCCAAACTCGCACGCGTCCTATGGTGGGCACCGGCGAGGATATTCGGGATTATCTGAGTTCCCAAGGAGTGAACGCGGCGGTTGCCATCGGGGCGGCCGGCTCTATCGTCTTCGATCTTTCCATCATGCGCGAGACCACCTTCGCATACGAGGGCATCTGGATCGCCGCCCGGCTTCCTCGACCATAGATAGAGCATCGACCTAGCCAGTCCCCTGTTGCTTCCTGAGCTGCGCACTGCAGGACCACAACGATGCCAGAACAAGACCGCCGCGGACCTATTCTACTTACATTCTTGAAGGCCGTTCGTATCCGCCGCTTGATCGGAGAAAATCTCGGTCAGATCCTCGCTCCAACTCACCACCTTGAGACCACCTGAAAAGGACTTGAAATAGTAGTTGCTCCACCAATAGGTACCCTCGCCTGTGCAGAGCCCAACCGCTAACGCCGCATCGTCAACAATCCTTACCTGGCTGAAGTCGCAGCTCATCTCGTACCCGGACATAGACACGTAGCGATCTGCTGCGAACTTGAAACTCGTTGGAACGTTCGTGCACGAATTCTCGTAGGTTTCCACATGAGAACCATATCCCTTCGCACTCGTGAGCTTTGCAAAGAACGCGACCGTCGGTTGATCGAGATTAGCGTCGATATTGTATCCCCACGCTGCCAGCCTCGTCTCAATCGACTCGGTCACGGTGCTGAACTCGCGCTTGGTTTTGCAGTCTGGAGGATTGCATGTCCTGCCGACTTCATCGGGTTTCCGCGCTAGCACAGACGGCTGAACACCCTGGAGCACTTGGTGATACGCCCCAACATTGGCCGCGGCACCCAAAAGGCCAGCAATCTGGCCGTCAGTCGATTGCTGGCTGTTTTGCCACGCGGTGAGCGTCTTTATCAGTTCAGACCTCAAGTGCTTTTGAAAGCGCGCCTCTCGCGTAACATCTGCGAATTCTCCATTGCGAAGGGAGAGGATACGAGGAGGAGGCATGGATCCGGCGTATCCACTAAACGCATAGAGGAAACGCTGGTCAACGGTATCAATCTCGAACATGGCGTCGCCGTCGATATCGGAAACGCGCAGACCATCTCCGTCGAAATTTCCGATTGGCACCTGTTTGATCCCGCCATCCCTGGCCACGGCGGCGATTACTTCCGTGCAGCAGTGAGCGCCCCCGGAATAGGAGCCGAACACCAAACTCGGTCCCGATCCATCGAACGGGAACACGCCGAGGTAGCCCAGCCCTGACCTCTCTGCGCCGGCACCCTCCAATTTCAGAACGTCGCTGGCCTTCCCGTCGTAGGAGACCTTCAAATAGACTGTAGACGTTCCGTCAATATTCTCTTGGTTCCGCAGCTCAGCGGTCCACTGCTCACCTTTAAAGGTCTTACCGTAGTCCTCATGCGTCCATTCCCTCAGCTCCCGAAAGGGCAACTGGGCCGGCATTTGCGGCTCGTACGCGCCGGCGTCCCGCTTCTTTGCACACTCCTCAAGAAGGGCAAGCGCCTTGCTCGACCCCTTCAGCGAGTAAGGACCGTACGCAACGCCCTCAACCTCGAGCCGAAATCGCCCGGCGGCGCCAAGTGCTCGAATGAACTCATCAGCCGGACCAGCGAGGCGCAGACCATAGCTCGCATTTCCGCCATTGAAGCCTAGCATCTCCCCTCGCCAGCCACGGCCATCAGTTCTGACCGTCACCGGATATTGCTTCTCATCCTCAACCCATGAGAGTCTTTTGCTACCAAAAACTAGCTGAAGACCATCCGTTTTCTGGAAAAAGAAGAGCCCTTCCAGCGACTTCGGTGCCGCAATGCAGGTAGATCGCTCGGACTCGTATGCGACGGACCAGCCAGCACTTTCGCCTACCGTGATTGTGTCTGCACTCGCTGAGCTGCACGCAACAGCGAGTGCGAGCGCGGCCACGCTCAGGTTGATCATAAAGCGATTCATTTGATGCCCCCCGACATATACTCGACCGTAAGACGAGTGATCGAGAGGATGCAAGTGCCGAACGAAAGAAACGCCTGTCCCGCCGCTCAATCGAGGGGCGAACGTACTGTAGCGGCCCCTTAAAATAACCGTGGATTGAGCATCCAAAAAATCAACCCTGCATAGGGCGCCCTTCCCTCAGCCGCGGCAGCATGCTTACCTGCACTCGGGCTGATTTAGTTAAGACTGAGGGAAATTATGAAAGTTCGTTATGCCGTGCTGGCCGTCGCGCTGGCTGCTTCTTCGTGCGCAAAGCGTCCGGACGCGATTGTACCGGTCGACATTCCGATGGCCGCCTACTCAAATCAGAGCTGCCAGGGCCTGGCACAAGAGCTCGTTAAGGAGCAATCGACGCTCTCGAGCCTTTCGAAGCAGCAGCACGACGCAGCAACCGGCGACGCCATGGGCGTCTTCCTGATCGGCGTACCGATGTCGAGCACGTTCGGCGGCGATAAAGAAGGCCAGGTTGCCGTGTCGAAGGGTAAGGTGACGGCTATCGAATCTTCGCTGAAGGCTAAGGGATGTAAGTAGGCGAATCGCCGGCGGGATAGATATGAAGAAGGACTTCCTTTTGCGGCTTGGCAACACGGTTGACGCCATCTGCGCGTCGCCGCGTGTCACTGGATACCTGATAGGCTACTCGTCTAAGGGTTCATCGCGTTTTGCCGCCTACCGTCCTCACGGCTTTCAGCATTTCGTAATTCTAGCGGACGGATTGGCCCAGAAAGATGCCCTCGATCTGGAAGAGCATTTGCACATGCGGATTGAGAGCGACCAATCTGCGCTCTCATACCAAAAATATCGCGAGAAAAGCCGCGGTAAACACCATCGAAGCTCGGGCGGGGTGACTTCCGAGAAGGGCAACAACCACTCCGTCTACATGGCATGGTGGGAGGAGTGATTTAGGGGCTAACCATCCGGCGGAACCTCATACACCTTCGATGGCCCCTCCATCTCACGCACGCCCTTGAACGATGGATGCCGCAGCTTTCCGTCTTGCGTCCAGGCTCGATACTCGACCTCGGCCACAAAAATGGGCTCCACAAAGATCGCGCCCTTACGTTTCAGAGCGACCGGTGGCGCCTTCGCCGGGATCGCGTCGAGCAATTCGCGAAGCTGCACCGATTCCTTATTGCTCCATCCGGTACCGCAGCCACCGACATAGACGAGGTCGTCGCCCTTCCTCGCGGCCAGCAGCAGCCGACCGATCGCGCTAGGCACTGTTGACGGCTCGTAGCCCACGATTACAAAGGTGTCTCGCCGAACGCATTTTATCTTCAGCCATTCGGGCCGGCGTCCCGATCGATACGGCGCGTCCCGCCGCTTGGCGATGATCCCTTCGAGCCCCATGTTGCAAGCGATTTTGTAGAACTCGGCGCCGTCGGCGTGCACCTCCTCGGAGAAGCGGATCGCACCAGTCCTGCCAGAGACGATCGGTTCGAGAAGTTGCCGACGTTCAGCAAGCGGCATCATCCGGAGGTCCTGGCCATCGAGATAGAGAAGATCGAAGGCAAAGAAGATAATCTCGCTCGGCTCGTGCAGGCTGGGCTTCTTGCCGGCGGCGCGCTGCAACAGCCCGAAATCCGACCTCCCGTGGTCGTCGAGAACGACCGCCTCGCCATCGAGGATCATGGAGGCGTGCCCGAGCTCGCGCGCCTCGGCCACGATCAGGCCGAACTTCTTGGTCCAGTCGTAGCCGCCGCGCGTGATCGCCCTCACCTCGCCTGGCTCGACATGGACGGCAAGCCGGTACCCGTCCCACTTCACCTCATAGGCCCACTCCGGGCCTTTGGGTGGGTTATCGACGAGGGTCGCAACGCAGGGATCAACGCGCCGCGGCATCGGCTCGGGCAACGTTGCGGGAACAGATTTCTTTCCGGGTGTTTTAGTCATCGCGCATTAAAGCACGAGATGGCGAAAACGTTCCTCACCTAGTAACAACGGACCTATGAACTGGAGCAGTTGGGCGCGCATTTCGAGCGCTTGACACCTCCGGCCTGGGAGCCCAAACACTAATTCTCTGTACGACACAGGTAAGGGGATCGGCGGTATTGACTTTGCAGTGGGTGGGTATCGACGGGACCACGCCTATCTCGGCGACGAACGAGGAATTTGCACAACTTCGCGAGTGGCTGCGCGTCGATGGCAAATTGGAGAGCCGGATCTCTAATTTGTTCTGGCGCGACATGTATGAAGGGTACACTCGGCGCTCGCTCAATTGTAACGCTGTCCTAGACGCAGTGAGCAACCTCGAACGCGGCGAAAGGCATAGTGGCGTGAAGCCCGCCTCCCGATTCAGGAATCCACCGCTGAAGGGGCTTTGGCACAAACACTATTACTCCGCGCAAGCGTTATCCAACAATGTGTTCCTTCAACTCAGCACGAAAGGAGGTATGAAGCGTTTATCGGACGACATTTCGGGTGGAGGGAAGACGGCCTTACAGATTGCCACTAGGACGGTCCTCGGATCTCTTTCTGATCGGAGTTCAGCAGGGAAGCTAACCGGCGAGTGGGTGATCTTCGCTAAATTCGGCAACGAGAACTACTATCTCTCGCTAGGAGAGCACAGGATTGATGATCAGATTCAGTACAATCGGATCATCAAGTACTGCATCCATGATTTCCCCGATCTCAAACAGTGGCTGACATAGGTCTCCCCTCGGTCCGGGAAATACTGGACGTACCGCGCTCCGGCCTACTTCCTTTCAATAATCACTTCTTCAGCGCGATCTCAGCGAGCGTTCCTAGAGCGAGTCCAATCAAGATCGCGTAGAGGCCATCATTGATAGCATCCCCACTCGATGCACTCCCCGGTGCATAGCGAGCCAGAGCTTCATGATATGGGCCAATGACGTTCATTGCGATCAGCAAGCCAGTGCCAGCCCGCAGAACACCGGCAACCAGGGCCAGCACAGCGACAATCCTGGCAAGCCCTGCAATCCACATATCAACTCCCCCACACGCGCGTTTGCATCGATACCACAGAGCCAGGTCGCCGGGAAGTTGCTGGGATTGACGTCACCCCGCAGCGCTATACCCTGTGCCCCATGTCACTCACCACCGCCTTCATCGCTGAGCTCGTACGGGCGGCCAACCACGTCGAGCACCTGACTAACTTCGAAAAGCGCCGGCTGCTCGAGCGCTCTGTCGTGACGATCCGTGAAATGCGGGAGCAGGTGGGAATTCCAGGGAGCAAGACCGCGGCGGACGCGGTGATCGATCTGCAGACGACCGCCGGGGGAATCGAAAGGCGGAGTGCTGACGAGGTGAAGGCAGCACTTCTCGATGCGGCTGAGATGATCCGGGTTCTGAAGATTATCTTGGATGGAAAGGAGTAAATTAGCTTCGCGCGTAAGGGTTGTTAAATCTGCATCTTCTCGCTAGGGATTCAAATGATCGTTTTTGAGAGCTTTGAAGATGTCAAAGATCCGCTTGGAAGCAGTGTCGACCAGTTTGGCGCAGACGTACGGTCGATTGGTCCAAACCGATGATGCTGATGTTTTGTTCAAGGGTGACGGACCGGATGATCTGTTATGTTCGCAATGCGAGTATTTGATCGGGCGCAACATTCAGACGCCCATTCGAATTCTTAACGGGGTCGTGCAATGTCGAAGGTGCGGTGTTCATCTGCATCTTCGAAGGCCGTCGCGCTACGACCAGCCTGTGTCTATGATCGCATCGACTCCCCAACTGACTACCGGGAAATATTTGCGTGAAATTCCGACGGATGCAGCGCCAAAGCTTTTCACCGAGGCAACTTGCCTCTGGAGATCGTCGCAAGAAGAAGTACCAAACCTCCTTTATCACTATACCAATGTCGCTGGGCTGCAAGGAATAATCGGCAACTCAGAGATTTGGTCGTCCGACGTATCTTTTCTTAACGACGCGTCCGAACTCCAGTACGCGTTTTCTATGGTTTCGGAGGTCGTTCAGGAAATATCCGGCACCTTTACATCCGAAGCACGTTCGATGTTGGCGTTTTCATCGGACGTCGAAACACTACAATCCGCTGAAAGCTCCGTACACGCCATTTGCTTTTGCGAGGACAATGACCTCTTGAGCCAATGGCGCGCCTATGGCAACGCCACGGAGGGGTACTGCTTGGGATTTGAATCCAAGCAATTGAACCAGATAGGCACCTTACTCAAGGTATGCTACGACCCCGTCCAGCAGAAGCGAATGATCGCACAGACGATCGAGGCTTTCGGCCGAAGCTTCGATCTAAAACTTTCCCAGGGGGCGCCGGCCGGCGATCTGATCCCCCTGTACGCGCCGATGCTGCAATCGATTCTCAGTAATTACGCGGTGTCATTCAAACACCCGAGTTTCCATGAAGAAAACGAATGGCGAATTGTGGCGGTTACCCAGAGAGACGAAGATCTCGATCGCTTTCATTTTAGAACAGTGAATCAACGACTGGTGCCCTACACCAAACGATCCTTTGAAAGCTCCGAGCCGCCAGCGCCCAGACTGCCACTTGTTTCCGTTACCCAGGGACCGACTCTCACGCCACAACTCAATGCGAAATCTCTACACCTTTTCCTCGAAAAAACCGGCTACGCTCATGTGGAACTTCTGGGCAGCTCGTCGCCTCTAAGGGCGTGACGGCCGCGCGACACCGCAACGGACTCCCAGAAAACAAAAAAGCCCCGCTCACCGGTGAAGGCAAGCGGGGCTAGATTAGGTGCGTGCTGGGTGGGGTTCGCCTCTAAGCGACTGCTCGAAGTTTCTTGTGCCGCTCTTCGATCTTGTCGTTGCAACGGCGCACAAAGCGAGCGCGAACCACCTCAGTGAGAGTAACGCGCTGCCTTTTGCGAAGCCACCGCGACACATCTACCCAATCCCACAACGGGCTTTCAGAGGTCACGCGCGCTACCGGCAAAGGAAAACCCTGGCCTCGCTCACCTTTGGCATATTGAGTCACGGCCGCTCGCGTCAAGTCCGCCCGCTCGGCTATGTCGGACAAGCTAACCAGATAATCTGGCTCGACTCTCTCTACCGAGGCGCCTGCATCCTGCACGCTGCCGATCGCGGAATTCACCGCATGCGCAAAATTCCGCGCTTCCCGATCGAACTCCAACAAGATTGCGCCACGAGCAAAGGTAATCGTTGCATCATCGCAACCAGCGTTGAAGAAGCGATCTTCGAAATCTTCTGCTTCTGGATCCAACCCGGAGGCTATGATCGTGAATTGGAAGTTTTTCATTTTTCCGCTCCTCAGTGAGAACATCTTTTCCCGGCGCGAATCAGCGCCTTCGCGTGTTCTTCTGGACGTCTAGGTGTTGACCAAACCGAAACCTGACAACCGTTCCTATCGTTGTGAGGGCACAGCATCCTGCCCCAACAATGCGCACTTGCGCCCGGTTTCTTGTATGTCCATTTCAGTTCTTCGAGGTAAGCTAAAGCCGCCTCAATCTCCTTGGTCGGGTGTTGCGGCCTACTCACTTGATGGCCTCAACATGATATCACTGTTAACAGATGTCAACACCAGTAAGTTCCATATAGAGGGCGGATGGTTAAATTTTTCCTTCCACTATCATGCACTCAACCAGATAGCGATCTCTAATACACGTTTCGCGCACCAACTCACAAGTTGCTCGCCTCACCCGACCCTTGTCGTTCGCGGCTTCGCTTGATTCTCAACGATGCGGTCGACTCGCAGCGTCATGTTGTCGACGGCGTCTTTCACGCCGCTGATGGATGCCAGGATCTGCTCGGTGGTTTCACGCAATCCCTGCTTGGAAACGTAGTGCTCGGCGACGCGCAGTTTAAAGCTGGCCAGGTCATCTAGCGCTTTCTCGCCTTTGGCAGACGCCTCTTTGGTCTTCCCCTCGATGCGCCACCAGACGCCGGACACGATGCCGAGCAAGCCGACAAAGAACAGGATCTGCTCCCACGTGATGGCGCCGCTCACGGCTTCACCCCGCAAAGTTTCTCTAGCTTGGAATTCTCGGCCAGGATCTGGCGCTTGGTGCCTTCCGTCATCTTGTCTTCGACCGACGGCCTAACAGGGCGCGCAACGTCGCAGTAGCTACCGGCCGTCACGCAGCCACTTACTGAGAGCGCGATCAACATCGTCGCCCCCCATGTTTTGAACTTCATCTTCGACGCCCCTCGCCTGTTTGATGGCTTTCGCGTTTGCCTTAGCCTGCTCCGCCTTGGCATCATCCTTGCCGCTGGAGCGTCCATAGAAAAAGGCACCCGCGACGATCGCGAGCGCCATGCCGACCGGTGCCAGCCAGCCGGTGATGCGGGACCAGATGCCCGCGAACAGTGCGCCGAATATCACGTCGGATGCCCCACCTTGCGCGCCCACTGCCACCAGCTTAGGGGGATAGCAGCAACAAGCGCGGCAATGCCGGCCTCGAGCGAGGCAGCAACGGCGGGGTCGTCGGTGATCATCGACCTGACTTCCTCGCCAATGTAGCCGGATCCGTAGAGCCAGCCGGCGATCATGTAGAGAGCGATGCGAATCCAGACGGTCATTTCTTGCCTCCCTTGAGAAGCGCCAGCAGGAAGCGGCCGAGCGCGGCCCAGAAGCCGGCGGTGGCAGGTGGGGTCGGTGAAGTGGGCTTGGTGGCGTCATAGCCAGCGGTGCGCAGCGCCGCTTCAAAAGCGCGGCCATATTTATCGATGCGCGCGCCGTTCGCCTTCACGTCACCGTTGATGATCGCGCGCGAGGCTGCATAGCGGTAGCCGTCGGCGGAGTCGTAGTCCTTCAGGCGCTTGCCGGTGAAGATGCCGCCGATCATGCCGTCAAAGAGGATGCGGATGGCCACAGGCATTTTACCCGCGTCGTCAGGCACACCCGCTATGCCAAATCTGGCATAGTTCTCGCGCCCGGTGATCTGTGCGAGACCCCTTCCCCGGAAAAGCCATCCGTCTCCCGAGTCGACGTTGCCGAGCCTACCGCCATAGACCTTGTTCGCAAGCCTCTGCGGGCTGTTGGCGTACGGAGCGGCCGCCGCGAGCGTTGGGAATCGACTGGGCCAAACTTCCGTCAGCCGCTTTGCCGAGTAGTTGAGGTTTTCACTGACCGGCTGAAACTGGCCGCCGGTCTCGTGGTGCGCTTCGGCCAGGATTGCGGCCAGGTGCTGCAACGGCGTGCCGCGGTGCTCGGCTTCGTCGAGGATAGCGTCGATGCCCCGCACTTGTGCTTTCTTGCTGATGGACAAGGGCGAGCGCACCGCCGCGAAGAATTTCGCGCGGTCCATGGTGGTCTCCTAAAATTGTGATGGTTGGCATCGCTTTAGGCATCGCTCGCCGGCGCAGGGCATAGCGAAGGACCTCGCGCCAGTTACGGGGCCATCGCGTGGCCTTGTAGGGTGGGTGGTCAAGCTACCCCTATGTACCGAGAATATGGATTATCGGTGCAATTTAGGATAGCAATACGATAGTCTTGACCATCGAGGGCAATATGAAGATTTTTCTCAGCCATACGCATGCCGATAAGCCCGTCGTCGAACCAATAGCGTTGCGCTTGCGGGAGATTTTCGGTCAAGAGAATGTCTTTTACGACTCCTGGTCGATTCAGCCAGGTGACGGAATCCTCAAGAAGATGAATGAGGGATTATCTGCGCCCGACTATGTTTTCTTCTTCGTTTCTGAGGAAAGCCTCAAGAGCAAGATGGTCGAGATGGAGTGGCAAAATGCCCTTTATGCTTCGACGAAGGGACGAGTTCGTATCATCCCGATCCGCGTAGACGGCAGCAGCATGCCACCGCTGTTGCTACAAAACCTCTGGATCGATCTATACTCTCAGGGTGTCGAGGCGACACTGCATCAGATTGTGAACGTGGCACAGGGACAGAACACGTTTGTTCCTCAACATCAGCAGTTCTCGAATCTGACTTACTCACTCACCCAACAGGGGTCGGTGGCGACCGTAACCATTGTCGCCTCGCATCTCATGGAGCCCAAAGCGTCGTTCGCCATAGGAACCAGGCACAATGAACGGGAACTCGAATGCAAGCTTGTAGGCAACGTCCCATTCATAGCTGGTTACGTGCCGAGCGTAGGCAAGACTGAAGATGGTGTACCGTTCAACGTATTTACAATCAGCCGTTTAGGGGATCCAGTCACGCCGAAGAACCCGCTTCGGATTGAACTCCGAAATAGAGAGCCGTCGAAGCAAGTGGTAATAGTCAATGTCCTGCACAACGTGGGTGAGGACATGTGGCAGCCGGTGCCCTTTAAGGCGCCGGCAAAAACGCCCGCATAAGTGGCCCGATCCTACCCGCGGAAAAGCGGATGTTTCGCTTCCCAATGAATGAACCCACTACTGGCGCTGTCGATCGTCACGGTGAAGGTCGTCGACGTCGTGGCTGTCACCCTTGGATTGGCGCCGGCGGCGAGACCCACGCCTGGCCTTACGATGATGTCGTAGTCGTTTGGCTGAACGGGCAGGCCGTGGCTGACGACTACGGTCGTCGACGCGGAGAAGGCAATTGAACCGCGCTTCACAACGTCAAAACCCTTTCCGCTCCGGACACGTCCGTTGGCAGCCGCGGGCGAACCATTCGTCATCTGAGTGGTATTGCCGGTGAAGCTACCGGGATCCACCAGGTAATAATCAACGTTCGCGCCGATGATGATCCCTGTACCGTTGCCAAGCAGGCCATCGCCGGCGCCGCAGACATCTGGCGCCAGAGTTATGTGAGACGCATTGTCACCGATGGACAGACCAGCCCCGACATTCTGAGCAAAGCTGCCTCCGCGCACATGAACGTTCTTCACGGCACCGGAGGTCACCAGACCGGCATCGTTCAACACGCCCTTGCAGTTCTCGAAGATGAAGCCGTCGACAGCTCCGCTGCTCAGCCGCTGGATGATCACCCCCTGCTGCGTGTGGCCGCCGAACCACGAGCCCTTGGCAGTGCATCGTGTGATAATCCCTGTTCCCGCCGAGCGAGCCCAGAGGCCGCGGACCGCACTATCAAGGTAGCTGTCGTTGATCTCGACCGAGGCAACGACCTTACCGTTAGCCACATCCAGGAACACGCAAGTACCCGCTCGGAGCAACTGCGCCGAGTTTAACTGGATGTCGCCGACCTCCTTAATGTAGACGCCGTACGTGGGCTGAAGGCCCGGATCATTGAGCGAGTAGGGATTCCTGATCTGGTGATTGAACCCGCCTACGACAGTGATCAGTGCCCCAGTGCAACTATAGAGCTTTACGAGATCGATGTCGCACCGGTTGTTGGTGTTCACCACTATCGGGTCGAGCAACTCGAAGAATGCACATTCTGATAGTCGATGGTACGAGCCGGCCGGGGCGTTGCCTTCCGCAGGGCCAAACCGAACGACATGGCCGCCGCTACGGGCGAGACCCGCGGCTTTTGTGAAAAGTATGCGGCGAAGGTTGATGTCGCTTCCTTCGACGATGACGATATCGTTTGTGGCGTGGGAAACTTCGATGCACGAGAGACCGAGGCTGTCAGAGCCCTCCCAGGTCTGACTGTCTCGCGCCGTAACCTGAGAGATCTTGTATTTCTTCTTCGCCCCGAAGAGCACCTTGTCGTCGGCGTCGATCGCACGTTGCATGGCCGCCGTGTCTTGCGCGATGGTCGATGCCGGAGTGCCGATCTGCTCTGGCGTTACCCCGAGCCCTTGAGTGAAATACTCGGGCATCGCACCGCGAAGGCGATTGACATAATAGAACTTCACCGAAGCCGCGTTCGTCCGATCGTCCGTATAATCAATGTTCTGAGACTCCGCGCCAGGCTGCAGAGCGGTCGCAGCAAGGCCGATAAGGGAAACGGCATCAGCTGCCGCGTCCTCTGCCGCCGCCTGTGCCGCTTCCGCGGCAGCCTGAGCCGCCTCTGCTGCAGCCACAATCGCGCTAGACACCTGGTCATTGAATAGCCGAAACGTCGACCCAGAAACGATGCCGAGCACGATCATACCGGCAACGAGACCGCCAGCCGCGACGTTGTTGCCGGTGTTCGTCTTAATCGTCAGTGCCGAACCGCCATTGAACGAGATCGTGACCGGGCTTGCCGTGTTGGCCTCGAAGATGTTCGTCCAAACAAGCGCCGAACTCAAAACCGGGATCGACGTTGTCGCCTGAATCGCGTTCGCCGTGCCCGCCCCTGCATCGCTCGCGATAATGAACGAGAACGGTAGGTCGCTGACGCGCGTCCACGAACCGGTGCCAGAGCCGCCAATCTTGCGGTAGATGCCGTTATTGGCGACGGTGGCGTCGCCCAGCACCCACGCCATTGTGTTGGCCGCGTAGTTCAGGCTGGCATCAAGGCTGGCCTTGGAAGCGAAGATCAGCCCGCCGTTCGACAGGAAGGCATTGATAATTGCCTCATAGCCGCCGAGAAGCTGGCGAATCTCCGACTTCTTGGGCTTTTTGGCGCCGGAAGACGGCACGCCATCGGTTTCGTAGTCGCGAAACACAGTTGCTGCGGTCGCCATGCTTTCTCCATAAAAAGAAAGCCCGCGCGCTGGCGGGCCAAAGAAACTAGAAGGTGGTTGGCTTGCTACCGCCGAGCGGCAGCGTCGTCAGGTGACGACGAACGAGCCTGTTGCGACTGCCGACGCCGGTACGCCGGAGGGATTGATCGCCCGCAGCCACGCGTAGTAGGTGCCAGGCGCCAAGGACGTCACGACGCGAAGGTCGACGGCGCTCGGAGGTCCGTATTCAGTCGCAGCGAGAGTTGCTGTGCCGAGATTATTCACCGTGTTGATGTAGATGCGGCAGGCGAAGTAGTTAGCGCTGTTCGGCGCGGTCCACTGGAAGGTCGCTTGGCCGGCAGCCGGCGTCACGCCAACCGCAGTAACCACGCCAGGCGCGACCGGGTCGGCCGTAGCGGTAAGGGTAATATACGACGTCCAAGCGGATGACGTGCCACCGCCCCATGCTCTCAGCCGAACTGTGTACTGCTCGCCGTCAACCAGATAGGCGGATCGAACCTGAACGGCGCCGGCCTGAGAGAATACCGACTGCACGCCGGTAGACCCCGACACGCGGTCGTATTCCATCTCATAGGTGAGCACGTCGGATACAAAGTCCCACGTTCCTAGGATGAAGGCGGCAGTAGACCCGCCCGTCACGACCTCTGTTTGAATGGTGGGCGAGAACCCCGTTGGCGTCGGTACGCCGCCAGGTGGCAATGGTTCGACCGATTCCCCTGGCTCCCCCTCCTCTGTGGCCGCATTGAACGCGTACAGTGACGGCGTTACCAGAATGCCAGAGAACGATATCCGCATGTTGCGCAGGTCGATCGTAACGCTCGAGGTGATCTCGACCACCGCCTCCGCTAAGCCTCGCGATGGGTAGTGAACCCGCACGAACCGCCGGTACGGCAAATTGCGGATGCCCTCGGCGGTGTAATCTGCAACGATCGAGACCTTGCGGGCATTGGCGCGAATGAACGTCAGCTTCTGCTTGCGCTGGCAGTGGTTGTGGCTCTGGATCGCCGCATTATCGAATGTGCGCGTGCGCTCCGTGTTGTCGTCGACGACAGCGTACGGATCGCCATAGATCGCCGCGTCCTCCGTGACATAATCCTTTGCGGTATTGACGTACCGCCCGCGGACACCGAGCACTGTGTTGGCGCGCCGCTTGTTCTTGTCCACTCGGATGCTGAAGACGCTATCGGCGGTAAGTCTGACGTCAGGAGCCACGTATTCGCCGGCATGGACGCCGATGGTGCCGTCGGCGCGCTCGTAGACGACCATTTCAGCGGCCTCGTCCATGATGCGTCCGACCTCGATCGGGTCGTTGCTGGCCCGAAACCAAAACCCGCCGTTGTAGCGCTTTTCGGTTCCGCCAGTTCGGTTCGTGACGTTCTGGTCGCAGACGTTGGCCGCATTGATCCAGTCAGGCAGATACATCGCGCTGTAGGCCATCTTTCCGCCAACTGGGTGACAGAGATGCCAAAGGCGCATCAGCGCCAGGTTTCGCGAGAACTCCCACGTATTCGGGTCGGTGTAGCGGTGTGAACCTGATCCACCCTGCGTACTGTCCTTGCGGGGATCATAAAGCAGCGCGCCATCACCGACGGCCGAATGCTCTGGCATCTGGTTAGGGAAGACGTCTAGGTGCTTCTTCTGGTCGACGGTGCTGACTCGCATGTAGACAGACGCAAGCCCGTCTCCGCGACAGTTATTGTCCCAGATTGTCGGAAACGCCGTCACTACGTCCGAATAGGCCGTCTCGGCATTGACGCCGTTGTGGGCCAAGATTTTGACCGCAGTGCCGAAATGCGCCGGTGACGTGACCGTGCCGCTGCCGTTGATCGTGACCTTCTCGTCATGCAGGTAATGCTGGACAAGGCCTTGGATACGGTGACCGGCCCAGACGATGATGTGGTAGGCCTTGCCGCCAGTCTCCTCGAGGAAGACGTAGTCGCCGCCCTTTTTGGCGCTTCCCAGAACATACGCAAGAGACGGCACGCTCTGCTTGAGATTGTAGCTTCCGTCGTCAGGCTTCGGCACCTTCGGCTTCTCAACGAGAAAACTCTGAAGGGCCGCGGCGCCAAACGCCAGGCCGCCGTAAAGCAGTGCCGACGTGCCGAGATAGAGAGCGTTGGCCGCGCCCACGCTCGTCGCGATCGACGATACGATCAGCGCGATGGTGTCGATGATGCCGGGCAAGTCGCCCTCCGATTTAGATTGTCCAGACGGCCAGCGTTTGTGCCGTCATGCGGCCGAAACTGCCGTGCATGCGCACGAGCCAGCCGCTGCCATCGTGAATGGCGCCGAATTGCCGCTTGATGTTCGTTGGGCTGCCGATCACGCCGATGTCGCCGGCCAACGGGTGCTGGATGCGTTTGCCGCTAGCCGGGATGCAGGAAGCCACCAGCGGCACTACGCCGCCGTGTGCGGCAATGATCTGCCGAAAGCCTTCGTCGCTATCGTAGGCGTCGCGCAGGTGCACCGCTGGATCCGGATGGCGTAACCACACCGCCCAGTCGGCCAGCACCATGCAACAATCCACCTCGCCTGGCCGCCAAGGGCGGGCGTTGTTGTCAGCGATGAACGATTGCAGCAGGTTGTGACGGTCCGCTACCAGTTGGGCCATTTTATAGACTGGTCACGCATCAGCGGGACTCGCTTGCAAAACTCATCGTCGGCCGCAGACGGATTCATTAAAGAAGAGCGAGCCCGCTGGTCGACGTCGGAAAGGACGGCGCCGTTGGTGACGGTTCTCAGCGTGAAGCGGTTCGTCACCTCAAGATTGACGATCGACTTGATGCCGTCCTCGGTGGATTCATCGGCAACGTCGAGGTTGTCGATCTCGCCAGTGAAGACGACAATCGGCTCACCGTCAGGCTGCTCGAACTCGTCCAGGATCTGCAACTTGACTACGAACGGCGAGCCTTGAACGCTCGTCGTCTCGTCGTAGTCCCATATGCTGTCTGCAACTGATTGACTGATCGAGATCAGCGACAGCGCGAGCGTGAACGCCTCGCCGTTGATGGCTGCCTCAATCGACTGCAGCGCGTCCTCAGTGAACTGCGCCGGCCGATAGAAGTTGCCATCGCCATCGACGAACGTGCCGCCTGAGCCGTCCCAGACGCGAATGGGGTCTTCCCCCGGCAACATGACGTCGCAGAGGATGCGTAGCGATTTGATTGCCATTCACCCTCCGGCGACTATGTCGCGTTCCAATAATCCACGGCTTCCACGAAGCTGACCGACGGCGAGGAGAACTTGCCGACGGCGTTCTGGTCGATGTCCATGCCGCGGTCCTCCGCCAAGTGGCAAAGGCACGTCGGCTGGTCGAACTCGAGATCGGCGCCAGCGGGAATGAGCTCCCGCACAGACGGCGAAATCGGAACAGTCCAGATGTCGCCATCAACACTGGTCACCGGGCCGGTCTCATAGAGGGCGTGATTGTACGAAAATCTGGCACCCACAAGGTTGGCTGCGGCGTTGATGATCCGCAACCGAATCGACGTAGCGCCGACATCAGTCACGCCGTCAGTCACGACCGAAATGGCGCCCTGCACATAGGGCGTATCGTCATCGAACGGCGCGTCGTCGCTGTGCTCGGTGTCGATCACCGGCTCAAACTTGCCGGAGGCATACGGTGCGGAAAGCGACGAGCGGACGCGGACAGCGATCAGACCAGAGCGACCGCCCAGTTTTTGCCGGATTGCATTCCAGGTCTGCCAGGCGGCTCGGTTGCGATTTTGTAGGACTATCCCGGAATAAGATACCTCCCAAAAACCCAAATCCGTCCGAGTGGTGGGTTGGACGCCGCCTAGAGTGCGACCGCCGCTCCTTGTGAAGGGCACCAAATCCGCCGATGCGGTTTGGGGAGTTAATGTGCAGAGCGGCCAAACTATCACGTCGCTCATCTCCACTCCCCTCCCGCTTTTTGCTGCTGGTACTTCGCGACTGCGGCAGGTGCCTGTTGGTTGGCGGCCGAGACGATCTTGGGGCTTGCCGAAGCGACTTCCTGCTGGCTCACGCTCTTAACGTAAGCCTGGAGTTGCCCGTCATTATCGACGCTAACACCCACCTGCACCTGAACGGCCTGCTGGCCGCCCATCTTGGTGCCGCGAGGCAGAACGACCTCGCCGCGTTGCAGGATGGCCGGAACCTCGCCAGGCTGAAGGCCCGCGACGCCGCCAGTGTGGTAGCGCTTGGCGCCGGCGAATGTTGAAGGCGAGACCGAGCGACCATGACCGTAGCCATCGCTGCCAGCCACGCCGCCCTTGTGCAGGATGCCGGGAATGAGGAACCCGCCGAGCAGGCCTCCCCCACCACCTCCACCGAACAGGCCGCCGCCAGAGAACAACGAGTTAAGGCCGATCTCGATTATCTTATCGAGAACCTTGTTCAGGGCGTTGCTCAGCGCCTCGGCTGCAGATGCCCCGTTGCGCATATCGCTGATGAAGCCGCCAACAACTTCCTGGCCGAGACCAGAAAACTGCTTTGCCGCGTCAACGGCCTTTTGCTGCGAATCCTTCAGCCTGTCACTGGCCGACGAAGCTTTCGCGTAGTTTTCGGCTAGACCCTCGATCTGCGTTCGCAGTTCCGGGGTGATTTCAAGCCCTGCGCGCTGAGCCTCAGACAGCAACTGCTGCTGAATTCTCGCTTTTTCAACGGCATAGCCGTAATCGTTCACAAGCGGATTTAACCTAGCCTGCGCCTCGTATTCTGCATTTAGCGCGGCGATGCGCGCTTGGATCTGCTGCACATCGCCCTGGAAGAGCTCCGCCGGCGTCTTCTTGCCGCCACCGAGCCCAGCCTCTGACATCGAAATGCCAGTTCCGGATAGGAACGATTGTGCCTCTTCGTTGCGGCGCCGCTTGTTTATCCCGCCGTTGTCGCTGCCGAGCGCGGAGATCGCGTTTGCTACTGCTTCAGCTCCGCCACCGCTCTCTATCGCCGCAACGATGCGCTTAGGTAGCGAGCCATAGTTGTAAGCGATGCTGGTGAGTGCAGCCTGCTGAGCCTCATTGAGGCTGTTCCAGGTGTCGACGCCGATTGCCTTCTGGATTCCATCTTGGAACTCCACCAGACGGCGCTCAAGGTCGCGCTGCGCATCCGCCAGAGTGACGACAGTGTCTTTGGTGACCTCCTCGATCTGGCCGTTGGCGCGCGTGACTGTGTCGCTGCCGAAGCCCACGCGGAAAGCGTTCTCGTCCCACTTCGCTTTGGCAATGAAGCCCTCGAAGCCCTTTACCATCTGCGCCGCGGCGCTTTCGCCGGCGACACGATATTTCTCTTCACCCGCACGAAACGTGTTGAGCTCGTCGGCATTCAGGAACTGTCCGCCGCCGGAGAAGATCGGCGACAACTGGCCGAGAGGCGTTTTGTTTACCTGCTCTTGTAGCGATGAGAAATTCTTCGCGTATTCCGCTGTCTTCTGGATCGCCTGCGTTATAGCCGGAAGAAGCTCGTTCTTGAACTTTCCCGCGATCGTACTGACAGCGTCGCCGCCGGCAGTACCCATACCGAGCGCTGCAGCGGTCATGGCAGCAAACGCTGCCTTGCCTTCTTCACTCGTCAGGTTGAGTTGCTTCAGCCTTCGCTGCGTCTCCTCAAGCGCGTCTTGCACTGGGAAGAGTTCTTGCGCGAGCTTTCTTGCTTCTGCCGCCGCTTCACGGACAGGCTGCGGCGCGTCCTTGGCGTTCTCAAGCTTCACCATCTCGGCGGCAAATTCACGAAGCGCCGGAACTTGCTGCTCCAACAGGGTCATTGCCCTATTGGTCTGATCAATTATATCGCCGCCACCGAACTCCGAAGCGGGAATGTTGCGAAGTCCACGAGTGACGTCTTCGAAAGTGCTTTCCGCGGTCTTCGCCAGATCCCCAAACTTGTCCTTGAGCTTCTGGAGTTCGACTTGTTTTGTGGCGTCAGAGTATTCCTTAACGCCCTTCTCAGCGATGCCCCACGCTTCATCAAAAGACTTGATGACGTTGGCGTGTTCTTTCAATAGCGCCTCGGAGTCGGGAACTCCTGAGTTAAGCGTTGTCAGATATTGGACAGCGGCGCCGGTGAGGCCAATCAACGCAAACGACGCCAGCGACACCGGGCTCACCATTGAGGCGAAGGCGCCGCCAAGCGTCTTGATCGCCCCGACGATGCCGCCGCCAGTTCCGTTGAAAACCTGGGCGACCTGGCTACCCTGCTGAACCATGATCGTGAAAGGCGACGTACCGGAGGCAAGCCCCATCGCGATGTCGTTCAACTGAAACGACAGGTTGGATACGGCGGCGCTCGACTGCCGGGTGGCTGTCGTTGCTCGCCGCGAGCCCTGCTCAAAGCTCCGAGCAACGTTGTCATTCGCCTTCTGGAAGGACTTTTCAACGTTGCCGGCCGTATCTCCGGCCCTCCTGGCAATGGCCGCCAGTTGTTTCTCGAACTTGGCCTGCGTCGCCTCGATCGAGACTAACAGACGCGCGGTATCGTCATTTGCGGCCATTATTCACCTGTGTGGACAGAGTTGGCGCAATCTGGGATAGTGCGCATAAAGAGGTAGCCATGGACGGTTGGCTTAAGGCATTGATCGCGTGCGCTTGCGCCGTAATCATCATCGGCGGTGGGTACTTGGCGTTCGCAGAGTACGACGCCAAGTATTCCAGCGCTGCGCGCACGAATGCGCTGCTCGATCAGAATCGCCAGACGCTGGAGCGCCTTAGCGACTAGAAGCCTACGATCCCCAAATCAGCAGCAGCAGCATCGCTCATAGGCGGAGGCGCCTGCTCTTCTGTCTGGTTGGCTTTGCGATGGCCTTCGTAGCAGCAATCGAACTCCCAAAAAGTGCATTCATCAACCTGCCGCGGCGTCATGCCCATCACGATGCCGGCGGCGTAGTATGCTGACCAGCGGGTCATGCCGTTCGGTAGCGGGTCCGGTCTTACTCCGTTCCCGCCTACGACTCCCCCGACTGATCACCACCGGGCTTGTCTGCACTATTGCCCATGATGAAGCGCTGCAACACGTCGGCCGCGGGAACGGCGAGCGCATAAGGGCTGGAGACGTCAAGCGCCGCATCAACCGCCCTCTGCGCGTCGCGCTCAGACATGCCAGCACCAATGAGGCCGAGCCTCAAAGGAGCGATCACGTCATCGATCTTCCAAGCCGAGGACAAAAGCCTCATCAGGACCACAGCACAACCGGCGTCGCACTTCTGCTCGATCGCGCGAAGCTCGCCGATACCCAGGCGGAAAGCATGCTCCCCGCCTGGCCAAACAATCTCCTCTGAGCCACGCATCTATTAGGCCTTATCTGTCACGGTCGGGATTCCATCAAATTCGATGGACAGTTCACCCGTGACCTTCTGCCCACGCTCAGCGGTGTTGTTCAGGGAGACCAGATAGGCTGGCCCGCTCTCATACTCCGGCGAACCGACAGAGGCATTCAGATGAGCGATTCGGATGTTTCTGGTGGCGCCGGAGGCCCACCAATCGTAAAGCGTGCCATGGCTTTCGGCAGCCCACACACCAGATGCAGAAATCGTGCACTCCTGGCTCTGAACGGCACGCTCCAGAGAGGCAGGCAAACTTTCGTCCGAGCAATCCGGGACTTCGGTAGTTGCCATATTTGACTGGCGGTTGATCGATCGCGACGTGAGGCCGCAAATCTTGCTGTAAACGCCACTTCCTGGGGTCGTCTCAACCTCAAGAACCATTTGATGAAAGTTCGCAGTAGTCGCCCGCGCCATGCTTTTCTCCAATAAAAAAGCCGCTCACGGCGGCTGCTGTGATTGGGCGGTCAGCCCTTTTGCTTTTCTTTCCGCCTCGGCGGCGGCACCTTCACCGCCCAGCCTTTTGAGACGGCATAGTCAACGAAGTCATGCGGAAAGCACTGCGGCTCCGCTTTCGGCTTCGCGTTAAATGAAAACTTGCAGTTGGGCCGCGACCAGTTTGTCTCGCGACGAAACACGGCCCAGGCCATCACGGCTCCTCAATGAGCGCAGTCACGCTCGCAATACCGTGCGTTATGAGCGGATCCGGATCCGCGAAAACCCGACGGAAGTCGACGCGGATCTCGGCAAGCGCATTCTCTGTCAGAGTCAGCGATTGCTCGTGCAGCGCCTTGTAGATCAGGAATACGAGACGCTTCGCCTCGACCTGGCCGACCGCCTTGGACCACACATCCAACTGAATCGTGTGCTCTCCAGAAAAGATGCAGTCAGCGCCATCCTCGACGACATCCGACGGTCCGAACGACACGTATGCTGTCTTCCCCTTGTAAGGGTCAGTCGGCACGCGATCATAGACCCCGCCTGCCAACGCCATGATTCCGGTATTTCCGGTAAGCGTGGTGAACAGCAGCTTCTGCAGTTCTGTTTCAGCAGATTCCGCCATTTATGCCTCGCTCTGCGTAACTGGTCCGACGAAGCGGATGGCTTTCTTCACCTCCCGCTTGATACGAGACTGAATGCGCTTCCGGAGCGTGCGGTATGAGGGAAAGAAGAACGGCTGCGCACGCATCTTGATGGTGCCGAACTCGATCCATCGCGCCTTGTAGTCGGTGGCATAGACCGTGATCTTGAGACCGCGCGCGTCTGGCTCGCTCTCGGCGAGAACAACCGACTCCTTTGGCGCCTCGCCCCATGTCCACGCGATAGATTCGCGCAGGTCGCCCTGGTCGACAGGCACCAGCCTGCGCATCATCTGCACAAGCTCGTCGGCACCCTTCTCCATGGCCTTGCGAGCGGCGATTTCCACCCGCTTCGGCATTGCCAAGAGCTTTTTCTCGAGTTCCTTGACGCCCTTAGCCATCAGGGAACCACCCCGCGTTCACAAAGCAGGTCGATCCAAGCGCGATCGACATCATGCGTGACGTCCTTGATCGCGTATTCCACGCCGGTGCGCGTGTCGGTAAGTTTCCACTCGGCGGTCACTGCGCGAGCGGCCGTGCTGGTCCGTATCCGGATGACAAGCGGGTGCTTGTTCTCAAGCCTTGCCGCCATGACGGCCTCGCCGCCCCGCAGATGCGTGTAGCCGGCGGCAGTCTGGAACTGAAGCACCCAATCGGTGACGGTGTTGCCGTAACCGTCGTCGAGCTCGCCTCGCTTGAAAAGAGAGACGCGCTCTTGCAGTCTTCCCGCGCCTCCCTTGGCCATTAGAGGGCGACGCCGCTGTACTGGAAGTCTAGCCTGATGGCCGACGTGCTCGTGGCAACACCAACAATCGTGACGTAGTCGCCGGTCAGGATGTCAGCCAAGGGAGCGATTCCGCCAGGGTTGGGCGAAAGGTAGTAGGTCGTGCCGGCGACAACAGTTGCACCGATCGTGATCGGGCCTTCCGTCTGCACGGCAAGCGGCTGGCCGTTGCTTGCGCCGTTCAATGCGACGCCGATCTTGCCCTGGCCGCGCGCTGCTGCGGTCGCCGCGTCAGCGTCTGCCAGCAGCCACTTTCCGGTGGTGGTTTGGTCAAGAAATACAAGTTTTCCCGCCGTAATCGTTTCGCCGGCTGTTCCGTGTTCGATGCGCGCTCCTGCTCCACTAATGCAGTTAGCCGCGGTAATCGTGAGATCCGCCATCTAAAATCTCCTGCGGCTTAGGAGCCGCGTCTGTAGTTGCAAAGAAGCGCGTCAAACGCGGTCCAATCGTCGAGCTCCGCGTTTTCGCGGTTCTCGTAGGCATCGGCGATGTTCAGGAGGATGGCGTGCTTTACAGCCGCAGGTGCGGCCGCGTATCCAACCACCGCTGTGACCACAATCCGCGATCCAGGCTGTATGGCCGGCCATTGCTGGCCGTATTTGGTGACAATTGCCACCTCTAGGCCGTCATTCCGGAGCTCGTACACCGACTCAGCAAGTGTCTGGTTGCCGCCGCCGGTATCTACATAAGCGATCGACGTCACAGAGGTGACGGGCGCCTCTGGTAGCCTTGCGAAGGCGCAAAAGCCGTCGCACTTCATCTCGACCGTCTGGCTGGTAAAGCGCGTATTACAGTACTTTTCGGCATGATCTCGCATCGACGAGATCATCAGATTGATGTCTTCGTCGTCGTCATCAAAGGTGACGTGGAGCCGGCGCTTAACCTCTTCGAGGCTGACTGGCTCAGTCGTCGCCGCCGTTGCCACTTTCGTCGGATACCACATTCTTGCCTCTCTTGCTGCGCTTCTCGGTCGGCTGAACGTCGACCGGCGCCGCGAAACCAGCATCAATCAGCCTGACCGCTTCCGCATGAGGGAATTCTCGCTCGTCGCCTGGCGCCAACGAATATTCGTTGCCGGCGAGACCGACTAACATCTGAATTTTCATGATCTCTCCTGGGAAGGAGGCGGGCCGAAGCCCGCCATCCAAGCATTAGGAAGCAGCGGTGATCAGGTGCTTCACGGCTGCAGCGTCGCCGAGCTCACCGTCAAAGCGGATCAGGCCGGCGATGCCAAGATCAGGCCAGAAGCGCTCGCGCAGAACGCCAATGACCGGCGATCCTACCTTGCGGACGAAGTACTTCGAGAAGTCGCCGAAGAGCATGACCTTCTTGGCCGCAGCAAGCGCATCCATGTCATCGTTGATGCTGTAGCGGTAGCCGAGCAGCGTTCCGGGCTGGGCGGTCGTGACGTCCCCCATTTGCCACAGAAAATTCCCCTGCCCGTCTTTCAATTTTCTGATGGCCGCGAGCGTAGTGTCCGCGAACATGAAACGCGTCTTCGGCGAACGGCGGTAGGCCGCGTTGACCGAATGCAGAAGGTCGATGATCTCGTCGGCAGCGATAGCTGCAGCGGCGGCCCCGGTCTTGCCGAGCGAAGATGCCGTGACTACGCCATTCGGGTCGCCAGTGCCGTCGCCGATCGTAAGTTCGCGGTTCGCGATGCGGCCGAGCCGTTCGCCGAGTAGCGAGCCGAGCAGGGATTCCATATTGAAGATGGAGTCCTGTGCCAGTTCCATCGAGAACTTCACGAATTCGGTGTCGTACACGTAGGCATCGAGCCGCTTCTGGCCAAAGACAACATCTTCCGAGCCATCGTCGGTTAGCGCAGTGCCTTCGGTGTGCTTCGCGCCAGACTTCGCCGTGTCGTCGACAGTGGGAAGGTTGATTTGGTTGCCGCTCGCGGTGGAGATTACCGTCGCGATGTCCTCGTCGTACATCGGACCCCAGTCTTTCATGGAGCGAACAATGATGTTGGCAAGCTCTACTGGCACGGTGTAACCACCGGGACCACCGGAAGTGGTCACCTGGGTGCGGAATTCCTCCTTGGCCGAAGCATCCACGCCAGCCTTCAGAACCTTACGCTCTTCGGCGTTGAGCTCACCGATGTCCGCACCCGAGGCAAGGAACTTGTAGAAGATCGAGCGGTATTCGATCGTCTCTCCATCGTCCTGGCCGCGGGTTTCGGAGTCGCCATTGTTCGGGCGTCGATCGCGCTGACGCTCAGCGAAACGAGCCTCGATGGCTGCCTGGCGCTCTTCGCGTTCGATCTGCTTCTCGACTTTGTCGAACTCGGCCATGATGTCGTCATGACGCTTGTCGAGCTCGGCGGCGCGGACTTCATCGGTGTTCTTGGTGATTTCGCCAAGCGCTTCGCGGGCCTGCGTCACGAGACGGCCGCGCTTTTCCTGCAGTTCAGTAAGGGACATGATTTTCCTTTCGGGCAAAGAAAAAGCCCGACGCGAGCGCGTACGGGCTTGGTGAAATGGCAGGACGTTCCTGCCCTCCGGCTAAACCGGGTGACTAAGAGACGTCCTGCCGGATGCCCCTAAATTTCTGCTCCATCGCGGCCTTCTTGCCGGCTATGCGACGTGCGGCCGCTGCGTTATTCTGTTGGCTGCGCGATCCTGAACGCCACTGGTCAAGCGAGCGAACGCCGACAGTGGTGTCGGCATAAGCAGGGAAAGTAACGATCGACACCTCGTCGATTTCCAGCTTTTCGAGCGTGCGAAGCGGCGGGTCGACGGTATCGTCCCACGACTGCTTCGTTGCACGGAAGTTGAACGAGCATCCGCTCACATCGCCTCGCTCGACGAGTTTCCCGACGTCCTTGCCGGTGCTTGTATCCGGGAGATCCACTTCAAATCTCAGCCCCTTGGCGTCCTCGAACAATCGAAGCGTCCGGGCGACGGTGCGGCCGAGCACATGATCGCTATCGTGATTGAACAGGCATCTGACATCGCCCTTGATCGTCTCTGCGAAGGCGCCGGGAGCAATCTGTTCGGTGAAATACCCGCCGATGTCCGTCGGTGAGTTGAATACGGCAGCATAGCCGGTGAGCGTCTTCGTGCCACTCTCGTCTGCGCGCAGTTCGACCTGCTGCGCTATGCGCTTCTCGAATTCGCTCATGCGGCTTCCGCCTCGTCTGCTTGATTGTCGTTGGCTGGCTGCTGATCCGCCCCGGGTGTGTTTTGCTGGCCGTACGTCGCCGTTCCAAGCGGCGCCGTGGCTCCTTGAAGGAACAGGTCGTCACCGTGAGGCTTTGCCTCCCTGTGCTCCAGCGCCCTCGCCTCATTCGGCGTCAGCAGCGCGTTCTGAACAGCCTTCGCCAAGCCATCCATTCGGGAGAGGAAATCGCCGCGCATCAAGCCGTCGAGGACGTGCGAGATGTAACGGCTTCCACCGCCACGGCCGAAAAACTTGAGATTCATCTCGTCCTCAAGTGCCTTCGCCCATTGGCCGACGAGGTGCTGGACGAGCATGAGATTTTGCTGCTCGGTGTTCGCCATCGTGCCATGCGTCAGATCCTGCAGAAACACAGGCGGGAGCTGGTACGTCCTTGCGATTTCTTCCACTTGGAATCGCCGGGCCTCGACCATCTGGCCTTTGGCTGGGTCCATCCCGACCGGCTTCAGCTCATTGCCGGGAGGGATTGGAAAAATCTGGCTGCTGCTAGACTTAGCTGCGCCAATTGCCCGCTTGATATCCTCATGCGCTCGCTTCAGGGCATCAGCGCCTTGGGGCAACGGGCCAACCAACGCGAGAGGGGGAACTCCACCGCCCGAGAAGAAGTTGGATCCGTAATCGTTCATAGCCAGGGCAAGCTGAATAGCTTTCGAGGCCTGACTGATCGGCCCGTAGTGCTTTATTCCGTCGCTGCGCCGCATGAACGGCACATCGATGACATCAGCCGCGGCGTAGGTCTTGCCGCCAAACTCATACGTGACCTTCAGCCCGACGCGCTTGATCGTGGTCTTTGCGGGGTCCATCGGCCAAAGCGAGTCAACGCCCTGTGGCGTCCGCTCGATGTATGCCAGGCCGCGGCCGCCTGTGAAAACTTGCTGCCAAAACCACTGCCAGAACGCAAAGGAGCCTAGTTCATCGTTTGGAGCGACGTTCACCACCGTCTCCAGCTTGCCACCGACACGCTTTGCACCTTCCTTTGTGTCGCGATAAGCGTGCCGCGGCAGTGCCGCTAGCGTGCGCGAGAGGAATGCGACAGCGGCCCATACGGCCGGCACACTCAGGGCGCTGTCGATCGTGACATTGGGCAGATTTCCCGATTGCACGCCAAAATAGGCGAGGAAGCTTTCCGCACTGACCGGGATCTTCTCATTTTCGGAACTTGAGCGCGATTCTGGCGCATTTCTTCGGGTAAACGGCCATCGCATCAAAATGCTCCTAAATCCGCTAGTGAAAATGAGGGATCGTCCCAGGCCGAGGTCGGGACCGGTACTGCACCCGGAAGACCATCGGCAGCCGCACAGGTGGCCATCGCAATCGTCACAAGGCCGTCGATCCGGCCGCGAGAGCGTTTCTTGTCGAATGCGCGATTGCCTTGGCCGTCGGCATCGACGAGCGCGTTGCCGGCACACATGTACGTGACCGGCGAGGAGTCGATGGTGATCGACCGTTCGAGGATGCGATCCTCGAGACGTTCGATCGCTCGTGGCATGCAAAGTGCCCGGTCTTCAAACACCACGCGCTTGCCTTGACCATGAGCGATCAGCTTGAGCCCCTGCCCTTCAGGTTTGTCCGGACCTTCGTACTTCCAAACTGGGAAGCCGATCTGCTCGCACGCTCCGATGAAGTCGGCCATGCCGGCGGGGTCAAACGCCAGAAACTCGACATCGTGCTCAGCACAGAGCTTCTTGACCTCAGCCGCCACGAAGGTCTTATCGATGACGGCGCCGGATACAGCTGTCAGGTCGACCAGCGGGTCCTGCGACCACTCCACGTATTTCGCGTTGTCTGAAAGCGCTCGCGCTTCCAGCCCTTCCTTCGTGGTCCAGTACCAGGTCTTCGCATGTAGATGACCGCCGTCATCGGCCCAGACAGCGGTAAGGGCCGTCAGGTCGTTCTTGTCGCTGAGGTCCAGAGAGAGCCAGCACTTGCGGCCGCGCTGCTCCTTCGGATCAACCCGACCTTGAACAGCAGACCATGCATCCTCCGCGATCCAGAAGTCAGCGGCCCCAATCGGAATCCCGAAATAGAGGCGCTTGACCGAGAACGACGTCGACAGCAGCACACGCGCCGTATTGACCTCGCCGCGGATGTTCTCAATCGGAAAGGTCACGCCGAGCGCCGGCAGCGACTTTTGCCAAACGGCCTCATTGTCGAAGACGGTGTCGCGGTCTGCCTTGTCGACACGACAGATGAACGCAAACGCCTCATCGTCGTTTATCTCGCCGGTGGCGACTTTCTGGTAGAACTCGCTGTATTCGGTGCCCACGATTTGGGTTGATGCCGGCGTGTTCGTGCCCAGCAGCATGAGCCCGTCGCCAGGCATTTTCGCAATGGCTCGCTTCCATGTCTCGATGGAGTCGTTGGTCCGGAATTCGTGAATTTCGTCGGCCGCCACCATGATCGGGCGGGGTCCGCTGATGGCCTGACCATTGGCCAATGACTGGAATTTTCCGCCGATCTCGGGGAACTCGATCTTCCAGGCGTTATCGCCCTCGCCACGGATGATCACGTCGCCTCGGGAAACGAGTGAATCCTCCTCGTCCTCTTCGCCCCCTGGAATGGGAGCCCGGCACATCGCCACGGCATCCTTGAACAGAACGTTGGCGGTGGCGCGGTCCTGGCCGATCGAATAGACCTCGGCTCGCTTCACACCATACCATCCGCCCATGTAGAGGCCCGTTGCGGCCATCCAAGGGGACTTAGCCTGACCTTTGCCAGTTTCTACCCAAGCAGAGCGGAAGCGCATCCGACCGCTTTCGCGACGCCAGCCAAAGAGGCTGCCTGTGCAGAAGACCTGCCACGGAAGAAGATTGAACGGCCTGCCTTCGGCGGCACCGGCCGTGATCGAAAGGACCGCTGGTGCAAAACCGACGGCTAGCGCGGCATCCTTTGGGCTCCAATAGAGGCCACGCTTCTGTCCGTCGCGAAGATCCTTGAGATGCCGTTCGGCGGCGGCGACTTGGTGCTCGCCCGCAATAATCTTGCCAGCCACGACATCCTGGGCGTACTGCGTGGTCGGGTCAGTCGGCCCGAGGCTTGAGGTAGGCGTCTGCCGCGCGGGCCTTTTTCTTTCCACGCTGCACCTTCGTTGCTTTTCCTCGGCTGAGTGGGTCTAGGCCTAGTTTTGCCTCAAGAACGACGATACGAGCGTCGGCGTGCTGCATCGCAGACCAATAGGGGTTCCACTGCCCGATTTTGGCGCGCTTGTTGCCCGCGAGGATGGTTCCGTGTTCGGCGACATGCTTTGCCGCCCTCCAATATTGGACCCTGAACTCAATGAGGCGCCGAACGGTATGGCCGTTGGCGTCGGCGATCGTTCCAGCTGTTTGAAGATCCGCCATGACAGCGGTCCACTGTCGGCCGGCTTCCAACGCGTCACCCTGCTCTGGATAGAGTTCAAACCAGTCCGGCTCCCTTAAAGTCGTTTCTGTCAACGTCATCCCCTACGGGGATGGCGATCATCCCCCCTCTTCAGATTTGCTCTCGGTGCGAACGGACCTGGGGCGCGGGTACGGCGTCTGAACGGTCGGACCTCGTCACCCACCCCCTCCGGCCCGATTCCAGGGGTGCAGGGGGTCCAAGGGGCGACCTTCGATGTCGCACCCGATAACATGACCGCGCTTCTCCTCGCGCTGGATCAAACCGTCGTGGTGCGGCTGACACACGCTCTCGTGATTGTCCGGATCGACGAACAACTTCCAATCCCCGCAATGAGGAGTGCGGTGGTTTACGACCGTTGCTTCAGTCACGATCTCGGATTGAAGGCACCGCTCACATAGCGGCTGGCGGGCAAGCTGCACCTGACGTGCGTCCTGCCAGGCTTTCAGGCCATACCAACGGTGGTAAGTCGCTCGATCTATTCTAAGGTGGTCACGTGGCTCTACAACACGGCAGGGCTGTATGCTATTCATTGGCAGTCTCAACTTTCTTGGAGCATCGCAAACAATGAAAAACGGCCTCTATCGTGTGCATTTCCAAACACCTCTGGGCTCGGGCGCTGGCGTCGTTCATGCCGTCGACGGTAAGATGTGGGGCGGTGACGCTGGCCTCTACTATGTCGGCTCATACACAACCGCAGGAGACCACCTGACAGCCGTCGTAACCACAGACCGCCACACAGCGCACAATGGCGTCACTTCGGTCTTCGGCATCGACAAAGCTACCATCAACCTCGATGGCCGCGTTTCCGGAGACAACATCTCGGCCAAGGGAACGTCCCCGCAAGCACCGGGCATCAACTTCACTGCAGAGCTTTCGCGCGTTAGCGACTAACCGCCGACGCTGAGCCGAAAAAAACAAAGGCGGCCCGCTCAATCCTGCAGAACAGGAGAGCGGGCCGCATGATCACCCGTCGCCAGAGGAGGAGGCAGCGCCAGGGGATGGGAATGCCCACGGAATGCCGCGTCCAAGCCGCTGGCATCTAGCCGTAGATGGGCAATTGGTGTCGCAGGCGGCGCCCATACGGTGTGCCATTCCTGTGTATCGGGCTTATGCGTCCACGGCCCGGCCTGCCAGTAGTTACCCGCATTCATCGCTGACGCGGGCTCGGTCGCAAATCAAGCTGCGCACCGAAAAAGAAAACCCGGCGCTGTAGCCGGGTTAAATTTCTGATCTTGGATACAAGTATAGCACAGGCTGCCGGAGATAGCCGGAGACCTATGCAGCGAGGCGGGTCAGACCGTAACGCTGAGCCAAAATCCGCAGACCCGCGTTGAGACGTTCTTTCGCCGCGGCCGTCGCTGTGTCCTTACCGGAATAGCCACAGTGTGCCCTGCCCGCATCGAGCAACGTCTTGCCTTCCAGCACAACCGCGTCGACTACCGCACCGTAGCGGCTGCCGATCGATCGCCTCGCCGCGCGGAAGCGATCCTTGGCGATCGTGGACCGCTCGGACACAGGAGGGCCGCCGGATCCGTCGACCATTGGTCGCGAATAGTCGATGGCACCTAGAGGATCGAACCCGGCGGCGTGGTGATCTTGTTGGTACAGCCGGCCGGCAGTAAACAAGAGCTCATTGATTTCAGGGTCCTCGTCGAGTTGCTTGCGTTTAGCCATGACGTCGAACGCAGTATCGAAGAGGCGACGTGCGCCTTCGACGATCTCACTGTTGTCATTGGCTGCAACCAACCGCTCTGCCGTCGCGTCATTCTCACCTAACGATATCCCGGGCAACGTGACCTTACCGGACAGCATCGTGGGCTTAGCTTTCGCGCCCCACCAGCCGCGAGCGACATCGCCGATCCCCGCCGTAAGTTGGTGGGTGGCATCGAGGTTTGCTCTCGGGTTCTCGATAACAAGTGCCATCCGGACTGCACGCTCTCGCTTAGGCGTCCGGATCGACCGCATAGCCTTCTCCAACATCTCGCGCAGAGCAAGGCGAGGTTTGCTGACCGACGACCACTTACCTTCCTTGTCGCGCCAATTGACGATTGCTGGGCCGTTCAAAGGAGAGCGCCCCGCGATTGCCAATCGGTGGAGAATCTCGCCGGCGTCACGCTCGTCAGATGTGAGGGCACCTGTTGTCGCTAGGTTGGCGAGCAAGCGGAGAGGTTCAACAGGAACCGTCGGATCTCCGTCCGCCAAGCGGTCATTGACCGCCAGTTCGAAATCGGACGATGCAAACTTTTCGTTGATGAAATCACTAGCGCTCATTGTTTGCTCCATTTCTGCGGTGGTTTGATATTGTCGATCGCGTCGGACAACATGTTCGGGACATCATCCGGCTCGGCAAGGATCGCCGCTTTGTTGCGCGCTAGGTTGAAAGCCGCCAGGCGCTCGCGCTCGTACTGTGAGCGTGGCACGCACAAGCTGAGCAAATAGGCCGTGTCCTCCTTCGCTTTCGCCGCCTTTTCCTCGAGCTCCGCGATGCGTACCTGAAGCGTATCGATCACGCGATTGGCATCTGCCAAGTGTCGACGGTAGTGTTCGCCCCGGGCGCGAGGGTCGCGCGGTGCTGTGCTGTCGGCCACGATCGTCCGGATAGCCTCCTGTGCGCGTGCCGCCTCGCGGCGGATTGATTTGTCAAAGTTCTTGATGCGCATCACGAGTTCACCACGTCGTCGAGTAGCGACGAAAGATGGTATGCGACACTGGCCTTGTAAGTTGTCGGCCAATGCTCCGGCATCTCCGCCATGGCCATTGCGGCGCCGTGAGCGGGCGTGCTCGGATTGTGCTTCTCGAATGCAGCACGGATGGCCGGCCCGTCGTGCAGTTGGATCCAGCCTTGGCGTGGTGCATCGATCGCCTCGACGGCGGCATAAAACTTGCCAAGTGCTCGGCGGATGCGGGCCACGTCTTCTGGCGTCGCGGCGATGTCGTGCTTGTCTGCGAATGCTTCTGCTGTTTTGGTCATGTCGTTCTCCTCAGTTGCTAATCTCGGCACGGTCGATCCAGTGCCATTCCCATTGGCGGTGCGTTTCGCACCAGACCAGCGCGAGTTGCTCGTCGCCGGATATTTCGTCGAGTTGATCGACCTGACTCGTGTCCAGACGGTGGGTAGTTTTCCGGCCGCGTTTCGTTTCGCTAACTTCAATCACGTGTTCTCCTTCGCGCGTGTGTGTGACTAACGATTTGAGCACTCAAAAACCGCATTGGGGGCATCTCCCCATGCTAGATGTACCCACCCTTGTATATATTATTGTTTTTATTGTATTTTTTAAAAGAAAGACTGGGGGAAAGGGTGGGTGCAAGGGTGGGGGAAAGACTGCCGGAAGACTGGGGGAGAGCAGACGGTGTTTTTTGGAGTACGCCGATTTTGCCCCCACCCTTTCCCCTGCCTATCCCCCAGGCAAATCCCCTACCTTTCACCCAGCCTCAATCGGGACAATGACCGCCCCATTTGGCAGCGATTCAGCCGACCAAAAGCGCATTTTCGACTGGCCACTCTCCGTTGTGAGTTTCGCGAGATGTATCTCCCTCGCCTGCCGCAGCATGGCCATGATGTCTTCAAGTCGCCGGCGGTCGATCGCGCCTCGGAGGTTTTTTACGATCTCGCGCGCTGTAATTCCGTCCGACCCTCGGCGCGTGATCTGCTGGCGCACGCGCAAATACTCGGCCGCCCGATCATTGTCAGCGATATTGTCGTTTGCGCCTCGCAGGATCACGTTGAGGCTGTGTTCGGCAACGGCATTAGCCCACGTCTGAATTTCTCGAGTTACGATCGGTTCCTTCGGGTCGCACCCGACTGCAACGATTAGCGCCAGCCTGGCGGAATTTTCGCCGACGCGGTTGAGGATTGGGCGATACTGCGGGTCGATCGTCCGTTTCATCGCGCGGATGCGATCGTCAAAGTCTTCGAACAAGTCGTCGACGCCGTCTCCCCATTGTGCTGTCATAATAGGATGCGGCTTTTCGTCAGATCTTGCTGAAAGTGCGCAAAACGACCCCGTGAACTTTCCCGCGGACAGCCCGAGAAGCTCAGCTACCTGCTGAGACAACACGGTCGGAATGTCTTCAATGCTATTGGGAGGGCGGCGCACTTTCACCGGCTCTGCATTTCCGACATCAATAAGCACGAGGCGGCCAAGCAGGCCCTCGGAGATGTTTCCGCTCGATAGCGCATTCCAGAACGTTGACGGGGTCGAAACTCCATGAACGCTCAAGCATGGCGCAACGATGCGAGGAATATTGCCGCCCGCCTTTTCCTGGCCACCCCAAAAACCAGTCGGAGCCCCAGTCAGCTCCATGAGAGAGGCTGTTATTTCGGCTCGATGTGAGGCGGTGTTTCTCCCGGTATGCTCGGCGAGCCACCGTCCAAATTCGTCTTGAACCGCTATGGCAGAGGGTGACTTCCTGAGTTTGCCTGCCAAGCCGGGAAGGCTTCGAATTTGATCGGCAAAAAGTGCCTCGCTGACCTTGTTGCCCCACGAGGTGGAATCGGCAAGCGCAGAGGTGGCTCGAATTGTGATGTCCTTGCCGAAGCCCGATTCGGCGAGTCCCACCACATAGAGGTTGCTTCTAAGCCCTGTTGGACCTCGATACCGCCGGCCGATCAGACCGGCCACGAAGGCAAGCGACGCGACTAGCGAGAGGTGCGGCGAAGGGAAGCGAGCGCAGCCGACAATGAAGCGCGTGAAATCGCCCACGGCTCCTGGCGGGAAGCAAAGATGCTCGGGCAAACCAGTGGCCTGCGGTAGGACTGCTGGCTCCTCGTCTGCTTCATCTTCTTTTTGCACGTTGTCGTTCGCAGCCGCAGGAACCTTAGTGAGGCTGCCGAGCGTCATACGAGCGCCGATATCGCGGTCCTCCCAGCCTAGCTCCTTGGGGGCTCGACCGAGGCGCTCGCACAGCCAGAAAGCGGCCATTTTGGGGTTGGCGGCGCCACCATAATCGATGACAAGCTCAACGGCGGTGCACGCCTTTTCAGTGCCAAAATCGCGGATGCCATCCTGATGGATGGAAATGTCTTCCTCCAGCGAACGCCCGAGATCCTCTGAGGTGATACGCCATGCGCCGGTCCCCGCCTCTTTCGTTGCGGTTGAGAAAAGGTCGCGTACCCAGCGGTCAGGCTCGGCGAGTGCCGCGGAATTCACCTGTTTCCAGAAGCTGCCGCCGATCGCCTGCACAGCACGCGGCTCGGCTCTCTTGCTGATAGCCGTCCCTATGGACGCGAGGTAGGCGTCGGCGTCGGCCACGAATGCGTCGATAGTCTCGGCATGGATCTCTGGCAGGTCTGCGAACGGCACGTCGAGCGGAGATGCGCCTGTCCACTCGTAAGCCTTGTCGGTATCGGGATGGATGCCGAAGGCGACAAACTGCTGGCCTTGGCCCAAGATTTCAATCTGGCATTCGAGGCCGTTGACGATGTACTTGCCGGTGATTTTCTTCCGTCGAGCGTCCGATGCGCGGAAGATGAAGGTCACCTTTGGAGCGCGGCCGATCCGCTGTAGAGCGCGATCGGCGCCGGGAAGAGCCAGTGCCATTGTGCGCAGGTGTTCCGCTGCGTAGATATCCGGAACGTCGATATCGACGGCCACCACTTCGCCGCAGAGGATGCCGGTATTAGTATGGTCCGAATAGCGTCGGATCTGACCATCGATCTGCTCGGGCTTTGGCCGGAAGCTTGACCATCCTTTGATCTTCGGGCGCTTGCCGTCAACCGGGACGGGTACATATCCGTTGGCGAGCAATCCGCGGCGGAGTTCGGCTAGGCTTTGTGAGGGGTTTTCAGGCTGCGCTGAGGCGGTCAAGGTCTACATCTCCGATAGCTTCACGAGCTGCTTGCGTAATCGCTTCAGCCGTTTCCGGCGTAAACGTCGCGGTTGAATTGCCAAAGGCGCTGGCAGAGTGAACGCGAAGGCCGCGCGGTGTTTGAGAGAGCTTCAGGTTGAAGAGGCGGATCCCGCCAGGGAGCTCGATGTCGAAACGAGCGATCGCGTTGCCTGCAGGCAGCGGCCTGATAGAGAGAACCTTCATGTGATCCTCCTCTCTGCCTGGCGAGCAGCGCGTGCTAGTTGCTGCCAACGAGCGAACAGTCGATCGCCGCGGCGGTTCTCAGGGAGATACAGAGTCCAGTCCGCCCCCTCGGGAACACCCAGGGCTCTCCGCGTTTCATCCTCGAAAGCGCGCAACGCCGCGCTCGTCTCCTCTATTTTTCGCAAACAGAATCCTCCTCTCGCCGGCGCCGGCGCCGGTCGGCTCATGGTTGAAAATGGAACTTAGATGCGATCTGAGCCGTTCATTCTCCAAACAAAACGGAGGAGCGAACATGAACCAGATTGTTTACGTTGTCGGACTTGTTGTGATCGTCTTGGCAGTTCTGGCGTTCTTCGGTCTCGGGTAAGCACTTGCAATTAATAACCGTGAAGCGTTCGCGAGCGTCAAGGGCACATACTAAATATAGTATTATGTGGGGATTTCTGCCACTCAGGCCTATATCTTGACGCTCCCACCACATTCCGATCGAGGTGCGGGGACGCCGGCAAACTAAATCAAAGCGTTACTACAGTTCCGCATCCTGTTCCTCGACAAGCGCAACACGCTGATTGCCGACGAGGTGCAGCAGAAAGGTACGATCGACCACACGCCGGTCTACCCGCGTGAAGTGGTCAAGCGCGCGCTGGAACTCTCGGCCACCGCGATCATCCTGGTGCACAACCATCCATCCGGCGATCCGACCCCGTCGCGCGCCGATATCGACATGACGAAGCTGATCGTCGAAACGGCGAAACCGCTGGGGATCGCCGTGCACGACCACATCATCATCGGCAAGGACGGCCACGTGAGCCTGAAAGGGCTGCGGCTGTTCTGAGCGCGCTGGCACCCAGCCGTTTCGCGCGGCGGAGCTAGCAGCCCGGTGGTGACGCCGCCCCGCCGCAAACAGTGGCGAAGGCGTTTACCCCAAAAAGCCGGCTTCGACAGACTCCGTCCCCGCCGAGCGTGAAGCCTCGATGACCATATGCACGAACTGCAGTTTCGCCACTGACGGTTTCGACATTACGAAGGGGTAGAAGTCCGGCTGGCCCATGCTGCGCGCCAACTCGTTAAGCACCATCGTCATTTCGATCCAGGAGTTCAACAGCGACAGAAACCCGTCGGCGCCGGTGTCGTCGGGCGCATACAAGGCGTCGCGCTCGAATGGCTCGACAATCGCTTCAAGATCCTCTGCATCGAGCCCAAAGCCGAGTGCCGTGCCCAGGCTATCGATCATATGCAGGTAATGCGCCCAAGTTTCGGCCCAGTCTTCCCAGGGATGTGTGGAAGCATAGGAACTGATGTACCGATCGGCCCAGTCTGGGGGTGCGCCATTCTCATAGTTCGCCTTCAATGCCGCCGCGTAATCGGCGCGCTCATCGCCGAACAGCGTGCGAAACGGCTCCAGCCAGGGTCCGTTGAAAACGAGCCGGTTCCAGTAGTAGTGACCGACCTCGTGTCGAAGATGGCCCAGCAGCGTCCGATAGGGCTCGTACAATTCGAGCCGCATCTTCTCGCGCTGGACCGAATCCGCCTCCTCGATGTTGACCGTAATCAAACCGTCGGCGTGCCCGGTCAGCACGCGCGGCCCGTTCGGTGGCGAACGCAGGAAATCGAACATCAGACCGTGTTTCTCGTCCTCGTCGACCTTGGACTTCACGGGCAAGCCGAGTGCCAGCAACTGCGACACGAGCCGTCGCTTCGCCACCTCAAGCAGACCCCAGTAGCGGGCATTGTCCTCGCGATCGAGATTCGGAATTGTCCGGTTCAGCCGGCAGGCGATGCAAAGTTCCCCTGGTTCGCTGGCCATCAGCATCCAGTTGCACTGCGCC
This sequence comes from Ensifer sp. ENS08, assembly GCF_014852195.1. Classification (NCBI taxonomy): domain Bacteria; kingdom Pseudomonadati; phylum Pseudomonadota; class Alphaproteobacteria; order Hyphomicrobiales; family Rhizobiaceae; genus Ensifer; species Ensifer sp. ENS08. Next base: position 185,998 of record NZ_JACVBF010000003.1, read on the forward strand.
GGCGTGTCACGGTTGCCGCAATACTTCAGCAACGGCCGTTCCTCGCCTGCGGCCCAGATACCTGGCTGTGGGCCGGGGTCGAGCGGCAGCAGCGAATCTTCACTTGGCAGATATCCGAGTGGCGTCTGGCAGCTGTTACAAAACATGTTGCCGAAAAACACGTGACTGCCGCAGCGACACACAAAGGTGCGCGAGTACCGCTTGGGTACGTCGCGGTGTTTCCAGTTCGTACCGATCAGGTCGCCGAGCGTTTGCAGAAGGGTTGCCACCACATCCTCCGAGTTCGGGAATTGGTAAGGTCTGCCGGTCAGTGCTCCGGCCTAAAGCCATTTCGCGCGGCGGAAGAACCGGTAGAGCGTGCCGCAAAGACCGATGATCACTGCAAGGACGACGAAGTAGCCGTAGCGGAACTTCAGTTCCGGCATGTCGTCGAAGTTCATGCCGTAAATGCCGGCGATCGCCGTTGGCACCGCGAGGATCGCGGCCCAGGACGCGAGCTTGCGCGAGATTTCCGTCTGCTCGGATTGACCGACCATCAGGCTCGCCTCGAAGGTGAAGGCAAGAACCTCACGCAAAGCGTCGATATCCTCCTGAACGCGGCGCACGTGGTCCGTAACGTCGCGGAAGAGCGGCTGCAGTGCTGCCTCCATGCCCGGTAGATCGATGTGCTCATGCCGTCGGCAGACGTCGACCAGCGGCACGACCGCGTTTCGCAGGCGCAAGAGATTGCGCCGCAGCAGATAGAGGCGTTCGATGTCGCCCTTGACCAGCCGCTCGCGCAGCAGCCGGTCCTCCAGTTCCTCGACCTCTTCGTGGATCGCCTCGATCACCGGCATGTAGTTGTCGACGATGAAATCGAGGATCGAATAGAGGATGTAGTTTTCGCCGTGGGCCAAGGCTGCAGGAGATGCTTCGCAGCGTTGGCGCACGGCCATGTAGGAGGTCGACGCGCCGTGCCGGACCGAGATGACGTAACCGCGCCCAACGAACAGATGCGTCTCGCCGAAGGCGATCTCGTCGCCAACCATATGCGCAGTGCGGGCGACGACGAAAATCGAGTCGCCATAGATCTCCAGTTTCGGCCGCTGGTGCGCCTTGCAAGCATCCTCGATCGCCAGGTCATGCAGATCGAATTCCTGCTGGATCTGCCGCAAGAGTTCCGCATCGGGCTCATGCAGGCCGATCCAGATCACTGTGCCCGGGCGGTCGCGCCACTTGCCCGCGTCTTCGATGCGGATATCGCGGACGCGCACGCCGTTCTCGTAGACCGCGGCCGCAACGACGCCCGGCTGCGGCTGCGAATGCGGCATGACGCCCTCAGCGCCAGACTGTGGCAAAGCCCTGTTCGTCAGCTCCAATCCCATCGTCAGCCTCCCAGGCAAATACGACACCGACGGGCCCCGCATGTCGTAACGAAGCCAAGCATACGCGCACTCCCTTATATATTCTCATCCGACTGTTTCGGCTATGAAAACCACTTCATCAAACCGTGCCATTGACGGTATAGAGGCTTGCGAGCGAGAGTTTTCGCAACGCACAACGATTCCACCTTCTAACGGAAACGCCTATGAACCAGTTCGATCTCATCGTTGTCGGAAGCGGACCTGCCGGCCGCCGCGGCGCCATCCAGGCAGCCAAGCTCGGCAAGAAGGTCCTCGTCATCGAACAGGGAAAACGCGTTGGCGGCGTTTCGGTTCACACCGGTACGATTCCCTCCAAGACGCTGCGCGAAACGGCGCTCAATCTTTCGGGCTGGCGCGAGCGCGGCTTTTACGGGCGCTCCTATCGCGTCAAGCAGGAGATCAGCGCCGATGACCTACGGCAGCGGCTGATCATCACCCTCAATCATGAAGTCGAGGTTCTCGAACATCAGTTCGCGCGCAACCGCGTGCAGCAGATGCGCGGGAAAGCCAGCTTCGTCAATCCGACCACGCTCGAAGTCGTCAAGGACGACGGCGAGACCATGCTCGTGTCCGGCACCAGCATCATGCTTGCCGTCGGCACCAAACCCTTCCGCCCAGATTACATGCCGTTCGACGGCAAGACTGTGCTCGACAGCGATGAACTGCTCGATATCGAGACCCTGCCGCGCTCCATGGTGGTGATCGGCGCCGGCGTCGTCGGCATCGAATACGCGACGATCTTCAGCGCGCTCGACACCCAGGTGACGGTGATCGATCCGAAGACGACGATGCTCGATTTCATCGACAAGGAAATCGTCGAAGACTTCATCTACCAGCTGCGCGACCGCAACATGAAGCTGCACCTCGGGCAGAAGGCCGACACGGTGGAGCGGCTCGACGATGGTAAGGTGCTGCTGACGCTCGACAACGGCCGCAAGATCACAACCGACATGGTACTCTTTGCCGCGGGCCGCATGGGCGCCACCGATACGCTGAACCTGCCCGCAGCCGGGCTCGAAGCCGACAACCGAGGGCGCCTCAAGGTCAATCCCGAGACGTTCCAGACCTCCGTGCCCAACATCTATGCCGCCGGCGACGTCGTCGGCTTCCCGAGCCTCGCCTCAACCTCGATGGAACAGGGGCGCATCGCCGCCCGGGTCGCCATCGGCGCGATCGCGATGGAGCCGCAGAAATACTTCCCCTACGGCATCTACGCCGTGCCTGAGATCTCCACCTGCGGTCTCTCGGAAGAAGAGGTCAAGGAACGCGGCATCCCCTACGAATGCGGCATTGCCCGCTTCCGCGAGACCTCGCGCGGCCACATCATGGGGCTCGATTCCGGCCTGTTGAAAATGATCTTCTCGCTGAAGACCCGCCGCCTGCTCGGCGTGCATATCATCGGCGAAGGCGCGACAGAGCTGGTGCATATCGGCCAGGCCGTGCTGAACCTCAAGGGCACGGTCGAGTACTTCGTCGAAAACACCTTCAACTACCCAACGCTGGCCGAGGCCTACAAGATCGCCGGCCTCGACGCCTGGAACCGTATGGGCGAGATCAAGCAGGAAGCGCCGAAAGCGTAAGCATCCAGCGACAGAGCTGACCGCCGTCAACGCTGACGGCGGCGGCCACGTGCCTAGAGGGCAACGATTTTGGTTCCGCGTTGCCGAACCGATCTCTCCGGGTTTGCCATCCCACAGACCGCATCTGAAGTGCGCAGGACGCCGGCGAATCGGCTAGCTTCACCTCTCCCGATCCAAGAGAGCCGAACACCATGCGCATCCTTTCGCTCAATGCCTGGGGCGGCAAGCTCCATTCGCCCTTGATGAAATATCTCGCCGATGTCGACGCCGATGTCCTGTGCCTGCAGGAGATCGCGCGATCACCGACGACCGAGGCCGAATGGCTGAGCTATCGCGATGCGGATGTGGAACTGCCGCAACGCGCCAACCTCTTCGACGAGATCGCCGCCGTACTACCGGGACATGATGGATTCTTCTGCCCGACCGCGCGAGGGACGCTCTTTGCTGGAGACACGCCCGTGGCATCGGAATTCGGTCTGGCAACATTCGTTCGGCGGGGCTATTCCGTCATCGGCCAGGCCCTCGGTTTCGTGCATGGAAGTTTTTCGCCCAACAGCTGGGGGCCGCATCCGCGTGCGCGCAACGCCCATTGCATTCGCCTGTTCGATCACGACGCCGGCACTCCCATCACCATCGCGCAGATGCACGGCCTGCGGGAGGTCGGCGGCAAGAACGACAGTCCGGCACGCCGCGCGCAGGCGGAGGCGCTGGTAGGTCTCGTCCACCAGGTCTGGCCCGGAGACGAGCGGCTTGTCGTGTGCGGTGATTTCAATGTGCTCCCAGACAGCCAAACGTTTCAGACGCTCGGCCAGTTGGGGCTCGTCGACCTCGTTGTCACCCGCGGCCACACGGACACGCGCACGTCGCACTATCTAAAGAGCGGCCGCTTTGCCGATTACATGCTGGCGAACGGTGCAGTCAGCGTCGCTCGCTTCGATGTCGTCGCAGAGCCCGAAGTCTCCGACCATCGCGCCCTCCTCCTCGACATCGCTTAGCGCGCCGCGGGTTTCACTGAGCCACGAAGTCGGCTCTGGCTGAATCAGCTGACACTTCCGTGTGTCGCTGAAAGCAGGATGCTCTCGGTCAGCGCTGGACGAAGAGCTCGCCTCCCGCAACGAAAAAGGCCCTGCCGCAAGCGGCAGGGCCTTTCGATTCCTAAGGCTTCGATCCGATTACTCGGCGCTGTCGTCAGCGGCCTTTTTCTTGGCCGGAGCCTTCTTCTTCGGAGCAGCGGCTTCTTCGCCTTCCGTGGCTTCAGCCTTGGCGGCGGCCTTCTTCTTGGCCGGAGCCTTCTTGGCAGCCTTGCCTTCAGTCTCTTCGTCGTCAGCCGTCAGCTCTTCCTTGGAAACCGTCTTGTCGGTTACCGAGATTTCGCCGAGCAGGTGGTCGACGACCTTTTCTTCGAACAGCGGAGCGCGCAGCGAAGCAGCAGCGCCGGGGGTGTTCTTGAAGTAGTCGAGGATCTGCTTCTCCTGGCCCGGGAACTGGCGGAGCTGTTCGAACAGCGAACGCTGCAGTTCGTCGTCGCTGACCTGAACGCCGGCCTTTTCACCGATTTCCGAGAGAACGAGGCCGAGGCGAACGCGACGCTCAGCGAGCTTGCGGTATTCAGCGCGGGCTTCTTCTTCGGTGGTTTCTTCGTCGGCGAAGGTCTTGCCGGCCTGCTGCAGGTCGGTGTTGATCTGGCGCCAGATGTTTTCGAATTCGGCCTCGACGAGGCGCTCCGGCGTTTCGAACTGGTAGAGTTCGTCGAGCTGGTCGAGGATCTGACGCTTGACCTTCTGACGGGTCAGGTTGCCGTACTGGCTTTCGATCTGGCCGCGGACGATTTCCTTCAGCTTGTCAGCCGATTCGAGGCCCAGCTTGGTGGCCAGTTCGTCGTTGATTTCGATGTCCTGGGCGCCAGCCACGTCCTTGACGGTGATGTCGAAGGTGGCTTCCTTGCCAGCAAGGTTTGCAGCCGGGTATTCAGCCGGGAAAGTCACGGTGATGACCTTCTCGTCGCCAGCCTTCAGGCCAACGAGCTGCTCTTCGAAGCCCGGGATGAAACGGTTGGAACCGAGAACCAGCTCAGCGTCCTCGTCCTTGCCGCCGTCGAAGGCGACGCCGTCGACCTTGCCGAGATAATCGATGGTGACGCGGTCGCCGTTGGCGGCCTTGCCCTTCTTCGATTCGTAGCTGCGGGCGCTTTCGGCGATCTTCAGGATCTGCTCGTTGACTTCGTCTTCAGCGATCTCGACGACTTCGCGGGTCACCTTGATGCCGCTGACGTCCTTGAGTTCGATCGCCGGGATGATTTCGTAGGCAACGGTGAACTCGAGGTCGGCCTGAGCGTTGAGGATCTTGTCGGCTTCGGCCTCGTCCTCGGTCATCGCGATTTCCGGCTGGGTGGCCGACTTTTCGCCACGGCCCGACAGGATCTCGGTCGGCTTGTCGCGAACGATCTCGTTGACCAAGTCAGCCATGATCGACTTGCCGTAGACCTTCTTCAGATGCGCAACCGGCACCTTGCCGGGACGGAAGCCGTTGATCTTCACACGGTCCTTCACTTCGGCCAGACGCTCGTTCATCCGAGCTTCCATGTCCTTGGCCGGGATAACGACCTTGAGTTCGCGCTTCAGCCCTTGAGCGAGCGTTTCGATAACCTGCATGTTCAAACCTTCATTTCACGTTGACTGTGCTCTTCCCCTTCGAAAGGTCTGGCGAGCACGTGAGCCGATCCATTTGCCGGGAGTGGCTTTACGCAGTTCTGCAACCGTTTTGCAAGCAAAATGGCACTCCAGCCCCCCTCATCCTCGCAGAATCCGGACTTTGGGCGCGATCGCTGATCTGGTGCGGGTAGAGAGACTTGAACTCCCACGCCTTACGGCACCAGAACCTAAATCTGGCGTGTCTACCAATTTCACCATACCCGCGTTCAGACAATCGCACCGCCTGACCGTATTCCCGCAAGACCAACCAGCGGAATACCGCGGATAGAATGGGCATGCTGAAAGTTCAGGGCTTTCCCGAGCGCGGCGTCTCTATATCACTCGTTTTCGCGGGATCAAAGGGAAAATGCGGGAATTCCACGACCAAGCGGGTTGGCACGGCGTGACTCAATAGAGAGGCTCCTCATAGACCGGGCTGCCATTGACCGCGATCTCGCGGATCTGGGCCTTTCCCTTGGCGTCCACGCGGATATTGACGGAGAGCGCCTCGGCGTTGCGCGCCTCCTCCAGCGTCCGTCCCTCGCCTTCCGGCACATAGAAACGCTCGATCCCGTATTCTACATTGACGGACGAGAGCGCAGACGAGGGATAGTAGGCAAATGGCAGAGAGCGAAGGACGACGCTGTCGCCGGCAGGGCTAAGCGGCGCGAAGGACGCTTCGGTCGCCGCCCAGAAGCCGTCAAGCTGCCTTTCCAGCCGAACGTAGACCTTAGCCTCTTCCGACTGCTTCGGCGTATCGCCCTTGAACAATTCCGGCTGGAGCCTTGAAATGTCGTAGCTCAAGATGACGTAGTCGCCCCGAAGCAGATCGCGGGGATCGACAGGCACGGTCTTCAACAGCACGTCACGGCCGCTTCTGAGGATCGAGGCCCTGCTCTCGATCATATAGCCAAGTGCCGCCGTCTGTACGCCCGCAACCAGCAGGGCCGCCAGCAAGGGGTTCAACCAACGGGTCTTTGCGGTGGTCATCGTGGCGCCTCCGTCACGCGCGCATTTGCCAAGTGCCCCTCGATGCGGATGACGAGCCAGGCGATGCCGGCAACCACCAATCCGGAGATCAGGAAGAAACCGGAGGTGCCGAGCATGGAGCCGAGGGTTTCGAAGGCGAGATAGAGAAGCTCACCGGCAAAGGCGACGTAGCCGAGATAGCGCACCGCGCCGTTCTGCGCCCCGGCAAGCGCGATCCCGAGGAGGGCCACCAGCAGCGTGCCCGCCCCAGTTGCGACCTCCGTTGTCACTCCGACGGCTTCGAATTGAAGAGCGGTAAAACCGAGCAAGGCGAGCGCGAAGGAATAGAAAGCGGGCGCCGAACCGGCATCGACCGCCAGGGCGCGAAGCGGAGAGCCTGGCAGCGTCGCCGCCAGAAAGGCCACGAGGCCGAACGCCGCAAGGCCACCTGCAAAGGCAAGCGACGCGTTGTCGAGGTAAAGCCAGGCCAGCCACGACAGGACCAGCAGATAGGCGAGATGACGGGCCCGGTCGGCGGCCGTGAGGCGCACCAGCAGAACGACGATCACCGCGAGCGCCGGGACGGACCACACGCGCCAGTCCGGCGTGGCGCCGAACCCATTGTCCTGCAGCACCGTTCCGAAATAGAACCAGGCAAGCCCACCCGCAACTGCGGTCATTGCTGCTGAGCGAAATGCCAAGGCAGAGAGGACGGCGCCGGCAAACCACAGCAGCGCGGCATCGGCCGCGTCACCCGACAGGTGATACATCTGCCCGATCAGCGCGATGCCGCCCCCAAAGGCGGCCACCCCCAGAACGAGGGCCGCTGCGGCAAGCGTCGTGCGGCCGGTCTGGGTCAGCCAGGCAGCGGCGAAATGAAAGCCCCAGACCAGAGCGACGATGCCGGCCACCCGCGCAAGGCGTGGCAGCGCCTCCCAGTTGGCGGCGACAAGCAGCAGGATTGAGGCGGACAACAGGAGTGCGGCGAGAATGAGCAGGACGCGCCCTGCCCGGAACGTGGACTCGCGACCGTCATATTCGGCCAGCATTGCGCGTGCTGCATTCTCCTGCAGCAGCCCCTTGTCCATCCAGTGCTTGAAGTCTCGTTCGAGACGCGCGCGGTACATCCTGCCCCCAGCCTAGAATCCGATGCTTGAAATGGTCCGGTTCAGCTCCCAACTAATCACGTATCGGCGCGGAAACACAATCGCTCACTCGCGACTGCGCACCAAACCGATGAGGACGAACGAACGGCTTGCGCAATGCGCATATCTTCCATGCAGATATTGCACTGCACAAATCGATTTAAAGGTCCTATATTCAAATCATCAAAGGCGAACGAAGGCATGAAGCCAGACGGTCGCCAGCGGAAATGGCCAGCCACCTCAGTTTGCTGAGAAAGGCCCGGGTAAAACCGACGGAATTCGGACGAGCGCACTCCTCCTCCCAGCGCTCTTCCGATCAGATTGGCAACACTCCTCCTCCCAGTTGCCAATCACCCCTAATGACGCTCGCTGGACCTCCTCCCCCAGCGGGCGTTATTCTTTTCAGCCCTCCTCTCCACAAAGAAGCCTGCGTCTGCGCACCTGCACAATATTCGTGCATAATTTCGCTGCGCTCGCCCTGCGCCATGCACTGGATGCATAGGTGCCATTCTGGAACAGCGCTACCCTTCCACCCGCCTGCGTACTATCTTCAACTCATCGATCGGGGCGGCGCACTCCTCCTCCCAGCGCCCCTCGATTTGGATCGGCGACACTCCTCCTCCCGGTTGCCGATCGGAACAAAGCGACGCTCGCTGGATCTCCTCCCCCAGCGGGCGTTGTTTGTTTTTGGCCCTCACATTTCGGGCAGCTTTCCAGCCACGACAACTCGATTGCGCCGCGCGTTTTAGGCGCCAGCCGCGAACACGCCATCGCGTAGAGGCTTGCACGGCCTGCATGGGTGCGATGCAGCATTGTCTCTGTAACTTCTGCTCAAAAAGATTATATTTCAGAGCATCAGATGACGGCCAGCAAGAGAGATGAGCGCTGGCACACGACCCTAGAAAGGATAGGATCATGAACCTCGCACGTTCTTTCAACAATTGGCGCAAGTATCGTCAGACCTGCAACGAACTCGGCCGTATGACCGACCGCGAACTGTCTGACCTCGGCATCGGCCGTGGCGACATCCCGTACGTTGCTCGCCAGGCGATCAAGTAATTCAGGCTGCGCGTCAAGCGCAACCGACCTCCAAGTAAGACGCCCTCCGGTTCGTTCCGGGGGGCGTTTTCTTTTGTCGCAGCGAGTACGATCCAGGTGACGCTTTCGCACTTGCGAGAGGCACCGGATGCTTCGCCATCTGCGACTGCCCATGCGGCCGAACCGCGTCCATCGACAGACGCTGCGTCCTTGCTCAGCATCGGCTCGTAAGTCCCTTTGAAAACAATCGCTTATCAACGGGCAATTAAGATTTTAATCAATCATTAATCGATGCCGCCTTTTGAAGCGGTGCCCATCTATGCGGCGATGCACTGCACAAATGCATAGCAGCTGCATTTTCTTTGCACTCCACCTTCTAATTAGACAAGCGTATAAGAACCTCAACGACGCAGACAGATGGCTGTCGCGACAACCTGATTTTGAGGAAATGACCATGAACCCGATTCGTATCGCAAAAAGCTGGATCAACTACCGCCGCACCGTCAGCGAGCTCGGCAACCTGTCGAACCACGCTCTCAATGACATCGGCATCACCCGTTACGACATCCGCAACATTGCGGCCCGTTCCTTCCGTTAATCGGAACGAACGACCAGGACTTCCAAGACGGCGCCTTCAGGGCGCCGTTTTCGTTTATAGGCGTTGGAACGAAAGGCCGAGCCGTGATAGGAAGCCGGCCATGAGCAAAGACACTTCTTCCCACTCCCCCATCCACGTCATCGGCGGCGGCCTTGCCGGATCGGAAGCCGCCTGGCAGATCGCCGAAGCCGGCGTACCGGTCATCCTGCATGAGATGCGCGGCGTGCGCGGCACTGACGCCCACAAGACCGACGGCCTTGCCGAACTCGTCTGTTCCAATTCCTTCCGCTCGGATGACGCGACCAGCAACGCGGTTGGCGTGCTGCATGCGGAAATGCGCCTTGCCGGCTCGCTGATCATGAAATCCGCCGACGCCAACCAGGTGCCTGCGGGCGGTGCGCTTGCGGTCGACCGTGACGGCTTCTCCGACGCGGTCAGCGCGGCGATCGCCGCTCATCCGCTGATCACGGTGGTGCGCGAAGAAGTCACCGGTCTGCCGCCGAAAGATTGGGATCTCGCCGTCATCGCGACCGGCCCGCTGACCGCACCCGGTCTTGCCGAAGCGATCCGCGCGGAAACGGGCGCCGATGCGCTCGCCTTCTTCGACGCCATCGCGCCGATCGTCTATACCGAGACGATCGACATGGACACCTGCTGGTTTCAGTCGCGCTACGACAAGGTCGGCCCCGGCGGAACCGGCAAGGACTATATCAACTGCCCGATGACCGAGGAGCAGTACAATGCCTTCGTCGATGCGTTGATCGCCGGCGACAAGACCGGCTTCAAGGAATGGGAAGGCACGCCCTATTTCGACGGCTGCCTGCCGATCGAGGTGATGGCGGAACGCGGCCGCGAGACGCTGCGCCACGGGCCTATGAAGCCGATGGGCCTCACCAATGCCCATAACCCCACCGTCAAGCCCTATGCCGTCGTACAGCTGCGCCAGGACAATGCGCTCGGCACGCTCTACAACATGGTCGGATTCCAGACGAAGCTGAAGTATGGCGCTCAGGCCGAAGTCTTCCGCATGATTCCCGGCCTCGAGAATGCCGAATTCGCCCGTCTGGGCGGCCTGCACCGCAACACCTACATCAACTCGCCGACGCTGCTCGACGGAACGCTGACGCTGAAGTCGCGGCCGGGCTTGCGCTTTGCCGGACAGATCACCGGCTGCGAAGGCTATGTCGAAAGCGCCAGCATCGGCCTGCTCGCCGGCCGCTTCGCCGCCGCCGAACGCAAAGGCGAGACTTTGGCAACCCCGCCGGCGACCACCGCTTTCGGCGCATTGCTCAACCACATCACCGGCGGCCACATCGTTTCCGACGATGAACCGGGCAAGCGCTCGTTCCAGCCGATGAACGTCAATTTCGGCCTGTTCCCGCCGCTCGATCCGGGCGCGATCACCAAGCCGGAAGGCGTCAAGCGCTTCCGTGGCAAGGAAAAGGCAGTCGCCAAGAAGCAGGCGACGGCGTCGCGCGCGCTCGCCGATTGCGCCGCCTGGCTCGGCAAGTCCGCCTGACAGGCGGACACGCATTTGTTCCACGACAAAAGGCCCGCCTGCAGTGATGCAAGCGGGCCTTTTCTTATGGAAGAACGCGGTGAGAGCTACTCGGTCGCCTGTGCCGTATGCGGCGGCTCGGCGGCGGGCTGCTCGAACTCCGATTTCGGACTGAAGCTGCCAAGCAGCCAGAGCGAAACCTCGGCCGCCTCGCCGGCGCTCTGAAACTCGAAGTCGTTGTCGAGATAAGCAAAATCGGGGAAATGCACGATGAGGCCTCGGCCGGTCTCGGAGCTATTGACCCGAACCTTCCCGGGCTGGATCACGTGGCAGACATAGTGGGTGCCGTGCGACTGGATGAAGCCCGCCTTGCCGTCATGCAGCCGCAGGAAGATCGCCGTGCGGTCCGCCGTCGAGTGCAGCGCCCGGATCGCCTCGTCCGGAAAGGCACGCCCGAACTCCACCATCGCAGAGCCGGCATCGGGATTGTCCCAGTCCCGCTCGGCGCGGGCGTTCATCCACATGTAGAATGCGCCGACCAAGACGATGACGGCGATGAGCAATAACCAAAGCATCCGCGGGCGCTCCCCTTCGCTCGGCATGACGCCGATAAAGCGCTTCTATACGCTGCGAGGCTTGCGCCAATTTGTCGTCACGGCGTGTGCGCCTCCGCCAAAGCCCCGAGCAGACCGAACCTCTGACGTATCAGAAGCGGCGGCGCCGTGCCGCGCGCCACATCCACCATTGCCGCTGCCATTGGGCCGGGCGAATGGGTTTCTGCAGAAGCCCGGCGCCCGCAGCCTCCGCGCGGTTAAGGATAGGTTCGACAAGCGCAAGCGGTATGAAGGCGGGGAAATTCGACGGCGCGATCGCCGCCAGCTGCGCACGCGCCCTGGCGAGATGATCTCGCCCGAAGCCCGCGAAGGCCCGGATCGCCTGGCTGATCGCGGCGCTGTCTTCGCCGGCGATCAGCGTTTCGCGATCGAGACCGGTGGCGCGCAGCAATTCAGCCGGCAGGTAGACCTGGCCACGGCGCAAATGCAGCGGCAACAGCATGAGGAGGCCTGCGACCGTCTGCGCGACACCGCCGTGACCGGCGACTTCGGCCGATTTCGCGGCATTCTCTGGATCAAGGACCAGGGATGAGAGCTGGATCAGCGCCGAGGCGGTCTCGCCGGCATAGCCCTCAAGCGCCGAACGGTCTTCCATCGGATCGTCGTAGAGATCGAAGATCCGGGCATCGATCATGTTCTCGAACACGGAGACCGGCAGCCGATGCGTGCGAATGCAGCCAAGGAGCGCTTCAGCAAGCGGATGCCCTTCTCCGGTCGATGCGTCGTTGCCGATGAGGTCCCGCCACCATTGCATGCGGATCTCACCGGGGATCGGCTCGTGCACGAGATCGCGGATGCGGGCGATCTCCGCACTGAAGGCATAGAGTGCGGCAAGCGCGGGCTGCTTGTCGGCAGGCGCAAGCAGGCAGGCGAGATAGCGGTCGCGGTCCGTGTCCCGCAGGTCAGCCAGAATCTGGGCAGAATTGTCGTGCACGTCGTCTTCCCCAGGCCCGATCAGACCGCGATCAGTGCGACGGCGACTGCGCGCGATTCGGCCAGCATCACATTGTAGGTGCGGACAGCGGCCCCGGTGCTCATGGGATCCGACGATATGTTGGCGGCGCGTAAAGCTGTCTTCACATCGGCCGGCAGCGGGCGAATGTCCTTGCCGGTGCCGACCAGCAGCACCTCAATGTCCTTCGCCTCATCAACGACCTTGTAGAACTTCTCGACCGTCAGCGCATCGCCCTCCGCGACGTCCCATGCATAGACGCCCGAGGGCAGCATCAGGATCGAGCCACGATGCGACATGTCTGCGAAGCGAAAGCCACCATTGCCGTAGGCATCGATGGGCGCACGTCCCGGAAAATGGGCTTCGCGAATTTCAATTCCCTTAGGCATTTCAAACAGCACCCTTTGCCGCGCCCGCCGCACCCGTATCCGCGCCGGAGGCGTTCTCGTCCCCCGGAATGTGGTCGGTGCGCTTTCTGAAGAGGATGAGGATCGGCCCGGCGATGTAAATGGACGAGATCGTTCCGACGATAACGCCAAACAGCATTGTAACACTGAAGGCGCGGATAAGGCCGCCACCGAAGAGATAAAGCGCTGTCAGTGCCAGAACGGTCGTCAGCGCTGTCAGGATGGTGCGCGACAGCGTCTGGTTGATCGACGTATCGATCAGCACCGACAACGGCATGCGCTTGTAGCGTGCAAGGTTTTCGCGGATGCGATCGTAGATGACGACCGTGTCGTTCAGCGAGTAGCCGACGATCGTCAGAACCGCGGCAATGCTGCCGAGATTGAACTCGATGCCGGTCAGCACGAGGAAACCGATCGTCAGCAGGACGTCGTGCGTCGTGGCAATGATCGCGCCGACGGCGAAGCGCCACTCGAAGCGCAGCCACACATAGAGCAGGATAGCAAGGAACGAAACAGCAAGCCCGATAGTGCCGGCGCGTGTCAGTTCGCCGGATACGACGGGGCCGACCACCTCGACGCGGCGGAAATCATACTCGTCCGAAAGTTCCGACCGGATGACGCCGGCGGCCGTCTGCTCGGCATTGTCTCCCGCCTCCTGCGACGGTACCCGCACCAGAACGTCCTCGCCCGAGCCGAGCTGCTGCACCTGGACCTCGCCGAAATTCAGCTCGTCGAGGCGCGCGCGAAGATCGGCGACATCGACCGGTCCGCCTTTGGAATGCAGCTCGATGATCGAGCCGCCCTTGAAGTCGACGCCGAGATTGAGCCCGATGCCGGCAAGCAGCAGGACGGAGGCGAGCGACAGCGCCGCCATCAGGATGAAGACCGGGTTGCGGATCCGCATGAAGCGGATGTCCAGGTCGCTGAAGCGGCCGGTCCGAATACCCTTCGGCAGGCGTTCCGACTTCCATTGGCGCAGCCAGCGCTTCACGATCAGGCGGGTGACCGTGTAAGCGGTGAAGAGCGTCGTCACGCTACCGATCGCAAGCGTAACGGCAAAGCCGCGCACCGATCCGGAGCCAAGATAAAAGAGGATGGCGCTCGCAATCAGCATCGTCAGGTTGGCATCGAAGATGCTGCTGAAGACACGCGAAAAGGCGTTGTTGATGGTGCGCCGCAGGGGCTCGGCGCCGCGAACCTCTTCACGCAGGCGCTCGTAGATCAGCACGTTCGAATCGACGGCCACGCCGATCGTCAGAATGATGCCGGCAATGCCCGGAAGGGTCAGCGTCGCGCCCGAAAGGGAAAGCGCCGCGATAATCAGGACAATGTTCAGGGCGAGCGCAATGACCGCAAAGACGCCGAAGACGCCGTAGAAAAAGATCATCGATGCGGCGACTGCGACAGCCGCAACCAGACCCGCCTTCAGGCCGTCTGCGATGGCGTCGCCACCGACGCCGGGGCCGACCGTCCGCTCTTCGACGAAGGTCAGGGGCGTCGCGAGCGGCCCTGTGCGCACGAGAGCGGCAAGGTCGGTCGCACCTTCGGTCGGCAGGTCTGCGGAGATGCGCAAGGTGTCGCCGTTGACAGCCTCCGACAGCTTGAGCGTCGCGATGACCTGTCCATCGAGAACGATCGCTGCATCCTTTGGCGGCTGCTGCGCCGCAAGGGCGGCAACACGCTGCTGCGAAGCGGTATCGATCTTGATGGCGACCGACGCGCTTTCGCCGGAAGCATCAGGTTCGGGCTGGGCTGCAACAAAATTCGCCGCTGCAAGCAGCGGTGCCTTTTCGACGAGATAGGGCACCGGCGGGTCGTCGAAGGAATAGAGGACTTCCGTGCCGGACGGAGGCTGGCCCTCCACGGCGCGTTGCACGGGCACGGAGGTATCCAGCATCCGCAGGGCCAGGTTGGCCCTTTGGCTGAGCAGATCCTTCAACCGCTGCGGATCGCCGAGGCCAGGCACCTGCACGATCAGCCGGTCATCGCCACGGCGCTGGATCAGCGGCTCGATGGCGCCGACTTCGGCGACGCGGCGGCGCACGACGTCGATGGACTGCGCCACGGCCAGCGAGAGCCGGTAGTCGATGCCTTCGTCCGTGAGGCGCAGGCGAACCAGTTCATCCGGTTCTGCACTGTCGAACACGACCTCGGAAATCGGCTCGGAGCCGAAACCACCGATATCGACAGGCGCCGTCAGCGGCCTCAGCCGCTCGCGAGCGGCCGAGAGTTGCGACCGGTCGCGAACGCGGAAGGCGATCGACTGGCCCTCGCCGGAAAGGCCGATATAGGCGATGTCGGCATCGCGCAACGATTTGCCGACCTCGTTGGCGATCGTCTCGAGCCGTTCAGCGACGATGTCGCTGCGCGCCGCCCGCAGCATGAAATGGGAGCCACCCTGGAGATCGAGCCCGAGCGCCACCTGGCGATGGGGCAGCCAAGACGGAAGTTCGGCTGCCTCTTCCCGGCTTAGAACGTTCGGCAGCGCAAAGGCGATGCCGGCAAGTGCCACCAACCAGACGAGGATACGTTTCAACGGCGGTAATCTGCGCATGCCTCAAACGCTCCAGTTGGTCGGCTGGTGGTGGCTGTTCCTGCCTTATTCCTTGACAGGCTCGCCCTTGACGCGGACTTCCGACACGCCGCTGCGGACGACGCGGATCTTCACGCCATCGGCGATTTCGACTTCGAGTTCGCTGTCGTCAACGACCTTGGTGACCTTGCCGACGATGCCGCCACCGGTCACGACCTGGTCACCGCGACGGATGTTCTTCAGGAGCTCCTCGCGGCGCTTCATCTGAGCGCGCTGCGGACGGATGATCAGGAAATACATAACGACGAAAATCAGCAGGAACGGCAGGATGGACATGAGAATGTCCGCGCCGCCGGCGGAAGGGGCGCCGGCAGTCTGCGCAAAAGCTTCGGTAATGAACATCGATCACTCCTTGAGTTCAAATATCGGCGGTTCCTCCGCGCCAAATCGGCCGGAATATAGGGACGCCCCGCCGCTCTGCAAAGCCGCGGGCACCCGTACCCGTTCCTGTGCCTCTGACACAATTTACACAAGAGGAGAACCCCTCGCGCGGGCCTCGGTGACCTTTTCCAGCGTAAACCTGCGTGCTACCGGGTTTCTGGTGGGACCTGGCCGCGACGCGGTTACGGTAAACACCAGGGCCACGCCGCCTCGAATCATGACGGCACGGCCATACACCTGATTCAGCGAGTGGAGAGAGACATATGCCGGAAGCCAAGATCGACGTTCTCATCAGGGAAATGCAGAAGCTTTCCGCGGCGATCGAGCGCATGGCCGGACCCGCCGCTGCAGCCAACGACTGGACCGCTGCCGAGTGCTTCGTCTGGGCCCCGGCGACACACCATCTGCAGCCGGTCGCCAAGCCGAACCGCATCGAACTGTCCCTGATCACCGGGGTCGACCATGTCCGTGACATCCTGCTCGACAACACGCTGCGTTTTGCCGAGGGCTACACGGCCAATAACGTGCTTCTCTGGGGCGCACGCGGCATGGGCAAATCCTCGCTGGTAAAATCGGTTCATGCGCAGGTTGCGCGCGACACCGGTGTTGCGGTCAAGCTGGTCGAGGTGCATCGCGAAGATATTGCCACGCTTCCGGCGCTGATGGACATTCTGAAGTCGGCACCGGTCCCGGTTATCGTCTTCTGCGATGATCTGTCCTTCGATCACGACGATACGTCCTACAAGTCGCTGAAGGCCGTGCTCGACGGCGGCGTCGAGGGACGCCCTTCTAACGTGCTCCTTTACGCCACCTCGAACCGGCGCCACCTGCTGCCGCGGCATATGATGGAGAACGAGCAGTCGACCGCGATCAACCCGTCGGAAGCGGTCGAGGAGAAGGTTTCGCTGTCCGACCGTTTCGGCCTGTGGCTCGGCTTCCACAAGTGCAGCCAGGACGACTATCTGGCGATGATCGACGGCTATGCCGCGCACTATGGCTTCAAGCTCGATCGCGACACCTTGCACGCCGAAGCGCTGGAATGGGCAACGACCCGTGGCGCAAGGTCCGGCCGCGTCGCCTGGCAATTCATCCAGGATCTCGCCGGCCGCCTGCGCCACAGGCTCGACGGGTAACCGGGCGCGTCGCGAACCGCACGCCTTGCCGACATCCTGAAATAGAAAGCACCGCCTGCCCGAGAGGGCAAGCGGTGCAAACATCGGATCCGGATCGGCTTTGCGACCGATCGAGACTATTCGAGGAAGGTCGCCGGGTTTACCGCGGTGGCGTTCTTGCGCACCTCGAAGTGAACCTGCGGCTGGCTTGCCCGGCCGGTCATGCCCGAAGCAGCGAGCGTCTGGCCGCGCTGAACCTTCTGGCCGCGCTGAACCTTGAGTTCGGAAGCGTTACCATAAACCGTGACCGTGCCGTCGTCGTGGCGCACCAGGACGGCGTTGCCGAGTTCCTTCAGGCTGCTGCCCGAATAAATAACGACACCGTTTTCAGCCGCCTTGATCGGCGTGCCCTCGGGCACCGAGATGTTGATACCGTCGTTGCGGTTGCCATCGACATTGGCGCCGTAGCCGGCGACGACTGCGCCGCGCACAGGCCAGCGGTACTTGCTGATGCCGGTCGACTTCGGAGAATCGTCGTCGATATCAGTCGTCTTGCTGGCGACTTCGCTGACGCTCTGCTTGGCAACCGGCGCCTGGTATTCAGCCGGCTTGTTCTTGTCGAGCGAGGCAACCTGCGGCTGCTCGGCCTTCTTGGGAACCGAGGCCGTCTTGAGCTGATCCGGAGCGGCACCATTTGCGCCCGGCAGCTGCAGCGTCTGGCCGACGCGGATCGATTCGGCCGTCAGGCCATTTGCCTGCTTGAGGGCGGCAACGGATACGCCCGTCGTCTTGGCGATACGGTTGAGCGAGTCGCCCGGCTTGACGGTGTAGGATCCACCGCCGGCGCCCTCGCCGTTCGTTGCCGGCTTGCCTGCAACGACGTCAGACTTGCCTTCACCCTTTTCGCGGGACTGGGCCGAACCCGGCAGGATTGCAACGTCGCGCTGATTGACCGGCAGCGGCGACGGCTGGCGGCTGTTGCCGTCGAGATCGGCGATCGAGTTCGTGGCTGCCGCCTTGGCAGCGCTGCCTGCGACGCCGAACGTCGGGATGACGAGACGCTGACCGGTCTCGACCTGCGCTGCGGACTGCAGACCGTTGGCCTTCAGGATTTCCTTTTCCGGGACACCAAAACGCTTGGAGAGAACGGCGACATTGTCACCCGGGCGAACCATGATCGTCGGAGCGTTCTGCGTCGTCCAGCCGCTCTTGCTTGCGGTTTCCTTGACCGTTGCGGGAAGCGTCTGCTGCGTGGCGAGTGCGGCCTGCTGGCGTGCTGCCGGGAACGGCTGGGCTTCGGCGCGCTGGTTTCCAGCAGCGCTCGGGTCAGCCAGAGTGTTGCGCTGAACGGAGATCGGGGTCGAGGCGACGCGGGCGTTCGATACGGGCGTGGAGGCCGTGTTTACCGGATCGTAGGCACCCTGCCCAGCTGCCGCAGGATAGGGCTGACCGAGGGCTGAACCACGGTTATCAACCGGCGCTGCCGCCATCTGACCGACGGACACATCGCCGCGCGGAACCGGCGTTGCGTCTCGGGGGATGGAATTTGTGGTGATGTTGTCGGACCGGGAGAACAGGCCGTCAAACCGGCTTGCATCCGAACTGCAGCCTGTTGCGACGCCTGCCAGCAGGACCGCCACGCAAAGGCGGATCGTCGACTTTCCAACCCCGGGAGATACAAACTTACGCATGACGCTTACCCACTCCGAACGCAACTCGATGTGGATTGATTAAAGCGTATTAGAGTTACCGCGTGGTTAAGGCAGACCCCACCAAAGGACTAATTTGACCAAATGCTAACCATAGGTCGACCGTCGCCCGTGAAGGGCATGCT
The DNA here is from genome assembly GCF_014852195.1 of Ensifer sp. ENS08. Taxonomy (NCBI): domain Bacteria; kingdom Pseudomonadati; phylum Pseudomonadota; class Alphaproteobacteria; order Hyphomicrobiales; family Rhizobiaceae; genus Ensifer; species Ensifer sp. ENS08. The sequence continues at coordinate 204,812 of NZ_JACVBF010000003.1, forward strand.
AGAGGCAGCGTCACAGCTGCCGCCCGGGCACGAGGAGCCTAGCGCTAGATCAGTTCGGAATAGAGGCGCTCGATCTCGGATACGGATCGCCGCTCCGTCTGGTCCTCTTCGTAGCTGATGCTCGTCAGGTCCCAGGCAAAAATCTGGCGACCGGCCGGCTGCGCCAGGGTTTCGGACTGCGCCGTCTTGTCTTCGTCGAGCAGGACGCTCACCAAGGTCTGGAACGCCGCGTCTCCGTCCGCACCGCTTGCTTCTTCATATTCGAGCGACCGCAGACCTGCCACCGCCGCCTCGCGTGTCCCGAAATAGCGCAAACTGTTCTGGTCCTCCGGACGAAGGCCGTCGTAGTAGTCGATGAAGTTCTTGTAATAGGCTTGGTGATCGCCGGAATCGAGAAACTTGCCGAAGGCCTGGTACTCGCGCGAGGCCAGTTGCGGCGACAGGCGGTTGTTCCATTCCTCGCGGGTGAGCGCCGGCTGGCCGTCGGATCCCTTCTTCGTCTGGCCTAGATAAAGCAGGGCATCGGCCGAAAGCGAGATGCGTGGCGTCGGATCAAAGAAGGTCGCGGCAAGCGCCTGTGCCGCCTGCTCATCCTTGCCTGCGGAATTCGTCTGGCCGGCATTGCGCCCGGCAAGATTGTTCAGCCCGTCGCCGGATGCTGCCGCCGTCAACCTGTTCGCGATCTGCATGTGCCGTCTCCGTACCTCGCGACCGGTGTCCGCCGACGTCGCAAGACAAGCGACGACTCGCAGGCGAAAACCTGTCCGTGCACGGCAGGCGTATGGCGCGAAGCTTGCGCGAAGCTGGAGGAAGTTAAGGGGTCGTTAATAGTCAACGCCGGCGCGACCGGCGCTCCTCACCCGCACGGACGGGAATTCAATATTTAGAGAAACGACGCCAGCTGCTGCACGATCGGAAGGTAAGGCGCGTCGAACAGATCCTCGCGATCGAAGCGGCTGCCCGTGCGGCTGACGCGCACGACCCGGCAATGGGTCTCGCTCATCATGATCGGAACCAGCAGGGTGCCGCCCGAAACGAGGTGATCTGAAAACATGCGCGGCAGACTGTTGAAGGCGGCCGTGATCAGGATCCGGTCGAAGGTGCCCTCACCCGGCACGCCGGCACTGCCGTCGGCATGCCGGACGATGACATTGCGAACACCTGTTTTTTCGAGGTTCTTCTGGGCCATGCCGACGAGCGTCTGATAGCGGTCGATCGTCAGCACCCGCTCGGCAACGCGTCCCATGACCGCGGCGGTGAAGCCGCTGCCGGTGCCGACTTCGAGAACACGCTGGCCGGATTTCAGATTGAGACTGTGCAGCAGACGGACCGCAAAGTCGTATCCCTCCATGAACGAACCGCAATCGAGGGGGATTGTCCGCTGCGAATGGGCTTCGGCCTGGTACTGCGGCGGCGCGAAATGGCTTCGCGGCGTCTGCTCAACCGCCTTCAACAGATCATGGTTGGTGATGCCTTCGGCGCGCAGACGCAGCACCATCTTGGCAAAGCCTTCCTGTTCGGTCACCCGCGCACTCAAGCAACGGCTCCCTCGTTGAGCGCCCGCGCCAGGCGATCCTGGACACTGTAGTCGGTAAGGTCGAGTTTGAGCGGCGTGACCGAGATCATGTTTTCACGCAGGGCGTGAATGTCGGTTCCGGCGCGGAAATCGCCGAAGCGTTCGCCGAAACGCAGCCAGAAATAGGGAAAGCCGCGGCCATCGGTTCGCTCGTCGATCGACAGGCCGAAGTCGAGCTTGCCTTGTGACGTCACCTCCGTACCGGCAATAGCGTCCGCCGAGCAATTGGGGAAGTTGACGTTGAGCAGCGTGCCGTCAGGCAGATCCACCTTCATCAGCTTGCGGACCAAGGCCGGCGCGTGCGTTTCGACGACATCCCACGGAACGGTCTTTCCGACGGCGTGATTGTAGGCCTGGCTCAGCGCGATCGAGCGGATGCCCTGCAACGTTCCTTCGATGGCGCCGGCGACGGTACCGGAATAGGTCACGTCGTCGGCCATGTTGGCGCCGATGTTGACGCCGGACAGCACGAGATCGGGCTTGCGATCGAGCACCTTGCGGACGGCCATGATGACGCAATCGGTCGGCGTGCCGCGAAGTGCGAAGCGCTTTTCCGCGATCTGTCGCAGCCGCAATGGCTCCGACAGGGTCAGCGAATGGGCAAGGCCGCTCTGGTCCGCTTCGGGCGCAACGACCCACACATCGTCCGAAATCGTCCGGGCGACGCGTTCAAGTACCGACAGGCCCTCGGCGTGAATGCCGTCATCGTTTGTCAGCAGGATCCGCATGATGCCGCACTCCCCTCGACGTTCGCTCAGGCTACCTTTTCGATGCGCGTCTGGCCGCCCATGTAGGGGACCAGCACCTCCGGCACCGATATCGAACCATCGTCATTCAGATAGTTCTCGATGACGGCGATGAGCGCGCGGCCGACGGCAACGCCCGAACCGTTCAGCGTGTGAACGAAGCGGGTTCCCTTGTCTTCCTTGGTGCGATAGCGGGCGTTCATGCGGCGCGCCTGGAAATCGCCGCAGACCGAGCAGGACGAAATCTCGCGGAACGTATCCTGTCCCGGCAGCCATACCTCGAGGTCGTAGGTCTTGCGGGCGCCAAAGCCCATGTCGCCGGTGCAAAGGGTCATGACGCGGTAGTGCAGGCCGAGGCGCTTCAGCACCTCCTCGGCGCAGGCGGTCATGCGCTCGTGTTCGGCAACGGACGTTTCGGCATCGGTGATCGAGACCAGTTCCACCTTGTTGAACTGGTGCTGGCGCAGCATGCCGCGGGTATCGCGACCGGCAGAACCAGCTTCCGAGCGGAAGGACGGCGTCAGCGCGGTGAACCGCAGCGGCAGCTTTTCGCCTTCCAGGATCTGCTCCCGGACGATGTTGGTCAGCGGCACTTCCGCCGTCGGAATCAGCCAACGGCCATCCGTGGTGCGGAAGAGGTCTTCGGCAAATTTCGGCAGCTGGCCGGTGCCATACATCGCATCGTCGCGCACCAGAAGCGGCGGTTGCACTTCGGTGTAACCATGTTCCTGGGTGTGCAGGTCGAGCATGAACTGGCCGAGCGCGCGCTCGAGCCGCGCCAATTGGCCCTTCAGGATCGTGAAGCGCGAACCGGAAATGCGGGCCGCACCCTCGAAATCCATCAGCCCGAGCGCTTCGCCGATTTCAAAGTGCTCGCGCGGCTGGTGGTTCCAGGTGGGCTTCTTGCCAACCACGCTCTTGACGACGTTGCCGGTCTCGTCGGCACCGACGGGTACATCGTCCAGCGGGATGTTCGGAATGCGCGAGAGGGCGTCGTTGAGCTCGGCCTCGATTCTGCGGCTGTCCTCTTCGAGCGCCGGCATGGCGTTCTTCAGGTCGGCAACCTCGGCCTTCAGCTTATCGGCGAGCTCGGCATTCTTCTGCGCCATGGCCGCGCCGATATCCTTCGAGGCCGCATTGCGGCGCGACTGCATGTCCTGCAGCGCCTGAAGGTTCGTACGGCGGCGTTCGTCGAGCGCGATCAGAGATGCCGACAAAGGCTCCGCGCCCCGCTTCGCCAGGGCGGCGTCCAGCATCTCGGCATTCTCACGGATCCATTTGATATCAAGCATTTTCGTTCCACGCGTTGGTCAGATCACGGCGCGAAATCTCGAATGCTCAGCCCTTGGCGGGGCCGACCTCTCCGGAAGATCCTTCCTGCGACTCGGCAGCCTCGCTCTTGAGCGCGTCCGCTGCCCGCTGCCTTTCGACGAGTCGCGCCGTATAGATCGAAATTTCGTAGAGAAGGATGGCTGGCAGCGCAAGGCCGATCTGGGAAATCGGGTCCGGCGGCGTGAGCACGGCCGCGACAACGAAGGCGATCACGATCGCGTATTTGCGCTTCTCGGCAAGACCCTGCGAGCTCACGAAGCCGACGCGGGCAAGAAGCGTGGTGATGACCGGGAGCTGGAAGACAAGGCCGAAGGCGAAGACCAGCGACATGATCAGGCTGAGATACTCCGAGACCTTCGGCAGGAGCTGAATGGCCACCTGCCCTTCGCCACCGCCCTGCTCCATGGCCAGGAAGAACCACATCACCATCGGTGTGAAGAAGAAGTAGACAAGCGCGCCGCCAAGCAGAAACAGGAGCGGTGACGCGACCAGGAACGGTAGAAACGCCGCGCGCTCGTTCTTATAGAGCCCCGGTGCAACGAACTTGTAGATCTGTGCAGCGATTACAGGAAAGGCGATGACCAGCGCACCGAACATTGCCACCTTAATCTGGGTGAAGAAGAACTCCTGCGGCGCCGTGTAGATGAGCTCGACATTGCGATGGTTGAGGCCCGCCCAGCTCACGGCCCATTTGAACGGCAGCACCAGAAGGTTGAACAGGCCCTTGGCGAAGTAGAAGCAAACGAGGAACGCAGCGAAGAACGCGCCGATGGCCCACATCAGGCGCCTGCGCAATTCGATCAGATGCTCGATCAGCGGCTGCGGCCGGTCCTCGATATCGCCGCTCATGCTTCACCTTTCTTGCGCGCGCTGGTGCGCGGCTTTGACGTCTTGGCAGCAGGCTCCGCCACCGTCGGCGTCACTTTTTTCTTTTCAGTGGCCGGCTTCGCGGTCGCCTTGGCAGCAGACTTTGCCGTGGCCGACTTGGATGCAGCTGTTGCCGTCTTGGGCGCTGCCGTTGTCGACTTGGGCGCGGCCTTCTTTACAGCCGGCGTCGCATCGGCCTTCGTTCTGGTCGCACGCTTCGACTTTTCTGCCGGTACGGATGCGACCTCTGCGCGCTCGATCTGGCGATTGGCCGAACCGATTGCCGCAGCGGCAACCGCATCTGCGGGCTTGGCTTCGACCGCGGCCGGCGCAACGGCCGGTTCGACGGCAGAAACCGTATCGACGGTGTTCGGTGTCGCAGGCTGGTCGGGTGTCGCCGCCTTCTGCAGGTCCGCCTTGATATCGTTGCCCATCTGGCGCAGCGGATTGATTGCATCGCGCAACGCATTGGCCGGATTGAGACTTTGCGCGTCGCTGATGGTCTTTCGAACCTCGTCAAGGTCCGCTTCGCGCAGCGCTTCATCGAACTGCTGACGGAATTCCGATGCCATGCCGCGCATCTTCGAGGTCATGCGGCCGAAAGCCCGCAACATTGGCGGAAGGTCTTTCGGCCCGACAACCACGATCAGAACGATTGCGATGACGACGAGCTCGGTCCAGCCGATATCAAGCATGCGATATGTCCTGCAAACCCTTGATGCCGCCAGCCCGGTATGGACACCGGACAGGCTTCACCGACACCAGACTGTTAGCGAACTTCGTCAGACTTGTGGTCAACGGTCTTGCTGTCGAGCGTCTTGTCGGTAGCAGCCGCCTCATCGTCGGACATGCCCTTCTTGAAACTCTTGATGCCCTTAGCAACGTCACCCATCAGTTCGGGGATCTTACCGCGACCGAACAAGAGCAGCACCACGACCAGAACGATCAGCCAGTGCCAAATGCTTAACGAACCCATGCTCTTACTCCTCTGAGCCTTCCCCGATTTAGGCTCTATCACATGTCAATTTTCAGGCGTGCCTCAAGCACGCGTCTCGTTGTGACAGAACCTAAGATGCCGAACTGCTTTTTTCAAACAGTAATATATCCCGCTCGTTAACTGAAAGCATTACATCACGCAATCCATGCGGCAATCGGTCCGCCCTGATGCGCGCCCGAACCACCTCTTCACAACGCGGCACAGCGAGCTCCAGAAGCTCGACCACGCCGATGAAGCGACGGGAGAGAATGCGGGCGGGAATGTCGCCATCCTCTTCGCCGACGCGCACTCCAGACAACCTGACAGCCACCGAGAGGCGCTTACCTTCCGGATGGGGGCCGGCTGCAACGCTTCCGACCGGCGTTTCGACGCGGCCGTCACGAACCTGCGCATCGAAGACGTTGATCTCCGAGAAGAAGCCGGCGGCAAAAAGATCCCTCGGCTCGCGGTAGAGTTCGTCGGCCGTTCCGACCTGAACGAGGCGCCCGTCCTTCAGGAGCGCGATGCGATCCGCCATGCGCATCGCCTCTTCGGCGTCATGCGTGACGACGATAGCCGTTGCCCGCGTTTCCCTGAGGATCGCCAGCGTATCGGCACGGATCGAATCCTTCAGGCGCGAGTCGAGGCCGGAAAATGGCTCGTCCATGAGCAGCACCGCCGGGCGCGGCGCGAGCGCGCGGGCAAGCGCTACGCGCTGCTGCTCGCCGCCGGAAAGCACGTGCGGATACAGATCGGCATAGTGCGACAGGCCGACACGCTCGAGCGCCGCATCCGCCTGGATCAGACCTTCCTTCTTGGGGATCGCCGTCAGACCGAAACGGACATTGTCGCGGATCGTCATGTGCGGGAAAAGCGCAAAGTCCTGAAACATCAGCCCGACGCCACGCTTTTCCGGCGGCAGGAAGACAGAGGGGCCGGAAATTTCCTGGCCATTGAGCATCAGACGCCCAGCGCTCTGCCTCTCGATACCCGCGGCGATGCGCAGCAGGGTCGTCTTGCCGGATCCCGAAGGCCCGAGCAAGCAAAGGACCTCGCCGGCCTTTGCCGCCAGGCTGACGCCCTTGATCGTTTCCTTGGCGTGATAGCTGTGGTGAATATCTTCGAAGGTCAGGCTCGCCGCGAAGGAGACGCCCGCTGTCCGTCGCGTGGTCATGACGGGAGCGTCCTGCGGATCTGAAACCATGCTCTTGCATTCCTTGACACCAGTGGCGCAGGGTCAGCGAGCCCCGACGCCATGGAAAGCCGATATCTATAATCAGGTTTTTCTAATCGGCTTCTTCGCCCTTCGGTGTCAAGAGCCCCAGTTCCTCCAGGTCGAGCTGGGTGATCGGATCCTCGTTCTCGGCCAGTTCGTCGTCGCCGGTCGGAACGGGGATGTTGAGGTTCGAAGGCACGCGGCCGGAGAGCAGCCCGGCGCCCTTCAATTCCTCGATGCCCGGCAGGTCGCGCAGTTCCTCAAGCCCGAAGTGATCGAGGAAATCGCGCGTCGTACCGAAGGTCACCGGACGCCCCGGTGTGCGCCGACGCCCGCGGAACCGGACCCAGCCCGCCTCCATCAACACGTCGAGCGTACCCTTCGAGGTCTGCACGCCGCGGATATCCTCGATCTCGGCGCGCGTAACCGGCTGATGGTAGGCGATGATCGACAGAACCTCGAGGGCTGCCCTTGAAAGCTTGCGGACCTCCTGTTCGTCGGTCTGAACGACGAAAGAGAGATCGGCGGCCGTGCGGAAGGCCCAATGGTCGGCCACCTGAACGAGGTTGACGCCGCGCGTCGCGTAAACGGCTTTAAGCCGTAGCATGATCGTGCGGACATCGGCGCCACGCGGCAACCGGCTCTCGATATAGGCCTCGGACACCGGCTGCGCCGAAGCGAACACCAGGGCTTCGGCGATCCGCTCGGCTTCCTGCTCCAGCCGGGGGTCGAGGGATGCCGTTTCGATCTCGTCCTCCTCGTCGGGAACGCCAGGCAGGTACTTCTGGGCTTCAGCCACGGGCTGCCTCCATCTCGGCGAGAGTCTCCGCATCGATCGGATTTGGTCCGCGCCGGAGATAGATCGGCGCGAAGGCCTCCTCTTGGCGGATCTCCAGACGGCCCTCGCGAACCATTTCGAGCGACGCGGCAAAGGAGCTGGCGATTGCCGTCGCTCTCTCCTTCGGCGTCGTCATGTAGCGCACGAGAAAATGATCGAGCGCAGTCCAGTCGTCGAGACCACCGATCATGCGGGCCAGGATCAGCCGCGCATCGGACAGCGACCAGACGTGGCGCTTCTCGATTGTCACCTGGGTGATCGCCTGTCGTTGGCGCAGGCCCGCATAGGCGCTCAGCAGATCGTAGAGCGAAGCGTCGAAACCGGATTTCCTCTCAGTGACGATATGCTCCGGTGCGCCTCGGACGAAAACGTCCCGGCCGAGCCGGTTTCGGTTGATGAGCCGCGTCGCCGCCTCGCGCATCGCTTCCAGCCGCTTGAGCCGGAAGGCCAGCGCCGAGGCCATCTCCTCGCCGGTAGGACCGTCATCCTTCGCCTGCTGCGGGATCAGCAGCCGCGACTTCAGATAGGCGAGCCACGCCGCCATGACGAGGTAATCGGCCGCAAGCTCGATGCGGATGCTGCGCGCGCGTTCGATAAAGGCGATGTACTGTTCGGCGAGCGCCAGGACGGAAATGCGCGAAAGGTCGACGCGTTGGCTTCGGGCGAGATGCAACAGCAGGTCGAGCGGACCTTCGAAGCCGGCAATGTCGACCACCAGCGCTTCCTCATGCAGTCCGCGCTCGGCAGTCTCGTCCTGCCACAAGGGCTCCATCGGCGCCTTCGACGCAGGCTTGCCTTGTCTTTCGCCCGCATTGCTCACTGGCAGCCCGATCCTTTCCTTCAGTCCCTGTTTGCCGTCAGCCTATGTTTGCCTCAGACGGTTGCAAACAGGGCATTGAACTCCGCCCGCAGATCGACTTCGCTCGCACCGTCAGGCGCCCGGAACGCGGCTTCGGCGGCCCGCGCCCGGCGCAAGCTTTCGCCGGCCAGAACCGGCACGACATCCGCGACGGCCTTCATTTCCTCCATTATGCCATGACAATGCAAGACGAGATCAAGTCCCGCAGCAATGATGTTGCGCGCGCGGGTCGACATGTCGCCGGCAAGCGCGTTCATTGACACGTCATCCGACATCAGCAGGCCGTCGAAACCGATATGGCCGCGAATGATCTCGCGCACGACCTTCGCAGAGGTGGTCGCCGGATTGTCCGGATCGATCGTGGTGAACACCATGTGCGCCGACATCGCCATCACCTCGTCCTTCATCGCAACGAAGGGCAGGAAGTCGCTCGCGGCAAGCTCATCGAATGTGGCGCTGACGACAGGCAGGTTGTGGTGCGAGTCGACGAAGGTGCGTCCGTGGCCCGGCATATGCTTCATTACAGGCAGCATGCCGCCGGCCTTCAGCCCCTCGCCCATCGCACGGCCGATTGCCGTGACGGTCTCGGGATCGTGCCCATAGGCGCGATTGCCGATGACGTCGTGGCTGCCGGGCACGGGCACGTCGAGCACAGGCAGGCAATCGACGGTGATGCCGAAGCGCATCAGGTCAAAGGCATGCAGGCGTCCCATCAGCCAGGCGGCGCGCAGACCGAGCTCCGCGTCGCGGCGGTAGATTTCGCCGATCGCCGCGCCATTCGGATACTGCTGAACGAGCGGTGGGCGGATGCGTTGAACGCGTCCGCCTTCCTGGTCGATGAGCACGGGCGCATTGGGATTGCCGATACTGTCGCGAAGGGCTGCCACCAGATCCGAGATCTGTTGCTCCTCGCCAATGTTGCGACCGAAGAGGATGAAGCCCCAGGGGCGTTCTCCTGCAAAGAAATCGCGCTCGTCGCTCGTGAGGGAAAGGCCCTTGCAGCCGGAGATAAATGCTTTTGATTCGCTCATCCCAAGAGCATAGAGCGCGGGCTGCCCGGCGCGAAGCCACAAAGACAGCGCCCCCCCACTCATGCACAAGGTCATGGGGCAATCGGAAGCCCGAAAACGCGAAGGGCGCGGCCTCCTCGGCCGCGCCCTTCGTCAACTCGATCATTATGCCCGTTTACTTGGTAACCAGGCAGCTTCCGCCGGCGCCCTTGTACTTGGAGCAAAGGGCATTGGCCTCGTCCTTCGAACCGGCCGGGATGCGGACGCGGTAGTAGGTACCCTTGCCGGCGATCTCCGCCTTGCGGATGTCGACGCCGCGGCCGCCGATGACGCTTCCGAACTTGCTCGAAAGGCTGTTGTAGGACTTCTGCGCCTCGGCTTCCGACGGCAGAGATGCGACCTGGATGAAGTAGCCACCGGCCGGAACCGATGCCGTGGCAACCTGCTGCGCGGGCTGGGTCTCAGCCGGGAGAGCGGCCTGCTCTTCCGCCGGACGGGCGTTTTCGGCAGGCTGTGCGGCCGGACGGGTCTGCGGCGTCGGAGCCTTTTCGCCACCGGCAGAAGCCGTCGTCGTGACGCTGCGCACCGGAACCTGTTCGATGTTGGCGTTACCCGTTGCGGCAAGCGCAACCTGGTCGGTGTTGGCCGCAGCCTGGCCTGCAGCAGCGACTTCATTCGAAGGCGTTGCGGGCAGCGGCTGGGTCGTGCCGGCGACATCGGTCGCCGGTGCTGCAACCGGCTCCTCGCGAGCGACCAGCGTTCCATCCGGCTTGACGATCATCGTGCGCACCTTCCTCGGTGCGACGGCCGGCGTCTTGTCTTCTTCCTGGGCAGCGGTCTCGCCGTTTGCGCCATCCGGCAGCAGGCGATCGCCGTCCTCTTCGTTCGGCAGTGCCGCCTGCAGGGTTTCGGCCTCGTTGCTGCCTTCGAGCGGCAGGGTCTCCGGCGTCAGCGTCCTCTGGACGACATCCATCGGCTCCTCGGTCGAAGAGACCAGGGCTTCCTGCTGCGGGGCACCAGCCTGAGCACCGGCAACGCGGTCATAAACCGCCTTGTCCTGGTTCGGCACGGTCTTGCCGCCCTTTTCCTCGGGCACGACCTTGACCGGGGCCTTGTCGGCCAGAATGATCTTCGGGCCTTCGGCCGAACTGACCGCGCCGCTACCGCCCATCCAGGCGTAGACGGCAGCGCCACCAAGGATGATGACGCCGGCAACGCTTGCTGCCAGCAACATCGTGCGCTGCGAGCCACGGCCGGTGCCATATTCGCGGTATTCGCCGGCATCCTGCTGGCTCTGCGCCGCTGAAACCCGTTCGGCATCGCGGGCAACCGCCGGACGCTCGACGATCGAGCGGCGGAAGTCTTCTTCCATCGCCTTTTCAAACTCGTCGAAATCGTCAAGCGAACCCTGACCGAAGGCCGGAGCCGCGGCAGCGGCCGGTGCCGGACGGGCCGGCTCCACCTTTTCGACGGCCGCCGGACGGCTTTCCTTGACCGGAGCCGGCGTTCCGAAGAGCTGGGCCATTTCCGCGTCGATGTCGAGATCGTAGTCGGCCGGATAAGAAACCGGCTTCTCGGTCTCGATAACCGGCAGCTGCGGCACGTCCATATCCGCGATCGGGGCGACGCCGTTCTCGGCTTCGGCAATCATCGACGGATCGAAGGGCAGCGTGCTCTCGGGCTGTGCTTCCTGGCGCTCGACCGGCGCGGGAGCGACGTAAGGCTCGACGAACCGCTCCGGCTCGCGCTGCGGAACGGCCGCCTGCGCGACCGGCTGCACCGGTGCTTGCGGCACGACGGCAGCAACGACCGGCTCATCTACGGTGACGTCTGCGAAGTCGAGCTTCAGCGCCTCGTCGGAGAGCTCAATTTCGAAGTTCTCGATGTCGAAGCTCGGCTCGTGCTCCGGCTGCGCAATTGGCTTGGCCACCTCGACCAAGGGTTCCGCGACCTGAACGGGAGCAGCTGCCGCTGACGCAACCGGCGCTGCAACAGCGGCCACCGGTGCTGCGACCGACGATACCAACGGGCCGGCAAAGGCACGCTGCTGGCTGGCGCCCGAGGCGGACGCAACCGGCGTCGCACGGCTGAAGGTGGGCGTAAAGGGATAAGGGCTCTTCTTTATCGGAGCGGCAGTGGCAACCGCTGGCGTGACCACCGGCGCCACGACGGGCTGTGTTTCCACATGGAGAGCCGGATGCGACTGCACCGCAGCGGCAACCATCGCTGAGACCGGCGGAACCGGGAACCGTTCGATGTCCGCCAGAAGATCGTCGCGGCCAGCATCCTGCTCGACGACTGCCTGAGCTGCGATCACGTCTTCCTGATAGGGAGGCTCAATTTCGCGCTCTTCGGCCGCGACATCGAAGCGCGGCTGTTCATGGGCCGAAAATGCATCCGCAACCGGAGCCGGCTCGGCCCAGACCGGAGCGGCTTCGACGGCCGGCGCCTGCCATGCATCGACGAACTGATCACGCGGATCGATATCCTGCGGTTCGACGTGCGCCGCAACCTCGGCAACGTCATCCGACAACAGATCGGCTTCGCCAAGCGACAACTCGAGTTCGCGCTCAAGATCGAACGCCGGCTCGTCGACGACGGCCTCGGCGTTGTCGTCTTCGGCAACCTGCGGCGCCACGGAGAAGGCGTGAACCTCGGCATAGTCCTCGTCAGCGACGGGGGCTGGCGCCGCTTCGACGCGTTCGGGCTGGACGAACACCGGCTCTTCAAGCTCGGCGACGGGCTCCGCCACCGGCTCTTCGTGAACGACGACGTGTTCGGCTACCGGCTCGAACCGGGGCTCTTCGATCGGAGCCGGCTGCGGCGCGGACCGCGGCGCGTCGTAGCTGTCGAACGCGCGAAGCAGCTCGTCTTCGAGATCGAAGGCGGGATCTTGACGCACCGCCTCCTGGTGTCGTTGCAGTTCCTGCAACTGTTGGACGGCCGGCCGGGCATCGTAACCGACGATCCGGGCGAGTTCGGCCAACGGATCATCGTCTGCCAATACATCGAATTCAGCCGGCCCGCTTCGTGCGAATTGTTTGTCTGCCATGCTCTCCACTCACAATTGCCTGTATCGCTGTGCCAGTGCATTGTGGGAAAATGGTGACAATACTTATCGCATTTCCTCCGGTGCGGAGGTGCCTGTAATAGACAGGCCGGATTTCAATACCGAAGCGACAGCATGCACCAGCCCGAGTCTGGCAGTACTTAATTCTCTATTTTTATCGTTAACAAAACGTAATTCCGGATTCTCTTTACCTTTGTTCCAATGTGCGTGGAAGGCGGCGGCAAGATCATACAGGTAAAACGCGATGCGATGCGGCTCCTGAGCCAGTGCCGCAGCCTCGATGACTCGCGGATATTCTGCGAGCTTGGCGACGAGCTGGAGCTCCGTCGGATCCGTGATCTGGCCCAGAACGGCACTGGCGAGATCGACCGATTCGAGGTTCAGATCCGGGAACGCGTCCGCAGCCTGGCGGAAGACCGAGCGGCAGCGCGCATGCGCATACTGCACGTAGAAGACCGGGTTATCCTTCGACTGTTCTGTTACTTTAGCAAAATCGAAGTCGAGCGGTTCGGAGTTCTTCCGATAGATCATCATGAAACGAACCGGATCGCGGCCGACTTCATCGACGACGTCGCGCAGCGTGACGAAGTCACCGGAGCGCTTCGACATCTTCACCGGCTCGCCGTCGCGGAAGAGCTTGACCAGCTGGCACAACAGAACCGTAAGCTTCGACGAACCGCCGGAGACCGCGCGCGCCAGCGCTTCCAGGCGCTTGACGTAGCCGCCATGGTCGGCACCGAGCACATAGATCATCTCGTCGAAGCCGCGGTCGAACTTGTCCTTGAAGTAGGCAACGTCGGCGGCGAAGTAGGTATAGCTGCCGTCCGACTTGATCAGCGGCCGGTCGATATCGTCGCCGACCTCGGTCGAACGGAACAGCGTCTGCTCGCGGTCTTCCCAATCTTCCGGCAGCTGGCCCTTCGGCGGCGGCAGGGTGCCCTTGTAAACGTGGCCCTTGAAGGTCAGGTCGTTGATCGCCGTGCGGATGGCGGCAGCACCGTTCGCGTGCAGCGTTCGCTCGGAGAAGAAGACGTCGTGATTGACGTTCAGCGCCGCGAGATCCTCGCGGATCATCGCCATCATCGCGTCGATCGTCCGGTCCTTGACGAGCGGCATCCACTTGTCTTCAGGCATCAGCCTGAGGCTCGTGCCGAATTCGTCGGCGAGCGCCTCGCCGACCGGCACGAGATAGTCGCCCGGATAAAGGCCCGGCGGAATCTCGCCGATCTCTTCGCCCAGCGCCTGGCGATAACGCAGGAATGCGGACCGCGCGAGAACGTCGATCTGCGACCCCGCATCGTTGATGTAGTATTCCTTCGTGACCTCATAGCCGGAGAAGGCCAAAAGGTTGGCCAGCGCGTCGCCGACAACGGCTCCGCGGCAATGGCCGACATGCATCGGGCCGGTCGGGTTGGCCGATACGTATTCGACGTTGACCTTGCGGCCGCCACCGACAGCGCTACGGCCGTAGTCGACGCCCGCACGCGCCATGCCCGACAGCAGCTTCTGCCAGTAGTAAACGGAAAGGCGGACGTTGATGAAGCCCGGACCGGCGACGGAGACGTCGGTGACTTCCGGATCCTGCTTGAGCTTCTCGACGATGAGTTCGGCAAGCGCGCGAGGATTCATGCCGAGCGGCTTTGCCAGCACCATCGCAGCATTGGTCGCAACATCACCATGGCTGGGATCACGTGGCGGCTCGACATTGACACGGCCGAAGTCAAGCTCGGATCGCTTTTCTCGAACGCTTTCAAGCGTTTCGAGAATGTCCTTAATTCTTGATTCGAAGTCCGTGAAGAGATTCATCTGATCCGTCCGCTTTTCCCGGCCACAAGTGACCGGCGCAAAACTCAAAAAGGAGGCTCGGTTCGGCCGAACCGCAAGCCTCCGGGCGGGGGGTCCCTAGCGCAAATCGGGCGTATGGTCAAACAAGCGCTTGTGCACGCTGATCGCAAAAGTGTCGGTCATGCCGGCGAGGTAGTCGCCGACGTGCCGCGCCCGCGCCGGCTCCGCCATGCCGGCAATCTGGTCGATCCAATAGTGCTCACGCATCAGCTGCGGGTCGTCCATGAAGGCATGATAGAGATCGCAGACGATCGAGGCTGCATTTTCGCGCACGCGCATGACTTCCGGGTGCCGGTAGATCCGGGTCATCAGCAAGCGCTTGATCTGCTTGTCCGTCTCGCCCATCTCCTCAGAGAAGGTCGCCATCACGGTGCCGGCCTGGCGCACATCGGCAGCACTTTGCGGCCGTATCTCGCCGATCCGTTGCTGCGCGACGCCGATGACGTCCTCGACCATCGCGGTAATCTGACGCCGCATGATCTCATGCGTGAAGCGGCTGCTTTCAAGACCGGGATAACGGTCATGGACCTCGCGCATCAGGCGCGCGAGAAACGGCACGTCTTCGAGCATTTCGAAGGTGAGATAGCCAGCCCGCAGACCGTCATCGATATCATGGGTGTTGTAGGCGATATCGTCAGCAATGGCCGCGACCTGCGCTTCGAGGCTCGCAAAACTCGCCAGTTCCAGATCATGCAGCGCGCAATAGTCGAGGATCGGCTGCGGCACGGGCCCTCGCGTGCCCTCACCGTCCGCGGTCAGCAACGGCCCGTTGTGCTTGACCAGGCCTTCCAGGCTCTCCCAGGTCAGGTTCAACCCGTCGAACTCGGCGTAGCGACGCTCGAGCTTGGTGACGATGCGCAGCGACTGGGCATTGTGATCGAAGCCGCCATAGGGCTTCAGCATCTCGTGAAGGGCATCCTCGCCCGTATGGCCAAAGGGCGTGTGGCCGAAATCATGCACGAGAGCGACGCCTTCGGCCAGATCTTCGTCGAGCTTGAGCGCGCGCGCCAGAGCCCGGGCGATCTGCGCCACCTCGATCGTGTGCGTAAGACGGGTGCGGTAGTGATCGCCGTCAGCGGCAATAAAGACCTGCGTCTTGTGCTTCAGGCGGCGAAACGCCGTGGTGTGCACGATGCGGTCGCGGTCGCGCTGAAAATCGGAGCGCGTCGCGCTCGTCGCTTCGGGAAAGAGCCTGCCGCGCGTCATCCAGGGATTCGACGCGAACGGCGCATGTTCACCATAACCGAAGCCGAGCGCATTTTTGTCGAATGTCATCTTCCACCTAATTCGTCGTCCCATTGACGGGACATTCAAGCCTTCATACCTATAGTGAAAGCTACGGAAACGCGTGATGCAAGATCGACCGATTCCGCAAGCGGAAGCAACGGCTTGGCCGCGGGTCTTGAAAGAGGCCCCGAAACCGACCAGATCGGATGCTTTAACACAGGGCAATTCTCTCCGGTTCTTGACCCCGGCAGGAGGCAGATATGACGCATGAAACCGTGACCCTCTCGGACGCTGCAGCGAAGCGGATCGCCACGATCCTGCGTTCAGACAGCCACAACAACGCCATGCGAGTGTCCGTCGAGGGCGGCGGCTGCTCGGGCTTTTCCTACAAGTTCGACCTGGTCGACAGCAGCAATGACGACGACCTGGTGCTGGAAAAGAACGAAGCCAAGGTCCTGATCGACAGCCTGTCGCTCGTCTATATGGGCGGCTCGGAAATCGACTTCGTCGACAACCTGCTCGGCCAGTCGTTTCAGATCAAGAATCCGAACGCGGTTGCAAGCTGCGGATGCGGAACGAGTTTCTCCATCTGACGCCAGCGCCCCACGTCTCTCTTAGCCGGCTCCGTTTCAACAACGAACGGAGCCGTTTGCGTCAGAGATAGGGCGATCCGAGCCAGAGAATGCGGTTCGCCAATCGATCCGCGAACGACTTTTTGCGCAACCTTTCGAGCGTGACCGGCTCGGCTGATGCGAGAATGTCGGAGATCGTGCCATTGATCGCCTCGGCGAAGCCATGGTCGAGAACCTCAAGGTCGAACTCGAAGTTGAGGCGCAGGGAGCGCGGGTCGAGATTGGTGGACCCGACATAGGCCCAACGCTCGTCCACGGTCAAAAGCTTGGAGTGGTTGAAGGCGCCCTTCGCCCGCCAGACGCGACAATGGCCCTTCAGCACCTGATCGAACTGCGCAGTCATCGCCCTGTCGACCAGCAGCAGATTGTTGACTGCGGGAACGATGATATCCACCTCGACGCCGCGGCGCGCGGCGGTGACGAGCGCGCTGATCAGTTCGCGGTCCGGTAGGAAATAGGGTGACATCACGCGGATATTCTTCTGCGCGACCGAAAACGCCCCCATGAGCATCTTGTGATTGGTCTCATTGGTGGCGTCAGGTCCGGATGGCACGGCGCGCATCAGTACCGACGGCCCATCCGCCGGCAGCGGTGCCTCTTCGATCGCCCATGCGGGGCCCGCCAGAACCTCGCCACTTGAGAATTGCCAATCTTCGGACGAGACCTGGAAGATATCGGCGACCACCGGTCCGGCCATGCGGAAATGCGTATCCTGTGCCGGCGCCTGACCGGCGATCTCGCTGGTGAAGCCCACCCGGATGTTCATGCCGCCGGCAAAGGCAACCTGACCGTCGACCACGAGGATCTTGCGGTGCGTGCGCAGGTTGGCATAGGGCAGCCGTAGCCCCATGATGATGTTGCCGTTGAAAACCGCCGTCGGAACGCCCGCCGCCTCAAGATGACCGACAATGCTCGGCACCGAGTAGCGCGCGCCTACGGCGTCAATCAGCACCCGCACCTCGACACCCCGCGCCACCGCCGCGATCAGGGCGTCTGCAAAGCGCAGGCCGATGACGTCGCGATCGAAGATATAGCTTTCGAGCAGGATCGAGCGCCGGGCGCCGGCGATCGCTTCCAGCATCGCGGCATAGACGGCATCGCCGCCGGCGAGCACCGAAATACGGTTGCCCGTGCACATACGATGGCGTGAAACGCGGTCGCCGAGGATCTTCATCGCCGCAAATCGTTCTCCGAACTGCACCGATATGTCGGCATCCGAAACGTCGAAGCGGCCGAACTGATCCGGCCCCTGCCCGCGCAACAGAGCGCGTTGCGAGCCGATCGAGGAGCGCCGGATACGGTTGATTCCGGCAACGGCATAGATCAGCGCGCCGACGATCGGCGAAAGCAGGACGACACCGACCCAGCCCGCCGCGGCGCGCACGTCGTCCTTCGTCATCGCGGCATGAATGGCGGCAGGAATGCCCAGCGCGAAGGACAAAAGCGCCAGGATATGCGGCCAATAATTCTGCACGAGATCGATCATGGGCGGGACTATAGCCCGCCAACGGGCGGAATCAATTCGACGCCTGCAGCGTATACCGTATCGACCGCTGCCCCCTCATGGGAAGCGTCGGTGCTGCTCGCGCGCGCTGTTGAAAACCCGCAGGTAACGGATTTGTCAAAAGAATCCGGAGCGGCTAGAAATGACCCCGCCAAGGACTTAACCGACATGGAAGGGCGTTTCGAGCCATGAAGATTGCCACCTGGAACATCAATGGCGTCAAGGCGCGAATCGACAGCCTGCTGGCCTGGCTGAAGGAAAGCGGACCGGATATCGTCTGCCTGCAGGAGATCAAATCGGTCGACGACGGCTTTCCGCGCCTCGAGATCGAGGCGCTTGGCTATCATGTCGAAACACACGGCCAGAAGGGCTTCAATGGCGTCGCGCTGCTTTCCAAGCTGCGGCCGGACGAGGTCAATCGCGGCCTGCCTGGTGACGATACGGACGAACAGTCACGTTTCATCGAAGGTGTCTTCTCGGTCGAAGGCGGCGTGATCCGCGTCTGCTCGCTCTACCTTCCGAACGGAAATCCCGTCGACAGCGAGAAATATCCCTACAAACTCGCCTGGATGCGCCGGCTTGAGGCCTATGCGAAGCAGCGCCTGTTGCTCGAAGAACCCTTCATCCTTGCCGGCGACTACAACGTCATCCCCGAGGAACACGACTGCTGGGATATCAAGGTCTGGCAGAACGATGCCCTCTTCCTGCCGGAAACGCGCGCGGCATTTCGCCGGCTGCGCAACCTCGGTTTCACCGACGCTGTGCGCGCGACGTCGGACGCTGTGCCGCTCTATACGTTCTGGGATTATCAGGCCGGCTGCTGGCCGAAAAATTTCGGCATCCGCATCGATCATCTGATGCTGTCGCCGGAGGCGACCGATCGGCTGGTGTCGACATCCATCGACAAGCATGTCCGCGCCTGGGAGAAGCCTTCGGACCACGTGCCCGTCATCGGGACGTTTGCGTTCGCGCCCGCTTAAGGCGCGTTTTTCCAGATCTTAGTGTGTGGAGAATGGTCCCTGGGCCGGCGGCGGTTCGGGGACCGCTCGACGATGACAATCAGTCGTCGTCGCCCTGCATGTGCAGGTTCTGCGACAGTGCGATTGCCGTGCGTCGATCGTCCTCGCTGGCAAGCGAGAAGGCCTGCTCCTGCATCGACTGCATCCAGGGCCGATCCTTCGGCGAACACTGGTCGAGTGCCGCAGTCATGAACGCGAGACCACGAACGGTCTGGCCTTCCTGGAAAATCACATTGCCAAAGACGCCCATGGCGCCGGCGTGACCGCTCTTGCGCGCACGATTGAGCCATTTCTTGGCCTGCTGAACGTTCACGCTACCGCCCTCGCCCGACAAGAGCATGCGCGCGAGCTGGAACTGCGCCTCGGCGACGCCGAAGGTCGATGCCGCCTGGAAATAAAGCTGGCGCGCCTGGGACATGTCGGACTTGATCGGGCTGTCGGGAATGCCGCGACGATAGTAGCCGGCAAGGGAGATCAACGCGTTGACGAAGTAACCGGTGTCTTCCGAGCCTGGCTCCACGCCCTCCTGGGCGATTTCGCTATAGATCTTGAAGGCTTCAAGGTCGTTCTCGGCGACGCCGTCGCCATAGGCGTACATGTTGGCGAGGGCCCAGCGGGATCCGGTGTGGCCCTTCTCGGCCGCGTATTTGTAAGCTTCTACAGCCTCGTCCTTGCGGCCATTCTTGTAGGCGGAAAACCCGAACTTGAAGAGCGCGAACGGACCTGATTCTTTGGTGACGCCCGCACCGGGATCAAAAGCGTAGGCCGGCATGGCGAAGGTCCCACAGACCGCCAGCGACACGCCGAGTATCGCAACCTTTAGTGACTTTAGTTCACCCGCAAGCATCACAGTCTAATTCTTCCGTTCCAGCCGGCCACGCCGAACCCATCACCGCTGCAAACACACAAGCCCGGACGACCCGCCGCCGGGAACTGCACCAACTCCGCCGACAAAGTCGGCGCAACCTTTCCACAATGAAACTTCGACATAGTCCCCGAAGCAGTCATTTTGATGGACCACTTGCACTGGCGTGCCGGAGGCCACATTTCTCATGACGGTCATCGATCCAAGTTTCATTTCACCCCAAACGCTGCAGGTATCGCACTCACATTGCAGGCTTGTCCCTATATCGCTGCTCCCTGTTTGTGGCGGGAAATGGACATAGCCGGAACGAGTCTGATCCTAGCAAACTCTAGCATTAAAAGTGTTGCTGAATCGTCACATTGCGGGACAGTGCGGACGCGTGGTTAAGAGGCTCCACACATAAGAAAGGCCCGGTAAAACCGGGCCTTGCAGGATCAGATGACGAAGGATCAGAACTTCACTTTGATCGATGTCGAAATGGCACCGACAAAGTCGTCGTCGAAATCGTAGGAAACGTCGTCACCAATGACGTCGTCACCATACTTCACCGCACCGGAACTGCCGCCGGTCATGATGCCGACAGCACCAGCAAGACGGAACTCAAGGTTCTCGGTCGGCGTGTAGGAAACACCGGTTCCCAGCGTCCAGGTGTCGGTCTGCGTTCCATAACCGTGGCTGGTGCCGCGGTCCCAGGTCAGGCTGACGGCGCCGCTCCACTGATCATTGAACTTGTGGCCGACACCGCCGGTGATCGTCCAGCCGTCACGGTAGAGAAGATCAAGGCTCGTGCATGGCGTAGTACGGGAGACCGTGGCGGGGCAGAACTTCAGGACCTGAAGCTGGCTCCAGTCCGTCCACTTCACCGAGCCAAATGCCGCCCAACCGGGTGCAAAGCCGCTCTGCAGCTTGAGTTCCAGCGAGTCCGGCATCGAAGCCGCACCGTTTACGTCGTATTTCGTACCGGTCACAAGGCCCACACCCGGTACAACGAAGCCCAACTGGCGAAGGTCGATGAAGCCCGAGAGGTTATCCAGATCGACAGCACTGTTGTAGACGAGGCTCGCTCGCAAGGCATACTCGGGGATTTCGTAGGCAGCACCTGCGCGCCAGCCCCAGCCATGCCCTCCAAGCTCGAGCCTGCCAATGCCGGTAAAGGCACCAGCGAGCGGCGTGCCTGTATAATCCTGAACCAGCCGTTCCTTGAAGCCGTTGACTTCCTGATAGAAGACGCCGCCGATCACACGGAACTGGCCTGGCCCCATGTCCCATTTGTAGGAGCAGGTCGCGGCGTAGTTGTCGCTCTCTACCTTCGTTTCGATATTGCTGTTGGCACCGGCCCAGTTCTGCCCCGGATTGGTGTGGGCACCCCAGGGCTGGGAGTAGTCAGCCATACAGTCGACGCTGTCACCAAAGGCCGCCTTAACGCCGACGCGCGGAACCCAGTAGCTCTCGGTGTCGTCAGCAGTATTCGGTCTGTTGTTGAGATTGCCGCCACCAAAAGTCCCGGTAAGGATGTTGGTGTTCCCGGTATCGGTATCACGGACGTTCTTCAATTCGCGCTGCGGATTGACGTAGGTCGCCGACGCTTCCCCCGCATAATCCGACGGGTCGAACAGCAGATCGATGTTGTAACCGCCGCGCTCAAGACCGCCCGCGTGCGCGGCGGAGGCAAACAGCAAACCCGCTGCTACCGACAGAACACCCCGCTTTAAATTCATGTGAGCCATCCAGCTCCTCCCCCTGCACTGCAAAACTGCGACATTCCACCTCATGTCGTGTGGGCCGAAGTATTCTCACGATCCCGTGAAATCGCAAATGCGAGATCTAGCAGTTAGCAGGCTCGATCGGTCACAGAATTTACGTAAGATTCTCATGATTTAGCCACAATGGCGCCAGATCGGAACCATTTTTCCAAAATCATGGATGAAATCCACTGAATTAGAATGGATTTCCAAACCATCGAAAACCTGTGTCGCCTGAACAACATTATCGCTTTTTGCGGTAGAACAGCGAAAAACTCCGTTGAAGTTCCGCTCAAACGCCACGCGCGCTTAATGACCCGCGCAGCAGATTCAACTGATCGAATCAATGCCAAATCTCGATAGGCTGAAGTCTATCTTGCATTTCTAAAATAAAAAATCCGCGGCATTTCTGCCGCGGATTTCGATTTCTGACGGTCAGGCATTCTCTTGAACGCCCTCTCGTTGAATCCGTCGATTAACGGCCTCAACCGGCCTCGGCGACGCGCGTCAGCGCAACGCTCAGCGATTCCTTCTGGAGATCGAGCTCTACGAGGCGTTCACGTTCCGCTTCGACCAGTTCCGGCTTTGCGTTGGCGACAAACTTCTCATTGGCCAGCTTGCCGAGGATGCGCTCGCGCTCGGCTTCCACCTTGGCGATCGCCTTCTCAAGTCGGGCCTTCTCGGCGGAAAGGTCGATCAGGTTGCCGAGCGGCAGGCAGGCCGTTGCCTCGCCAACGACAATCTGGGCGCTGCCGCGCGGCGCAACAGTGGCGTGGTCGATATGCTCGACGCGCGCCAGACGACCGATGGCCTGGGCATGCTGCTGCAGGCGCTCGCGCGTCAGGTTGTTGGCACCGACAACGATCAGCGGCGCGGTTGCCGCCGGCGGGACGTTCATCTCCGAACGGACCGAACGAATGCCCGAAACCAGATCGATCAGCCAGTTGATCTCGTCGGCCGCCGTGTCGTCAGCATAGGACGGCGCCGGCCATTCGGCGTGGCACAGCAGCGTCGAACGCTCCTGGCCCTCGCCTGCCGTCTGCGCCCAGAGCTCTTCCGTCATGAACGGCATGAACGGGTGCAGCAGCTTGTAGATCTCGTCGAGAACGTAGGCGACGCAGGCCTGCGACTCGCGTTTTGCCGCTTCGTCCTCGCCACTGAAGATCGGCTTCAGCAGTTCGAGGTACCAATCGCAGAACTGGTTCCAGACGAACCGATAGAGGCTGCCGGCCGCGTCGTTGAAGCGATAGGCATCGAGCGCCTCGGTGACGTCGCGGATGGTCCGCGACAGCTCCGTCAGGATCCAGCGGTTGACGGTGAGCGATGAGGTTTCGGGAATGAAACCATCGCTGCTGGTAACGCCATTCATCTGGGCAAAACGCGTCGCGTTCCACAGCTTGGTGCCGAAGTTGCGGTAGCCGGCGATGCGGGCCGGGTCGAGTTTCACGTCACGCCCCTGGGCCGCCATGATCGCCAGCGTGAAGCGCAAGGCGTCAGCACCGTATTCGTCGATCAGTTCGAGCGGATCGATGACGTTGCCCTTCGACTTCGACATCTTCTGGCCGTTCTTGTCGCGAACGAGCGCATGGACATAGACCGTATGGAAAGGCTCGACCGGAGTGCCGTCGGCATCCTTCATGAAATGCAGGCCCATCATCATCATCCGGGCAACCCAGAAGAAGATGATGTCGAAACCGGTGACCAGCACGTCGGTCTGATAGTACTTCTCCAGTTCCGGCGTCTCGTTCGGCCAGCCGAGCGTGGAAAACGGCCAAAGCGCCGAGGAGAACCAGGTGTCGAGAACGTCTTCGTCACGCGTCAGGATTTCGCCCGGCTTGAAGTTCTCGAGCAGATCCTCGACATAGGCCTTCATCGGGCCTTCATGCGCCAGATAATGCTGGATCGCCGCGTGCAACGCCTCTTCCTCGGTCTTTTCGACGAAGACCTGACCGTCCGGACCGTACCAGGCCGGGATCTGGTGCCCCCACCACAGCTGGCGCGAAACGCACCAGGGTTGAATGTTTTCCATCCACTCGTAGTAGGTCTTCTCCCAGTTCTTTGGAACGAAGTTGGTCCGACCTTCCTTGACGGCGGCGATCGCGGGCTTGGCCAGCGTCTTCGCGTCAACGTACCATTGCTCTGTCAGACGCGGTTCGATCGGCACGCCGCCACGGTCGCCATGGGGAACCATGTGCTTGTGCGGCTCGATCTTGTCGAGCAGGCCCGCCTCTTCGAAGATGCGAACGATGATCTTGCGCGCTTCGAAGCGGTCCTTGCCTTCGAGTTCGTCCCAGGCGCCGTGCAGGGCAGCCGGATCGCTGAGCCCTTCGAGGAAATCCTCGTTGTCCTTGATCGTGATGCGGCCTTCGATCGTCATGATGTTGATCGCGCGCAGACCGGCGCGCTTGCCGACGTCGAAGTCGTTGAAATCATGCGCAGGCGTGATCTTCACCGCACCGGTACCGGCGGTCGGATCCGCATAGTCGTCGGCAACGACAGGAATGCGGCGACCGACGATCGGCAGAATGACGTGCTTGCCGATCAAAGGCTTGTAGCGCTCATCCTCCGGATTGACCGCGATGCCGCTGTCTCCGAGCATGGTTTCAGGACGCGTCGTGGCGACGACGAGGTAATCGCGCTTTTCCCACTCGGTCGCCTTGCCCTCTTCATCGAAGGCGACCGGGTAATCGAAGGTTACGCCAGGCTCCAACGGATAGCGCAGGTGCCAGAGGTTGCCGTTGATCTCGTGCTGCTCGACCTCCAGATCCGAAATCGCGGTCAGAAGCTTCGGGTCCCAGTTGACCAGGCGCTTATCCTTGTAGATCAGGCCTTCCTTGTAGAGCGAAACGAAGACCTCGAGAACGGCCTCAGACAGCCCTTCGTCCATGGTGAAGCGTTCGCGCGACCAGTCGCAGGACGCGCCAAGACGCTTCAATTGGTTGAAGATGAGCCCGCCCGATTCGGCTTTCCATTCCCAGACCTTCTCGATGAAGGCTTCGCGGCCCATCTGCCGGCGGTGCTGCTGGCTCTCCATCAGCTTACGCTCGACGACCATCTGGGTGGCGATGCCTGCATGGTCCATGCCCGGCTGCCACAACACATCCTTGCCGCGCATGCGTTCGAAACGAACGAGCACGTCCTGAAGCGTGTTGTTGAGCGCGTGGCCCATGTGCAGCGAACCCGTCACGTTCGGCGGTGGGATCACGATGCAGAAACTGTCGGCGCCGGGCTTGGCACCCGCCCCTGCACGAAACGCGTTTTCTTCGTCCCACTTCTTGGCGATACGCGGGTCGACGGATGCGGAATCGTAGGTCTTATCAAGCATTTTGGAGCCAATTTACGAGATTGATGTCAGCGTCTTGTAAACCGGAACGGCCGGTGCAAGTCAACACGAACGCAAAAAGCCGCGACGATCGCGCGGCTTCTTTCGTGTTCGGATTCGGCTTTTAGCGGCGGGGGCCGCGCGCGACGCGTTCGATTTCCTCGCGGACGAGCCGCTCGACAAGCGTCGGCAGATTGTCATCGAGCCATTCCTGCAGCATCGGCCGCAGCATCGCTTCGGCAATTTCATCAAAGGAACGCCGCGATTCCTGATCCACTGCGTGGGCAAGATCGCCGAACGACTGAGCGACCTTGCGGCCGACCTCCGGCGAGACGATCGCCGCAAGCGCCGTCTCCGGCGCGGGCGCTTCCGGCGGAACGACGGCGGCCACCGGCGGAACCGCGCTTAGAACTTCCGGGAGTTCGACTGGCGGCGGCGCTACGACTTCCGGCTCTGCCGGCGCCTCAACAGCAGCAGCGGGCTCGATCACCGGCGCTTTCGGCGCGGAAACCGCCGCCATGCGCGAGGTGACGACCGGACTGTCCTGAATGGCGACGACCTGCGGCGCAGGCGGCACCTCACGTCCGGCAAAGCCCGTCGTATGACGCTCGGACGCGGCGCGAACCCGTGCTGCGACATCGGCAAGTGAAAGCGGCGGCTGCGCTACCGGCGACGGCTCCGACAGCCCGGCCTGGCTGTCCACGACCGGTTCGACAAACGCGGCCTTGGGCGCCTCATCGCGTCGGCCAAAGGCGATCGTCTCGATCTCGCTGTCGATGGTCAGCTCGATCTCGTCGTTGCCCTCGTCCTCGAACTGCTCCTGCGGCGCAAATCCGGCTTGCCCGGGTTCGTTGCTCTCAATGATCTTGCGAATGGATGCCAGGATTTCATCCATCGACGGTTCACGCGCGACATTGAGCTGTGCCATTTCCATCCTCGTTTGACGCGGCAGACATGTGTCCCAAAACTGGACATGCGCCGATTTCCGACAAACCTTAAGTGAGTTCGCGAACGAAACATACGCCACGAATCAACGCTAAGGATTCTTGCACAGATTTGTTTTCAGGGGAAAAAATAGAAACGCCCCGGGGAAGACCCGAGGCGTTGGCAGGTACCCAATGATGCGAACGGACGCCTTAGCGACCGTCAACGGTTCGAAGACCGAACCACTTGTCCTTGACCACTTCGTAGTGCTCTTCGGCACGGTATTCGGCAACCTGCAGGCCCTGATCCTTCACGGTCAGCCGCGCGGCGGCAGCAAGCAGCGAATAGCTCGCAACGACCGCGTCGCGCTGGGCAACGGCCAGAAGTTCCTGTGCCTGAAGCACGTCCTGCTGCGAATCAAGCACGTCGAGTGTTGTACGCTGGCCGACCTTGCGCTCTTCGATCACGCCATCGAGAGCCAGCTTGGCGGCGGAGATCTGCGCCTTGTTGGCGGAGATGCGCGCAATCGCGGCTTCCAGCTGAGCATAGGCGGAGACAATAGTCTGCTGTACCGCCGCACGCGCCGAATCGACGAGGATGCGCTGCTGGCCGAGACGTTCCTTGGCCTGGCGGATCTGGCCGTACTCGGCGCCACCCTGATAGATCGGAACTTCGAGGCGAGCCGTAATGCTCGATGCATTGCTATCGAACTGGCTGGCATTGCCGGTGGTGCGGCCAACCTGGCCCTGCAGCGTCACACCGGGGAGCATCGTGCCTTCCGCCGACTTGACCTGATAACCGGCCGAATCAACGGAGTACTGCGCCGACAGAATGATCGGGCTTTCGCGCAGACCTGTCGCGACGGCCTGATCGAGCGTGCGCGGCAGGGCCTTCGAAGCCGGCGAAGCCTGCTTGATGCCGCGCGGCACATCGCCGACGATCTGTACATAGGTCGCTTCGCTCTGCTTCAACTGAGCGACGGCGACGATAAGCTGCGACTGGGCATTGGCGAGCGAGGCTTCGGCGAGGCTCACGTCCGTTCGGGTACCTTCGCCCACATCGAGACGGGCTTTCGCCGCGTTCACCTGCTCCTGAAGGAAGGCGATGTTCTGCTTGCGGATCGATACGAGCTGCTGGTCGCGCGCGATGTTGGAATAGATGGTCGCGGCCGAAAGGAGAATCGATATCTCGTTGGCGCGCAGCGATTCGCGGGTCGCAAAGACGTTCGATTCAGCGGCGCGCACATTGTTCAGCGTCTGAAAGCCGTCAAACACCATCTGGTTTACGGTGATGCCGACCTGTCCCTGGTGGAGGTCTTCGCTCAGGGTCTTTTCTCTGTCGATGGTCGAAAGCGTTCCGGACGCGAATGCCGCCACCTGGGGGCGAAAGCCGGACTTGGCAATCGGCACGCTCTCGTCGGTCGCCCTGAGGCCGGCCCGCGCGGCGTTCAGGTCAGGGTTGTTTGCGTAGGCTTTGGCCATTGCGCCGAAGATCGTTTCGGCCAGTACTGCGTGCGGTGCAAGCAGCAAGCTTGTCGAAACGGCGGCCAGGAGGGCCGCTTTGCGGACAATCGACACCATTACTTCTCTCTCCGATCGGGGCGGCAGAGCCTGCCCTCTATTTCCGCGGCGCCGCTCTTTTTTTGCAAAAAGCGACCCCAACTAGACACGGCGATGAAGCGCTCACACCGCCCACTGGTGAGCAAATCACTACCACTGCACTCTTTGAAACCCGGAATCAGCATTCCGACAACTGCGCAGCCATACTCTGCGCAGCCATTTCAAAAAGAAACAAGTACCGCGTTGCGAATTGGCAACATTGTTATTTTAGCAACGCAATTAATTGTTGACATCCCTCAATAAGCGGGACCTCAAAAAACAAATTCCTGTGCACGACGGAAGCCGGGAAGCGGCTTGACCGCAGTGTTGAAATCGGGGCGCTCGGACGTCTTTCCGTGCTCGTGCACATAGAGTTTAGCGCGAGAAGCATTGCCAAATCCTTCAACGACGACCAGCCGCCCGCCATCGCGCAGCTGCTCGAACAAAGCGGTCGGCAGGACTTCGACCGAGCCGTGAACGAAGATCACGTCATAGGGTGCCTCGGCGGCATATCCCTTCTCGAGTTCGCCGGTCACGACGGCGATGTTGTCGTAGCCGAGGCGAGACAGCGTTTCCGTCGCGGTGGCGGCGAGGCCTTCATCGCTTTCGAGCGCAACGACCGAACCTGCAACCTGTGACAGCAGTGCGGACGCGTAGCCGGTGCCGCAGCCGATCTCCAGGACGACATCGGACTTGGCGATTTCGGCCAACTGGAGAAGCTTGGCGAGCGGCGACGGCTCCATCAGGAAACGCGGTGCGTTGCCATTGGTAACCTCAAGCGCGATATCCGTGTCGATGTAGGCAAGCTCTTTCATCTTGGCAGGCACGAATTCCTCGCGCGGCACGCTCAGGAACGCGGACAGAACCGAGTGGGACGTGACATCCGTCGTGCGGATCTGGTTGTCCACCATCTTGGTGCGCGCTGCTTCGAAATTCATGGTAGTGCCCTCGTGTCCGGATAGGCGCGGCGCCCGCTTTCGGGCAAGCACGCACGATCGTCTTCTGGCTCCCGTCGGAAAGCCTTTGAGGTAAGCTCATAAATCGGCGCCCGGCCGGTTTCAAGCGATAGCGGCAATCTGCGCCGGAAAAACGGGAGGGAATTGCACTGCGAATGGCGGAGGCAACACGATTGCCGGCCGGGATCAGCGTCCCGGCGCGCCTTCCAGCCCAACGAGGGCAATCTTGGTGTAGCCGGCGTTCTGAATGAGGTTCATCACCGTCATCAGTTCACCGTAGTCGACGGCTTTGTCCGCGCGCAGCAGAACGCGCGTCTCGGTATTGCCTTCGGTCAGGCGCTTCAACTCGTCGGCAAAGCTCTCGCGCGCCGTCTCATCGTTGCCGATCGCCAGAGCCAGATCCGCCTTCAAAGTCACGAAGACCGGCTTGTCGTCCCGCGGAGCCGGCTTTGCGGCCGATTGCGGCAGGTCCACCTTCATGTCCACGGTGGCAAGCGGCGCCGCCACCATGAAAATGATCAACAGCACCAGCATGACGTCGATGAAGGGGGTGACGTTGATCTCGGCGTTTTCATCGAGATCGCCGCCACCGTCGCTGATTTTTCCGGCCATAGGTCACCCGATCCTTGCGATGGTCGTCTCGGTGTGACCGAAGTCCTGGCGGCGCGGCTGCGCCTTGCGGGCCAGGCGATGGTCGAGGTCGCGGCTGACGAGCCGTTCCACGGCCGCCGCGGCATCGGCGAGAATGACCTTGTAGCCACCGACCGAGCGGGCAAAATAGTTGTAGATGACGACGGCCGGGATCGCCGCCACCAGGCCGATAGCGGTCGCCAAAAGCGCCTCCGCGATGCCCGGCGCCACGATCGCCAGATTGGTCGTCTGCGCCTTGCTGATGCCGATGAAGGAATTCATGATCCCCCAGACCGTGCCGAACAGGCCGACGAATGGGCCGACGGAGCCGATCGAGGCCAGGATGCCGGTGCCACTTGTCATGCGCTTACCGGCGCGAACCTCGATGCGGGTCAGAAGCGAGGAAACACGCTCCTTCAGGCCGCCCGTCGGCGCATGGTCGATCACCGCCTCCGAGCGGGCCATTTCGTCGATCGCCGCGGCGACCATTTCGGGCGCCGGTCCCGACTTGCCGTCAAAGGCTCCCTCGACGTCTGCCAGGCCGTTGGCAGCCGACAGCAGGCGAACTGCGCGCGTCAGGCGCGCCTTGGCGCCAAAGAGTTCCAGCAGCTTGACCACAAAGATCGCCCAGGTGGCGACGGACGCCAGCGCAAGGCCAATCATCACGCTCTTCACCACCACGTCGGCGGCCATGAACATGCCAATCGGCGAAAGATCATGCGGCAACACCGGGCTTGCTGCACCCTCGCCCGTTGCCGGCCCGCTTTCCGCCGTCACCGGGGCGCCTTCAACGGTTACCGGAGCCCCCTCGCCCGACGTAGCGGCAGGAGCTTGCAGTGTCGGCTGCGCCTGCGTCGCCGGTTCCGCTGGCGGAACGGTTACGGCCGTGCCCTGACTTTCTGCCGTCGGCGCGGATGCGGACGGCGCCGTTGCTCCGCTTTGCGTACCATTAACCGCGGGTGCCTGCGTCGTCGCTTGGGCCAAGGCGGCCGTTGGCGAAACTGCGGAGGACAGGACCAGCAGCGCGGCTGCCAACAAATTGATCGTCGATCGGGCTCGTCTCGGCATCTCGTTCCTCACGTACTGGTCCATTTCGTCGTGTCAGGGCGAAGGGTTTTCCGTCATCCGCCGCTACCCTTGCGCGCTTCCGGGGCTCTTTAAGCAAAGGAAAACCGAATGACAAGGATTTGTGGAGTTTATCAATCAAGAATAATTTCGCAACCACCCATTGCCGGAACTGGACAGGCGTTTTCAGGGCGTCGGCTGATCTTCGATGAAGGTGTCGCTGCGCCAATCATAGGTGCGATGGCGCTCCCATGGACGGGCAAGCGTCGTGAAAGCCGGCCGGATTTGCATGACGGGTGAGCCCTGCCCTTCCTGCTGCTCCGCCCGGATTTCGATTGCGCCCGTGCGGCGCAGCGTCCGTGCGTCGACGATGCGGGCTCGGCGCGGCGCGCACGCTTCCACATCCACCCGCGCGGCGACCACGATCAGGTCTGCCTGATCGCACAGGGCGGGAAAGAGGCGCGGATTTTCGAGGGTGACGATCGTCCAGCCGATGGCGCTGCGCGCCGCACACCATTGCTTGTCGCGGCAGACAAATCGGCCTGGCCGGCTTGCCTCGATGGCCGATGAAAAATCCACACGGATCGCCGTAGCCTTTTCTCCATCGATCGGTGGAGCTCGTCGGACCGCCTGTTCGATAGCCGGGTAAAGATCATCGGCTGCGGGCGGGAGCGTGATTGGTCGCTCGTGCTCCCCCACGGCGAGCGCCCGTCGCCATTGCGAAAATATGAAGTCCGGCGGGCGCGGGCGGTTCGTTGCGATGGCATCATCCGTGACCAGACCGAGAAGGCGGCCGTCCTCGGCGATCACGATGTCGGGCCGGCTCCCATCTTCCAATGCCAGGCTGAAGAAGCCTGCACAGATCAGCACGATGCCAGAGATTGCCAGCCAACTGCGCAGCACGCAGAGAAAAACACCACCGATCGCGATCAGCACGAAGCCGATGGGTCCGATGCGGCCGGTCACGACCTCGCCATCGAGCGACGTCACGAACCGGGCGACGTCGAGCATCCGATCGAGACCCCACGCCATCGCCATCAAAGGCAGATGCTCAAGCCCGAACGGCATTAGCAGCATGGCGAACAGACCGAAGGGCATGATCACGATGCTGATCAGCGGCATGGTGAGAATGTTTGCGAGCAGGCCATAGGCCGGCAGCCTGTGGAAGTAGGCGATCGAATAGACCGACGTTGCCAGGCCGCCGATGAGCGAGGTGATGAGGATGCCTGCGGCGACGCCGGTGATGAGGCGCCCCTTGGTGCGGCCGCCAGCCGCTTCGGCCTTGCCGGTGCGCCGTTCGCGCCAGCGCCCGTAGCCGGCAACCAGCGCCAGGGTGGCGGCGAAGGACATCTGGAAGCCTGGCCCGGCCACAGCCGAAGGCATGAGAACCACGATGACGATTGCGGCGAGCGCGACGTTGCGCAGGCTGATCGACATGCGGTCGAAAAACACCGCGACCAACATGATCGAGATCATGATCCAGGCGCGAAGTGCCGATACGGCGCCGCCGGAAATGAGGATGTAGAGGCAGACCATCAGCAGCGCACCGGCAGCGGCAACCTTCTTGATCGGCACACGGTGCGCCAGCCCCGGAACCATGCTGAGAGCAGTGCGTGCGCCGATCAGAAACGTGCCGGCTGCCAGCGCCATGTTGAGGCCGGAGATCGCCAGCACATGCGCTAGCCCCGCCTGTCGCAGCACCTCGACCGTCTCCCGGCTGATGGCCCTTTCCTCTGCGGTCACCAGAGCCGCCGCAAGCGCGCCGGTATCGCCGCCGATCGAGGCGCGGATCCTCTCGCCAACCGTTTCCCGCATTGCGGCCATCGTTTTCGCCGCTGCCGAACGCAGCGAGAAAGCCGCCTCGGGCTCTTCGGTCGCCACCTTCTCGGATAGTTTGGGCGCGCCGTAGAAAAACCCGACGGCGCCGATTCCCTTGAAATAGCTGTCGAAGGCGAAATCGTTCAGGCCGGGCAGCGCCGGACCCGAGGGCGGAGACAGCCGCGCCCTGCCCTCGATCATCGCGCCGAGCGGAAACGGCTCTCCGGAGCCCCGCGTCACCAGCGTCGCCTTCAGCGGCTGGCGGCGCAGCTTTGGCCGGCTCGTTTCCTCGATCTCCAGCCCGTAGCGCCAGCGGCCGCGATCGTCCTGCTCGCGCGAAAAGACCACGCCCCGCAGGTTCGTGGTCACCGGAGCGTCGAGAACAACCGTGTCGGTGCACCACGTGTCGATCGCGACCAGCAGCATGCCGCAGATGAAGAGCGTAACCGCAATCAACGGAGCCCTCAAAGGCGCCAGCCGCCACCGACAGGCCAGCGCTGCTATTCCGAAAATGCACAGCAGCACTGCAAGATTGGCAATCCGGATATCGAAGGGCAGCGCCAGCCAGGCGAGCACGCCGAAGATCAAGAACACCGGGATCAACACGAAACCATGACCGAATGCCCGTTCCTCTTCGATCGCGGCGAGGAATGCCGGTTTAAGCGCGGCAGGCCGGAAACGAGCTGCGCGGCCCGCAATTGCTTGCCACGATGGCCGGAGAAACAGGAAGAACCGGCCTCGCGTAGGTAATGTCGCGACGACAACGGCGGCATCGGATTCGGGAAGCCTGAAGCTTCCGCGTTCGACGTCGAGCGACGCTTGCCGCATTTCCGTTTCGCTCATTGCGCCCGCACTTTGGACCCTGACTTCGCGGTCGATCATGCAACCAACGCAGCGCAACTGCAACCGAGGCGCTATCTGCCGAAAAAAGCGGCAAACCTATATAGAATGGTACCGCACCATCATCGGACGAGCTTATTGATCTCTTTGGACTTATTGCCGTAACATGCCATTATTGCGTCGCCATATGCACATTTTCGCATCGCACAATTTGCCTTTCGTACAGCTTGGCAGTCGAAAATAAATCATATAGCAAATTCGCAACGTTCATTGTCGTGGCACGTCTGTGTGCCACGTTGCCATAAGACGGAGGGTCCGATGACTGATAAAACCGCGGTTGTAACACTCGATGGAAAGTCGGCGGATCTTCCGGTGCGATCTGGGTCCATCGGCCCTGACGTCGTGGACATCGGCTCGCTCTACAAGCAGACGAAGATGTTCACCTACGACCCGGGCTTCACGTCGACGGCGTCGTGCGAATCCAAGATCACCTATATCGACGGCGACGAAGGCGTGCTGCTCCACCGCGGCTATCCGATCGAACAGCTCGCCGAGCACGGCGACTTCCTGGAAGTCTGCTACCTGCTGCTTTACGGCGAACTGCCGACGAAGGCGCAGAAGGCTGACTTCGACTACCGCGTCACGCACCACACCATGGTGCACGAGCAGATGTCGCGCTTCTTCACCGGCTTCCGCCGCGACGCACACCCGATGGCCGTCATGTGCGGCTGCGTCGGCGCGCTTTCTGCCTTCTACCACGACTCGACCGACATCACCGATCCGCACCAGCGCATGGTTGCGTCGCTACGCATGATTGCCAAGATGCCGACGATTGCGGCCATGGCCTACAAGTACCACATCGGCCAACCCTTCGTTTACCCGAAGAACGACCTCGACTACGCCTCGAACTTCCTGCGCATGTGCTTTGCCGTTCCCTGCGAAGAATATGTCGTCAACCCGGTTCTGTCGCGCGCCATGGACCGTATCTTCATCCTGCACGCCGACCACGAACAGAACGCTTCGACCTCGACGGTTCGCCTCGCCGGCTCGTCGGGTGCCAACCCGTTCGCCTGCATCGCGGCCGGCATCGCCTGCCTCTGGGGCCCGGCGCACGGCGGCGCCAACGAAGCGGCACTCAACATGCTTGCCGAAATCGGCACGGCCGACCGTATTCCGGAATTCATCGCCCGCGCCAAGGATAAGAACGATCCGTTCCGCCTGATGGGCTTCGGTCACCGCGTCTACAAGAACTACGATCCGCGCGCCAAGATCATGCAGAAGACCACGCATGAAGTGCTCGCCGAACTCGGCCACAAGGACGATCCGCTCCTCGAAGTGGCGATGGAACTCGAACGCATCGCGCTCACCGACGAGTACTTCATCGAGAAGAAGCTCTACCCGAACATCGACTTCTACTCGGGCATCACGCTGAAGGCTCTCGGCTTCCCCACCACCATGTTCACCGTTCTCTTCGCGCTTGCCCGTACCGTCGGCTGGATCGCGCAGTGGAACGAGATGATCGAGGATCCGGAACAGCGCATCGGCCGTCCGCGCCAGCTCTATGTCGGCGCTCCGCAGCGCGACTACGTGCCGGTTTCCAAGCGCTAAGACTGACAATCAGCAGAGACAACAAAGCCCGGTCAGCGATGACCGGGCTTTTGTTTTTGCAGGCTAGGATCGACGTTTCGGACCAGTTGTGGCCGGGTCTCGTAATGGCGGCAACACAACGCCACCCTAGCGCGCACTGTGCACTAGGCACCGTCTTCAGAAGTATTGCGGCAGTCGTGCGCTCGGGCGGCGCTAAGTCTTACGGCTGGCTCTTGTTGAGATAGCCAAAAACGATCTTGGCCGCCATCTCGCCCGGCGGATGATCGGTCGTCATGCGCTGCTGCACCAGCGCGTAACCGTCGAGCATCGAGGCCCGCTGCGCCGTTGCGCCCGAAAGCCGCTCCATCCAGCGCGTCAACGCGCCGGGGCGGATCGATTCGCCGAAATATTCCGGGACGATCGGGAAATCCGCGATCAGGTTCGGCAGCGCGCCACTCCAGATGCGGATGCGCTTGTGCAGGAACTTCACCAGGAAATCCGGCGCATAGGTTGAAACCACGGGCACGCCAGCCAAAGCGAGTTCCAGAATGACCGTACCCGAAGCAGCAATCGCCGCGTCGGCTCGATCGAAGGCCGCCCATTTGTCGGCCGCACCGACGGAAATTTCCGGCTGGATCGTCCAGGATGCGGTAATTTCCCGCACCAGCTTCTCCTGGCGCGGGACGGTCGGGAGCAGGAAGCGAATTCCCGGATGGCGGGCTTCGAGTTCCTCGACTGTCGCGCGGAAGATCGGCAGCAGGCGACCGACCTCGCTGGAGCGCGAGCCCGGCAATAGAAGGCATGTCTCAACACGCCCGTCCTTGGCGCCCGCAAGGCGCGGCTGGCGGCTTGCGCGAACGGCGAGCACATTGGCGTCGCTTGCAAGGCGATGGCCGACATAAGTGGTCGGGGGGCCTTGCAGCCGCTCCATCGCCTCCGGCTCGAACGGCAAGACGGCGAGCACGTGATCGACGTAGCCGCGCATGCGCGGTGCTCGCTCCGGCTTCCAGGCCCAGACGCTCGGGCAGACGTAGTTGATGACGGGCAGATCCGGCAATGCGGCGCGCACTTTTCGCGCCACGCGGTGGGTGAAATCCGGGCTATCAATGATCAGAAGCGCGTCGGGTCGGGCTGCGATGATCGCCTTTGCCGTTTGGCGAATACGCATGATCAGCTTCGGCAGACGGGCGAGCACCTGGGTGAAGCCCATGATCGACAGTTCGGAATAGTCGAACAACGAGCGAAGGCCCTCGGCCTCCAGCGCCTCGCCGCCGACCCCGACGAGTTCGACGTCAGAATGGCTTTGCGCCCGAAGCGCGCGGACGAGATCGGCACCCAGAAGGTCGCCGGAAACTTCACCCGCGATCACTGCGAGCTTGTAACGTGGCGCGTTCATCGTCTGATACCTCCGGAAGTGCGCTCCACTCCGGCGACAAAAAGCCCCGCTTGATCGGCGACCTTGACCACTTCGCTACGTTCCAGCACCAGCGCCCGTCCGGCTTCGACGGCAACACCGGCAAGACCGGCCCGCTCGGCAAGCGCGATGGTGGACGGGCCGATCGACGGCAGGTCCGCGCGCAGATCCTGCCCGGGCTTGCAAAGTTTGACGAGAACGCCGCGCCGGCGCGAAGAGACGCGCCCCTCCGCCTTCAAGACAGCGACACGCTCCAGCATGGCGTCCGTGCCCTCCGCGCCCTCGAGCGCTACGACACGCCCGCCGACCGCAACCGCCCCCTGCCCCACGTCGAGCGCGCCGAGCGCGTTGGCCGCAGCGATGCCCGCTTCTATGTCGCGTTGGTCGTCACCGTCAGGGTTCACAGCACCGATGGGGCCTGATTCGGCCAGGAGATTGGGTACCACCTCGTGCACGCCGATGACGTGCGCGCCGCTTGCCTCGATCAGCTGCATCGCCATGCGCAGAACCGCATCGTCCCCGCCCGAGACCAAGGTCTTCAGCACTGACGGTATCTTTGCGAGGGTCCGCAACGTCGGGCGGATATCGCGCCACTCCGGCCGACGCCGAACCCACCCGGACAAGACGACGCGGTCGATGCCCTCTTCTTTGAATGTGCGGCTGATATTGGCGAAATCGCCGATCGCCAGAACCGAATGGTCAAAATCGACCCAATCGGTTTCTTCCGCTTCACGCGTGAGCGCGATGATGTAGGGATCTTCGCCGCGTGCACGAACCGCTTCGGCAACGTGATGAGGCAGCGCGCCGCCACCAGCGATGATTGCGAGCCGGCCGCTGGTCGCCGCGCGGCTCGCAGCAGAAGACATCACGGTCAGGCCTTGCCGCGTTGCGGCGAAGATAGCGCGCGGTCGCTCTCGGCGCCGATGAAATCGAGGATTTCCATGACCGGCGCGCAATCCATATAGTCTTCGCGAATCGCTGCGGCATTGGCGCGGATCGATTCCGGCCCTTCGAAGATCTGCTTGTAGGCCCGGCGAACCACATGGATCGTTGCACGATCGATGCCAGCCCGGCTCATGCCGACGACATTCAGACCGCTCAGCAGACCGGGATTGCCGTTGAGCATGCCATAGGGAATGACGTCGTAGCTGACAGCCGACAGACCGCCGACAAAGGCCTGACGGCCGACGCGGGTGAACTGGTGGACCGCACAGCCGCCGCCGAGAATGACGCGATCTTCGACCGTGACGTGGCCCGCCAGCATCACATTGTTGGACAGGATGATGTTGCTGCCGAGGCGGCAATCATGCGCCACGTGCGAGTTGGCGAGAAAGAGATTGTTATCGCCGACGACCGTCTTACCGCCATGCTCGACGGTACCGGTGTTCATCGTCACGCCTTCACGGATCGTGCAATTGGCGCCGATCAGAAGCTCGGTATCGACGGCACTGTGATGAACGCTTTGGGAGTCACCGCCGATAACGGCGTTCGGGAAAATCTTCGTTCCCTTGCCGACGGTCGTCCGGCCGATCACCACGACATGGCTGAGAAGCTCGATATCGTCGCCCAGAACGACTTTCGGCCCGATGTAGCAAAACGGGCCGATCTTGACGTTCTCGCCGATCACAGCACCGCTCTCGACGATCGAGGACGGGTGGATCTTCGCAGATGCTGCAATCATGTTCAGGCGTCTTCCTTGCTGACTATCATCGCGCCGATATCAGCTTCTGCGACAAGTTGCCCGTCAACTTTTGCGTCACAGTGAAATTTCCAGATATTGCCGCGCTGCTTCTGCTTCACGACATGGAATTCGACGCGATCTCCGGGCACGACCGGCTTGCGGAAACGGGCATTGTCGATGGTCATGAAATAGACCAGGTTCGTGCCGGTTCCCACCTTGCGGGCGCAGATCGCGCCGGCGGTCTGCGCCATGCCCTCGACCAGCAGGACGCCCGGCATGATCGGCTGCTCCGGGAAGTGGCCGGTGAAATGCGGCTCGTTCGCCGAAACGTTCTTGATGCCGATCGCCGAATTGTCGCCGTCGATCTCGATGATGCGATCGACGAGCAGAAATGGGTAGCGATGGGGAAGCAGTTTCAGGATTTCCTGAATATCCGCCGTGCCGAGAACCGTTGCTGCTTCACTCATTCGCGCCGCCCTTCTTCTTTTTCTGTCTTTCCTCTGCCCGCATGGCCATTTCCGCAACGTCGCGCAGGAAATCACGCATCGGGCGCGCTGGAATACCGCCGTACCGTTCGCCGGCGGGAACATCAGCCGCCACGCCGCTCATGGCGGCGATCTGGACGCCATCACCAACGGTGATATGGCCATTGACGCCGCTGCCGCCGCCGATCATGACGCCATCGCCGATCTTTGTGCTGCCGGCGATGCCGACCCCGCTGACGATGCCGCAATAGCGACCAATGCGCACGTTGTGACCGATCTGAACGAGATTGTCGATCTTCGTACCCTCGCCGATCACTGTGTCATCCATCGTGCCACGGTCGATGGTCGTATTCGCGCCGATCTCGACATGATCCTGAATGATCACCCGTCCGACCTGAACGATCTTGATCATCCCGCCTTTCGGACCCGGCGCATAGCCGAAGCCGTCCTGACCGATGCGAGCGCCGGGGTGAATGATCACGCTGTTGCCGACGAGAGCGCAAAGCACGCTTGCACCTGCGGCAATCGTGCACTCGCGACCGATGCGCACGCCTGGGCCGATGACCGCGCCGGCCGCGATCCGCGTGCCGCGGCCGATCTCGGCGCCGGCACCAACCACAGCCGTCGGTTCGACCTCGACATCGTCCTCAAGCCGCGCCGTCGGATCCACGAACGCCCCAGGGGCGATGCCGCGCAGGCTCGTATTGCGTGCCGGACGCATCGCAATCTCGTGCAACAACGTGCCAGCAAGCGCAAAGGCCGTGTGCGGCCGAGCTGTCAAAAGGACGGGAATATGTGCAGGGATGAGAGACGAAATCGTCTTATCGCAAATGATTGCCGATGCCTCACACGTTTCGAGTTCGGCGCGGCTCTTGCGAGACAACATATAGCAGACGTCACCGGGCTTTGCCCGATAGACCGGCGCTACGGAGCAGACGGCGCGGTCAGCGACCGCGACATCAACCAACTCCGCCCCAATTCGATCCGCCAGGTCGCCCAGGCGGATCCCATCGTGGGGCGGAAAAAACCAGTTCTGTTCCATGTACACTCCAGAACGATCTTCTGGCAGTTCTGGACTGCTTCTTATCAGAACGACGAGGAAATACCGAACTTCAAGTTCTGAACCTTGTCGAAATCTTCCTTGGCGATCGGCCATGCGTAGTCGACGCGCAGCGGACCGAAGGGCGAAGCCCAGATCAGACCAACACCGACCGATGCACGCAGCGACGAGTTGTTGCCCTGCACGGTCTCGCCCGGGGCCATCTTGACCTGGTTGCTGTAAAGCGTGCCGGCATCAGCGAAGACCGCACCGCGGAAGCCGCTGTCACGCGGGATACCCGGAAGCGGGAACGTCGCCTCGGCCGAAGCCGTGAAGTAGGTCGTACCGCCGAGCGCATCGCCCGTTGCCTTGTCCCGAGGACCAACACCGTTACGCTCGAAGCCACGGATGTCGCTGGTGCCGAGCTGGAACTGGTCGAAGACCTGCAGATCGCTACCGGTTTCGAAGATATGGCCGGCGCTACCGCCGAGCGAAGCGATGATGTCGGCTTCGTCGTTAACGGTGTAGTACCACTTGGCCTTACCGGTCATCTTGTAGAAGTCGGAGTCACCACCGAGGCCGGCGAATTCATGCGTGAAGGTCGCGAGAATGCCGTCATGCGGCAGCTGCGCATCGTCGAGCGTGTTGTACGTGATCGACTGCGACACCGACGAACGAACCCAGTTGCCACCCTCGACCGCGCGAACGTACGGCGAAGAAAGCTTCGCGACGTTACCGCTATAGTCGAACTGCGTGAAATTGTAACGCAGCGTCGTCGACAGGTTCTCTGTGATCGGCGCGGTCACGCGCAGGCTGAAGCCTTGATCTTCGTAGCTGTAGTTGTCGTCATCGAAGTCGTTTTCGTTCTTGAAGACGTCGAAGCCTGCAGCCAGACGGTAGCCAAGGAAATACGGTTCGGTGAACGAAACGTTGTACGTGCGGCTTTCGTCGCCACGACCAGCGGCGACGCGGATGTACTGACCGCGACCGAGGAAGTTCTTCTCTTCGATCGAAGCTTCGACGAGGAAGCCACCACCGCTGCCGGCGGAGTAACCTGCACCGATACCGAACGAACCGGTCGACTGATCCTGTACGTCGACGATTACGACAACACGGTCAGCGGCGCTGCCCGGAGCGGTCGAAACGTTGACGCTCGAGAAGTAACCGAGAGCCTCGAGACGACGCTTGGCGCGCGCTACCATTTCCTGGTTGAAGGCGTCGCCTTCACCCATGTCGAACTCGCGACGGATAACATAATCGCGGGTACGGGTGTTGCCGCGGATTTCGATACGCTCGACATAGGCACGCTCGCCCTGGTCGACGAGGTAGTCGACGGCGATCGTGTGGTTGCCGAGATCGCGGTTGCCGCGAGGCGTGACGCGAGCGAACGGGTAGCCAGCCGAAGCGACGCGCTTCGAGATCTCGGTCATCGTCGCCTGAACGTCCTTGGCCTTGTAGACCGAACCCTGACGGCTGACGATAAGCCCCTTCAGTTCTTCGGCGTTGATGCCCTCAACGGTCGATTCGACGTTGACGGAACCAAAGTCGTAGCGCGGACCTTCTTCGACGGTGATCGTCACCGTGTATTCGTTGGTCGCTTCATTCAAGGTCGCATCCGAGGTAACGACCTGGAAGTCGGCGTAGCCGCGGTTGTAGTAGAACTGACGCAACAGTTCTTCGTCCGCGCGCAGCTTGTCGGGATTGTAGACGTCCTTCCGCGTAATGAAGGAGAAAATGCCCGATT
This sequence comes from Ensifer sp. ENS08, assembly GCF_014852195.1. NCBI lineage: Bacteria > Pseudomonadati > Pseudomonadota > Alphaproteobacteria > Hyphomicrobiales > Rhizobiaceae > Ensifer > Ensifer sp. ENS08. The sequence continues at coordinate 245,239 of NZ_JACVBF010000003.1, forward strand.
CCTTCGTCGCGATGACCGACTGCAGACGACCGTCGCTGTAGGCTTCGTTGCCGACGAAGTTGATCTGAGAAATCTTGGTGCGCTCGCCTTCGTTGATGACGAACGCGAGGTTGACGCGACCTTCGGCGACAGGAACGACCTGCGTCGTCACCGTGACATCGCCACGACCGATCGCCGCATAGGCGTCCTTGATCGACTGGATGTCCGTCTCGACCGTCGCTTCGCTGTAAGGACCGAGCGGCTGCGTGCGCACAACGCCCTGCAGCTTGTCGTCCTTGATCTTGCGGTTGCCGTTGAAGACGACCTGGTTGACAAGCTGATTCTCGCTGACGCTGACGACCAGCGTGCCGCCGGAAACGTTGATGCTGACGTCGGAGAAGTAGCCGGTCGCATACAGGCGCTTCACGGAAGCGTCGATGTCGGTGTTGTTGAAGCTCTTGCCCGGAACGATCGTGATGTTGGCGCGAACCGTTTCAGCGCTGACGCGCGTGGCGCCGCGCACTTCGACACGATTGATGACCGCAGCTTCTGCAACGGACGTGCCTGCGAGCAACCCAACACCAGCGCCGGAAACAACAATGCTTGTTGACAGCGCAGCCGCCGACACCGCGTTCAAAAACCTTGAACCAGCTTTCATGTTCAAATCTTACCTTTTCCAAACGTCGCGCGGCAGTTTCGTGCCGACTCCGGTCACGGTTGCCGTTTTAACCGCTTTTCCCATACAAGCAAGCCAGCTCGTTAATTTCTGTTTACTTCAATTCGAACCGTGGCTTAACGGCCACTACAGCTTCGATTTATCGTAAACAAAACCTTTCGTCGCAAGCCGTTGAAAACCAATCGTTCACAGTATCCTTCGAAATCCCCCTCGCCGTTTCCCCGGCCGAACGCTAGCCGAAGAACATCGATATGTCGTTCCAGGTGGCAAAGACCATGAGCATCAGCACCATGGCAAAACCGATCCGGTAAGCGACATCCTGCGCGGCCGGGCCCACCGGCCTTCCGCGCAAGGCCTCAACCGCATAGAACATCAAGTGGCCGCCATCAAGCACCGGAACGGGCATGAGGTTAAGCAATCCTATGGAAACAGACAGGATCGCGGCAATATTCAGCAAAAACGGAATTCCAAGCGTCGCCATCTGCCCCGAGACCTTGGCGACGCGGATCGGTCCGCCGATCTGATCTGCCTTCATCCGCCCGGTCACGACATTGGAGAGATAGTCGAAAGTACCGGTGACAACGTGCCAGCTTTGCAGGACGCCCTGCCCGACGGCCTCGATCGGACCATAGTTGACCGTGCGGAAATTGCCGGCTTCCTGGTCGGTCAGGATACCGATGACGCCGATTTCCATCTTGTTGCCAAACTGATCCGTGAGCTCGGTACGCTGCGGCACCATGGACAGATCGAGCATCGCGCCGTTGCGTTCGATTCGGATCGAAATCGGCATTTCCGGGCGAACACTGACGTAGCGACGAACGTCGTCGAAGGTGACGACCGGCGTGCCGTCGATCGAAATCAGACGGTCTCCCGGCACGACACCGGCTTGCGCAGCAGCACTGTTCTCATTCACCCGCGCAACCACCGGATCGGCGACCTGACGCCCGTAGACGGAAAACAGCACGGCAAAGATGGCGATGGCGAGAATGAAGTTTGCGATCGGTCCGGCGGCGACGGTTGCCGCACGCTTCCACAATTTGGCGCCGAGGAAGGTCTGGCTGCGCTCTTCCGGCGCCAGCGCCTCCAGGCGCTTGTAGTCCGGCACGCTCGCCGCATCCTCGTCGCCGTAGAACTTGACGTAACCGCCAAGGGGAATCGCCGCCAGTTTCCACCGCGTTCCGTGCCGGTCGGTCCAGCCGACGAGCTCAGGGCCAAAGCCGATCGAAAAAGCCAGAATGCGGATGCCCGACCAGCGGCCGACGAGGTAGTGGCCCATCTCGTGCACAAAGACCAGCAGCGTCAGCACCAGAAGAAATGGGACGACGTAGCCGGTCAGAATCTGAAGGGCATCAAGCAGATATGTCATGAACGTTCCTCAAGCACCCGCGGGCCAAAGCTCAAAGGCTATACAGGACGGATCCGAAAGCGATCTGGCGCCCATCGCTGACGAAATACTGAATCATGACCAGAATCAACGCCGCGACACACGCGAAAATCAACCCGTCGACCCGATCCATAACGCCGCCATGCCCCGGAATGAGACGGCTGGAATCCTTCACCCCAAAACGGCGCTTGATGAAGGATTCGAACAAGTCTCCCACTTGGCTGGCGACGGAAAGCACCAGCGCAATGATCGGAATGCGGAGATCTTGCAGTGAAAAATAAGCCATAAAGACGGCAACACCGGCAACGATGCCGCAAATTGTGCCACCGATGGCACCCGACCATGTCTTGCCGGGCGATATGCGTGGCGCGAGCTTCGGTCCACCGATCGCGCGGCCGGTAAAATAGGCGAAGATGTCGGTCGCCCAGACGACGGCAAAGACGAACAGCGTCGCCATCAAGCCAAGATCGTCGGCGCCGCGAAGGGCCGCAAGCGAAATGCCGGTCAGCCCGGCATAGGCGATGCCACCCGGCAGCCACCAACTGGTCTTCTGCAGAAATACCCAAAGGACAGTGAGAACTACAAAAGCGGCCAGGACCGGAAGGCTGTAGCCGATATAGCCGGTCACGATCAGGCCGGCGATGATCACGACGGCCAGCCAGCCAACGGCATTGCCTTGGAAATCCCGCTCCTGGAGGTCCGTGATCGTCGACCACTCATAATAGACGAGCAGCGCAATCAGCGCCGACAGCAACTGAAACGCCAAACCGCCGAACCAGGTCGCCGCCAGTGTCACCGCTGCGAGGACCACGCCCGAAGCGATACGAAGCTTAAGTTCAGTCTGCATCAGGAACCGACCGCCAATGTGGGCTCGGCGACGCCGCCGAAGCGGCGCTCGCGGCAGGCGTATTTTTCAAGCGCCGCCAGGAACGTTTCGCGCGTAAAGTCCGGCCACAACTCCGGAACGAAGATCAGTTCCGAATAGGCGCCCTGCCAAAGAAGGAAATTCGAGAGACGCTCTTCGCCGCTGGTGCGGATGATCAGGTCCGGATCGGGAATGTCCGACGTGTCCAGCATCGCCGCGATACGCTCGGGGTTGATGTCTTCCGGCCGCAAGCGTCCTTCGGCGACTTCCGTCGCCAGCCGCCGCATGGCTCGTGTCATTTCGTCCCGGGCGCCGTAATTGAAGGCAATGACGAGCGTAATCCCGGTATTTGCCCGCGTCGTTTCCTCCGCCTCCACCAGCAACGGTAGAATGTCGCCTCTGAGGTTGGAGCGGTCACCGATGACTCGGATGCGGACATTCTCGCGGTGCAGATCGGCAAGATCCCGGCGGATGAAGGTCTTGAGCAGCCCCATCAGATCGCTGACTTCCGCCGCCGGCCTGCTCCAGTTTTCCGAGGAAAAGGCAAAAAGCGTGAGGTAGCGGATCCCCAAGTCGCCCGCCGTCTTGACGGCGGCGCGAACGGTCTCGACACCCTTGCGGTGCCCCATCGTGCGCGGCAGCCCACGCGCGTTCGCCCAACGCCCGTTGCCATCCATGATGATGGCAACATGTTCCGGAACGGTCGTGGAAGTGAGGTTTTGCATAAGGCGTCCGCGAAAGGAGACTCAGATCACGAGCAGAGCAGATCAGACCTGCATGATTTCCTTTTCCTTCTCGACGAGCAAGCGGTCGATATCGGAAATCGTTTCGTCGGTCATCTTTTGCACGCGCTCGGACTGAGAACGGCTGATATCTTGACCGATGTCGCCATCCTTTTCGGCTTTTTTCAGGTCGTCCATGCCGTCGCGGCGCACGTGGCGCACGGCGACCTTCGCCTTTTCGGCGTAGTCATGTGCCACTTTGACGAGCGACTTGCGGCGCTCTTCGTTGAGTTCCGGCAGCGGAATGCGCAGGTTCTGGCCGTCGATGATCGGATTGAGGCCGAGGTTCGATTCGCGAATGCCGCGATCCACAGCGCCGACCATCTGCTTGTCCCAGACCGAGACGGACAGCATGCGCGGCTCGGGAACCGTGATGTTCGCCACCTGGTTGAGCGGCACGCGTGAGCCATAGGCTTCGACGGTCACCGGATCGAGAACGTTCGCCGACGCGCGGCCGGTACGGAGCGACGCGATATCGCTCTTGAATGCGGAAATGGCGCCATCCATGCGACGCTTCAGTTCCTTCAGGTCAACACCTTCACTCATGGTCGAAACTCCCGTTCTATCATTCGCCGGCCCGAGGGCCGTTCTGCAGCTTCTTAATTGTCTGTGACGATGGTCGCGCGACCGCCGCCGGTCAATATTTCCGCAAAGCCACCCTTCTCATGAATGGAGAAGACAACGATCGGAATGGCATTTTCGCGTGCAAGCGCGACGGCGGCAACATCCATGACGGCAAGCCCCTTCTCGAGGACTTCGCTGTGCGTCAGGCGGTCGAAGCGGGTCGCGTCCGGATCCTTCTTCGGGTCGGCGGAATAGATGCCATCGACCTGGGTGCCCTTGAAGATCGCCTGCGCGCCCATTTCGGCGGCGCGAAGGGCGGCGGCAGAGTCGGTCGTGAAGAAGGGATTGCCCGTGCCGCCGGCGAAGATCACGACGCGCCCGAGGGAAAGATGGTAGAGCGTTGCGCGCTGCGAGAAGCTCTCGCAGATTTCCGGCATCGCGATCGCCGAGAGCACGACCGTATCGATGTCGAGCTTGCGCAGCGACGTTGCGAGCGCCAGCGCATTGATGACGGTTGCCAGCATGCCCATGTGGTCGCCGGTTACCCGGTCGCCGCCCTTGGAAGCGACGGCCACGCCGCGGAAGATATTGCCGCCGCCGACAACCACGCCCACTTCGACGCCCATGGCGCGCGCTTCGGCGATATCTGCGGCGATCCGGTCAGCGACCGCCACATCGATGCCGAAGCCCTGGCTGCCCATGAGAGCTTCACCGGAGGCTTTGAGTAGAACGCGTTTGTAGAGTGGCTCGGCCGGCATCATCGCTCCTGAACAGATCGGCGCGCGTGCGCACGATGGCGGCGCACAGCGCATAAGGACACATTGCGCACCATGGTTTCAACCGCAACGGCGTATTTTCCGGCGGGTCCAGCGCATTGACGAAGCCGGATACACGAAGGGCACCGCGTTGTCACGCGATGCCCCAAGGTTTTCCCAATATGGGTGAAGAAATCAGCCCTTGGCGACGGCTGCAACTTCTGCAGCGAAGTCGGACTCTTCCTTCTCGACACCTTCGCCGAGCAGCAGGCGAGCCATGCCGGTGACTTCGATCGGTGCGCCAGCGAGCTTTTCAGCGTCCTTGACGGCCTGACCGACGGTGATTTCCGGGTTCATGACGAAGGCCTGCGACAGCAGAGCGACTTCTTCGAAGAACTTGCGCATGCGGCCTTCGACCATCTTTTCGATGATGTTGTCCGGCTTGCCCGAAGCGCGCGACTGTTCGATGAAGACGTTGCGTTCGCGCTCGGCAACAGCGGCGTCGACTTCGTCCGCACGGATCGCGAGCGGGTTGGTCGCAGCGATGTGCATGGCGATCTGACGGCCAACCGAGAAGAGAACTTCCTTGTCGCCGATCGACTTCAGGGCGACGAGAACACCGAGCTTGCCGATGCCGTCGCCGGCAGCGTTGTGGATGTAGGTGGCAACAACACCGTCTTCGACCTTGAGCAGGGCTGCGCGGCGAAGCGTCATGTTCTCGCCGATGGTGGCGATCGCGTCCTTGATGGTCTCGTCGACCGACTTGCCGGTTGCCGGGTAGTTTGCAGCCGCGATGGCTTCAACCGAGCCGTCGGTGGTCAGCGCTACATTGGCAACGCCGCGGACGAGTTCCTGGAAGGCTTCGTTGCGGGCAACGAAATCGGTCTCGGAGTTGATTTCGACGACGACAGCCTTGACGCCACCGCTGACAATACCGATGAGGCCTTCAGCAGCCGTGCGGCCCGACTTCTTGTCGGCCTTGGCGATGCCCTTGGCGCGCAGCCAGTCGATCGCAGCTTCCATGTCGCCGTTGGTTTCGGCGAGCGCCTTCTTGCAGTCCATCATGCCTGCGCCGGTCTTTTCGCGCAGTTCCTTCACCATTGCTGCAGTTACACTCATCTTATTGCCTCTTTGTCTGTTTGGTTGGCGCGCTGCCCTTGAGGGCGCGGTACCAGGAGGTGTGGCTGGGAATGGCTTTTCAATGTGACACCGTGATGACTGAAACATCACGGGGTTGCTCGGCTCCAAAGATCCGAACGGATCAGCGCCATCCCCGGCTGAAAAGAACAAGGCCGTTCAGATTTTCATCACAAACGGCCTTGTCCCGACATTTCATTGGGGGCGGCAGGCTTACCTGCCGCCAAGGCCCGATCAGGCGTCGGAGGCCTCGTCGAGCGCCGGCTCGACCGGAGCTTCGGCAGATGCGCCGAGGTCACGGCCCGATGCGCCCTGCTGACGTGCGATGCCGTCGATGGCAGCGCGTGCAATGAGGTCGCAGTAGAGAGCGATGGCGCGCGAAGCGTCGTCGTTGCCCGGGATCGGATAGTCGATCTGGTCCGGATCGCAGTTCGAGTCGATGACTGCGACAACCGGGATGCCGAGGCGCTTGGCTTCGTCGATCGCGATCGATTCCTTGTTGGTGTCGATGATGAACATCAGGTCCGGCGTGCCGCCCATGTCGCGGATACCGCCGAGAGCGCGGTTCAGCTTTTCGCGTTCGCGCTCGAGGTTCAGGCGTTCCTTCTTGGTGAAGCCCGAAGCTTCCGAAGAGAGGATTTCGTCGAGCTTGCGCAGGCGCTGGATCGAGTTCGAAATCGTCTTCCAGTTGGTCATCATGCCGCCGAGCCAGCGAGCGTTGACGTAGTACTGGGCCGAACGCTTGGCAGCGTCAGCGATGATTTCGGACGCCTGGCGCTTGGTGCCGACGAACAGAACGCGGCCGCCGTTGGCAACGGTGTCGCTGACGATCTGCAGGGCGCGCGACAGCATCGGCACGGTCTGTGCGAGGTCGATGATGTGAACGTTGTTGCGATCGCCGAAAATGTACGGCTTCATCTTCGGGTTCCAGCGGTGCGTCTGGTGGCCGAAGTGAACGCCAGCTTCCAGAAGCTGACGCATGCTAAAATCAGGCAATGCCATGCCTTTTCTCCTTTTCCGGTTGAACCTCCGCGAAGCGTCGAGCATGTCTTTCGACCGGCCCACCGGCGGAACGATCCGGATTTCTCCCGGAACATCCCAAGCTTCACGTGTGGAATGGGCAGCCCCTTAACGGCAACCGCCCGAGAAATCAAGCCGCAAACGCCGCTTTTTACCGCAATCGGCTATTTGCAGTCCTCGGATTTGAACACTTCGAGGTCCGCAAGCTTGCCGCTCAGGACGAAATCGCCGTAGTCCATCGTCAGGTCGCGGGTAATCCCGTTCTCGTAGAGTTTGAACGACATACGGTAGATCGGCAGCGCGTCGCCGCTCTTGTCATCGTTGAAATAGGAGATGGTCACCGGCCAATAATTGTCGCCGCTGAGCTTGCCCGCCTTGCCGGCATCCGGCTCATCCGCCGTGGGTTTGCGCGATTTGCCGACGAAGGTCGAGGTGATCAAGGTCTTGTCACCCGAATCGGAGCCGTCGAAGATGCGCGCCTCAAAGAGGCTCTCGCCTTTCTTCGCTCGCGAGATCACCTCCATCATGTGCGCCGTCGGAAACCGGCTCGCCGCAAGCTCGATTTCGCGCTTGTCCGGCGCGGTCAGCTCGACCTTAACGCCCGCTTTTTCCTCATGCGCCGTACCGCGCACTTCCTTGTCCAGCTTCTCATCGGTGAAGGAGCGGGTCAGGAAGCGGAAATTGCCATTCTTTAGATCTTCGTAGGTGGTCGTCTGCTGATCGGTCAGGCGCACTTCCTCGCCGGTATCGACCTGGGTGACGAAACGGAAGCTGACGGTATAGCCCGCACAGGCCGAGCCATTGAACTCGTAGACCATGCGACCATACATTCCGGCAATGCCCGAACGATCCGATGCATCCTTGAGTTCGAGATCATAGACGGCGCGGTGCGGCACAAGGGCGTTTGCGTGTGCCGCCGTGGCGCCCGATACTGTCATGACGGCGAAACAGGCGCTGCCCAAAGTGACGAGACCGAAGCCTTTATGAAACATCCGTTTCCTCCTGTTGGACTCGCCGGCAATGCTATAAACAAGCGTTCGGCAGAAGCGAGGCGGCGTTCGCAGGAAAAAGCCGGTGCCCGCCGCGATCCGGCCTGAATGCAGGATTTTAACACAAAAGACAACAATGGAGCTTTCCATGTCGGCAGAGATCGAAGCGCGCCTCAAGGACCTCGGCGTCACACTTCCCCAGGCTGCGACCCCGGTTGCAAACTACGTGCCCTACGTCATCAGCGGCTCGATGCTCTACATCTCCGGACAGCTTCCGATGGAAGACGGCAAGGTTGCTGTGACCGGCATCGTCGGCAAGGATGTGGACGTGGCCCGTGCACAGCGCGCCGCCGAACTCTGCTCGATCAACATCCTCGCCCAGGCCAAGGCAGCGCTCGGCGGCGATCTCGGTCGCATCCGCCGCCTGGTGAAAATCAACGGCTTCGTCGCCTCGACACCGGAATTCGTCGAGCAGCATCTGGTCATCAACGGCGCATCCAATCTGCTTGCGACCGTGCTCGGTGAAGCCGGCAAGCATGCACGTGCCGCCGTCGGCATGGCTTCCCTTCCCTTCAATGCCGCCGTCGAGATCGACGCCGTCATCGAAATCGCCTGACGGAGTGCCCGGCATGGCTGATATTTCCTGGCTGAAGGCCCAACCGATTGCCCATCGCGGCTATCACGACATGAACAAGCAGGTGTGGGAGAATACGCTTTCGGCCTTCTCCCGCGCCGTCGACGCCGGTTTCGCGATCGAATGCGATCTGCAGTATACCGCCGACAGCATTCCGGTCGTCTTCCACGATGACGATACCGAGCGACTGTGCGGGATCAAGGGCGACGTTCGCGCGCGCACCGCCGGCGAACTCGGCCTGATGGCGATCGGCGGCACGAAGGACAAGGTGCCGACGTTGACGCAGATGCTGCGCCTGGTTGCCGGCAAGGTGCCGCTCGTCATCGAGCTCAAGGGCCGCAAGGGCGACGACGAGGGCTTTGCAGCCGCCGTGCTCGAAACGCTCGAAGGCTACAAGGGCCATGTCGCACTGATGAGCTTCGATCACTGGCTGCTCAAGGACCTGAAGGCGCTCGACGCGCCCTACCCGCTGGGCCTCACCGCGGAAGGTGCCAATCCGGAGACCTTCTTCGTGCATGAGGAAGCGATGCAGCTCGGGCTCGATTTCATCTCCTACCACTACGGCCACCTGCCGAACTCGTTCATCACCAAGGAACGGACGCTCGGCAAGACGATCATCACCTGGACCGTGCGAGACCGGCAGGCCGAAGCCTACACGTTTGCCCATGCGGATCAGATGACCTTCGAGGGTTTCGACCCGCGGGAGGCCCTGGTTTCCTAAAGTAATGTCAGACGCCGTCACCCTCCGCATCGCGCAATCCTTCACCGATATACCAGCGGCACGCTGGAATGTGCTGTCCGGTGCATCGAAGGCGTTTCCTGGCGGCGTCTACAATCCCTTCCTCTCGCATGCCTATCTCTCGGCGCTCGAAGAGTCCGGGTCGGCGACGGCCAAGACCGGCTGGCTCGGCCAGCATCTGTTGCTTGAAGGCGGAGACGGGCAATTGCGCGGCGGCCTCGTCTGCTACCTGAAGAGCCACAGCCAGGGCGAATACGTTTTCGACCACGGCTGGGCAGACGCCTTCGAGCGCGCCGGCGGCCGCTACTATCCGAAACTGCAAAGTTCCATCCCCTTCACGCCTGCGACCGGACCACGGCTGCTTTCGGCACCGGACGAAAACACGAACGCCGTTCAGGATGCGCTTGCCGCGGGCCTGAAAGAGCTTGCCCGCAGACACGATGTCTCTTCGGCACATGTGACTTTCGTGCCCGAGGCCGAGATCCCTGCGCTTGAGCGTGCCGGGTTCCTGCACCGCACAGACCAGCAGTTCCACTTCACCAATGAAGGCTATGGCTCCCACGCCGATTTTCTGGAGACCCTTGCCTCACGCAAACGCAAGGCGCTGAAGAAGGAGCGCAGGGCTGCGCTCGAAAACGGGATTTCGATCGACTGGCTGACTGGCAGCGACCTGACGGAATCGATCTGGGACGAGTTCTTCGCCTTCTACATGGACACCGGCGGACGCAAATGGGGCCGCCCCTATCTGACGCGCGCGTTCTATTCGCTCATTGGCGAGCGCATGGCCGACGATATCCTGCTGGTGATGGCACGCCGCAACGGCCGCTACATCGCCGGCGCGATCAACTTCATCGGCGGCGATGCGCTCTACGGTCGCCACTGGGGCTGCATCGAGGATCACCCGTTCCTGCATTTCGAAGTCTGCTATCACCAGGCGATCGATTTCGCGATCGCCAAGGGGCTGAAACGGGTCGAGGCTGGCGCCCAGGGTGAGCACAAGCTTGCGCGTGGCTACATGCCCGTCACCACCCATTCCACCCATTTCTTCACACATCCGGGACTTGCCCGCGCCGTCGGCGACTATCTTCAGCGCGAGCGCAGGGATGTGGAGGAAACGGGCGAGTTTCTTGCCGAGCACGGACCTTTCCGAAAGGGTGAACGGCAGGACGACTGACCCCCTTTTCGTGAAGGCCGGCTTCATTACACGAGGAAGAACAATGAGCTACGACGACAACAACATTTTCGCCAAGATCCTGCGCGGCGAAATTCCCTCGCACCGCGTCTACGAGGACGACGCGACGATCGCCTTCATGGATGTCATGCCGCAGGCAGAAGGCCATCTGCTCGTGGTGCCGAAATCCCCTTCGCGCAACCTGCTCGACGCCGATGCAGCAACGCTGCCGGCGTTGATTGCCACCGTACAGAAGCTCGCCGTTGCCGCCAAGGAAGCTTTCGACGCCGATGGTGTGACGATCATGCAGTTCAACGAAGCACCGGCTGGACAATCGGTCTTCCACCTGCACTTCCACGTCATTCCGCGGCAAGCAGGCGTGCCGCTGAAGCCGCATTCCGGCACGATGGAAGACGGCGCCGTTCTGGCTGCCAATGCCGAAAAGGTTCGGCAGGCGCTCTGATCGCGCTCATACTATCCGCGCAGGAGCCAGGGAGCCGGCGACGCGCCGGCTCTTTAACCGACGGTCAGGTGAAAGCACCTCACCCGGCCTAAAAACCCAACCACCACAGGCCCAGCGCCAACGCGGCAATCGCTGACGCGATCCCGATCGCCGGTTTTCTTCCGAACAGGAAGAAGGCGGCCGCCCCGAGCGCGACGGCACCTGCGCGCAGCCAGAGCGGGGATTGTTCGAGTACGCCGGTCGGATAGAGGATAAGCTTGGCGATGACCGCTGCGACCAGCGCGGTCGCAACCGCCCTCACCCAGTTCAGCGCCTCGGAATCATCGCGCAGCCTGTTACCTGTGATGACACCCAACCAGCGCCAGATGTCGGTCGCCAGCCAGCCGGCAATCGCGATGAAGACATAGGCCCACCAACCATCCTGCCAGGTCATCCTCTCACCTCCTTGCGACGGCGCCAGAGGCGCTCGATGAGCCAGGCAAGCGTACCGCCGACGAGGCCGGCGAGCAGGATGTCGAATTCCGGAAACAGCCAGTAGAACAGCGGCCCGCCTGCAAGACCGAAGAGCAACGCCACATAGACGACGGGATGGCGCGCCGAATGCCAGATCGAGGCGAGAAAGTAGACCGGCGTCAGGAAGAAAAGGCAGCCGGCAACGATCGGCGGGAAATCGGCGACGAAGTGGTAGACGACAGCGACGAGTAGCATGTTTGCCGCCACCAGCGTGATGCCGAAGCCCGCGAAAAAGGCGACGCGACGCTCGTGCGGCACGTGCGGCACCTTCTCCATCGCGAACACCCAGGCGGTGATCGCGACGAAATGCGACAGGAAGAGCAGAAGCCAAGTCGGCGTGCGCGACCCGCGCAGCTCCGGTATCAGCGCGGCGACCATCGGCATCAGCCGTACGGACGACAGCGAGACCGCGAGGAACGCGGTCGCGAGCCCGGCTCCGCTCATCATCGAACTGACGAGAATGACCTTGGCCGGAAGCGCCCAGACCATGCCGACCATGAAGACCACCTGCTCGACCGGGATGCCGGCCTGAGCCGTCAGCGAACAGAAGCCGACAAAGGATAACATCAGAATGAAGGCCGGCAGACTGAAAATGCCGCGCATGCCTTTCCCGAACCAGGCGAGCGAAGATTGCTCGTCTTCTTCTCTCTTCATCGGCGATTCCGGATTGTTTTCAACTCGACTACGACCACCCCGGATCGAATCGTCCAGGATCAGCATGACCGAATATAGGCTATCAGACCGGCATGCGGACGAAAAACCACGCAGGCTCTTCTCATTTCGTTTTTAAAGAAAAACGGTGCCGGATGGTTTGCATCCGGCACCGTCGAACGTGTCTTGCGGGGGGGCTACTTCTTGCGCGGCACCTTCGGCACCGTGCGGCCCTTTCTGGGAGCCGCGTCGCCCGCCCCGGCCTCGTCATCCGTTGACGCCTTGGCGGCAGCCTTCTTCGGCTTGGACTTCGGCGCAGGCTCGGCGCCCACCTCTTCCTTGTCCTCGGCCTTTTTCGGCTTGGCGGCCTTCATCGCCGGGCGGGATACTTCCGCCTTTGGCTTGATTGGCGTCGTCTCAGGAACGGCATCGAGCAGCAGGCCCTTGGTGCCATCGGCCTTCGTGCCGATCGTCACCTTGACGACGCCGCCCTTCTTCAGCTTGCCGAAGAGGATTTCATCGGCGAGCGGCTTCTTGATGTTTTCCTGGATGACACGCGACAGCGGTCGCGCGCCCATCTTCTCGTCGTAGCCCTTTTCGGCAAGCCAGGCGATCGCCTCCGGCGCGAGGTCGAAGGTGACGTTGCGCTCGGCAAGCTGGGTTTCAAGCTGCATGACGAACTTCTGAACCACCTGGTGGATAACCGGTGTCGGCAGCGAAGCAAACGGAATGACCGCATCCAGACGGTTGCGGAATTCCGGCGTGAACAGGCGGTTCAGCGCCTCTTCGTCTTCGCCCGTACGCTTGGAAGAACCGAAGCCGATGGCGGCCCGGGCCATTTCCGATGCGCCGGCATTGGTCGTCATGATCAGGATGACGTTGCGGAAGTCGATCTTCTTGCCGTTGTGATCCGTCAGCGAGCCATGGTCCATGACCTGCAACAGGATGTTGAACAGGTCCGGATGCGCCTTCTCGATTTCGTCGAGCAGTAGCACGCAATGCGGATGCTGGTCGACGCCATCGGTCAAAAGGCCGCCCTGGTCGAAGCCGACATAGCCGGGAGGTGCACCGAGCAGGCGGGAAACCGTATGCCGCTCCATGTATTCCGACATGTCGAAGCGCAGGAGCTCGACGCCGAGCGAGGTCGCAAGCTGCTTGGCGACTTCCGTCTTGCCGACGCCGGTCGGGCCGGAGAAGACGTAGCAGCCGATCGGCTTGTTCGGTTCGCGCAGGCCGGCACGCGCCAGCTTGATCGACGAAGCGAGCGCCTCGATCGCCAGGTCCTGGCCGTAGACGACCGAGCGCAGCTCTCTCTCGAGATTGGCAAGCACGGCCTCGTCGTCCTTGGAGACGGTCTTCGGCGGGATGCGCGCCATCGTCGCGATCGTCGCCTCGATCTCCTTCTCGGTGATCAGCTTGCGGCGCTTGCTGGCTGGCAGCAGCATCTGTGCGGCACCGGATTCATCGATCACGTCGATCGCCTTGTCCGGCAGCTTGCGGTCGTTGATGTAGCGGGCCGAAAGCTCGACCGCGGCCTTGATCGCCTCGTTCGAGTATTTCAGGTGATGATATTCCTCGTAATAAGGCTTCAGCCCCTTCATGATCTCGATCGCGTCGGCAATCGTCGGCTCGTTCACGTCGATCTTCTGGAAACGGCGAACCAGCGCCCGATCCTTCTCGAAAAACTGGCGGTATTCCTTGTAGGTGGTCGAACCGATGCAGCGGATCGCGCCGGAGGAAAGCGCCGGCTTCAGAAGGTTGGATGCATCCATCGCGCCGCCGGACGTAGCTCCGGCGCCGATGACCGTATGGATCTCGTCGATGAAGAGCACGGCGCCCGGATAGTCCTCGAGCTCCTTGACGACCTGCTTCAGCCGTTCTTCGAAATCGCCACGGTAGCGCGTGCCGGCAAGAAGCGTGCCCATGTCGAGCGAGAAGATCGTCGCATCCTGCAACGCTTCCGGCACCTTCTTTTCGATGATGCGCTTGGCAAGGCCTTCGGCGATCGCCGTCTTGCCGACGCCGGGGTCCCCGACATAGAGCGGATTGTTCTTCGAGCGGCGGCACAGCACCTGGATGGTGCGGTTCACCTCGGCGTGACGGCCGATCAGCGGGTCGATCTTGCCGGATTTCGCCTTCTCATTGAGGTTGACGCAATAGGCGGTCAGCGCGTCCTGCTGCTTCTTGGCGCTGGCCTCTTCGTTGTCGCGCGCGGGCTTCTGCTCGCTCTCATGATCGTCAGAGCCACGCACAGGACGGGACTCAGAGCTGCCGGGCCGCTTGCCGATGCCGTGCGAAATGAAGTTGACCGCGTCGTAGCGGGTCATCTCCTGCTCCTGCAGGAAATAGGCTGCGTGACTTTCGCGCTCGGCGAAGATCGCGACCAGCACGTTGGCGCCGGTCACTTCCTCGCGGCCGGACGATTGCACGTGGATCACCGCCCGCTGGATCACGCGCTGGAACCCGGCCGTCGGCTTGGAATCTTCGTCGTAGCCGGTCACGAGGTTCGACAGTTCATTGTCGACGTAATCGGTTACGGTCTTGCGTAGCGTCTCAAGATTGACGTTGCAGGCGCCCATCACGGCCGCCGCGTCGGCATCGTCGATCAATGCCAGAAGCAGATGCTCGAGCGTAGCGTATTCGTGGTGGCGCTCGTTGGCAAAAGTCAGTGCCTGGTGCAGCGCCTTTTCGAGGCTGGGCGAAAATGTTGGCACGTTAGTTCCTCATTTCTTTTCCATGACGCATTGCAACGGATGCTGATGCTGCCGGGCGAAGTCCATCACCTGCGTCACCTTGGTTTCGGCGACCTCATAGGTGAAGACGCCGCACTCTCCCACACCGTGATTGTGGACGTGGAGCATGATGCGGGTCGCCTCTTCCGGATTCTTTTGAAAGAAGCGCTCCAGAATATGGATGACAAATTCCATCGGCGTGTAATCGTCATTCAAAAGCAGAACACGATACAAACTCGGCTTCTTGGTCTTCGGCTTGGTACGCGTGATGACGGACGTGCTGCGGTTGTTGCCGTTCCCCTCATCATCGCTACCTTGCTGCATCCGGACCGGCATGGCGATCATTCTTGTCAGTTCCTTGTACAGTAGCGACCCATCGAACTCGGCCGCAGCCTGCTTGCCCTTTATCTAATGGTTCGTTTTCAGATTTTAAGACCGAACCAACACACTGCAATCATAATCGCACGTTGACCGGCAAGATTGATCAACTTTCTTTGGGCTGCGCACAGCTTATGCGAAAAACAAAAAGGCCGGTCGCAAGCGCTGCGACCGGCCTTTTTATTGAGAAATTGTTTTAGCCGGTGATCAGGCTGCTGCAGCGGCGGCCTTGACTGCTGCCGTTGCCTTGGCAACCGGCGCTTCGTAGGGCTTGTAGGCGTCCTTGGCGAGGTCGGCATACATTTCGCCGATCTTCGTTGCTTCGGCGACAAAGCCTTCGTAGCTCGACTTCACGAAGTTGGTCTGCAGTTCGAAAGCAGCCTCGACGCTCTTGACGCTCGTCAGCTTTTCGACATGCGCGACGCTGTCCTCGAAGGACTTCTTCGAAAAGTCGGCAGCTTCGGTCGCGATAGCCTGGAGACCCTTGGTCCAAGCGGAATAGCTCTTCACAGCCACGTCAATGGCTTCCTTGCTCTTCTTGTTTGCATCGTCGAAGTTGAACATCCGGTGTCTCCTTGGTGACGGCCTGATCTGGAGGTTTCAGTTTATGTGCACTGCACAAAAAGTCAAGACGAGTGTGCGATGCAATAAAATACAACAGATGCAACAACTTGATGAAATATCGCGGTCCGGCATGAAATTTCTTGCCGCGCTCGCTAAAGCCGCAAGATAAGCACTAGCGAGCAATTGCCCAGCAAGACATCAACATCCCACACAAAACAATAAACCCCGAAAATCCCATGGATTTTCGGGGTTTATACTGAAAGCGTCCGGCGTCGCGACTTAGAGGTCGATGTCGAGGATCGCCATGGAGAAGTTGTAGGAAAGCTCGCCGTCTTCCTCATCGCGGAAGACCACACCGAGGAACTCGTCACCGAGATAGACTTCAGCGGACTCGTCCTTCTTCGGGCGAGCCTTGACGACCATCTGCTGATTGAAGGTGCGCTTGAAGTAGGCTTCAAGCTTGCGGATTTCTTCGGGCTTCAAAACACGTCTCCGTAGCCGTTTAAACTGTGCGGCGCTTCTCGCACGCTGCATCGGCGGGTGTAAACCCCTCGAAAGAGGCTACACACCGGTTCCCGCATGTCAGATATCGAAGCTGGCAAGGATCTGGTCCATCTGGCGCGACGGCTCGGAACAGCCGGCCTCGCCCACGACCTTTGCCGGCACGCCGGCGACCGTCGACTTCGGCGGCACCGGTTTCAGCACGACCGAACCCGCAGCGACGCGCGAGCAGTGCCCGATATGGATATTGCCGAGGATCTTGGCGCCGGCGCCAATCAGCACGCCGTCGGCGATCTTCGGGTGGCGATCGCTGCCTTCCTTGCCCGTGCCGCCGAGCGTCACGCCGTGCAGGATCGAGACGTTGTCACCAATGACCGCGGTCTCGCCGACGACAAGGGCGGTGGCATGATCAAGGAAGATGCCGCGGCCGATGCGGGCGGCGGGGTTGATGTCCGTCTGGAAGACGCTCGACGCCCGGCTCTGCAGGTAGAAGGCGAAATCCTTGCGGCCGCGCTTCAATAGCCAATGCGCCAGGCGATGCGTCTGGATCGCATGGAAGCCCTTGAAATAGAGCACCGGCTCGATGAAGCGGGTGCAGGCGGGGTCACGGTCGTAGACGGCCTGGATGTCGACACGCAGAATGGTGCCCCATTCCGGCCAGTCCTCCAGCATCTCCGAGAAGGTCTGGCGCAAAAGGTTTGCCTGCAGATCCGGGTGATCCAGCCTTTCGCATATGCGGTAGATCACGCTTTCTTCGAGAGAGTGCTGATTGACGACGGTGGAATAGAGGAAGGCCGCGAGCATTGGGTCTTGCTCGGCGGCAATCCGGGCTTCTTCGCGCAGGCTATTCCAGATCGGGTCCATCACTTGCAGCGCTTCTGCCTGGCGAAGTTCGGTCTTGGCGACCATCGTCGCTCTCCTTCCTTGTCCGTGCCTGCCACCACTATAGGGGAAATCAGGCGTGACTTAAATGGCGTCTGGCGGCAATGACGATACGCTAGATGCGATCGATCTCTGCCAAAAATTCGAGCACCGCTTTCTTGAAAACCCGGTCGCCGACGGCGAGCATATGGTCGCGGCCCGGAATGTCGAGCGCACGCGCACGCGGCATCAGCGCTGCCAGTTCCTGCGCCGATCCGGCGATGTCATCGGTCGTCCCGACGCCAATCAGCGTCGGCTGCTCGATGCGCGCCATATCCTGTGCCGTCAGCAGATCCCGCGAGGTCGAGATACATGCCGCAAGCGCCTGCCGGTCGCTCTTGGTCTGGTCGGCAAAGGCACGGAACATGCGCCCGCGCGCATGGGTCACGTCGTCAAGCGACGGCGCCACCAGAGCGTCGGCAATCGGATCCCAATCCCCTACCCCCGACACCATGCCGATGCCGAGGCCGCCGAAGACCAGCGAGCGCACGCGATCGGGATGCGCGAGCGCCAGGAAGGCCGAGATTCGAGCGCCCATCGAATAGCCCATGACATGGGCCTCGGCGATCCCGAGATGCCCAAGCAATGCGGCGGCGTCACCCGCCATCTGCTGCGGGTGATAGAGTTCCGGGTCGTAGGGCTTGCTGCTCTTGCCATGGCCGCGATTGTCGAGCGCGATGACGCGGTAGCCGGCGTCACCCAGCGTCTTCAGCCAGCCCGGGAAAACCCAGTTGACGTTGGCGCTGGAGGCAAAGCCGTGAATGAGCAGAACGGGCGCGCCGGACGGGTCGCCCTCGTCGAAGAAGGCGATCTCCAGACCGTCATGATTGAAACGGGAAAACGGCGGCGGGGTGAGATCCATCTATTCATCCTTGGGCATATCGATCCCGCGCAACCTAGTTCGTCGCCTTGGCGGGCGAAACCCCGCACCGGCAAAAACCACAACTGCGGCAGCTTTGCCGCTACACATTTCCGGCAAAGCTGACTATGGTGCCGCCAAATTTGACCTTCAGACTTGCATTCATCGGAGCATGACATGGCCGGCCACAGCATCCCGCATTTCCAGAACGACGGCGGACATCAGGCAATCGAAATCGGCGTTAAGGAATTCATGTGCACCGGCGCATCCATTCCCTACGATCACCCGCACATCTTCATCGACATGGGTGACGACAACGAGAAGGTCTGCTCCTACTGCTCTACGCTCTATCGCTACAATCCGAAGCTGAAGGCGACCGAAACCAATCCCCCCGGCTGCCTCTTCGCCCATAAAGCCGCCTGATAAGCGCCGATGTCGCGCCCCGTCGCGATCATCGGCGCCGGCATCGGCGGCCTCACGGCTGCCCTATGCCTTGCCCGGCGCGGCTTCGACGTCGATATCATCGAGCGGGCGACGGCACTGACCGAGGTCGGAGCCGGCCTGCAGCTCTCACCGAACGCCTCCCGCATCCTCATCGAGCTCGGCCTGCTGACGCAGCTTGAGAGCGTATGGACAGAGCCCGAGCGCATCGGGCTCGTTGACGGCCGCTCGCTGCGCGCGCTTGCCAGCGTACCGGCCGGGACCTTCGCGCGCCGCCGCTGGCATGCGCCCTATGCCGTTCTCCACCGCGCCAGCCTTCAGAGAATCCTGTTTCAGGCTGTTCAATCCGAACCGCGCTGCCGTCTCCACCTCGGATGCCAGATCGACAAGCCCGGGGACCAGGCGATCGCGGCAGTGACAGGGCGCATGCCGGACGTCGTCATCGGCGCCGACGGCATCTGGTCGCGGCTGCGCGAGACTGTGCCCGCCGCCGGCCGTGTCCGGTTCTCGGGCAATATCGCCTGGCGCATGACGCTTGCAGGCGACGTTGCCGCGGGCGTGCTCAACCGCGGTGAGGTCACCGCCTTCCTCGGCCCGCGCGCCCACCTCGTTGCCTATCCTCTGCGGGAAGTCGGCGGTTTCAATCTCGTCGCCATCATCGAGGGCAAGGAGACCGACGCGATCTGGGTCGGCAAGGATTCGGACGCGCGGCGCCAGGATTGCCTCAACGCCTTTTCCGATTGGAGCCCAGGCATCCGCTCGCTTCTCGATAAGGCCGTGGCGCCCACCTACTGGCCGCTC
Source organism: Ensifer sp. ENS08 (assembly GCF_014852195.1). Classification (NCBI taxonomy): domain Bacteria; kingdom Pseudomonadati; phylum Pseudomonadota; class Alphaproteobacteria; order Hyphomicrobiales; family Rhizobiaceae; genus Ensifer; species Ensifer sp. ENS08. Next base: position 264,758 of record NZ_JACVBF010000003.1, read on the forward strand.
TGCACCGTCGACGACGGCGCCTGGCATGATGGTCAAAATACAGTGCTGATCGGCGACGCGGCCCATGCGATGACGCCCTTTGCGGCGCAAGGTGCGGCCATGGCCATCGAGGACGCATCCGCGCTTGCGGCTTGCCTGTCTGAAAACCTCAGCGTCGCGAATTCCTTGCGGAAATTCGAGGCGCTTCGCAGGCCACGCATCGCGCGCGTCCGCCGCCGTGCGGCCTTCAACCATTTCGCCTATCACGCCCGCGGCCCGGTGCGTATCGGCCGCGACATGGTGTTGAAGCTCAAGGGGCCCGACGCGCTCGCAGCCGACCTCGACTGGCTCTACGGCTACGGGGCGCCGGAGCACTGAGAAGCGACGGCCATTCGCCGCGATCCGTTCGATAAACTGCCGTCGCGCAAGATCTAGTCCAGAAAAGCAGAACGCCGCGGATGACCGCGGCGTCCGTCATTGCCTTCGTCAAACGGCGTTTGCCGCAGCCAGGCCCGCTTCGATGTCGCGCCGGATATCCGGCACGTCCTCAAGGCCGATCTGCAGGCGCAGAACCGGACCTTCGGTCGGCGCCAGCGCCACCTTGCGATCTCCGAGACCGACATGGAGTGCCAGGCTTTCGAAACCGCCCCAGGAATAGCCGAGCCCGAACAATCTCAGCGCATCGAGGAAGGCGTGCGCCTTGGCCTTGAAGCGGTCAGGGCTCTCCGCCTTCAGCACGAAGGAGAAGATGCCGCTCGCGCCGGTGAAATCGCGCTTCCAGAGCTCGTGGCCGGGGAAGCTCGGCAGCGCCGGATGCAGCACGCGGGCCACTTCGTCGCGTGTTTCCAGCCACTTCGCCAGTGTCAGGGCGCTCTCCTGGTGCCGTTCGAGGCGGATGCCCATGGTGCGAAGGCCACGCAGGATCTGGTAGCTGTCATCGGGCGAGACGCAGACGCCGAGCGTCACCATGGCCTCTGTCAGGGCCGGCCAGTGCTCGGCATTGGCCGAAACGGTGCCGAAGAGCACGTCCGAATGGCCGGACGGATACTTGGTGGCCGCATGGATCGACACATCGACGCCATGGTCGAGCGGCTTGAAGTAGACGGGCGTCGCCCAGGTATTGTCCATGGTGACGATGCAGCCATGGCGATGGGCGGCATCGGCAATCGCGCGGATGTCCTGCATTTCGAAGGTGTTCGATCCCGGTGCTTCGGTGTGTACCAGGCGTGTGTTCGGGCGGATCAAGCTCTCGATCGCAGCGCCGATCATCGGATCGTAGTATTCGACCGTGACGCCAAGTCGCTTCAGCATCGTGTCGCAGAAATGGCGCGTCGGGAAGTAGACCGAATCGACGATCAAGGCGTGGTCGCCGGCCGAGAGATAGGCGAGGAACGGCACCGTGACCGCAGCTAGACCCGAAGGCACGAGGATCGTTCCGGCGGACCCTTCGAGTTCGTTGATCGCGTCGCAGAGCGCGTCCGTGGTCGGCGTTCCGCGCGTGCCGTAGGTGTACTTCTGCGCCCGCGTCTCCATGGTCTTGGCGTTCGGGAACAGCACCGTGGAGGCGTGCACGACCGGCGGATTGACGAAGCCGAAGTAATCGGAGGGGTTGTTGCCGCTATGGGCGAGACGCGTGTTGATGCCTGCCTTGCCGTTCACATTGCCACTGTCTGCCATTGCTCATTCCGCTTCTAGATTTCGAATGCAAAACTCTTCGAACGAGCCACAATCGCGGTCAAGTGGCAAAAATCATGAAGCGTCGTTTTGACCGTCGCGAGGCCACTTCTGGCGAATTTTCCGCCAGAGCGTGCTTCACACCCCCAAGATCTGCCTAACTTTCTGGCTTGTTTCGAGTTTTTCACATGCAAAACCAGAAAATCGGCGGCCTCTCTTGACCCTCATGGAAATTGAGCATGAGATAGCCGACACTCGCGCCAGGAGGGTGGCGGAGGCTCACCGCGCTAGGAGACGCGACGGTGCAGACTGGAACTAACGACAACAGAAAAAGGTTCTAAAAATGGCAAAAAGAATTCTGACAGCTCTCGTTGGCGCTGCTGTCATGGGGATTGGCACACAGGCGGCTTCGGGCGCTACTCTTGATGACGTCAAGGCCAAGGGCTTTGTCCAGTGCGGCGTGAACACCGGCCTCGCCGGCTTCGCAGCGCCGGATGCTTCGGGCAACTGGAGCGGATTCGACGTAGACTACTGCAAGGCAATCGCCGCCGCGATCTTCGCGGATGGCAGCAAGGTGAAGTACACCCCGACCTCCGCCAAGGAACGCTTCCCGGCGCTGCAGTCGGGCGAAGTCGACGTGCTTGCCCGTAACACCACCTGGACGATCAACCGCGACACCGCGCTCGGCTTCAACTTCCGCCCGGTCAACTACTATGACGGCCAAGGCTTCATGGTTCGCAAGGGCCTGAACGTCAAATCTGCGTTGGAGCTTTCGGGCGCCGCTGTCTGCGTGCAGACGGGCACCACCACCGAGCTCAACCTCGCCGACTACTTCAAGTCGAACAACCTGCAGTACAATCCGGTCGTTTTCGAAAAGCTTGAAGAAGTCAACGCCGCCTATGACGCCGGCCGTTGCGACGTCTACACGACCGACCAGTCCGGCCTTTATTCGCTGCGTCTGACGCTGTCGAAGCCAGACGATCACATGATCCTGCCGGAAATCATCTCGAAGGAGCCGCTCGGCCCGGCCGTGCGCCAGGGTGACGACCAGTGGTTCGATATCGTCAGCTGGGTTCACTACGCGCTGATCCAGGCTGAAGAGTTCGGCGTCACCCAGGCCAACGTCGAAGAAATGAAGAAGTCCACCAACCCGGACGTTCAGCGCTTCCTCGGCGTCGAAGCTGACTCGAAGATCGGCACCGACCTCGGCCTCACCAACGAATGGGCCGTGAACGTGATCAAGGCCGTCGGAAACTACGGCGAAGTCTTCGACCGCAACATCGGCGCCGGCAGCCCGCTCAAGATCGAGCGCGGCCTCAACGCGCTGTGGAACAAGGGCGGCATCCAGTACGCTCCGCCGGTCCGCTAAAGCGAACCGAAAATACCGGGGAAGCGGACAACCGCTTCCCCGTCCCAACGATAAAAACACCCAAAAGGGTGAAAAGGGGAAAGAGGCATTGCATGGCGATTGGCGTCACAACTACGCCTGAGAAATCGAAACCGTCGGGGTCGATCATCAACGACCCGCAGGTCCGCGGCATCTTTTATCAGGTTATTACCGTCGTCCTACTCGGGGCCTTCGTCTATTGGGTGGCCGACAACACGATCGAGAATCTCAAACGGGCGAACATCGCTTCCGGTTACGGCTTCCTCAATGGACGCGCCGGTTTTGACGTCGGGCAGTCGCTGATCGCCTATACCAGCGATTCCACCTATCAGCGCGCACTTGTCGTCGGCCTGCTCAACACATTGCTGGTCGCCGTCTGCGGTATTTTCACCGCCACCATCATCGGCTTTGCAGTCGGGATCGGCCGCCTGTCGCACAACTGGCTGATCGCCAAGCTGTCGCTCGCCTATGTCGAGATCTTCCGCAACATCCCGCCGCTGCTGGTCATCTTCTTCTGGTACAGCGGCGTCCTGGCGATCCTGCCGCAGCCGCGTGAATCGGCAGCACTGCCGCTCAACATGTTCCTCAACAACCGCGGCCTTGCCTTTCCCAAGCCGATCTTTGGCGACGGCTCGCTGTACACGGTTCTAGCCTTTGTCCTCGCGATCGTCGCCAGCTTCCTCCTGGCACGCTATGCGCGCAAGAAGCAGGAGGCCACCGGACAGCGTTTCCCGGTTCTTTGGGCGTCTCTCGGCCTGATCATCGGTCTGCCGTTGTTGGTCTTCCTTGCCACGGGATCGCCGATCACCTTCGACGTCCCCGTCGCCGGCAAATTCAACCTCACCGGCGGCTCGGTCATCGGACCAGAATTCCTGTCGCTGTTCCTGGCGCTCTCGTTCTACACGGCCGCCTTCATAGCCGAGATCGTGCGTGCCGGCATCCGCGGCGTATCCAAGGGGCAGACGGAAGCCGCGCACGCGCTCGGTGTACGCCCCGGCCTGACGACACGACTGGTGGTGGTTCCGCAAGCGCTCCGGATCATCATTCCGCCGCTCACCAGCCAGTATCTGAACCTTACCAAGAACTCGTCGCTCGCCGTTGCGATCGGTTACGCGGATCTTGTCGCCGTCGGTGGCACCATCCTCAACCAGACAGGACAATCGATCGAGATCGTCACGATCTGGATCGTCGTCTACCTGTCGCTGAGCCTTGCGACGTCGCTGTTCATGAACTGGTTCAATGCCCGCATGGCCCTGGTGGAGAGATAAGATCATGAACACACACCAGGCAACTTTTGTCCGTACCTCAATGATCGAAGGGTCCGCCCCGCCGGTCGCCGAAGGTGGCATCGTCCATTGGCTGCGCGAAAACCTGTTCGCGACGCCAAAGGATGCGGTGCTCACCATCGTCAGCCTGCTTGCGCTTGCGTGGCTCGTGCCTCCGGCCATCCAGTGGCTCTTCATCGACGCCGCCTGGACCGGTGGCGGCCGTGGCGTTTGCGCCACGGTTGCTCAAGGAGGCTCGCAGCCGGATGGCTGGAGCGGTGCGTGCTGGGCCTTCGTCAACGCAAAACTCGACCAATTCGCCTACGGCCGCTACCCGCTCGATGAGCGTTGGAGACCGACGCTGGTCGGCATCCTCTTCGTGCTTTTCCTCATTCCGATGTTGATCCCGAAGGCTCCCTTCAAGGGCATCAACGCCATCCTGCTCTTCGCCGTGCTGCCGATCATTTCCTTGATCCTGCTTCCCGGCGGCTGGTTCGGACTGACCTACGTCGAGACGCCGCTCTGGGGCGGTTTGATGGTGACGCTCATCCTTTCGTTCGTCGGCATTGCCGTGTCGTTGCCACTCGGCATTCTTCTGGCACTGGGGCGGCGATCGCATATGCCTGTGATCAAGATGCTCTGCACCGCCTTCATCGAACTGGTGCGCGGCATCCCTCTGATCACCGTGCTCTTCATGGCGAGCGTCATGCTGCCACTGTTCCTGCCGCAGGGCGTCACCTTCGACAAGTTCCTGCGTGCACTGATCGGCGTGTCGTTCTTCGCCTCGGCCTACATGGCCGAAGTGGTGCGCGGCGGCCTCCAGGCTATCCCGAAGGGGCAGTATGAGGGCGCGGATTCCCTCGGTCTCAGCTTCTGGCAGAAGATGAACCTCATCGTGCTGCCACAGGCGCTGAAGCTCGTGATTCCGGGCATCGTCAACACCTTCATCGGCCTCTTCAAGGACACGTCACTGGTGTCGATCATCGGCATGTTCGACCTGCTCGGCATCGTCCGCTTCAACTTCACGGACGCCAACTGGGCCTCTTCGGTGACGCCGATCTCAGGGCTAATTTTCGCTGGCTTCATATTCTGGCTTTTCTGCTTTGGTATGTCGCGCTATTCAGGTTTCATGGAACGCGTGCTCGACACGGCCCATAAACGATAAAATGAGGGGAGGATCGCATGGCAAACGCAGCCACTGCTTCCAAAATGACTGTTTCCGCAACGGATGTCGCAGTCGAAATCACTGGAATGAACAAGTGGTACGGGGACTTCCACGTCCTTCGTGACATCAACCTGAAGGTTATGAAGGGCGAGCGCATCGTCATTGCCGGCCCGTCGGGCTCCGGCAAGTCGACGATGATCCGCTGCATCAATCGGCTCGAAGAGCACCAGAAGGGCAAGATCGTCGTCGACGGCATCGAGCTCACCAACGATCTGAAGAAGATCGACGAAGTGCGCCGCGAAGTCGGCATGGTGTTTCAGCACTTCAACCTCTTCCCGCACCTGACGATCCTCGAAAACTGCACGCTTGCGCCGATCTGGGTGCGCAAGATGCCGAAGAAGCAGGCCGAAGAAATCGCGATGCACTTCCTGAAGCGCGTCAAGATCCCCGAGCAGGCCAACAAGTATCCGGGCCAGCTCTCGGGCGGCCAGCAGCAGCGCGTGGCGATCGCCCGCTCGCTGTGCATGAAGCCGAAGATCCTGCTGTTCGATGAGCCGACCTCGGCGCTCGACCCGGAAATGGTCAAGGAAGTGCTCGACACCATGGTGTCGCTCGCCGAAGAAGGCATGACCATGCTGTGCGTAACCCACGAAATGGGCTTCGCCCGCCAGGTCGCCAACCGCGTCATCTTCATGGACCAGGGCCAGATCGTCGAGCAGAACTCGCCGGCCGAGTTCTTCGACAATCCGCAGCACGAGCGCACCAAGCTGTTCCTCAGCCAGATCCTGCACTAGGACCGGACGAGACGACACAAAAAGAAGCCCGCCTCATCGAGGCGGGTTTTTTCGTTCTGCCCGTTATCGATCCTACTCGACACGATAGCGCAGGGTGCCGACTGACCAATGGATTCCGCGCGTGTCGAGATCCTCGGTCCAGTTCTTCTGCAGCCGCGCGATGATCTCGCTCAAGGTCTCGCGCGCATCGACCTCCACCTTGAGGCCCCGCGATATCGGCGCAAGATCGCTCAAGTCGACAGCATCGCTGACGACAAGCGCCACGAAAATGCCGTCCCCCTCGCCCGAGGCCTCGAAATCGAAGCCGTAAAATTCATCCGGCAAGGTCAGCGGCACGTCCGGCGCCAATGTCGTGATCTTTTGCGCGAACTCGTTCGGGAAAATCTGTGTTGCCTTGCCCTGGCTGTTGACGTCGAAAATCAGGAGATTGCCGCCCGTGTGGCTGTTGACCGTCAGTTTGAAGACTTCGCCGGCCTTCATGGTGGTCGGCTTGTCGATAGAGAGCGTGACATCGCCAGCTTCGCTCTTGCCGATGATATCACCGACGGCATCGATGGGGTTGGCTGCCTGATAGCTCGGCACCGCTACGTTCGGAGTAATGGTATACGCACCCTGCCCGCTGCCATCCGCATCGCGCTTTTCCGGCACCATCGCGCTGTCGCCGAGCGCCTCGGGTTTGCCTTCCAACTGCGGGTCGAGATTGCCGCATTGCTCCTGCAAGGCGCAGTAGGAGGCAGATTGCGCCTTTACATATCCAAGAAGCTCGGCGTTGCTCGTCAATCCGTTGCCATTGCCATCGGCAGCGTCGCCGGTCTGGCCGGCGACGAAGGCTGCGGTGAAGACCCCGTGCCGATCCGCTGTCGGTAACCGGACATCGTCCCAGGCGACCTGATAGGGCGCCGCCGCACTCCAGGCGGTCACCCCGGCATCGACGAGCTTCGGCTTGTCGACGAGGGCAAGATCGATCCTAAGGCCGCGGGTCAGCGCTTGCTCGACCGGCTTGGCATCGGGACGCGGGAGAAAGCGGGCGCCGTCGATAGGCTTTTTGATGTCCTCGGACAGCGACCGGGAGATCGTGCCGGAGTGACAGGCGTCGATCACGACCGTCACAGCGCGCCCCTTCAGGCGCTCCAGCACCGCATCGATCTCGTCGTCGAGGACAGCGCCTTGCCAGTCCGTTTCACCGGCGGCAATGTCGGCAGGTGCGATCGCTTCATCCAGCCCATCCGCTTCGTCGCCATCCGCATCCTTCACCTGCAGGCCGTGGCCTGAAAAATAGAGATAGACGCGATCGCCGGGCTTCGTCGCATCGACAAGCCAGCCGTTCATGGATGACAGGATTTCAGCTCTGGTCGCCTGCCCATCCTTCAGCACGCGGATCGAGGCACTGTCGAAGCCGAGCCGTTCCGCGAGGAGCCTTTGCATCGCGACCAGATCGTTCGCCGGCCCGGGCAGGGAAAACTCCGTCGGCAGGTTCTGATAGTTGCCGACCCCGATCAGTAAAGCCCGATCTCCGGCGACCGCAGGCGCAGCCAGCAGCATGAAACACGCAAGGGCGTGAAGGAACGACAGCCGCGATCTGGCGCCCATGCTCATTGGCCCTGACCTCTCGTGTAAAGCGGTTGAACCGCGATCGTACTCTCACTCCCTTCCAGGCGCGTTTCGAGCAAGCGCAGCAAGGCCGCTGCGTCGAGGTCCGAATTGGCAAAGGCGGCCGCGATCGCGTCGACAGGCGCATTGGTCGCGATGACGACCAGATGGTCCGCACCGAAGGGCTTGACCACCTCCAGGTCACGCAGCTTGAAGGCATGGCTTTCGCTGCCGGCAATCTGCACGTCGAGCAGTTGCGCTTCGCCTGTGTTGGCGAGGTTGAAGACCAGCATGTTGGCATAGCCGCCCTGCGGCGCCTCGACGTTCAGGCGGTCGCCGGCAAAGTAGATGTCCTTGACGGGCTTCAGCGAAACGGCTCCCGGGCTCTGCGCCGCAAGTGCTTTCAGAAAATCCACCAGGATGAATTTGTCGACCACGCCCTGGAGCCTTTTGGGCGCGACATGTTCCGCTGCGACGTCCCCGTTCGGCGTATAGAAGACACCGGATGCCGCCTCCCACCGGTAGGGCACGCCGTCGCCACCGATATTGGCAAGATCAGGCATGTCACCGACGACGCTCAATGGCAACTTGCCCGTCCATCCGGTTTCGCGCGGCGACTTCAGTGCATGCTTCGTGCCGCTCACTGTTGGCGCCACGCCGACCTTGGCGCTACGCGGCAGGGACAGCACGATTTCCTTGTCGGAGCGCGCCAGTTGCGGCGTGAAGTTCGGCACCTGCAGGGCTTCCGACTGCAGCTTGACGTTGGAAAACACGTAGTCTTCGAGTTCGACCCGCGAAATCCGCCCGTCGCCATCGCGATCGGCGGCGCCTTCCAACGCACGGGCAAAACTCCAGCTCAGGGCGCCGCGGGGCTCGCCGCCGATAACCACTTCCGGGGTCGGCTGGCTTTCGAGCGATGCGGCGAGGATCGTCACCTGCGACAGCTCCACGTCCCTCACCTTGGCGCCGGACAGCGCCTCCTTGGATGGCGGCGGCAGCTTGGCGCGCACCATCGGCGCCAGCCGCGTCTTGCCGGAGATCGAGCGGTTCATGCCGCCTGAATAACAGCTGTCGGAGACGAACAGGACATGAATGCTCTTGGCTTCCGCCTCCGCGAACCAGGCGCTGAGCTCGTTGTCGACGATGATTTCGCTCGCCGTCTCCTCAGCACGCGCCCGGTCGAAGCCCGGCAACTCCAGGAATTCGTCGAGCCCGTCCTCCTCACTGCCAGCGACCAGCTCCGGCATCTGCGCACCGTGCCCGGCATAGGTGAAGACGATCGTATCGCCGCGCTCAGCGGCCGCCACGAGCTCGACCCAGGCCGCTCGGATTGCATCCTTGGTCGCCTGTTCGTTGATGAACTGGCGGATCGGGGCGACATCCGCCGCTTTCAGCGCCTGCGTGACGTCTTGCGCATCGCGGACGGCACCATCGAGGCTTACTTCGTGCGGATACTTGTCCACCCCGACGACCAGCGCCGAGGTCGAGGCCATCGCCGGGGCCACCGGCAATGCGAGCAAGCTCATCGCAAGCAGGGTTCTGCACAGCACTGTCATTTCCCCACATCCACATCCACGCGCCGGTCGAGCTGGTGCAACATCTCCTCGCTATAGGCGGTCGGATCATCCGGCTTGAACGGCTCCTCCTCGCCCTTGCCGATCACGGTCCACATGCCGGGATAGCCGGCATCGACGAGGTAATGCGCCAGTGCCTCGGCGCGGGCGATCGACAATGCCTTGTTCGCCTCGGGCGTGCCGACCGGATCGGTGTGACCGATCAGCGTAATCGCGGCCGGCTTTGCGGACTTCAGGCACTCGAACAGATCCTCGGCCGCCTCGAGACCTTCAGGCGTAAACTTGGCCGTGCCGAAGACGTAGCGCACCGGCGTCGCCTTTTTCCGGATCGAGACACCACGATAGGAGAACTTGCAGGCGCCGCGCGCGGCGAGCTTGACCGGCTTGGTTGCAGCGAGCCGCATTTCCGAAGCCAGGCGGTCCAGCCGTTCGATATAGGCCTTGTCCGGCGCCATCCAATCGGGCGTCAGTTCCTCGTTTGCCGCATCTTCCAGCGCCTGCTGATAGGAGGTCGCCGCGGCGTCGTAATCCTTGCGCTCGCGCTTGATGTCGCCGAGCGCATCGAGGATCTGCCAGGGGCCGCCGGCGTCGCGGCTTGCGGCCGTCAGTTCCGCTTCGAAGGTTTCAAGCTTCGCGCCTTGCCCCACTGCCGCTGCAACCCGGTTGAAGGTTGCAAGCGCCGCGATGCGCCGGGTGAGCGCGATCTCAGTCGCCGAGCAACCCTTCATGTTGACGGGGTCGGCCGCCACCTTAGTGCCGGCCTCGTCGGCGCGGTTCAGCGCCTCGGAGGCCAGGCGAAGACCGTCACAGGCCATGACCGGCGCGGTGAAGACCGCCAGAACCGCCGACGCGAGGAGAAATGCTCGTAGCTGAACCATGACTCGACCATCAATCCTTGATCTCGAACGTCACCATCTGAACACTGCTGGCACCGGCGTCACCCTGCGCTCGCTTGGCCAGGTTGATCGCCAGTCCCCGTGTCGGCGGCAACCGCGACGTCGCGACATATTGGCGTGCCTTCTCCACCGTCAGCTTCTGGTCACCGAGCCCGCCGGCACGGCAGAAGGCCAGCATCGTTTCGGCGGGCGCAGGTGTGTCGAAGGTGAGCGTGCCCGTGCCCGGCTGCGGGATCAGGCGTCTCTCGCCCGGCTTAAGCGTGGTGTTGCCGATCATCACGTCCGGGATGACCTCGACGTTGCCGTTCTCCTCGACATAGAGGATTTGCAGCTCGCAGGCCTGGTTGGCGCTGAGTTCGAAGGAAAGCTCGTCGCCAACCTTCGCCGTCGTCGACTTCACGTTCAGGGCCAGCTCGAGCTTGTGGCCAGTCCCCGCATCCTCCTTGCGATAGTCCGGCACGGCGGCCGCGACCGACTGCGGCCTGTCGTCCACCATCGGCTCGGAACCGGCAATGACGATCGCCGTCGTGTCGAGCGGACGGCGCTGGGTTAGCGGCGCCATCAGCAATGCATATTGTTGCTCGACCTCGTTGCGCGGAATGGTTCCGCCCGCTTCCAGCGTCGTCACCCAGTCGAGCCCGAGGCGCAGGACATCGGTGTTTGTCACCCGCTTGATCGCTTCTGAGAATTGCTTGGGCGTCATGTCAAACTCGGCCGCCAGGGCATCGAAGTCGAGCTCGTCTTCGTACTTGTCGGCAAAGTAGGTGATGAGCTCCGCCTCGCCCGGCGCATGCTTGCTCTGGAGGCCCCCATCGGGCGTCGGCTCCGTGATGCCCAGCACCTTCAACGCGTTGACGAAGCGCTCGCGGTCCTTGCGATAGGTTTCGTCCAGTTCCTCCTGCTTCACATACATGGCAAGCAGCACGTCCTGTTGGTCCTTGCTGAACAGCGTCGACGTCTCGATCTGCTCGCGCAGCTGATCGCGTTTCGAAAGGATGCCATCGGCGTGGCAATCGACACAGGACCGCGCGTTGATGATCTCGACGCCCTTGCCGATCGGGCGCTTGCGGAAGGACACGATGGTGGTCGGCCCGACATCAAGCTGCTTTCCTGCTGACGTCGAGAGGTAGTAGCCCTGCAGGCCGTTCGGCAACGAGAAGATCATTTCGCCGCCGTCGTGCTCGAAGGGCACGAGGCCCGCGTCGAGCGGTGCCAATTCCCGAGGCCCGTGCGGGAAGCGCTTCAGCACCTGCTTGCCGATGTCGCCGCCGAAATCATAGGACTTCCAGTAGTAGCCGCCGAACGGCATGTCGTGCCGTTCGAGCATGCGGTTGTGGTCGGAAACCCCGGACGAGCCGTCGGCGAAACCGGCCCGCAACACATCGCGCCTGCGAATGTTGCCGGCCACGTCGATCTTGAAGCGCTTTTCGAGTTCGGCGATCTCGGTCGGCAACTTCATCAGCCGGTTGTAGATCTCCGGGCGCGCGCCGTTGCTCATGAACCAGTCGACCCGCATGATCGGCAGTTGCGTCGCCGTTTCCTTCGAAAGGGCCGAAAGCGACGCATCGCTCTCGGGATCAATCCCATAGAAATAGCGCTTGATCAGGAAGTCATAGTCCACCGCGTCCCATTGCAGTTCGCGCAGATCGACGCGCACCAGCAAGCCATTGGTGCCGTCGACCTCCGTCGGAAGCACCAGCTTTGGCCCGTAGGACAGCGAATTCAGCAGCTTCTTGAAGCCGCCGGCAAGCACGTCCATGCGCTTCATGAAGGTCTGGTCGTCCTCGCAGCCCATCATGCCGTTGTACTGGTCGCGATAGGAAAAGTAGCGCATGTAGGGGCGGTCGAGGGCACTGACCGTCTCGATGTCCTTCAGCGCCGCATCGACGAACTGGCCATAACCCAACATCGGGCGGGCGCGCGCCGGTTTTGCGGCCACCGTCTGCGGCAGGCTCTTTTCGTTCAGTGCGTTGATCCAGTCCTCCAGCATCTTGATCTCTTCGGCAGAGGGGCGCTTGCCAAGCGGCATGCGGCCGCTGACGACAGTCGCGTAGAGCCGTGACTTCGAGGCATCTCCGGGGGTCACGAAGTTTGCGTCGGCGGCAATCGAGGCGAGTTCGCCCGCCGGGTAGCTACCCTGCGAACTTTCGCCCGGCCCGTGACAGTTGCGGCAGTATCTGCCGATGAAGGCATCTGCCTGCTGCGCCAGCGCCGCATTGCCGCCGCCCAGCGCTTCAGTCGCCGTATTCTCCTTGCAAACGGCCGTGACAGACTGCGCCACCGGCGCGGGGGCCTTCACTTCACGATCGGCAAGGAAGGCATAGATCGCGCGGCGATCGTCGTCAGAAAGAACGCTCAGTCCCTTGGCTATACGCCGCATCACCGGATCGCTGATCGGCGCGCCCGAGAGCTTCTTGCCTTCCTCGATCAGGCCCCTGGTGAAAACGTCGGGCGAGGCAAGACCGGCCATCTTCGTCTTGCTGATGTCGGGCGCGACCGCGCCGCTCAAATCCTTTTCGCCCTCATAGGCGCGCTCCAGGTCGAGCCCATAGGTCGTGGTGCGCGGTGTGTGGCAATCGCCGCAGCCGCCGACATTCTCGGCCAGATAGCGGCCGCGCTCGGCTTGCGTCTCCTCGCGCGGCTGGTAGGCCGGCACCGTGAAGTGGCTGCGCTTCCAGAGCGTGATCGTCGTCTGGCGACTGAACGGAAAAGCAATCTCATCCTCTTTCGACACTGCATCCGCCTGGGGTAACGTCTCGATATAGGCTTTGATGTCGAGCGCATCCTCCGGCTTCATGCCACCATAGGAGGTGTAGGGCATGACCGGATAGAGGTTGTTGCCCTCGCGATCGAGACCGACCAGAACCGCATTCAGAAACTGCGCATTGGTCCAGCCGCCGATGCCATTGGCGTGCGGCGAAATGTTCGGCGCATAGAAGGTGCCGATCGCCGTCTTCATCTCCATGCCGCCGGAGAGCAGTTCGGTGTTGTCGCCGGAGCCGTGGCAGGCGCCGCAGCCTGCGGCGTTGAACATGTATTTGCCGTTGTCGACGTTGGCCTTGTAGGTGGAGAAGGCATCCTCAGCGAAGGCATCGCGCGCCGAGGCACCAGCGGGACAGAGCGAGACTGCGACCAGCGCCGCAAATGAAACGGCCCAATATCCGCGGCCAAGACCGGACAATGACGAGGCGCCTTCTCGCTTTCTCTGCAGACCGCGCATGAAACCCACTCCCTAAAACAATAGAATCGCTACTGAAATCCGCTGCACTATCGAAACTGAAATCGCTCGAATTCAACCCGCTTCGGCCGCTTGCCGAGATCTTTCAGACCTTTGACGATCGCCTCCCTGAGAGGTGGCGGGCCGCAAAACCACAGATCGGCTTCCGCCGGATCGATCGCGCTACCGTTCGCGAGCTTGGCCGCATCCAGGCGCCCGTCCACGGAGGAATCGTGCAGGACAAAAGTGAAGTTGCCGAGCTTTCCGGCCTGCCCCTCGAAGGTCTCCAGCCCGATCGCCTCGCGCCGGTCGCGCACGCAATAGACCATGTGGATGTCCTGCCCCTCGTCGCCATTGAGATGCCGCGCCATCGCCAGGAACGGTGTGACGCCGATGCCGCCGGCGAGCCAGATCTGCTTCTTGCCGCCACGGCGGTGGTTGAAGCGGCCATAGCCACCCTCGAGCTTCAACCGGTCGCCGACAGCGATTCCGTCCCGCAGGGCCTGGGTGTAGTCGCCAAGCGGCTTGATCGCGAAGCGCACGACCCCGTCGGGCTCGATACCAGCGATCGTAAACGGATGCGGCTCGCGCAGCCCAGGCTTCAGCACCCGCAGAAAACCGAATTGCCCGGGCTTGGCGCGCAAGGCACGCCGCAGCGGCCGCGCCGCAATCACCGTCGCCCCGTCCTCCCGGGCGACATCGAAGACTTCGTAGCCGCGGGTTCTGAGCCAGGGCAGCAGCTGGGTATAGGTGTAGCTCAGGATGCCAAGTGCTGCGAAGGCGTTGAGGTAGACCGCCAGAAGCGCGGTACCGTCATAGGGGCGCTTGATGAACATCTGGTGGAAGGCGACCATCACGAAGAGCAGGCCGATGAAGCGGTGCGTGTAGCGCCACAGATGGTAGGGGATCTCGATCTTCGTCCGCGGTATGATCTTGACGATACTGAGAACGAGCAGCACGACGAAACCGTAAAAGGCATATTTGCCGGCGGATGCAGCAAGCTGGTTCAGACCGCTCGTCAGCGCCAGGCCCTTGAAGTCTGGTTTCAGGAAATAGTGCACGAGGATGAGGCACAGCACCGAGATGCCTATCCTGCGATGAAAATGATAGACACGGTCGAGCCCCCCGAAGACAGCCTCGACGAACGGCGGGCGCGCGGCCATGAACTGCGCGACGGCCATGCCGACAAAGGCCGCCGACGACGCCATCAGCGAAAATGTCGTCAATGCATTGGTGTGACTGACTGCGGGTACGGCCAGCAGCGCCGCAAATGCCATCAAGGACCAGACCAGAAACGCGCCCACTTGCATCTTGCGCCCCTCAACGCCGATGGCTGACGGTTGTTGCCTTGCCTTGTGCCTGTTGCCTTCGATCCCTAGCGACCAAGGAAACATGCAACCAGCTTCTTGCCGCAACGACCCACGCGCCTCTTCACGCGGGGCCTTTGTTGGGAGAGTGGCAAGCACCTCTCGGTTCGTCAACACGATTCCTATTGGAAACGTCCTATGAGGTTCGTTTATTCATGCCTTTGAAATTCGTGTTTTTTAAGCATTCGCTTATTTTATTGATCACATAGGCAAACCACCCCCTTTGACCTGCACAAAGCCAGGCAACCGGCGCGCTTGCCTGGTTGTATGAAATCGTGCAAGCTACTGATATATCAGAACCAAAGGAACGGCATGTCACCGCAATCTCAGGCTCACCTCGCCTATCTCGCGCTCGAACGCCTGATCGTCACTCTGAAGCTCGAGCCCGGCGCCCTGGTCACCGAGAGGCAGTTGATCGAACTTGCCGGGCTTGGGCGAACACCGGTTCGCGAGGCGATCCAGAAGCTGGCCTGGCAGGGTCTCATGGATATCCGTCCCCGTGTCGGCTTGCAAATCACCACAATCCGGCCGGACGACCAGGTGCATGTCATGCAGACGCGCCAGAAGCTGGAGCCGCTTGCCGCCGCCCTCGTCGCAACGCACGCAAGCGCCGAGGAGCGAAGCGCGATGAAAGCTTGCGGTGCGGAGATGGCCGCTTGTCTTGACGCGGGCGAAATGGAGGGTTTTCTCGTCGCCGACAAGGTGTTCGACGAACTGATGGAAGAAGCCTGCCCCAACCGGTTCCTGACCGCAGCACTTGCCCCGCTGCAGACACATGCGCGCCGCATCTGGTTTGCTTCGTCCTCGCCTGAAAAGATGGCCGGATCGGTCCGCCGCCATGTCACGGTGATCGATGCGATCGAGCGGGCCGACGCTGAAGGCGCGTCGGCCGCGATGGCGGACCTGATGAGCTATCTATCAGACGCCTGAAGAAACCTTGCCTGCACGAGAAGAAACAACGGCAAGCGATTGCTTTCACGGTTGTTTCTTCAACACACTTCAGGCCGTCGGCATCATGCTGCCGGTCTTCAGCCGGCGCACATGCCAGTCGAAAGCCTCTTCCAGAATATGCGGGGTCTGTCCGCCACGGGTGGCGACTGCACGATTGAAGTAATCCGACAAAAGCTCCCGATAGGCCGGGTGGCAGCAGTTTTCGATGATGACGGGTGCGCGCTCCCGCGGCGCCAGGCCGCGCAGATCTGCAAGACCATGCTCGGTCACCAGAATATCGACGTCGTGCTCCGTGTGGTCGACATGGGACACCATCGGCACGACAGACGATATCGCCCCGCCCTTGGCAACCGACTTGGCGACGAAGATCGACAGGAAGGCGTTGCGGGCGAAATCGCCGGAGCCGCCGATACCGTTCATCATGTCGGTACCGCCAACATGGGTCGAGTTGACGTTGCCGTAGATATCGAATTCGAGCGCCGTGTTGATGCCGATGACACCGAGGCGCCGAATGATCTCCGGATGATTGCTCACCTCCTGCGGCCGCAGCACCAGCTTGTCCTTGTAGGCGCGGATGTTGCGGAACACGCGATCAGCCCAGGCGCTGGAAAGCGTCATCGACGAGGCCGAGGCGAAGCTCAGCTTGCCGGCCTCGAAAAGCTCGAACGTGCTGTCTTGCAGCACCTCGCTATACATACGCAGATCATGGAAGGGACTGTCGACCAGGCCGCTCAGCACCGAATTGGCGATGACGCCGATGCCCGCCTGCAGCGGGTTGAGCGTCATGTCGAGGCGGCCCTTGCGCACCTCCTCCTGCAAGAAGCCGATCAGATGGCCGGCGATCGCCGTCGTCTCCGCATCCGGCCGAGAGATCCGTGCGGCGCTGTCCTCTTTCTCGGTGACGACGATTGCGACGATCTTTTCCGGATCGACAGGAATGTAGGGCGAGCCCGCACGGCTATCGCAGGCAACGACCGGGATCGGCGTGCGGCTCGGTCGCTTCGCCGGAATGAAGATATCGTGCAGGCCTTCGAGTTCGGGACTGTGGCTGAGATTGAGCTCGACGATCACCTTCTTCGCCAGGATCGCGAAGCTTGCCGAATTGCCGACCGATGTCGACGGAACGATGCCGCCGTCTTCGGTGATCGCCACCGCCTCGACCACCGCATAGTCGATCGGGCTGATCTGGCCGGACCTCAACTGCTCGACGGTTTCCGAGAGATGCTGATCGATGAACATCACCTCGCCGCGGTTGATCGCCGCTCGCAGAACCGGGTCCGACTGGAACGGCAGGCGCCGGGCAAGAACACCGGCCTCTGTCAGCGTCTTGTCGATGTCATGACCGAGCGAGGCGCCCGTCATCAGCGTGATGCGAAACTTCTCCCGTGCGGCCCGTTCGGCCATGGCAAGCGGCACGGCCTTCGCGTCACCGGCCTTGGTGAAGCCGCTCATGCCGATGGTCATGCCATCCTTGATCAGCGCGGCCGCCTCTTCCGGCGTAGCGATGCGATCACGCAGCGATTTGCAGCGGATCCTGGCCTCCAGGTCGGTTGGCGGAACATGGCTCATCGGGCACTCCCAGAAATGGCCCACGAGGCTCATATCAGGACGGCGCAGGCTTGGTTCGTCGTGCGCTTATTTTCGCATGTCTGCGTGCGCACGCTATGAAGATTTGCAGGAGCACGATAGCCGCTCGGACCGCAGGGCGGTACGCAGAATGGGCAGGGCGGAACTACCGCCGACGCATAGCTCGACGGCATTTCGCCTTAAACGACCAGGGGCGCATCCTTGGCGCGCCCCTCGAACGATAAACTGCACAAAAAAGGGTCAGCCGACGAAGGCGCGTTCGATCACGAATTCGGCCGGCTTGTTGTTGGCACCTTCGGTGAGACCAGCGGCCTCGAGGATTTCCTTGGTGTCCTTCAGCATCGCGGTCGAGCCGCAGATCATGCCGCGATCGACAGCCGGATCGAGCGGCGGCAGACCGAGATCGGAGAAGAACTTGCCGTTTACCATCAGGTCGGTAATGCGGCCCTTGAACGGGAAGTCTTCGCGGGTCACCGTCGCGTAGTGGCGCAGCTTGTCGCCGACAATCTCGTTCAGGAACTCGTGGTTCCGGATTTCCTCGACCAGATCGAAGCCGTATTTCAGTTCGGCAACATCGCGGCAGGTATGGGTGAGGATCACTTCCTCGAACTTTTCATAGGTCTCGGGATCGCGGATCAGGCTTGCGAAGGGCGCAATGCCGGTGCCGGTCGAGAACATGTAGAGACGGCGCCCGGGAACGAGCGCGTCGAGCACCAGCGTACCGGTCGGCTTCTTGCGCATCAGCACCTTGTCGCCCGGCTTGATCCCCTGCAGGTGCGAGGTCAGCGGGCCATCCGGCACCTTGATCGAGAAGAACTCGAGTTCCTCGTCCCAGGCCGGGCTGGCGATCGAATAGGCGCGATAGACCGGCTTGTCGCCGACCATCAGGCCGATCATCGCGAATTCGCCCGAGCGGAAGCGGAATTCGGCAGGGCGGGTCATGCGGAAGCGGAAGAGCCGATCCGTATAGTGTTCAACGCTGGTCACCGTCTCGACGTAGACGCCTGCCGGTGCCTGGATCGCGAAATCTTCCGTTTTTGCCGGAGCATTCATCTTAGCTACAAGTCCTGTAAATGATGACCCTGTCTATCAACAATAAGCCGATATTCCAAGCTGCGCCTTGTTGAAAGGAAATCTCTTCCAAATATAGTCGCTTTTGGGGATTTCGGCGTGCTTCACACTGTCGCGGCCAACCCTACCCTATGACACCCGGCGCCAGCTATAGGATTTAGCATCGGTCGAAGGCTTGGCGGTCGGCTGGTAGTGCACAGCAATGCCCGGCAGGCGTCCTTCGGACAAACGCTTCAGCGCTGTCGCATTGCTGACAGCGAAGCTTTCGACGCCACAGCGCAGCATCAGCGGGATCTGGTCAATCAGCACGTCGCCGACCGCCCTCACCTCGCCGGTAAAGCCAAGGCGCGCGCGCAGCAGCGACGCATGGCTGAAGGCGCGGCCGTCATTGAACGCCGGGAACGCGACGGCGACCAGCGCAAGGCGATCAAGGTGTGGTGCGAGCTTCGTCACGTCGTCTGCCGGCGCGATGACCACGCCAAGACCGGTTTCGTCGCTGTCTGCAACCTTGCCCAGGAATGCGTCGAGACCGACGATCGCCTTCTCGTTCGAGCCTGCCTTGGTTTCCTCCGTCTCGATGACCCAGGGATCATCGCCCACGAAACCGGTTTCCTTCCAGATTTTCGTCATTTCCGTTCCTCAGCGCCTCAGGCAGCTTCCTGCGCGCTGCCGTAGAGCGCATCCTTGAAGGGTTGTGGGCCGACGCGGCGATAGGCTTCGAGGAAGGTCTCTTGACCGTCGCGGCGCAGTCCCAGGTAGGTGTCGACGATGGTCTCGACGGCGTCGGTCACCTTCTCCGGTTCGAAGCCGCGGCCGATGATCTCGCCGATCGAGGTGTTTTCGTCGCCGGAGCCACCAAGCGTAATCTGATAGAGTTCCGCACCCTTCTTTTCAACGCCAAGCAGCCCGATATGGCCGACATGGTGATGACCGCAGGCATTGATGCAGCCGGAGATCTTGATCTTCAACTCACCGATCTCGGCCTGACGCTCGGGCGAACCGAAGCGGGTCGAAATTTCCTGCGCCACGGGGATGGAGCGCGCATTGGCAAGTGCGCAGTAGTCCAGCCCAGGACAGGCGATGATATCCGTGATCAGGCCGGCATTGGCAGTGGCAAGACCTGAGGCGACCAGCGCGCGGTAGACCGGCTCGAGATCGGCCAGCGCCACATGCGGCAGGATCAGGTTCTGTTCGTGGCTGACTCGGATTTCGTCGAAGGCGTATTCCTCGGCGATATCGGCAACGGCATCCATCTGCGCGTCGCTGGCGTCGCCCGGAATGCCGCCGATCGGCTTCAGCGAGATCGTCACCATGCCGTAGTCCGGGTGCTTGTGCGGTTGCACATTCTGCTGCACCCAACGGGCAAACTCGGGATCGGTCTTCTTCCAGCGCGCCAGGCTCTCCCAGCCTTCAGCACGGTTTTCGACGGCCGGTGGTGCGAAATAGGTGGAGATCGCCTGGATGTCGGTCTCCGGCAGCTTCAGCTCGGTGTCCTTGAGGGCCGCGAACTCGACTTCGACCTGACGCGACAATTCTTCGGCGCCGGTCTCGTGTACGAGGATCTTGATGCGGGCCTTGTACTTGTTGTCGCGGCGGCCGTGCAGGTTGTACACGCGCATGATCGCCGTCGTGTAGGACAACAGGTCCTCCTCCGGCAGGAAGTCGCGGATCTTCTTGGCGATCATCGGCGTGCGGCCCTGACCACCGCCGACATAGACGGCAAAGCCGACGCGGCCGTTTTCGTCCTTCTTCAGGTGCAGACCGATATCATGGACCTGGATTGCGGCGCGGTCGCGCTCAGCGCCAGTGACGGCGATCTTGAACTTGCGCGGCAGGAACGAGAATTCCGGATGTACGCTCGACCACTGTCTCAAGATCTCGGCGTAAGGCCTTGGGTCTGCGACCTCATCGGCCGCCGCGCCGGCAAAGTGATCGGCGGTCACATTGCGAATGCAGTTGCCCGAGGTCTGGAGCGCATGCATCTCGACGCTTGCGAGCTCTTGCAAGATATCCGGCGTGTCGGACAGACGCGGCCAGTTGTACTGGATGTTCTGGCGCGTGGTGAAATGGCCGTAGCCGCGGTCATATTTGCGCGCGATATGGGCGAGCATGCGCATCTGGCGGCTCGACAGCGTGCCATAGGGAATGGCGACGCGCAGCATATAGGCGTGAAGCTGCAGGTAGACGCCGTTCATCAGGCGCAGCGGCTTGAAGGCGTCTTCGGCAAGCTCGCCACTCAGTCGCCGCTCGACCTGATCGCGGAACTGTTCGACGCGGGAGGAAACGAAGGCGTGGTCGAATTCATCGTAACGGTACATCGGGTATCGGTTCCTCAGGCAGCGTGTTTCGGGCCGGAAAGGCCATTGTAGCCGGCAGCGTAGGGGATCGAGGGGCCTTCAGCGCGGATGCGCTCGCGCATGCGCAGCGGGCGAAGTGTGCCGTTGATCTCTTCGACGTCGACGACGTTGGCATCGACGACCTTGTTGTCATCGAACGCCTGCTTGCCGGTGGCTTCGAGCGCCGTCACGGCCTCGGCGTGGCGAGCGATGAAGGCATCCTGAAGCTGCTCGACCCAGTTGCCCGCGGCATCCAGCCAGACGGAAATGCCGTCCGAAAGTCGATTTGCCGTCAAAACCTTGCTCACCATGACCTCTTCCTCAGTTCAAAATCTGTTCGTCGCGCCCGAAAGCGGCTTCAATGTTTTTCTTCTCGCCACGTGCCTTGCCTGCGACAAGCGGTTCGGACCGCTCGAAATTGGCGCCGGCGACGGCATCGCCGATGATGACCATGACCGGACCTGCAAGCTCGCTGCGGTTTTCAAGATCCGGAAGGTCCTTCAGCGTGCCGTGCAGCAGGCGCCGATCGGCGCGGCTGGCATTCTCGATGACGGCAACCGTCGTTTCCGGCGGAAGACCTGCCTGCATCAGACGACCGGCGACCGACGCCGCAACAGTGCGCCCCATGTAGACGGCGATCGTTGCGCCCGAGACGGCAAGCCGCGCCCAATCGGGCAGGACTTCGCCGGTCAGATCGTGGCCGGTCGTAAAGACCAGCGAGGAGGCAACACCGCGAAGCGTCAGCGGCAGTTCAAAATCGGCCGCCGCGGCGAAGGCCGAAGTGATACCCGGGACGATCTCGTAGCTGATACCGGCTTCGCGCATCGCCGCCATCTCTTCGCCGGCGCGGCCATAAACCAAAGGATCTCCGGACTTCAGACGGACGACGCGCTTGCCTTCGGCAGCCAGCGTCACCAGCAGCTGGTTGATCTCGTCTTGGGACTTGGTGTGGCAGCCCTTGCGCTTGCCGACCGACAGGCGCTCGGCGTCACGACGACCCATATCAACGATCGTCTGCGGCACCAGCGCATCATAAACGATCGCATCGGCTTCCATCATCACGCGCTGGGCGCGGAGCGTCAGCAGGTCTTCAGCGCCTGGACCGGCACCGACGAGCCAGACATGGCCCCTCGCCTTCTCGGGCGCATCGAGCAGACGCGAAGCCTCACGGCGGGCAGCAGCCAGATCGCCGCCGGCGACCTTGTCTGCCACCGGCCCCTGGAAAAACCGGCGCCAGAACATGCGGCGGGCAACGCCGCGCGGCACCAGGCGATCGACGGCCTCGCGATAGCTCGCGGCAAGCGAAGCAACGACGCCGAGCGAGGGGGACAGCAGCTGATCTATCTGCGCACGGATCATCTGCGCCAGAACGGGTCCTGCCCCTTCGGTCCCGATGGCGACTGCAACGGGGGCACGGTTCACGAGCGCCGGCGTGAAGAAGTCGCAGAAGTCGGGCTGGTCGACGGCATTTGCCGGGATCTTGCGTTCACGCGCTGTAAGGACGATGCGCTGATCCTCGACGGCATTGCCGGTCGCGGCAAAAACGAGAATGGCGCCGTCGAGCTGCTCGGGTGCGAAGGCGGCCGCGACATGTTCGATCCCACGGTCACGAAGGTATTGTGCGAACTCCGCTTCCGGCGCGTCGGCGAAGACGACGATCGACGCTTCGGTGTTCAGCAGCAGCCGCACCTTGGCAAAAGCTTCGTCGCCATTGCCGAAAACCGCCACGCGCTTTTGCGCGACGCGAAAGAATGCGGGGAAAACGGCGAGCTGCTGCGACATGGTCTTGCGGTCGTTCCTTCTACAGGCTGCGGCGAATATCCCTTATGGCGCACGACAATTGAAGGAACAGAAATTTCAATGCCTTTCCAGGCACGTATTGTTTTGCTCGGCGGTGCACCATTTTGAGCAAATATCTCCGAGCCTGTTCAATCGCCGACCTTGGCGCGGCCATTGCGCCGCATGGGTAACCTCCGTTAAATGCCGTCAACGACCTGCCGGAGGCCCAAGACATGACAAAACCCGAACTCGCCGAACGGCTTTTGACCGTCATCGAGCAGGATATCCTGCCGCTTACCGAAAAGGGTGTTGCCGCCGGCAACAAGGTCTTCGGCGCAGCGATCCTGCGCAAGTCCGATCTGTCGCTGGTGCTTGCCGAAACCAACAACGAGACGGAAAATCCGCTCTGGCACGGCGAAGTGCACACGCTGAAGCGTTTCTACGAGATGGCGGAGAAACCGGACACGCGCGACCTCATCTTCCTCTCGACGCACGAGCCCTGCTCCATGTGCCTTTCTGCCATCACCTGGGCCGGCTTCGACAATTTCTATTACTTCTTCAGCCACGAGGATTCGCGCGACGCCTTCGCGATCCCGCACGACCTGAAGATACTGAAAGAGGTCTTCCGGCTGGAACCGGGTGGCTACGCGCAAGACAACGCCTTCTGGCACTCGGCCTCGATTGCTGCACTCTCGAAAGACGCCGACGCCGAAACCCGCGATCGGCTTTCCGCCCAGGATGCCCGCATCCGCGCCCGCTACCAGAGCCTTTCCGACAGCTACCAGTCGGGCAAGGACGACAACGCCATTCCGCTGAACTGAGATCCATGGAACCTTCACGCGACATAACGCGCCTGCTCGACATCATGGCGGCGCTCCGCCAGCCCGAGACCGGCTGCCCCTGGGACATCGTCCAGACCTTCGAGACCATCAAGCCCTATACGATAGAAGAGGCCTATGAGGTTGCCGACGCCATTGAGCGCGGCGACATGCACGACCTCTGCGACGAGCTCGGCGACCTGCTGCTGCAGGTGGTCTTCCACGCCCGTATGGCCGAAGAGGCCGGCGACTTCGCTTTCGGCGACGTCGTTGAGGCGGTGACCCGCAAGATGATCCGCCGGCACCCGCATGTCTTTGCCCGATCCGACGCCGATACGCCCGAGGCGGTGAAGCTGCAATGGGATGAGATCAAGCAGGCCGAAAAGGCCGAGCGGCAAGAAAAGCGCGCCAAGCGCGGCCTCGCGCCTGATGCAGCCGCAAACCATTTGGGCTCGGTGCAGCGCTCATTTCCGGCGCTCGTAGAAGCCCTGAAGCTGCAGGAGCGCGCCGCAAAGGTCGGCTTCGACTGGTCGGAACCGGAACCGATCCTCAACAAGATCGAGGAGGAGATCGGTGAACTGCGCCAGGCTCTGCGAGAAAAGGACCGCGCCAAAGTCAGCGACGAACTGGGCGACCTGATCTTTGCCGTGGTGAACATCGGGCGCCATGTCGGCACCGATCCGGAGATGGCGCTTCGCGGCACCAACACCAAATTCCGCCGCCGCTTCGCCCATATCGAGCGGGAACTCGGCGCGGCCGGCGAGACGCTGGTTGAGGCAACGCTGGAGCGGATGGAAGAGCTCTGGCAGGCAGCCAAGGCGATCGAGCGACAGCTGGGCTAGAACGAGCGGGACGCGTGCCCGCCATGCGTCCTCTTTCCCAAAGCTGAGGCCGACGGCCCGCTAGCCGCCAACCCCGGGAAAGCTATGACTTACCAGTCTTCCTCGACCGGCTTCGGCCCGTTTCCGAGGCGACGCTCCAACTCGGAGGCCTCGTTCTCGGTCAACCTGAGATCAAGGCTCACACGCCCGTCTTCCAGGTCTTCGCGACCGTCGACGATCGCGTGCTGGTAGACCCAGGGCAGAAGCTGCAGCTGATCGATGCCGAGAACGACAGTGCATTCCGTCAGGACGCCGGAAAGACGACGGCCGATTTCGGCGAGCAGTTCGTCGACGCCGTCACCGGTGATCGCGGAAACGGCAACCGTGTTGTTGGACGTCGCCGCTTTGCCGCGCAATGCCTCGCGTGATTCGTCATCCAACCGGTCGATCTTGTTCCAGACCTCGATCAGGCGCTCGGAGGCTTCCTTCTCGTCGATGCCGAGATCGGACAGGATTCTGAGAACGTCGCTTGCTTGTGCCTGGTTGTCCGGGTCCGAGAGGTCGCGGACATGCAGGATCAGATCCGCCTCCAGCACCTCTTCCAGCGTCGCGCGAAACGCGGCGACGAGATGGGTCGGCAGGTCGGAAATGAAGCCGACAGTGTCGGAGAGGATGACCATCCGGCCATGCGGCAGCTTCAGCCGCCGAAGCGTCGGGTCGAGCGTTGCAAACAGCATATCCTCGGCCAGAACGCCTGCCCCGGTCATGCGGTTGAACAGCGTCGACTTGCCGGCATTGGTGTAGCCGACGAGGGCGACGATCGGGTGCGGTACCTTCTTGCGCTTAGAGCGATGCAACTGCCGTGTGCGGCGCACCTGCTCCAACTCGCGCTCGAGCTTGACGATGCGATCCTGCAGCAAGCGCCGGTCCGCTTCGATCTGGGTTTCACCCGGACCGCCCATGAAGCCGCCACCACCGCGCTGGCGCTCAAGGTGGGTCCAGCTTCGGACCAGGCGGCCCTTCTGATAGTTGAGATGCGCGAGATCGACCTGCAGCGTGCCTTCCTTGGTGGAGGCGCGGCGGCCGAAGATTTCGAGAATGAGGCCCGTACGGTCAATGACCTTGGCGTTCCATTCCTTCTCGAGATTGCGTTGTTGCACCGGCGTCAGCGGATGGTCGACGATGACAAGACCGGCATCGAGCTCGACGAGGATGTGGCCAATCTCTTCGATCTTGCCGGTACCAAGCAAGGTGCCCGGCTTCGGCTGCGCCACCGGAACGATGGCGCCATGCACGACCTCAAGATCGATCGCCATGGCGAGACCGGTCGCCTCTTCGAGGCGACTTTCGTCCGAGCGCGTCGTGGTGGTCGAGAGCATATCTGCGGACTGCCGTCCGGTCTTTTTCAAGACTGGAACGATGACGACCGCGCGCATGTCGTCGCGGAGCTTCTCGAGCTCCGGAATGATCGACGACAATTTTGAATCACGTTTGGTAATGTGCCTAACGTCCCGTCAGGATGCGGCTTCTTCGTTCTCGAACATCTGCAGCGGCTGGCCGGGCATGATGGTCGAGATCGCGTGCTTGTAGACCAGTTGCGAGTGGCCGTCGCGACGCAGCAGGACGCAGAAGTTGTCGAACGAGGTTACAACGCCGGTAAGCTTGACGCCGTTGATGAGAAAAATTGTCAAGGAAATCTTTTGCTTGCGGACCGTATTGAGAAAGAGATCCTGCAAGTTTTGAGAACGTTCCGCCATCGCGCCGCTTCTTTCTTATTTGCCGGCGTTTTGCGCCGGTGCATTTTTGTCAAATTCAGCAATCAGAGGCGCCACAAGTACCTTCCCCGACACCTCTTCAGAGTTGGTATCAAATCAATGTCTTTTCCGCAACGCCGAAAAAGGCTTCGCGAATATTCTGTGCTATGCTTCCTGGATGGCCGTTGCCGATCGGCTTGCCGTCGATCGAAACGACCGGAAAACAGATGCTGGTGGCGGCCGTAATAAACACTTCGCGCGCCGCGAGCATCTCATCGACCGAGAACGCCCTCTCCTCGATTTTAAGCCCAAGCTGCACCGCTACATCCATCAAGGTGGTGCGGGTGATTCCCTTGAGGATGCCGTGTTCTGCCGGTCGTGTGCGCAGGTTTCCGTCGCGATCGACAATCCAGACATTGGTCGCTGCGCCTTCCTTCACCGTGCCGTCGGCATCGACGAAGATCGCCTCCTGTGCGCCTTCCTCCTTGGCCTTCTGGCGCGCCAGCACGTTGGGCAGAAGCCCGACCGACTTGATGTCGACACGATCCCAACGGTTTTCCGGCACCGTGATCGCCGCAATGCCATGGGTCGCCTTCCTGGCAATAGCTGCAGTGTCGGTGCGCTTCGCCGTCACCACGATCGACGGGCGTGTTTCCGATACGGGAAAGACGTGATCGCGGCGCGCCACGCCGCGCGTGACTTGCATGTAGAACAGGCCGTTTCTCACCCGGTTGCGCCGGATGACTTCGCGGATCACGTGGACGAGCGCGGCCCTTGTCATCGGCCAGTCGATGCGCAGTTCGCTGAGCGAGCGGCCGAGGCGATCGAGATGACGGGTGAGATCGACGATATAGCCGTGACGCACCTCGCAGACCTCGTAGACGCCGTCCGCAAACTGATAGCCGCGGTCCTCGATATGGACGCCGGCGTCCGCGTGCGGCACGTAGGCGCCGTTGACATAGGCAATTCGGGACATCGTCTCGACCTTAGAAATACTGGATGCTGACGCGGAACAATTGCTCGACATGGCGCACCGCATCGGCCGTGGCAAAGAGCACGACGCGGTCCCTCGCCTTGATCCGGGTGGCGCCATCAGGGCGGATGAACGTCTTGTCGCGATAGAGCGCGCCGATGCGGATTCCGTCGGGAAGTTCGAGGTCGCGCAGGGCCTTGCCGACGAGCGGGGACGTTTCCAGAGCCTCGGCCTCGATCACCTCGGCCATGCCCTTCTGCACCGCATAGACCGAGCGGATGCGGCCCTTGCGGACATGCTGCAGCACGCGCGAAATGGTCACCGCGCGCGGGTTCACATAGGCGTCGACGCCGGCGGTCGCGGCAAAATCCTGGTAGGACGGTTCGTTGATGAGGACGAGTGTGGACTTTGCACCCAGGTGTTTCGCCATCATGCTGCCGAGGATGTTGATCTGGTCGTTGTTGGTAAGCGCCACGACGAGATCGGCGTCCTGGACATCAGCCTGGGCGAGAATCCGCTGGTCCATGGCCGACCCGTTGAGGACGACCGTGCTGCTCAACTTGTCGGCCATCATCACCGCGCGGTCGCGATCGCTCTCGATCAGCTTCACCCGCGTGCGCGGCTGGTGTTCCTCGATCGTCTTGGCAACGAAATAGCCGACATTGCCGCCGCCGAAAATGATGATGCGCCGCGCCTCCTGCTCTTCGTGGCCGAAGAGCGCCAGCGTGCGCCGCGCATGATCCCGATCGCAGACGACATAGGCGATATCGCCCGCCTGCAACTGGTCGTCGGAATGGGGCACGATCACCTTGCCGTTGCGGAAAATGCCGGTGACGGTCGCAAGCAGGTCAGGAAACAGTTCGCTCAACTGTTGCAGCGGCGTGCCGACGACGGGACAGTCTTCCAGGCACTCGAAGGCGACCATGGCGATGCGGTCATCGGCGAAACGCACGACGTCGATCGCGCCGGGAAAGGAAATGCGCCGCAGCACGAGCCGCCCGACCTCGACTTCGGGCGAGATGGTGACATCGATCGGCACGTTTTCGCGCGAAAACAGGTTCGCGTACTCAGGCGCCAGATAGCTCTGCGCCCGAATGCGCGCAACCTTCGTTGGCACGTTGAAGATCGCATGAGCCACTTCACAGGCGACGATGTTGACCTCGTCGGACAGCGTGACCGCAATCAGCATGTCGGCCTGGTCAGCACCCGCCTTGGCGAGCACATCCGGATGCGCGCCATGGCCCACATAACCGCGCACGTCGAGGCTCTCGGTGATGTTGGCGATCAGCGCCGCCGACGTATCGATCACCGAAACGTCGTTGTCTTCCTGCGCCAGTCGCTCGGCAATGCCGTAACCGACCTGCCCCGCGCCACAAATGACTACCTTCATGTCGTTCTTTCACATGCGAGCGCGGGCGGGTTGGCCGGAAATTCCGGTTCAGACGCCCAGCGACTTCAGCTTCCGATGCAGCGCCGACCGCTCCATACCGACAAACTCCGCCGTGCGCGAAATATTGCCGCCGAATCGGTTGATCTGCGCGATCAGATAATCACGTTCGAACATTTCGCGAGCCTCGCGCAACGGCAAGGTCATGATGTGCTGGTCGCCCTGGGCCGAAATCTTCGGCAGGGTGTCACCCACTTCGGTTGGGAGCATGTCGGCCGAGATCGGCGTATCCGGACCGTCGCTGCGGGCAAGGATCATCAGCCGCTCGATGTTGTTGCGAAGCTGGCGGATGTTGCCCGGCCAGTCATGCGCCTGCAACACCGCCAGCGCGTCGTCGCCAATCTTGCGCGGACGGATGCCCGCCTGCTCGCTGACCTGGCGCATGAACATGTCGACGAGGAACGGAATGTCTTCACGCCGCTCGGCCAGTGCCGGAACACGAACCGGAATGACTGCCAGCCGGTGGAACAGGTCTTCGCGGAACAGCCCCTCGGAGATCATATTTTCGAGATTGTAGGCCGTCGACGAGATGATCCGGACGTCGACCTTCACGCGCTTGGTGCCGCCGACACGCTCGAACTGCTGGTCGACGAGCACGCGCAGGATCTTGTTTTGCGTCTCGCGCGGCATTTCGCCGATCTCGTCGAGATAAAGGATGCCGCCATGGGCTTCCTCGAGCGCGCCCGTGCGGCGCGGCTGGCCCGGCGTGCCCTCGGTCCCGAAGAGCGCGATTTCCATTCGGTCCGGCGTGATCGCCGCTGCGTTCAGCGCCACGAAGGGGCCTGTCGATCGCGTCGACTTGCGGTGGATCATACGCGCGACCAATTCCTTACCGGAACCCGAGGGCCCCTGGATCATGATGCGGCTGTTGGTCGGCGCGACCTTTTCGACCGTCTGGCGAAGCTGCGAGACGGCAACGGACGTGCCGATCAGCTCGACCGGATCGCCGGACTTCTTTTTCAGCTCCGAGACTTCCCGCTTGAGCTTGGAATTTTCCAGCGCCCGTTCGGCGATCAGGATCAGACGGTCGGCCTTGAAGGGCTTCTCGATGAAATCATAGGCGCCGCGCTTGATGGCGTTGACCGCGGTCTCGATGTTGCCGTGACCGGAAATCATGACAACCGGAAGATCCGGGTGCCGCCCCTTGATCTCGTCGAGCAGCGCCAGGCCATCGAGGCGGCTTCCCTGCATCCAGATGTCGAGGAAGACCAGCCGCGGCACGCGATCGCTGATCGCCGCCAGCGCGCTGTCGCTGTCGAAGGCGGTGCGCGTTTCGTGCCCCTCGTCGGACAGGATACCCGACACGATCTCGCGGATATCTTCCTCATCGTCCACAACCAGAATATCAGCGGCCATCGCTCGCACCCTTATCCTTCAAACTCTCTTCGCCCGCGGTTTCTCCGGCAGGCGGCAGGATCACGCGGATCATCGCCCCGACACCGCCGTCGTATTCGGCAGGCGCGTCGTGCAATTCCAATTGTCCGCCATGGTCCTCAATGATCTTCTTGACGATGGCGAGACCCAGGCCCGTGCCCTTCTCGCGCATCGTCATGTATGGCTCCAGAATACGGTGCCGGTTTTCCGTGGGCAGGCCCTTGCCGTTGTCGATGATGTCGACGACGAACTGGCCGGTCCCCGCATCGGTTCGCGCACGCGCCACGACGACAGGCTGGCCGCGGACCGCATCCGCCGGCACCGCCTCGATCGATTCCACGGCATTCTTGACGATGTTGCCGAAGGCCTGGCCGAGCATGCGCCCGTCGAACAAGCCCTCAAGCGGCTCCTCGCCGAAGTCGCGCACGAAGTTGATGTGGTTGTTGCCCATTTCGCGCAGGAACACTGCATCCTTCAGGATCGCGCGAAGATCCGCCCGTTCCTTTGTCGGCTTCGGCATGCGCGCGAAGGCCGAGAACTCGTCCACCATGCGTCCGATGTCTTCCACCTGGCGCACAATGGTGTCCGTGCACTGGTCGAAAACGGCTTTGTCGCCCTGATTGATCTGTTTGCCGTAGCGCCGCTTCAGGCGCTCGGCGGAAAGCTGGATCGGCGTCAGCGGGTTCTTGATCTCGTGGGCGATGCGGCGCGCCACGTCCGCCCAGGCGGTCGAGCGCTGGGCGATGACGAGATCGGTGATGTCGTCGATGGTGATGACGTAGGATTCGTTCGCCTCGCCGCCCTCTTCGCGCGTCACCTGAACGTTCAGCGTGCGCTCGGTTCCGCCGCGCATAACGTTGATCTGCTTGCGGTAATCGTTGCGATGGCGCCCTTCGGC
The DNA here is from genome assembly GCF_014852195.1 of Ensifer sp. ENS08. NCBI lineage: Bacteria > Pseudomonadati > Pseudomonadota > Alphaproteobacteria > Hyphomicrobiales > Rhizobiaceae > Ensifer > Ensifer sp. ENS08. The sequence goes on from NZ_JACVBF010000003.1 coordinate 295,475, forward strand.
CTCGACCAGGACCTCCTCGATCTCGGGCGCGATCTGCCTGAGATCGGCACCGAGAAGATCCGGCGCGGCCTTCTTCAGGAAATCTTCGGACGACGGATTGGCAATGGTGATCTGGCGGTCACGACCGACACCGATGACAGCCGCGGTCACGCCCGACAGAACCGCCTCGATGAAGCGGCGGCGGTGGTCGACTTCGTCCTTGGCCTCCAGGATCTGCTCCTGCTGGCTGCGGATCTCAGAAACCATCTTGTTGAAGGTTCGTGACAGATTACCGACGTCGCCATCGACGGCGCGCACCGGCACGACGACATCGAGATTACCGGAAGCGACGCTGTCGGCGGCACCGATCAGCTGGCGGATGGGCCGGACAATCCGGTCAGCGACGGCGATCGCGGTCCAGATCGCGGCCAGCAGTACGATGAGGGCAAAGCCGAGATAGAGGACGCCGAAGGCGATCTGGGTGAAGGTTCGCCCGGCCTCGAGCATCTTGTACTCGGCGGTGTTCTCCTCCATCAGCCGGAGCGAGCGCATCACCTCCGGATCGACGTTGCGAACCGTGTAGAGGAAGGTGCCCGGGATGTCGTCAAGCGGGATGACTGCGCCGACAAGGTTGGTGATCCCTGGCGGGATCAGGGTCGGCTGGCCGGAGACGGAACTCTTCAACGCATCCGGCGGGATCGCCGGCAGCGGCCGATCGGTCGAGATGTTGGCCTGCACGATGGGGCTGCCGTCGGCACGCACAAGAAAGGCGCCAAGCATGCCGCGTCCGCGCGCCTGGCGGGTCATCAGCTCGGCAAAGCCCGTACGGTCGAGGCTGTAGAGCTGACGGTTGCGCTCGAGGTCGTTCGCCATCGAGACGGTCTGGCCCTGGAGATAGCTGGCATTCTCGAGCACGTAGGCCTGCGCCACGTTGATCGAGGAGCGGACGATCGCCTGGGTTCGGAGCGAGAACCAGCGGTCAAGGCCGACATCGAGCGTGATGCTGGCAAAGATCGCGACGAGAACCGCCGGCGTGATCGCCACGATTGAAAACAGCGCGACGATGCGCACGTGCAGTCGGGCTGCGGCACGGCCTTTGTGGCGGGCGCGCAGCAGACGCAGGATTTCACGGGCGATCAGATAGATGAGGCCGACGACGAAGAGGCTGTTGATCGCCGCACAGGCGATGACGATATTTCGTTCGAGCTTGATTGGCGTCAGGCCGAGAAGCACGAGCAGGGAAACGGTCGCACAGATCAGCGCGCCGGTTGCCAACATCAGGCCCGGCAGGGCAAAGGAGCCACGGCGATCCTGCGCCGCCAGTCCCTCATCTGTGCCCAGCGGCAAGGCCATTGCGTCCACCATGAAAAGCGTTCCCCCAACCGTCGCCGGCCGGCGACGGCATCTCTTGCTTGCATTCTCGGGTCAAAGGTTGACCTCACCACCCAGATGGGCTGCCGCGCGGCACCCCCGTCAATCGATTGGGTCAAATCGATTGAACAGGACGGCAACGACGCGCGATTCGGCGGCCGTTATCCGTTCAAGCAACGCATTGTGGCGAAAATGCAACGGTGGGTGCGGCCAAGTCAAGCGCTGCGTGAGCTGCGATAGACCGAAACACCGAGCTCGCGGATCTTCTTGCGCAGCGTGTTGCGGTTGAGGCCGAGCAGATCGGCCGCCTTGATCTGGTTGCCGCGGGTGGCGGTGAGCGCTGCGAGGATCAGCGGATACTCCATTTCCGCAAGTACCCGGTCGTAAAGGCCGGCCGGAGGCAAGGCCTCGCCAAAGCTTGCGAAATACTGGCGCATATTTTCTTCGACCGCCTGCGAAATCGTCAGCGAGCCCGGACGCGCCGCCGCCTTCTCGATCGGGCTATCCGGGATCTCGGAGCGAAGCTCGTTTTCGATGATCTCGCGGCTGATGACATCCTGTGGATAAAGTGCCGTCAGGCGCCGCACCAGGTTCTCCAGCTCGCGAACGTTGCCTGGCCAGGGGTGCGCCTTCATCAGCTCCAGCGCCTCATGGTCGAAGCGCTTGACGTCCAAGCCTTCCTTTTCCGCTTGCTGGACGAAGTGGCGCACGAGGTCCGGAATGTCCTCGGCACGGTCGCGCAGCGGCGGCAACCGCAGCGGCACGACGTTCAGACGATAGTAGAGGTCTTCGCGGAACAGGCCCTGATTGATCGACTGCTTCAGGTCCTTGTTGGTTGCCGCGACAATACGCACGTCGGAGCGGATCGGCGTGCGTCCGCCGACGGTCGTATATTCCCCCTGCTGCAAGACGCGTAGAAGACGCGTCTGCGCGTCCATCGGCATGTCGCCGATTTCGTCGAGGAAGAGCGTTCCGCCTTCGGCCTGCTCGAAGCGGCCGGTCGAGCGCATCTGCGCACCGGTAAAGGCGCCCTTCTCGTGGCCGAACAGTTCCGATTCGATCAGGTCGCGCGGGATCGCCGCCATGTTGATGGCCACGAAAGGGCCGTTGCGGCGCTTGCCATAGTCGTGCAGCGCGCGGGCAACAAGCTCCTTGCCGGTGCCGGACTCGCCCGTGATCATCAGGGTCAGGTCGGTCTGCATCAGGCGCGCCAGCACCCGGTAGATTTCCTGCATCGCAGCCGAGCGGCCGACCAGCGGCATGCCGTCCTGGGTGTCGTCGTCGAGCTTTGCCGGCCGGCGCTTCGGCTCCGACAGCGCCCGGCCGATGATGCCGATCAACTCTGTCAGGTCGAAAGGCTTCGGCAGATAGTCGTAGGCGCCCTTCTCCGAGGCCTTGATCGCCGTCATGAATGTGTTCTGGGCGCTCATGACCAGCACCGGCAGGTCGGGGCGCGCCTTCTTGATGCGCGGGAGAAGATCGAAGGCGTTTTCGTCCGGCATCACCACGTCGGTCACGACCAGATCGCCATCGCCCGCCGCAATCCAGCGCCACAGCGTCGCCGCGTTGGAGGTGATGCGGACATCGTAGCCGGCGCGGCTGAGCGCCTGGTTCAGCACGGTGCGAATGGCGGCATCGTCATCCGCGACGAGGATCGTGGCACCGGTCATGCAAGGTTTCCTTTTGTCATCGGCATGTCGTCGTCATCCGCGGCCTGGCCCTTGGAGGCAGGCATCAGCACGCGGAAGGTGGTGCGGTTCTGCTGGCTGTCGCATTCGACGATCCCGCCATGGCCGCCGATGATCTTGGCAACCAGAGCGAGACCCAGGCCTGAACCATTGGTCTTGGTGGTGATGAAGGGGTCAAACAAGAGCGGCAGCAGGTCCTGAGGGACGCCTGGGCCATTGTCGTGCACGCAGAATTCCAGCGGCAGCGAGATCTTCTCGCGCGTCCCGGCAACCGACAGGCGAATGCCCGGCCGGTAGGCGGTCGTCAGCAGGATTTCGCCGTCGTGGCGCTCGCCGATCGCTTCGGCCGCATTCTTGATCAGGTTCAGGAACACCTGAACCAGCTGATCGCGGTTGGCATAGACGGGCGGCAGCGACGGATCGTAGTGCTCCGCGAACTTGATGTGGCGGGCGAAGCCGGCCTTGGCGATCGCCTTCACGTGGTCGAGCACCGAATGGATGTTCAGCGGCACGCGATCGACGGGGCGCTCGTCGGAAAACACCTCCATGCGATCGACCAGCGAAACGATGCGGTCGGTCTCGTCGCAGATCAGCCGCGTCAGCGCGCGGTCCTCGTCGTTGGCGGAGGTCTCCAGCAGTTGCGCAGCACCTCGGATGCCCGAGAGCGGGTTCTTGATTTCATGCGCCAGCATCGAGGCGAGACCGGTCACCGAACGGGCAGCACCGCGATGCGTCAGCTGCCGGTCGATCTTGTCGGCCATCGAACGCTCCTGGAAGACGACGACGACCGCACCCGGCTCGGACAGTACAGGGGCGACATAGAGATCGACCAGCTTGTCGGCCCCAAGGCGCGGCGAACTCAGGTCGACGCGATACTCGTTGACCGGCGCCTTGCGCTCGCGCACCTGCTCGATCAGCGTCAGCAGCGGACTACCAAAGGGAATGAAGGCGCTGATGTCATGGCGCGCCAGGTGGTTGGCGCTGGCGCCGAAAAACGATTCGGCCTCCCAGTTGGCAAAGGCGACGAGACCCTTGGCATCCACCATGATCACCGGGTTCTGGATGGCGTTCAGAACCGCCATCGACAGACCGTTGGCGACGGCATCCGGCATGCTCGGTTTCTCGGTCATGCGGCAATTCCTTCTTCGACCGCCTCGCCTTCCGGCTTACCCGAGGCGGCGTCGAGCATCGCCGCACGGGCCCTGTCGCGGACGAAACGGGCATCGGTCGATGTCAGGATTGCTGCCTTTTCCGGGCCCGCAAGGTCAGGGGCGGCGCGATCGAGATACCAGGCGACATGCTTGCGGGCATGCCGGAGGCCGACCTCAACGCCATAGAATTCGAGCATCATCTCGTAGTGCTCCGCAAAGATATCGGCGACCTCCGCCGCTGACGGATGCGTGACCGCCCCGGCGAGAAGCCCGACGTGCCACGGGCGCCCCTGCGAGGACCGGCCGGCCATGACGGCGTCCGCGCCCGATCGGCGGAGAATCTCTTCCGCATCGGCGACCGTCTCCACGTCACCATTGGCGACCAGCGGCACGGTAACGACGTCGCGGACCAATCGGATCGCATCCCAATCCGCCTTGCCGTTGTAGAACTGCATGCGCGTGCGGCCGTGCACGGTAATTGCCTTCACGCCCGCCTCTTCGGCGCGCTTGGCAATCAGCGGCGCATTGATCGAGTTTTCATCCCAGCCGAGCCGCATCTTCAGCGTCACGGGCACATCGACGGAGTTGACGGTCGCCTCAACCAGCGACAAAGCGTGATCGGGGTCGCGCATCAGGGCCGAACCGGAGTAACCGCCCGTCACCTTCTTTGCCGGGCAGCCCATATTGATGTCGATGATGTCGGCGCCATTGTCGGCAGCGATCTTCGCGGCCTCCGCCATCCAATGGGCCTCACGGCCCGCAAGCTGGACGATGTGCGGCTCGATCCCGGAGTTCTTCAGCCGCGCCCAGGATTCCTGGGCATTGCCGACCAGTTCACGGCTCGCCACCATTTCAGTCACGACGAAACCCGCACCGAAGCGCCAGGCAAGCCGCCGGAATGGGAGATCGGTGACGCCGGACATCGGCGCGAGCGCAACTCTGTTGCGGATTTCGATGGATCCGATACGAAGCGGAGACGAAAGAGCCGGAATTGGCAAATGCATATCTTTCAGGCACATGTTGTTCCTGCACTATTTTTAGACATTGTTCTCGGACTTGCCAAGCGATTTCGGCGCGGCGCGCAAAATTCTAAGCTCAGCTGGCAAAGCACGACCCTTCGCGGTACATCACGGCGAAGATCGGCGAATGCGGGACCTCATACAGAAAATGCAGCCTCAAGAACAGTTCAAGTGCGGCGTGGTTATCGTCGCGGCAGGACGCGGCGAACGCGCCGGGCAATCCGCCGAGGGCCCGAAGCAGTACCGAACTATCGGCGACCGCCCCGTTATCGCCCATACGCTTGACACTTTCGCGACATGGCCGGGCGCCGGTCCGATCGTCGTCGTCATCCATCCGGACGACGAGGCGCTGTTTAACGCCGCACGCAAACGCTCGGTGGCGAGCGACGTGATCATCGTCCACGGCGGCGCGACCCGGCAGATATCGGTGCTCGCCGGCCTCGAAGCCCTGGCCGACATCGGCGCGCGCCGCGTGATGATCCACGATGCGGTGCGCCCCTTTGCCGATCACGCGCTGCTGTCGCGGTGCGCTGCGGCATTGAGTGAGGACGTCAGGGCCGTACTGCCGGCGGTCGCCGTCGCAGACACGCTGAAGCGTGCCGGCAAGGATGGCATGGTCACGGAAACCGTGCCGCGCGACGGCCTCTACGGCGCACAGACGCCACAGACATTCGATCTCCAGGCCATTCTTGCCGCACACCGGGAGGCGGCGAGAAGCGGCCGCACGGATTTTACCGACGACGCGTCGATCGCTGAATGGGCCGGCCTCAAGGTCGTGCTCGTCGAAGGCGCCGTCGACAACGTCAAGCTTACGCTGAAAAGGGATATCGCCATGGCCGACGAGAAACTCAATCGGATTGCCCTGCCCGATGTGCGCACCGGCAACGGCTACGACGTGCACCAGCTCGTCGAGGGCGACGGCGTCACGCTCTGTGGCGTCTTCATTGCGCACACCAAGAAACTTTCCGGCCATTCCGATGCCGACGTGGCGCTGCATGCGCTCACCGACGCGCTGCTCGCCACCTGTGGCGCCGGCGACATCGGCGATCATTTCCCGCCGTCCGATCCGCAATGGAAGGGCGCGCCGTCTCGCATTTTCCTGGAGCACGCGGCCAAAATCGTGCGCGAGCGCGGCGGCATCATCACCAATGCAGACGTTTCGCTGATCGCCGAAGCGCCGAAGGTCGGGCCGCACCGCCTGACGATGCGCGAAAATCTCTCGGACATGCTGGGGATTTCACTCGACCGGTGCTCGGTCAAGGCAACGACCAACGAACGCCTTGGTTTCGTCGGCCGCGACGAAGGCATCGCCGCGATCGCCACGGCGACGGTCGTCTATGGGAACCTTTCGTGATGTGGTCCGCCGACATCGAAGTCAAAGCCGGTGAGATCATCGCGCAGTTCACGGCAAATGGCCGCAAGGTCGCGACCGCCGAATCCTGCACTGGTGGCCTGATCGCCGGTGCGCTGACCGAGATCTCCGGTTCGTCCGCAGTCCTCGACCGCGGCTTCGTCACCTATTCCAACGAGGCAAAGGTCGCAATGCTCGGCGTCGAGACGGCGACGCTCGTCGCCCATGGTGCCGTCTCGCGGCAGACGGCGATCGAGATGGCACAGGGCGCAATCGCGCATTCGGCGGCTGACTTCGCCGTTGCCGTCACCGGCATCGCCGGGCCGAGCGGTGGTTCGGCTGAAAAGCCTGTCGGCCTTGTGCATCTCGCTGCGGCAGGGCGAAACGGCGCGCTGCTGCATCGCGAGATGCGCTACGGCGATATCGGCCGCAGCAACATAAGGCTTGCGACCATCCGCACCGCACTCGATCTGCTCACGCAGATCGCTCAGGCCGAATAGATGCTGTCGGCGCGCTTTTCGAAGGCGTCGGAGAACATGCGGAAGGCACGGTCGAACATCGAGCCCATCAAGGCCCCGAGGATGCGGCTTTTGAACTCGTAGTCGATGTCGAAGTGCACGATCGACTGCCCCTCGCCCGAAGGCTCGAAGCGCCAGCGGTTGTCGAGATATTTGAACGGCCCGTCGATGTATTTGACGTCGATCGTCCGCTCTGCCTTGTTCAGCAGCACCTGCGTCGTGAAGGTCTCGCGAATCGCCTTGTAACCGACGGTCATATCGGCAAGCAGCAGCACTTTGCCATCGCGCTCCTTGCGCGAGCGCACCGTCAGCGCCTCACAGAGCGGTAGAAACTGCGGATACTGTTCGACGTCGGCAACGAGGTCGAACATCTGGTCTGCGGTGTGCTTGACGACGTGGTTGGTTTCGAAATGCGGCATAAAGGGGAGTTAAGCGGGAGAACCGAGAAGATCAAGGAGCCTGCGCATCTGGCGCCGCGATTTCAACTGCAGAACCGGCACGTCAGGGCCGTGCTTCGCCAGACCTGCGACGATGTGCGGCGTAAACTTCTGCTCAAACGTCCAGATGAACTGAAGGAAATCCCAATCGACCTTTTCGATGCAGCCCGGCGCCATCTCCGGGCGGGTGCGGCCGAAATGTTTCAGCCAGCGGGTGACGACGCCCCATATGCAGACAAGCCGCGGCATGCGCACCCAGATCACGATGTCGCTTCTCGGCACCCGGATATCGAATGTGGACGGACCGGTGCCATCCATGACCCAGCGATCGGCGGCGATCCTCTCGACAATGCGCTGGCGCTGCTCCGCCCGGTCACGCTCTGCCCAACCCGGCAACCACCGGATATCGCGATCGATCGAGATGTAGGTCAACTGGAACTGACGGGCGAGCTTCTGTGAAAGCGTTGACTTGCCGCCGCCGGAGCATCCGACCACGAGGATGCGCCTGGCCCTGCGAATATGGTCGGCGGCAACGGCATCGTCGACATAGTTGACGATTGCCGGTTTTGACGGCAGGTCCATGGAAACTCCCGCGGAACTCGGGAACAAGTAAACCCAATGCGAAACTCCGGCTCGGGGCCGGAGTTTCGGTATTTTTTTGAGCGGCCGAGCCGTCAGCCTGCCACGGCCGCCAGCTTCTTTTCGCGGGCTGCACGCAGCCGCGCAAAGTCGTCGCCGGCGTGGTGCGACGAGCGCGTCAGCGGGCTCGACGACACCATCAGGAAGCCCTTGGTGTAGGCGACAGTCTCGTAGGACTTGAACTCCTCGGGCGTGACGAACGCTTCGACCTTGTGGTGCTTGCGCGTCGGCTGCAGGTATTGGCCGATCGTCAGGAAGTCGACATCGGCGGTCCTCAGGTCGTCCATCAACTGCAGCACTTCGTTGCGCTCTTCGCCGAGGCCGACCATGATGCCGGACTTGGTGAACATGGTCGGGTCCAGTTCCTTCACGCGCTGCAGCAGGCGGACGGAGTGGAAGTAGCGCGCACCGGGGCGGACCGTCAGGTAGTTGCCGGGAACCGTTTCCATATTGTGGTTGAAGACGTCAGGCTTGGCGGCAACGACGCGTTCCAGCGCACCCGGCTTCTTCAGGAAGTCCGGCGTCAGGATTTCGATCGTGGTCGTCGGCGAGGCCTCGCGGATCGCCCAGATGACCTTCTCGAAGTGTTCGGCGCCGCCATCTTCCAGATCGTCACGGTCGACCGAAGTGATGACGACGTGGCTGAGGCCCATCTGCTTGACGGCCTTGGCGATGTTGGCCGGCTCTTCCATGTCGAGCGCATTCGGCTTCCCGGTCGCGACGTTGCAGAAGGCGCAGGCGCGGGTACAGATCTCGCCCATGATCATGAACGTGGCGTGCTTCTTGTCCCAGCATTCGCCGATGTTCGGGCAACCGGCTTCCTCGCACACGGTCACGAGCTTGTGCGAACGCACCAGCTCGCGCGTCTCCTGGTAGCCCTTGGACATCGGCGCCTTGACGCGGATCCACTCCGGCTTGCGCATCACTTCCGTGTCGGGCTTGTGGGCCTTTTCCGGGTGGCGGACGCGTTGCGCCCGGTCAGAGACGGCATCGAACACCGTTACCATACTGTCTTCCTCGTCGCGGCGGATCCGGCATCAGGCCGGATGACCCATTTTCGCTCTATATAGACGGCCCGACCGGAAATGTCAGGCCGTCTATTTTCGAAGCCCGACGGAAGCGCAGATGGCCCGACGGACTATCGTTTCACGACCCGACCAGCGGCGATCAACAGGCATGCGCCGATGAAGCCGATGATCAGGTAGGCGACCCAGCCGGCATAGGCCATGCCGAAGGCCGCCAGGACGAAATTCAGCACCACCGCACCGATGATGCCAAGCACTATGTTCATGATCAGCCCCATGCTGCTGCCCATGAACTTCTCCGCGAGCCACCCGGCCAAACCGCCGACGATGATCGCAGCCAAAATACCGACGCCGTTCACGCTCATTTTGGTCTCCGTGCATTGAAAATGCGCCCATTATCAATGCCAAAGCTACACCAAAAGCGCCGGCGCCGAAACCATCAGGCGTTGAGCGCGCGGCCGTAGGCGTCGAGCACGCTTTCCTTCATCGTCTCGGAGATCGTAGGATGCGGGAAGATCGTGTGCATCAGATCTTCTTCGGTCGTCTCGAGGTTCATCGCGACGACGAAGCCCTGGATCAGTTCGGTGACTTCCGCACCGACCATGTGGGCGCCCAAGAGTTCGCCGGTCTTCTTGTCGAAGATCGTCTTGACCATGCCCTGGTCCTCGCCGAGCGCGATCGCCTTGCCGTTGGCAACGAAGGGGAAACGGCCGACGCGGATGTCGCGTCCGAGTTCCTTGGCCTTGGCTTCCGTAAGGCCGACGGAGGCGACCTGCGGGTGGCAATAGGTGCAGCCCGGGATCTTCAGCTTGTCCATCGGGTGGACGTTCGGCAGGCCAGCGATCTTTTCGACGCAGATGACGGCCTCATGCTCGGCCTTGTGGGCGAGCATCGGCGGTCCGGCGACGTCGCCGATGGCGTAGACGCCGGGAACGTTGGTCTTGCCGTAGCCGTCGATGATGATGCAGCCGCGGTCGGTCTTGACCCCGAGCGTTTCGAGGCCGAGGTTCTCGATGTTGCCCTGAACGCCGACGGCCGAGATCATGCGGTCAGCGGTGATCTTCTCGACCTTGCCGTCCTTCATCTCGACATGGGCGGTGATCGAGTTGGCAGCCTTCTCGACCTTCGTCACCTTGGCCTGGAGATGGATCTTCATGCCTTGCTTTTCAAACTGCTTCTTGGCGATGTTCGAAATCTCGGCATCTTCGACCGGCATCACGTTCGGCATCACTTCGACGACCGTCACGTCGACGCCCATGGTGCGATAGAAGGAGGCGAACTCGATGCCGATCGCGCCCGAGCCCATGACCAGCAGCGATTTTGGCATTTCCTCAGGCTTCATCGCCTCGAAGTAGGTCCAGATCAGCTTGCCATCGGGCTCGATGCCCGGCAGCGCGCGTGGGCGGGCGCCGGTCGCGATGATGACGTGCTTGGCGGTGTAGGTGCCCTCGCCCTTGGTGTTCTTCGGCAGCGGCGCCTGCGGCTGGACGACCGGCTTCGTCGACTTGCCGACGACGATCTCGCCGGGCTTCGTGAGCTTGGCTTCACCCCAGATCACATCGACCTTGTTCTTCTTCATCAGGAAGCCGACGCCGCCGTTCATGCGCTCGGCAATGCCGCGCGAGCGTGCAACGATCGCCTTCAGGTCCGGCGTCACCGTGCCTTCGATCTTGATGCCATAGCTGCCCGGGTGCTGGGCGTAGTGCAGAACTTCGGCGGAGCGCAGCAGCGCCTTGGTCGGGATGCAGCCCCAGTTGGAGCAGATGCCGGCCAGATGCTCGCGCTCGACGACCGCGGTCTTGAGACCCAACTGTGCCGCACGAATGGCGGCGATATAGCCCCCCGGACCCGAACCGATGACGATGACGTCGTAATTCTCAGCCATGTGTTTCCTGCCTTTGTCTCAAGCGACCTTGCGGGTGAAAAGCACCCAGTCGTGTTTCTTGCTTTCCTCAAAGAGCGGAACCGCCTCGGCGCGCGCTGCCTCGCCGAAACCGTTTGCCCTGTATAGTGCCTGAGCCCTGCCGTTGTGGCTCTCGGTGATCAGGCTCACCGGCGCCGATCCGGCGCGTTCGAATTCCTTTGCCAGAAGCGCCTTGCCGATCCCCCTGCCGCGCTGATGGCGATAGACGCCCAGGCTCTCTATGAACCAGTGGCCGACGATCTGCCGCTGCAGCGCCAGCAGGGGCTCGAGAACCGGGTGCCCGGCAACAATCTCAGCCGCTTCCGGCCCGACCCCATAGCCGAGCGACAGTCCGGCAACCTCGTCATCGACCTCGGCAACCAGCGCATCACGCCAGTTCCCCGGACCCGGCTCTTCGCGCAGCTTGTTGCGCCCGCGCTCAAAAGCCGTATCCGTCACCCCATGCTGGACGGCGCCGTACCAGAGCCAGGAGGCAAAGCCATGCGCGGCGATATCGACGAGGATGGCGAGTTCCGCCGCCTCACGTCTTTCGGCCGGACGTATGGTGACGCCCCCGACCATTCTCAGACCCCGAGCATCATCCGCACGACCGGTTCCAGACCCCGGCCAATCGCACGCGTGTTTTCCGCATCGAGATGCACGCCATCGAGCGGCGTCGTCACCGCCACTGATCCGGCATCGAAGAAGCCGCAATCGAGTTCGTCGGCGAGATCGCGATAAAGGGGCGCCAGCATCGAAGACTGCTCGATGCCGCCTGCGAACATTGCGGCAAAGCCGGCGTCGGCCGTTTCGCAAAGCACCGGCGGCGACACGATCAGGATCTCCGGGCCGTCCTCACTCTCAACCGGCCAATCGTGACGGCGCACCAGATTGACCAGCCGCTCGACGCCCTTCACGGCGCCGAAGGCGGTTCCGTGGATCACCGGCTTCATGTCATTTGCGCCGAGAAGAAGAATGATGAGATCGAGCGGCGCGTGGCTGTGCAGCAGCGTCGGCAGCACCTTCGCACCGTTACGGTCGCAATCGGCGAGGTGATCGTCGTAGGCGGTCGTGCGGCCGTTCAGCCCCTCGGCGATGACCTGGACGTCCGGCCCCAGCGCCTTCTGCAAGACACTCGGCCAGCGATCGGCAAGCGCATGTCGACCGCCATCGGTGGCATCGTAGCCCCAGGTCAGACTGTCGCCATAGCAGAGAACTGTTTTCATCGTCCGGGCCCGCCTTCGACTGTGCGAAAAGGAACGGACCGGCCCGAAGGCCGGTCCTCATCCAACTCAGACCAGCATGCCCATCGGGTTTTCGATGTAGCGCTTGAAGGCACCGAGCAGTTCGGCACCGAGCGCGCCATCGACGCAGCGATGGTCGGTCGAAAGCGTGACGGTCATGACGTTGGCGATGACCATCTGCTTGTTCTTGACGACGACGCGCTCCTCGCCGGCGCCGACCGCGAGGATCGTGGCATGCGGCGGGTTGACGACGGCGGCGAAGTTCTTGACGCCCATCATGCCCATGTTGGAGACGGCAGTCGTGCCGCCCTGGTATTCTTCGGGCTTCAGCTTGCGGTCCTTGGCACGCTGGCCGAGGTCCTTCATCTCGTTGGAGATGGCCGATAGGCTCTTCAGTTCCGCCTTGCGGATGATCGGGGTGATCAGGCCGCCCGGGATCGACACGGCAACGCCGACGTCGGCGTGCTTGTGCTTGACCATGTTGCTCTCGGTCCACGAGACGTTCGCGTTCGGAACGTCGCGCAGTGCCAGCGCCAGGGCCTTGATGACCATGTCGTTGACGGAGAGCTTGTAGACCGGCTTGCCACCCTGCTCGGGAGCCGCTGCGTTGAGCTGCGCACGCAGTGCCAGCAGCGCGTCGAGTTCGCAGTCCACCGACACGTAGAAGTGCGGGATCGTCTGCTTGGATTCGACGAGACGCTTGGCGATCGTCTTGCGCATGCCGTCATGCGGCACGAGTTCGTAGGAACCTGGCTCGAACAGCTTGAGAACGGCGTCTTCCGACATGCCCTTGGCAAGCGGTGCGGCTGCAGGAGCAGCAGCGCCGGCGGCCGGTGCGGCGGCGGGCTTGGCAGCGCCACCGGAGATGGCGGCTTCGACGTCCTTCTTGACGACGCGGCCATGAGGACCGGTGCCGGCAACTGCCGACAGGTCAATGCCCGCGTCCTTTGCCAGACGGCGTGCGAGCGGCGAGGAGAAGACGCGTGCGCCGCCCTCGGCCTTGGCCGGCTGGGCTGCAGCCGGTGCAGCGGCAGGAGCCGCAGCCGGAGCGCTCGGCGCTGCCGGTGCAGGCGCTTCGGCCTTGGCGGCGAGCGCCGGTGCTGCCGCGCCGTTGCCGCCCTTGGCGGCGGCGGCGACATCCTCGCCATCGGCGGCGAGAACGGCGATCAGCGCATTGACCTTGACGCCATCGGTGCCGGCGGGAACGACGATCTTGGCAACGGTGCCTTCGTCGACGGCTTCGACTTCCATCGTCGCCTTGTCGGTCTCGATCTCGGCAATCACGTCACCGGACTTGACCTTGTCGCCTTCCTTGACGAGCCACTTGGCCAGATTGCCTTCTTCCATCGTCGGGGAGAGGGCAGGCATTGTGATGTTGATAGGCATCGAAGGGCCCTCCCCTTATTTGTAGCAAACGGCTTTCACCGCATCGACAACCTCTGCGACGTTCGGAAGCGCGAGCTTCTCGAGGTTCGCGGCGTAAGGCATCGGCACATCCTTGCCGGCGATCGTCAGGATCGGGGCGTCAAGGTAGTCGAAGGCCTGCTGCATGACGCGGGTTGCGATCTCGGTGCCGACGGAAGACTGCGGATAGCCTTCTTCGACGGTGACCAGACGGCCGGTCTTCTTGACGGATTCGATGACCGTCGGCAGGTCCATCGGACGGATGGTGCGCAGGTCGATCAGTTCGACATCGATGCCCTGGGCTTCGAGTTCGGCAACCGCCTTGACGGCGTAGGTCATGCCGATACCGAAGGAAACGATCGTTGCGTCCTTGCCGACCTTGTGGATACGGGCCTTGCCGATCGGCAGCACGAAATCGTCAAGCTTCGGCACTTCGAAGGAGTGACCGTAAAGGATTTCGTTTTCGAGGAAGATGACCGGGTTCGGGTCGCGGATCGCAGCCTTGAGCAGGCCCTTGGCGTCGGCAGCCGTGTAGGGCATGACGACCTTGAGGCCCGGGATATGGCTGTACCAGGCGGCGTAGCACTGCGAGTGCTGCGCGGCCACGCGGGCAGCCGCACCGCTCGGGCCACGGAAGACGATCGGCGCGCCCATCTGGCCGCCGGACATATAGAGTGTCTTGGCAGCGGAGTTGATGATCTGGTCGATCGCCTGCATGGCGAAGTTGAAGGTCATGAACTCGACGATCGGACGAAGGCCGGTCATGGCAGCGCCGACGCCGACGCCGGCAAAGCCGTGCTCAGTGATCGGGGTATCGATGACACGGCGGGCGCCGAATTCCTGCAGCAGGCCCTGGGTAATCTTGTAGGCGCCCTGATATTCGGCGACTTCTTCACCCATGACGAAGACGTCGTCGCTGGCGCGCATTTCTTCGGCCATGGCGTCGCGAAGTGCTTCGCGAACGGTCATCGTCACCATTTCGGTGCCGGCAGGGATCGCCGGATCAGCAGCGACTTCGACCTTCGGCTGGGCTGCAACCGGAGCCGGCGCGGAAGCGGCCGGCGCTTCGGCAGCGGCTGCCTTCGGCGCTTCGGCCTTCGGAGCGGCGATGTCGCCAGCGCCTTCGCCGTCTTGCAGCAGCACGGCGATCGGGGTGTTGACCTTGACGCCTTCGGTGCCGGCGGCAATCAAGAGCTTGCCGATCGTGCCTTCATCGACGGCTTCGACTTCCATCGTTGCCTTATCGGTCTCGATTTCGGCAATGACGTCGCCGGAGGACACCTTGTCCCCCTCGTTCTTCAGCCATTTCGAGAGCGTGCCTTCCTCCATTGTCGGGGAAAGGGCGGGCATAAGAATTTCTACTGGCATGTTTGTCCCTCCCCGGATCAAAGCAGGATGTCGGTGTAGAGCTCGGATGCATCCGGCTCCGGATCGGCCTGGGCAAAATCGGCGCTGTCGGCAACGATGTCGCGGACTTCCTTGTCGATCTGCTTCAGCTCATCCTCGTTCGCCCAACCCTTTTCGGTCAGACGCGCCTTCACCTGCTCGATCGGGTCGTGTTCCGAGCGCATCTTCTGCACTTCGTCCTTCGAGCGGTACTTCGCCGGGTCGGACATCGAGTGACCGCGGTAGCGATAGGTCTGCATCTCAAGGATGATCGGACCCTTGCCCGAGCGGCAATGCTCAACAGCCTCGTCGCCGGCGGCCTTGACCGCGCGCACGTCCATGCCGTCGACCTGGAAGCCCGGAATGTTGAAGGAGACGCCGCGCTGCGAGAAGTCGGTCTGTGCCGAAGCCCGCGAAACCGAAGTACCCATGGCGTAGCGGTTGTTCTCGATCACGTAGATCACCGGCAGCTTCCAGAGCTGCGCCATGTTGAAGCTTTCGTAGACCTGGCCCTGGTTGGCAGCGCCGTCACCGAAATAGGCAACGGACACATTGTCGTTTCCGCGATAGCGGTTGGCGAAAGCAAGACCGGTGCCGAGCGACACCTGGGCGCCGACGATGCCGTGGCCGCCATAGAAGTGCTTTTCCTTGGAGAACATGTGCATCGAGCCGCCCTTCCCCTTGGAAAGACCGCTGCGACGACCGGTGAGTTCGGCCATGACGCCGCGGGCGCTCATGCCGCAAGCCAGCATGTGTCCATGGTCACGATAGGCGGTGATGACCTGATCGCCTTCCTTCAGCGCCATCTGCATGCCGACGACAACGGCTTCCTGGCCGATGTAGAGGTGACAGAAGCCGCCGATGAAGCCCATGCCATAGAGCTGGCCGGCCTTTTCCTCGAAACGCCGGATCAGCAGCATCTCGCGGTAGGCACTCAGATCTTCCTGTTTGGAGAAGTCGGCGAACGTGCCGCCGTTGAAGTCTTTCTTCGCCGGCTTTGCGGCACTCTTGCGGCTGGAAACGGACGCGGATTTTCGCGGAGCCATTCGTTCCTCCCAATGGTTAGCCTTTTGCGGTTACCATAGGGAAAGAAAGCAGACACAGCAATGCCATATTTGCATGGCTCACATTCCACGCAAATAATTGATTTTGCTTTACAAATTTCAATTAACTGAATTCAGGTTAATTTGCGGCACGGTGGAAAATAACGATCTCGTCACTTCGCGACATGTTCAGCGCGAGGCGAGCCTTTTCATCCAGCATGTCCCGTTCCAGCGACCCATCACTCATCAGCTGAACCTCCTTTTCGAGGATCATTCGCTGCTTCGTGAGCTTATCCAGCCGCGCCTGCCGCTCGACGATCTGACGATCGAATTGCTCGGTCGCCTTCAGGCCATAGCCGCCGTGAATGGAATGATAGCCGAAGTAGGAGAGAAAGGCGACCGCGATCAGCGGCATCACCAGCCGACCCAGTTTCCGTTTCTTATGATGCCGTGTCCACATGCATTCCCGCCCTGATACGCAGTACGGCAATCAGATTAGCGTCGATTGATTAACCGACCGTTGACCATGAACGGCAGGAAAATAGAAACCCGCCCACACGGGGCTGTGTGGGCGGGCTCAGTTTTCAGACAAAAATCAGGCGGCGATCAACCGCGCAGGATCGAACGGCCGGCGTACTTGGCCTGCAGGCCAAGCTGCTCTTCGATGCGGATCAGCTGGTTGTACTTTGCGAGCCGGTCCGAACGGGCAAGCGAGCCGGTCTTGATCTGGCCGCAGTTGGTGGCAACCGCGAGATCGGCGATCGTCGCATCTTCGGTTTCGCCCGAACGGTGCGACATGACGGCGGTGTAGCGCGCCTTGTGTGCGGTCTCGACGGCGTCGAGCGTTTCCGACAGCGAGCCGATCTGGTTGACCTTGACGAGGATCGAGTTGGCGACACCCATCTTGATGCCGTCGCGCAGGCGGGCCGAGTTGGTGACGAACAGGTCGTCCCCGACGAGCTGGCACTTGTTGCCGATGAGATCGGTCACAGCCTTCCAGCCGTCCCAGTCGTCTTCGGCCATGCCGTCTTCGATCGAGAAGATCGGGTACTTGGCGGCGAGTTCGGCAAGATATTCAGCCATTGCGCCCGGCTCCAGCGTGCGGCCTTCGCCTTCGAGTACGTACTTGCCGTCCTTGAAGAATTCGGTCGCTGCGCAATCGAGCGCGATGAACATGTCTTCGCCCGGCTTGTAGCCAGCCTTCTCGATCGACTTCATGATGAAGTCGAGCGCTGCCGGGGCCGAAGCGAGACCCGGCGCGAAGCCGCCTTCGTCGCCGACATTGGTGTTGTGGCCGTCGGCTGCAAGCTGCTTCTTCAGCGTGTGGAACACTTCCGAGCCCATGCGAACAGCATCACGCATCGTGTCGGCGCCAACCGGAACGATCATGAACTCCTGGAAGTCGATCGGGTTGTCGGCGTGCGCGCCACCGTTGATGATGTTCATCATCGGAACCGGGAGCACGTGGGCGTTCGGACCACCGACGTAGCGGTAGAGCGGCAGGCCGGCAGCTTCGGCGGCAGCCTTGGAAACGGCAAGCGAAACGCCGAGAATGGCGTTTGCGCCGAGGCGCGACTTGTTCGCCGTGCCGTCGAGCTCGATCATGGTCTTGTCGATCTGGATCTGGTTCTCGGCATCGAGACCGCCGATCGCTTCGAAGATCTCGCCGTTGACGGCTTCGACGGCACGTTCGACGCCCTTGCCGAGGTAACGCGTACCACCATCGCGCAGCTCAACAGCCTCATGCGCACCGGTCGAGGCGCCCGACGGGACTGCCGCGCGGCCGAAGCTTCCGTCTTCCAGGTACACGTCGACCTCGACGGTCGGGTTGCCGCGGCTGTCCAGAATTTCTCGGCCGATGATGTCGATGATTGCAGTCATGATCTCTTCCCTGTTGAAGACGGTGGGTGGTCGGGGCCTGTCATACGCCAAGGCCTCGAAATTACAATGGCGCGCAATATGCAAAAACAACCGCGCCATTGCGGTTCATGAAAATTTCACGAAGCGTCGCGCGGGTCTCAGCCCTTGGCGATCGCGTCGAAAGCCAGCAGCTTTTCGAGCAGCCGCGGCATGTCCCTCAGATGCACCATGTTCGGGCCGTCCGAGGGTGCGTTGTCCGGGTCTTCGTGCGTCTCGACGAACACACCTGCGACGCCAACCGCCACGGCCGCACGCGCCAGGGTCTCGACGAATTCTCGTTGACCGCCCGAAGAGCCGCCCTGCCCGCCCGGCTGCTGAACCGAATGGGTCGCATCAAAGACGACCGGCGCGCCGAGCGAAGCCATGATCGGCAGCGAGCGCATGTCGGAGACCAGCGTGTTGTAGCCGAAGGAAGCGCCACGCTCGCAGAGCATGACATTGGAGTTGCCGCTCTCGGTGAACTTCGCCAACACGTTCTTCATGTCCCAGGGCGCCAGGAACTGGCCCTTCTTGACGTTGATCGCGCGGCCGGTCTTGGCGGCTGCGACCAGAAGATCGGTCTGGCGCGACAGGAAGGCCGGGATCTGCAGGATATCGACCGTCGGCGCGACCAGAGCACATTGCTCTTCGGTGTGCACGTCGGTCAGAACCGGAAAGCCGAATTCCTTTTTCAGGTCGGCGAAGATTTCCATCGCCTTGTCGAGACCGATGCCACGCTTGCCCGAAAGGGAGGTGCGGTTGGCCTTGTCGAAGGAGGACTTGTAGACGAGGCCGAGGCCGAGCTTGTTGCAGAGTTCTGAGAGCGCGCCCGCCATCATGAAGGCGTGTTCACGGCTCTCCATCTGGCAGGGGCCGGCGATCAGCGACAACTTCTCGGTCTGTGCGAAGGCGACCTGACGGGCGCCCTCACCGACAACGACTCTGGCATTGGTTTTCATCATCAAGCTCCAAACGCGAAGATCACCCCTTGCCCCGGCATTTCGGGGACAATGAGGCGCCCGCCCATTTCTGCAAATTCGATATCGTTCTCGGCAAAGAGCGCCCGCGTTGCC
This sequence comes from Ensifer sp. ENS08, assembly GCF_014852195.1. Classification (NCBI taxonomy): domain Bacteria; kingdom Pseudomonadati; phylum Pseudomonadota; class Alphaproteobacteria; order Hyphomicrobiales; family Rhizobiaceae; genus Ensifer; species Ensifer sp. ENS08. The sequence continues at coordinate 314,605 of NZ_JACVBF010000003.1, forward strand.
TCGAGATCGGCAACACGGAAGACGACCGCCCGTCCGCGAAGGCCCCGTTCGGCACCGCGCACCGAGCGACCGAAGAAGGCTTCCATGCCGGCGGCGTTCAGCACCGAGATCTTGGCGTTGGTGGTCGCGACATCCATGCCGAAGGAATGCGCCGAAACCTCGCGCTCATCGACCGCTTCCTGCAGCAGATACTGGAAATCAGTCGGATTGGCTTCCGACAGCACCACTTCGCTTATGCCGATCACGCCGTTGTCGTGTCGCTCCAGCGCCGCCCGATCGGTGGGGAGTGCGCGAACGCGCTGACAGCTGAAAAGAAAGAGATCCGGCGCGCGCAGGTCGGCCGCAAAGGCAAGACGGAACGAGCCCAGTCCTTCGCGGCCATCCGGCAACTTCATCGGCCGGGAAAACTCCAGCATGTCACCGCCGGAGATGCCCCGCGCCCTAAAACGAATGTGGTCGCTCGCCGCATCCTCGGTGCCGAAGACCAGCGCCGAGAGGCCTTCCGGTCCCTGGCGGAAACGAAACGCCTGATCACGCGCCACAAAGGCGTTGCCGTCGAGTGCCGCCGCCTCGCACTCCTCGCGGGACGCTATGGCTAGCGGTTCGAGATAGGTGCCGTCGGCAAAGAAGACGCAGGCATTTTCGGTGCCGAAGGGATGGCGGGCATCGTCGGCGACGGTGAAGCCGAGATTGGAAAGCCGACGCCGCGCCTGGGTAAGCGTATCCACCGGCAGCACGAGGTGATCGAGCGGGCGGGTGGTGCGCTTGGAGAGGCTCATGGCGTGTTCCCTGATGGTTCGCCGCTGTTTGCAACTTTTGGCCGGCGAATGCAAGCCGGGTCACCGCCAGGGGCCGGATCGGCCATCCGGGTTCGGGCCGTTGCCGCAAAGTGAGCCGTCCGCGGCCGGCTGCGCCCGCCGCGGATTATGCCTGTCAGCGGGAGACGAACCGCCGGAAGGTCAGTAGTAGCCCGGCGCCGTCGTGGCGTTCGCCGTGTTCCCCGCACCGAGACCGGGGGCGAACGTCTGGGGCTGCGTGTAGGATGTATTGGTCGAGGACGTCGAGGCACAACCCGAAAGCCCCAGCACGGCAACCGCCAAAGGCACGAACAACAAAGCGATGAAGCGCATATGGATTGACCCCTTTCCAGTTTCGCTGACGACAGGAAAGTACGAAACCGATGCGTTGGCGAGTACGTAACAGTAACGCGAGGTAAAAAGGCGGTGCGGAAGCCGGGATCGGCAACCGCAGCGCCTTCCGGCCGCTGCGACTGCCCTCGTTGCGTGCGAGCTTGCGGGCCCGAACAGAGCGCCGGGCCTGCCGCATCAGGGATGAAGATCGCTCTTGATGGCAAAGGTGGCGATGAAGGTCGGCACGAACCTGTCGATCAGGAAACGAGCCGACGGCTGCCAATCCTCGTGAAAGCCGGCCAACAGGAAACCGACCTTCAGCTGCCCCTCGATCTGCGCAGAAAGGCTGTGTCCGAAGACCAGGGCCTCGCCCCGATCGACCTTGGCCTGCACGACATCGGGCGCGAGATGCTCCACCTCGGCAAAGGGGAGCCGGTAAGCCGGGCGGATAAGGCCCTTTTCCGCATGGGCCGGATCGCGGTCGCCGACGAAAACGATCGGATTGTAGAAGCTCGAAAGCAGCCGACCGCCGGTCTTCAGCACCCGGTGGCACTCCCGCCAGACCGGCTGGATGTCGGGAACATAGAGGTTCGAGATCGGATGAAAGACGATGTCGAAGGTTTCGTCCGCAAAGGTCGCGAGGTCCCGCATGTCGCCCTGCACGGTCAAAAGCGACAGCCCTTCGCGTTCGGCGACGCGCCGATCCTGTTCGAGCTGTCCCTCGGAGAGGTCGAAGACCGTAACGTCCGCACCGGCGGCGGCCAGGGTCGGCGCCTGCTGCCCGCCGGCGGACGCCAGGCAGAGGATCTTCTTGCCCTTGACGTCGGGCAACCAGCCCACAGGCAGATCGCCGGGCGTCAGCCGCGCCTGCCACTGCCCTTTGCGGGCGTCGGCGATCATCTCCGGTGTTACCGGACGCGACCATTCGCAGTCCTGGCTTGCCTGCCTGTCCCACGCCTGGCGATTGTGATCGATGATATCGAGATTGAAGGAGGAAATATCTTGCATGTTCGGTCCCTGGAAACTTTGTCCTGATGTGACCGCTCACGAAGGCGAATGGAGATCGCAGGCAGAAATGCCCTAGCGTTCGTCCGTCGATGCGGATCGCAGCAATGCCATCGTCCATCCTCTTCGCAAGCGAAGTTGAGGCGATTCGGTTTTCACCGGGCATTACTGGCGCATTGGACGACGCTCCCCTTACTGGAAGCCGCAAGCTAGCGGCTAGGTTGCGGATGGTCAACGCGAACGGAGGCCAACGGCTGCGACGTGCCGCCGCAATGGTTTCTCCGGCATGGTGTCGGCGAACGAATATCCGGCATGGTCTGCGCGTTATCATGTTGCGCATGATTTCAACCGCTTGAGAAGCCGTCACAATTGCGTAAAATTCGTCATTGCAGCCTGGAGTTATGCCGGGCAGCAGGCTGAGGGGCAGCATTTGATTATTGAGTCGCAAGACAAGAAACGCATCCGGGCACGGCCGAGTCACGCCAAAGGGCGCTTCGGCACACTGGCTCGGCTCCCAACCGGGCACAAAACCACATGATGCGCGAGATGATGGCCAAGCTGGCTTCCATCGCCATCATGATGTTTGCGCGGGCGCTGACGGCGGCGCGCGCCATCTGGCATGAGACCGGCCTGCCGCCGAAGCAGAGCATCTATTTTGCCAACCACTCCAGCCACGGCGATTTCGTGCTGATCTGGGCGGTCTTGCCGCCCTGGCTCAGGGAACGCGCGCGGCCGGTCGCAGGTGCCGAATACTGGCTGAAATCGAAGCTTTCGACCTTCATCGGCCGCGACGTCTTCGACGCGGTGCTGATCGAGCGCGACCCGGATGCGCGCACGCAGGACCCGGTCGAGCAGATGACGGCCGTGCTCAACGACGGATCGTCGCTCATTCTCTTTCCCGAGGGAACGCGCAACCAGACCGAAGCGCGACTGCTGCCGTTCAAGAGCGGGCTCTATCACCTCGCCTGCAAGCGCCCGGACGTGGCGCTGGTTCCCGTCTGGATCAACAATCTCAACCGCGTCATGCCCAAGGGGGAGTTCGTGCCGATCCCGCTCATCTGCACCGTCAATTTCGGCGAACCGATGCGCCTCAAGGCGCAGGAGACGAAGGAAGAGTTTATCGCTCGCGCCGAGACCGCCCTGCTTTCGCTCGCACCTTCATCGACGGATGACGGCGCATGAGCGCGGCCAGCCTGGACATGCTCAAGCTGCTCTTCGGCGTCGGCGGCGTTCTCGTGCTGGCGTCGAGCGTCGGCTACATGCTCAAGCAGAAGCTGTCGCCTGACGGGTCGAACGGCTCGATCGAGAACCTCAACGCCCGCATCAAGGCGTGGTGGGCAATGGTAGTGCTGATCGCCATCGCCTTCGTTGCCGGACGGGTCGGCGTGCTCCTGCTCTTTGCCTTCTGCTCGTTTGCGGCACTGCGCGAGTTCATCACGCTCATCAACACGCGGCGCGGCGACCACTGGGCGATCGCGGGCGCCTTCTTCGTCGTCCTGCCGATCAACTACTTCCTGCTGTGGGCCGAGCAATACGGCATCTATTCGATCTTCGTGCCGGTCTACGCCTTCCTGCTGATGCCGATCGTCGCGGTTCTTCGCGGCGACACCCGCGACTTCCTGGTCCGGATCTCCGAGGTGCAATGGGCGCTGATGATCTGCGTCTTCTGCGCCTCGCATGTGCCGGCGCTGCTAACGCTGCAGATCCCGGGCTATGAGGGACGCAACGTGCTTCTCATCGCCTTCCTCGTCATCGTCGTTCAGTCGAGCGACGTGCTGCAATATGTCTGGGGCAAGCTCTTCGGCAAAACCAAGATCGCGCCAACCCTTTCGCCGTCGAAAACGGTCGAGGGTTTCGTCGGCGGCGTTGCGAGCGCAACGCTGATCGGCGCCTCGCTCTGGTGGATTACCCCGTTCACCCCGGCACAAGCCGCGTTGATGTCGCTCATCATAACCCTGATGGGATTCTTCGGCGGGCTCGTCATGTCGGCGATCAAGCGGGACCGCGGCGTCAAGGACTGGGGCCATCTGATCGAAGGCCATGGCGGGCTGATCGACCGGCTCGATTCCGTCGTTTTCTCCGCGCCGATCTTCTTCCACCTGACGCGCTACTGGTGGTCGCTGACATGAGCGCGAAACTGAAGGGGCTGGCATCAAGCGGCTTCGTACATGTGGCCTTCGCCTTTTTCGCCATGGGCGGCTGGGCGCTTTTCGCCAACGGCCATCACCCCATGCCCAAGCCGCTTGTTGCCGGCTTCGTCCAGGGAACGCTTTCGGCGCTGCTTACCCTCTACCTCAAGACGGCGATCGATGCGCTTTCCAGGCGGTTCAACGGCGCCAGGCGCCTGGTTCTGCCACCGCTCTTCGCGTGCCTCGGCTCGTCTGCAATTCTGATCGCGATCCACGCCACCAGCGGCACGCCCGAGATCCTGAAAACGATTGCGCTGCCGCTCACGGTTTCGACCACCTACGCCGCCATCTACAACTATTCCATCAGCCGAGGCGAACATGACCGAGACCGGTGACCGCAGGCCGCTCGCAAGCCGCAACACCCGCTGGGCGCAGGCCACCGCGCGCCGCCTGGCATCGATGAACCTCACGCCAAACCGGATCTCGCAGGCAAGCATGCTGGCGGCCGCCCTTGCCGGCCTTTCCTTCTGGCTCACGGGCGAAAGCGAGGACGGCGTAAGGGCGAGCCTGTTCATCGCCGCCGCGCTCTTCTGCCAGTTGCGCCTGCTCTGCAACCTTTTCGATGGCATGGTCGCCGTCGAGGGTGGCAAGGGCGAGGCCGATGGTCCCTTCTGGAACGAGTTTCCCGATCGCATCGCCGACATCTTCATCTTCGTCGGCGCCGGATTTGCCATCGGCGTGCCGGCTCTCGGTTTTGCCGCGGCCACCTTCGGCGTGCTGACCGCCTATGTGCGCGAGCTCGGCCGTGCCAATGGAGCGCCGGGCGACTTCTCCGGCCCGATGGCCAAACAACACCGCATGGCGACGATGACGCTGGCCGCCGTGGTGTCCGCCTTCGAAGGCCTCTGGCTCGGCGATGGCGAACTGCTGTGGATCGCGCTCCTTGCGATCTCGACTGGGGCTGCGCTTACGGCCCTGCTGCGCGCTCGTCGCCAGATTGCCTGGCTTCGGCAAAACGCTCCCCACAAAGGCTAAACACCCTCTTCACGCATCATGAACGAGGCCGCAGCAACATCGCGCGGCCCTCTTGACGCATGTCCATGCCAATTATTAGATAGATTAGTCTATTTATTAAATGCCACGAGTGTCGACGATGAACGAATGCTCGCGCGCACCAAGATCGGCGGCGATCAGGTACATGGTCGCTGCCTCCTGAAAGCACACTTTTTCAATCGGTTACGGCGCAAATTTATAGCGCCTCCCGTAACGGAGAACACGAATGAGTACCCCAGACCGCATCGACGACGTCGATGCATTGCGTGGCTTTGCCTTGCTCGGCATCCTCCTTGTCAACATCATGGCCTTCGCCTCCGCCTTCTACGGGCTGGAAATTTCCGACCCCGCCTTCGGCGGCATCCTCGATCGCAGCGTGCATTTCGTGATCGCCCTGTTCTTCGAAATGAAATTCTACCTGCTCTTCTCGTTCCTGTTCGGCTACAGCTTCACCCTGCAGATGCGTTCGGCGGAAAAATCCGGCGAGGCCTTCGTTCCCAGGCTCTTGCGCCGACAGATGGGCCTCTGGCTGATCGGGCTTGCCCATGCGGTCCTGCTTTTCCATGGCGATATTCTCACCACCTACGCGGTGCTTGGCATCGTCCTCCTGATGCTCAGAAACCGCAGCGATGGGGCCCTCTTCCGCCTGGCGAAATGGCTGGTCCTTATCCTTGCAGTGGTCTGGGGCACACTCGGCATCCTCATCACGCTGGATCCGGTACCGCTCGATCGGTCTGCCATTCTTTCCGCCGCGGAGGCGGCCGAGCTTGCCTTCCAAGGCGACTGGCAAGCCGTCATCGGTCAGCACCTTACGGAGCTCAACTCGGTCTGGATCATCCTCGTCCTGCTGCAAGCGCCGTGCGCGCTGGCGATGTTCCTGCTCGGCCTGATCGCCGGGCGTCGCAAGACCTTGGCGCGGCCGGAGGAGAACACGGCGTTGTTCCAGCGCCTCGTTCGTACCGGTCTCTGGATCGGCCTGCCTGGCGCCGTCATCTATGCCTATGTCAGCGTCGAGATGCCCGAATCGCCAATCGCGGTCATCGCGCTTTCGATCGGGCTCGCCACCGGCCCGCTTCTCACCGGCGCCTATGTCGGCGCCATGATGCTGCTCTTCGGATCCGAAACCGGCCACAGCCTGCGCAACCTGCTGGCGCCTGCCGGCCGCATGGCGCTGTCCAACTATCTGCTGCAGTCGCTGATCGCGGCGCTGATCTTCCATGGTTACGGCCTTGGTCTCATCGGCCAGGTCGCGCCTTTGGCAAGCGTGCTGATCGCGCTTGCGATCTTTGCCGCCCAGCTCTTCATCAGCCACTGGTGGATGGCCCGTTTCGCCTATGGCCCGCTCGAATGGATCCTGCGCTTCATCACCATCGGCCGCGTGCCGCAGTGGCGCCGCCCGGCGGAGGCGCGCTGACGGACACCAGCCAATTCCCGCAACCAATGCTGCCCGGCGCCTTCGGCGCTGGGCATTTTCGCTTCCTGGCTTGAGACGCAGTTCGGCACTATTTCGCTTTGACTCTAATTAGATGCTTGTCTAAATATTGAGACAACAAGCGAGCGGAGACGATGCGGATCAACAGGGTTTTCGAGGCGCTTTCTCATCCCGTGCGGCGGCAGATCCTGGCACTGTTGAAGGCCGGGCCGATGAGCGCCGGCGAACTCGCCGAGCATTTCGACCTGACCAAGCCGACGCTTTCCGTGCATTTCAACAAGCTGCGCGAGGCAGAACTCGTCGCGGTCGAGCGGCGCGGCACGAGCCTCATCTACCACCTCAACATGTCCATTCTCGAAGAGGCGCTCGGCGGTCTCCTCAGCACAAGGGATCAAGCACCATGACCTTGCTTTTGCGTTCCCCGATCGCGCTGGTCGCTGGCGGCATACTTTTTTCCGCGACGCTCGTCGGCTATCTCGCAATCCCCGCCGAGGCGCTGCTTCCGATCCATTGGGGTGTTGACGGCACGGCCGATGCCTTCTGGCCGCGCGACCGGGCGCTGGCGCTGGCGCCTGTGGCGGTCGCCGTGCTTGCCGCATTCTCGTTCGCCGTTGGTCGGTTCGCACCACAGGCCGAGCTTCAGGCGGGCCGGCATATCGCCGAAGTCACCCTCCCCGCGATCCTCGCGCTCTTTGCCGCCATTCAAACTGTGATCGTGCTGATCGGGCTTGGCGGCGACCTCTCGATGACGCGCGTGATCGCCTTCGGCCTCGGACTTCTGTCGATCGTCGTCGGCAACGTCCTGCCGAAATCGCAGCCGAACGGCCTTGCCGGCATTCGGCTGCCGTGGACGCTCGCCGATAACGCCAACTGGCGGGCAACGCACCGGCTTGCGGGCCTGCTGATGGTCTGCGCCGGTATCACCCTGGCGCTGCTGGCCCTCGTCATGAGCACCGGTCCAGCGCTTGCCGCAGCGACGATCGCCGCGCTGCTGCTGCCGGTCGCAATTGCAACGCTCTATAGCTACCACATCGCCCGTCGCAGTTAGTGGCTCCAGGCGTCGCAGCTCGGCCGCAGCGCAACGGCAGAAATGAAAAAGGCCGGTCTTGCGACCGGCCTTTTGCTTGTCTTTCCTGTGCGCCTCAAACGAGACGCGACTGTTCCAGTGCAGCTTCGATGAAGCTTGCAAACAGCGGATGCGGATCGAGCGGACGCGACTTCAGTTCCGGGTGGTACTGAACGCCGATGAACCACGGATGGTCCGGATACTCGACCGTCTCCGGCAGGATGCCGTCCGGCGACATGCCCGAGAACACCAGACCGCAGGACTCAAGCCGATCCTTGTAGTCAACGTTGACTTCGTAGCGGTGGCGGTGACGCTCAAAGATCTCGGTCGAACCGTAGATCTCGGCAATCTTGGTGTCGGCCTTCAACGATGCGCGATAGGCGCCAAGCCGCATCGTGCCACCGAGATCACCCGATGCGGAACGCTTCTCGAGTTCGTTGCCCTTCACCCACTCGGTCATCAGACCAACGACCGGTTCCTTGGTCGGACCGAACTCGGTGGAGGACGCCTTCTCGATGCCGGCGAGGTTGCGGGCAGCTTCAACGACAGCCATCTGCATGCCGAAGCAGATGCCGAAATACGGCACCTTGCGCTCGCGGGCAAAGCGCGCCGCGTTGATCTTGCCCTCGGAACCGCGTTCGCCGAAACCGCCGGGAACGAGGATGCCGTGTACCTTTTCAAGGTAGGGCGCTGCGTCTTCCTTCTCGAAGACTTCCGATTCGATCCACTCGAGCTTGACCTTCACCCGGTTGGCGATGCCACCATGGTAAAGCGCTTCGATCAGCGACTTGTAGGCATCCTTGAGGCCGGTGTACTTGCCGACGATCGCGATCGTGACTTCGCCTTCCGGCGTGCGGATGCGATCGGCAACCCGTTCCCAGGCGTCCATGCGCGGCTTCGGCGCCGGTTCGATGCCGAAGGCTGCCAGCACTTCGTTGTCGAGGCCTTCCTTGTGGTAGGCGATCGGAACGTCGTAGATCGAGGCAACGTCGAGCGCCTGGATGACTGCCGACTGGCGGACGTTACAGAAGAGCGAGAGCTTGCGACGCTCGGCCTCCGGAATTTCGCGGTCCGCACGAACGAGCAGGATATCAGGGTGGATGCCGAGGGCCTGCAGTTCCTTGACGGAATGCTGCGTCGGCTTAGTCTTCAGTTCGCCGGCAGCCGGGATATAGGGCATCAGAGTGAGATGGACGTAGACGGCGGTGCCACGCGGCAGGTCGTTGCCGAGCTGGCGGATCGCCTCCATGAACGGCATCGCTTCGATGTCGCCGACGGTGCCGCCGATTTCGCACAGCACGAAGTCGTAGTCGTCGTTGCCTTCGGTGACGAAGTTCTTGATTTCGTTGGTAACGTGCGGGATCACCTGAACGGTTGCGCCGAGATAGTCGCCGCGACGTTCCTTGTCGATGATGTTCTTATAGATCCGGCCCGTGGTGATGTTGTCGGTCTTCGTCGCCGAACGCCCTGTGAAGCGTTCATAGTGGCCGAGATCGAGATCGGTCTCCGCGCCATCGTCGGTTACGAAAACCTCACCGTGCTGAGTCGGGCTCATGGTGCCCGGGTCAACGTTGAGATAGGGGTCGAGCTTGCGCAGTCTCACCCGGTAGCCACGCGCCTGCAGCAGTGCTCCGAGAGCCGCTGCAGCGATGCCTTTTCCGAGGGAGGAAACCACGCCGCCTGTGATGAATACATATCGCGCCATGGGAGTCACCGGATACCTTTTAACAAATGATTCCGCCACCGAAAAATTCATGTTCCAGAACTTTTCGTCTTGGGATGGAGGCAGATTTCACACAAAACAAAACCGGCGGATGAAACATCCGCCGGCGGGTTCTTCAGAATTGCGACCTTATTGGCCGCTGGGAACTTGCGATCCCGTATTGCTGTTGGCGCCAGCGGCGGGCGCCGGGGTCGTTGCTCCGCCGGCCGGGGCTTCGCCCGTCGTTGCCGGTGCGGTCGTCGAGGGCACGCCATTGTCGGCCGGAGCGGCGTTGCCGGTGGCCGGCTGCTGTCCAGTCGCACCGCCAGCCGGAGCCGGAGCGCCGCCACCGAGCGAATTGAGAACGCCACCGCCGTTCGAGCTGGTGCCCGGGATACGGTCGAGGATGTCGGTCGCCTGCGGCTGGTAACGCGCGAGAATGCCCATGCCGAGCGCCAGGACGAAGAAGAGCGCGGCAAGGATCGCCGTCGTGCGGGTCAGCGCATTGGCCGTGCCGCGCGCGGACATGAAGCCCGAGCCGCCGCCGATGCCCAGGCCACCGCCTTCGGAACGCTGAATGAGTACGACGCCGATCAGGGCGACGACGACCATGAGATAGATGACGAGTAGTACGGTCTGCATCAGCTTCCAGTCCTGCCCTTGGGGCACACGAATCAAACCCTGCGCAAACTCGGCATGGCCGGGCGCAATTTTCGCGCCTCTTTATACCATGCCGTGCGCCATTCCAAGCCCCTGCCCGGTAACCCGGGCGATCAGGCCGTCAATTCTTCATAAGCCCGGTAGATGGCGAGGAAGTCTTCGGCTTTCAAGCTTGCGCCACCGATCAGTGCGCCGTCGACATTGGCAACGCCCATCAATTCCTTCGCATTGGACGGCTTGACCGAGCCGCCATAGAGGATGCGCATCTTGGCGCCGCCGTCGGCAAAGCGTGCGATCAGCTCCTTGCGCATGAAGGCGTGGGCTTCCTCGACATCCGTGGCCGTCGGCGTCAGGCCGGTGCCAATCGCCCAGACGGGCTCATAGGCAATCACGGTGTTTTCCGCGGTTGCTGCATCCGGCAGGCTTTCGGCGAGCTGGCGCTTCAAAACATCGAGCGTCTTTCCGGCCTTGCGCTCATCACCGGTCTCGCCGATGCACACGATCGCGACGAGTTCGGCCGAATGGGCCGCTTCCGTCTTTGCGCGTACCAGCGCATCGCTTTCGGCATGATCGGTGCGGCGCTCGGAATGGCCGACAATGACGTGGGTGCCGAAGCAATCGGCGATCATTTCGGCGGAAAGGTCGCCAGTGTGGGCGCCCGACTGCTTCTGGTGGCAGTCCTGCGCGCCGATCAGCAGCGGGCTGTCGTCGCAAAGCGCCGTCGCCACGTAGAGCAACGTTGCCGGCGGGCAGATCAACGTTTCGACCTTGGCGGAGAGTTCGCCCTTGACCCCTTCGGCCATCGCCTTGATCTGATCGAGCGAAGCGCGGGTTCCGTTCATCTTCCAGTTGCCGGCGACGAGCGGGCGGATATCGGGCGTCATGCTATTTCCTCCGGGTACTTTTCTCCGGAAGCGGCCTAGCAAATGCAGCCGGCAAATAAAAGCACCGCCGTGGATTATTCATGGGCCGCGGGGCCGGTTGCCCTGCCCCGCCGTCAGGCGTTGCGCGTCGCCAGCATCATGACGAAGGACGCCCTCCCTTCTCGCGATATTCCGCCGTCGACCCGACCTTTGCGGCCACAATCGCATACATCAGCGGCAGGCTCGGCATGGCCGCCGGCGGCGCCATGCGCCCGCCGCCAAGGTCGCGCATGCCTTCAAACGCCACCCAGCCGTTGGCATAGGGGTATTCCTTCAGGACTTCCATCCGGAGCCCGGCGTCGATCAGCGCCTGCACAACATCGGCGATACCCCAGTTGAACTCGAAGGACGGGTGCGGATTGGTGAATCCCACCACGCCCTCCTGATAGCCGCCATGGGCAAGGCCTGCGCCCGAGTCGGCGACATAGTCACCGACGCCCGCTTCCGCGACCGGGTCTTTGGGCGCGTAGTCGTAGTGTGGCTTCCAGCCCTGATCGAAAACCATCGCAAAAGGATGGAATTCAACGAAGGCGAAACGCCCGCCGGGCTTCAGCACGTCGGCAATGCCACGCGCCCAGACACCGAGGTCCGATAGCCAGCAAATGGTACCATAGGAAGCAAAGACGCGATCGAACCGGCGGCCGGCCTTGCGGGCGGCGTCGAACCAGCCGAACAGGTCGGACCGCTCGAAGGCGGCTGCGATGCCGCTTTCCGCCGAAAGCCGTGTGGCAAAGGCGATCGCCTCATCCGAGATATCGACGCCGGTCACGTTCGCGCCGCGCCGCGCCAGGCTCAGGCTATCCTGGCCAGAATTGCATTGCAGGTGGAGGACGTCGAGCCCAGCGATATCGCCGAGCAACTCGATCTCTTCCGGATAGAGCGTGGAGCCGCCGGCGCGGAAGAAAGCGGCCTGGTCGCCCTTGTGACTGTTGTGCGCGACGGTCGCGGCATTCCACGAGAGGCGATTGGCCTCGTGAAGATCAATACTCATGTTCCAACTCTTGAACATCTGGGAGAGACACAGGAGGTTTTTTCCCCGTATCCCGGCGCCCTTAGAATTTCAGCACAGCCTCAAGCTCGTCATCATAGTACTCGCCCGTCGGCTTGAAGCCGAGGCCTTGGTAAAAGCCCTCAGGGCTGCCAGGGCCCTGCCCGTAACTCGTGTAGAGCTCATGCAGGCCCCGCGCCTTCAGATCGCGCACGACAAGGGCAATCGCCTGCTTGCCATACCCTTTGCCCTGGAAAGGCCGGGCGATCATGAAGCGCCAGAGATAGACACCCGGGCAATCGATGCCGTCATCCCAGTCGGATCCTTCGTGTAGCATGATGAAGCCAATGAGCGTCTCATCGGCGTAGACTGCACGGAACCAGGCATTCTCGGAAAAATGCGCCTCGGCGATCGAGGTGCCGTTGTCCGCCACCATGTTGCGCTGTTCGTCGCTCAGCGTCTCGCTGAGTTCGCAGACGTCGCAGACGGTCAAGGCTGATATGCGCCGAAGAGTGATTTCGGCATCGGACGGCAATACGGTTTCACTCATGGGAAACTCCTTAGAAAAATCAAAATGTTAAAAAAGGGCCCGAACCAGAACGACGGACCTCGAATCACCCGTTAAAGGGGCAATCGGCGGATAAAATGAAATCATGGCGAGAAAACGCCAAAGTCAGAACTGCCGGTATCTCGCCAGATTCCGGCACCGCTGTTACTAGGCTATACGCCTGCCTTCACTTCGGGCGGCCGGCCGTCGGTTGATTGCCGCCGTTCTCCAAGCCGGCGATCGCCGCGTGAACGTCGGCTTCAGCATCCTCGTCGAACTGCTCGAAGATCGCGTCGCCGATCAGGGCGTGAACCTCGCGGAGATAGGGTGCTGCCGCCTCGCCTTCGCCGAGCGCCAGATAAGCGCGCGCGATCGAAAGCGACGAGAGCGGCTGGCGCCGCGCGAGCGTCCACTCACGGGCAAGCAGGGAGACTGCAATGCTCTCCCGATGGTGCCCGGCATCGCAAAGGGCGGCGCCGTAGCCGCTCTTGACCCAATAATACATGTCCGTGAAAGCGAGGTGGACATCGGCTATGTTGGATGCCAGACGCCAGGCGTCGACCGCTTCGCCATAGTTGCCTTCGGTTCCAAGCCGGATGCCCGCGCGGCCGTGTTCGTAGGCTTCCCGCTCGTGCGGGTTCATTGGTGTCGTTTTCTTCTTTGTCATGTACGCCAGTCCACATGCTCCCAGGAACAACCCCTCCGTGTCCCCTCCACCAGCAAATGGACCATAGCTTGCCGAGATCAACAAGATCTCAGTGCAATTTTATGGTATTCTAGGCGAATAAAAGCACGAACTCATGAGTCTTACCGCAGTCGCCGAGCCAATAGCGGCCGGGCGAGCGACCATGGGGTCGAACATGCTGCGCAACGACAAAGCCGGATTTGGGTGGATCACCATCGTCCTTCACTGGGCGATTGCGGCATTGATGATCACCCTACTCGGCCTCGGCTTCATCATGCGGCGAACGCCCGTCGATCCGGCGCTGCAGTTTTCGCTTTACCAATGGCACAAGTCGCTCGGTTTCACCGCGCTCGGTCTGGCGACAATCCGCGCGCTCTGGCACCTGGTCGAGGCTCGTCCGCGCCCGCCCGCCGGCCTCAACGCGCTCGAGCGCCGTGCAGCCAGCGCCACCCATGTGGTGCTCATCCTCCTCGCGCTCGCCGTTCCGCTTGCCGGCTGGGCGGTGGCCTCGACATCGACGCTGAACATACCGAGCTTCTATTTCAACTGGATCGTCATCCCCCACCTGCCGATGGCGAAATCGGAAGCGGCCGAAGACCTCTGGACGCTCGTCCATATGACGCTCGCCTACCTCCTGCTCTGCTTCGTCGCGCTTCACGTCCTGGCCGCCCTCTACCATCACTTCGCACGCCGCGACGACGTCCTCGTCCGCATGCTTCAGACCGGATCACGCCAACGCGCTTCCTCCCAAGCGGCTGGTTCGGATCCGGTTATCGCCGGAAGGAAGAAACCATGACACTGCACTCGCAATCACCAACAAAGGCCATTGCCTTCACGCTGCTGCTGGCGCTCGGGAGCATTCCGTCGCCCGCCACGGCAGCCGCGCCGGACCTTGCCGATGCTGCCGGCAACTACGGGATCACGCCGGCTTCACGTATCCATTTCACCGTTGCGCAAGCGGGCGGCGGCGGAATTGTCGGCGATTTCGCCAAGTTTTCCGGCAACTTCCGCATCGACCGAAATGATGTCGGCCATTCGACGGTCGAATTCACGCTTTACCCGGAGAGCTTGAAAACCGGAGAAAAGCGGATCGAGGACTTCCTGAAGTCGAGCGCCGTCTTCGATACCGCAAACTTCAGCACCGTCACATTCCATTCGACGACCGTGAAACAGACCGGACCGGACACGGCCGCGGTCGAGGGAACGCTGACGGCGCGCGGCACGTCGCGAAAGGAGCGCTTCTCGGTAACGCTGCTTGACTGGAACCGCGGCTCGATCGCCTTCAACATCCGCGGCAATATCCACCGATCACCCTACGGCATGGATGTCGGCACGCCGATCTATTCCAACGTCGTCGAGTTCGACATGAACATCAAAGGGCAGAGGCGCTGAACGCCCCTGCCCTTTGCAAGTCGATAGGCTTCTCGATCAACCGATCTGGCTGCCGACGAAATCCTTGACGATCCGCACGATGCCGCGGCCGAGCAGGTCGTCGAGGGCGGCGATGAACTGGTCGACATGAGCGCGCTCGCAGATCAGCGGCGGTTCGAGCCGGATGACGTTGCGATTGTATTCGGTGAAGGCCACCAGCACGTCGTAGTCACGCAGGAGCAGCGCGCCGATGAAGCCGGAGAGCGAGCCTTTGAGCTTGTCGTCGAGCATCGAGACAACAGGACGCAGCACCATAGGCAGTGTCTGGCTGAAGTCCTGGAATTCCAGGCCGACCATCAAGCCCTTGCCGCGGACGTCCTTGATGATCTTCGGATACTTCTCTTTCAGCGCCTGCAGACGCTCGAGCAGATAGTCGCCGCTGTCGGCGGCGCGGTCGATCAGGTGCTCGTCGTAAAGCACATTGATGCCTTCAATCGCCGTGACGCAGGCCTCGCCCATGCCGCCGAACGTGGCCATCGCATGGATCATGGCGGTCTTCGGCGTGCCGTAAGCCTTCATGTAGACCTCACGGCGGGCAATCATCGCGCCGACGGCGGCCTTGCCGGCGCCCAGCGACTTGGCGAGCGCCGTCACGTCAGGCACGACGCCGTAATGCTCGAAGGCATAGAAGCGGCCGGAGCGGCCATAGCCGCACTGCACTTCGTCGGCGACCCAGAGCACGCCGTATTTGTCGCAGAGCGCACGCAGCTTCTGCCAGTACTCCGCCGGTGCCTGGATGATGCCGCCGCCGCCCTGGATGGTTTCGAGCACGATGACGCCGATTTCCGGGTCGGACTTGAAGGCATTCTCCACCGCGTCGATATCGGCAAAGGGCACGCGCACTGTGTTGTCCGTGATCTTGAAGTCGGCGCGGTAAAGCTGGCCATCGGTGATGGCGAGCACGCCCTTGGTCTTGCCGTGGAAGGAATTCTCCGCATAGACGACCTTCGGCCGCTTCGGGCCGGCGGCACGTTCGGCAAGCTTGACGGCAGCCTCCATGGCCTCCGAACCGGAAGAGCCGAGGAACACCATGTCGAGATCACCCGGCGAGCAGGCCGCGATGTTCTTCGCCAGCGCCGCTGCATATTGCGACATGAAGGCGATCGCGATCTCGTGGCGCTTTTCGTCCTGGAATTTCTGTCGGGCTTCCAGAATGCGCGGATGGTTGTGGCCGAAGGCGAGCGAGCCGAATCCGCCGAAGAAATCGAGGATCTGGCGGCCATTCTGGTCGGTGTAGAACATGCCCTCGGCGCTCTCGATCTTCACCTTGTGGAAGCCGAGCAGCTTCATGAAGTGGAGCTGGCCCGGGTTCAGGTGTTCCTTGAACGCGGAGGTGATGTCGCCGATCGACATGGCTTTCGCCTGTTCGACGGTGATGAGATCGGGCCTGGCGACGCCACCGTCGAGCGACGGCGCGGCAACGGCGATACGGTTCGGTCTGTCCAGCATGGTGTCTCCCCTCATTCGGCCGGCACGGCGACAGCTGCAGGAACTGCGGCGCCCATCTTCTTGGCCCGATATTCGTCATAGGCGGCGATCAACATGTCGCCATCGTTGAACTCCGCGCGCCAGCCGAGCTCGCGCTTCAGCTTGCCGGTCTCGCGCACGCACATTTCGTCGGCGATCAGGTACTGTTCCGGATCCATGATCGGCTTGTTGATCAGGTCGAACAGCGCCAGCGTCTGCTTCACCGCAAAGGCCGGTGTCGGCAGCAGGAACGACTTGGATCCGGCGTGCTTGATCAGGTTGCCGAGCAACTCCCGCACCGAAGGCGGATTGTCGGAGCCGAGATTGTACGCTTCGTTCGGCACGCCGCCCTTCCAGGCAAGGCGCGCAGCTTCGGCGCAATCGAAGACCGAGATGAACTGGTAGGGCACCTTGCCCGAGCCGATCATCGGCACCGGCAGGTTCAGGTCGATCAGCTTGAACAATTTCTCGAGGATGCCGAGACGGCCGGGACCGATGATCAGGCGCGGGCGGAAGATCGAAATGTTCATGCCCTGCTTGCGCCACTGCATGGCCAGTTGCTCGGTTGCCCATTTCGACTTGCCATATTCGCCGAGCGGCTTTGCCGGATGGGTCTCGGTTTGCGGCGACTGCACCGTGTGGCCATAGATCATGTCGGTGGTGAACTGCACCAGGCGTGATGCGCCGGCGGCATCCATCGCCTTCATGATGTTTTCGGCACCGTAATAATTGACGGGCCAGAAGAACTCCCAGCGCTTGGCGCGGACCTGCAACGGTGACAGCATCTTCGCCGCCATGTTGTAGATCATGTCGTCGGGGCCGATGCCGACCTTCTGGACGGCTTCCAGATCGGTAACGTCGCAATGAACGAAGCGCACGCGGCCGTAATGCGGCAGCTCGGACTTGACGATATCGGCGACAACTACGTCCTCGCCTTCCTTGACGAGGCGTTCCGCCAAATGACGGCCAACGAAGCCGTCGCCACCAAAGATGATGTGTTTCATGACTTGCTCCCGAATTCTGCGGTGCTCATCCCGGCGGCATCTGCCGATTTCTCGTCGGCGCTGGATGAGATGCCCGACTGGGCGATAAGAACGGTTCCGGCGCAGATCAGCGCGATACCGGCGATACGCCAGGCGTTGAGGTCTTCGCGAAAGACGAAATAGGCGAAGACAGCAACGAGAACGTAAGCGAGGCTCAGGAACGGATAGGCAAAGGAAAGCTCGACCTTCGACAGCACATAGAGATGCGACGCCATCGAGATGACGAAGGTCGCGAGGCCAGCAAAGACCCAAGGGTTGAAGACGATCTGAAACAGCCGGACGATCGCGGTTTCGGCAGTCATCGAAATCGGTCCAAGCGTCATCATGCCCTGCTTCAGCATCAGCTGAGCGGCGGCGTTGGTGAGTACGGTAAAGAGAATGAATGGAATATATTTCATAGTTTTACTCCCAGTCCCGAAAATCTACTTACGGGCAAGAGACGGATATTCCGTGAAGTTTGCGCATTTAATTGAATAAAATTGTCTGCATTCTCATTTTGGCAAAGCCAGAGCCGTGCGTTTCCAGAAATTCGAAACCAGCGCAGGGTCGCGCAACGTTTCGATCTTTCTCCAGAAAGGAAAAGATTTTTCAAAGACTTGCGGGCTCATGCGAGCATCCTTGTACGGATTGATCGCACCGCCTGCCTCGATTACGATGCGATCGAGCGCATCGAGCAGCTTTACTGTCCGTTCACCTTGATTGGCGAAGTCCAGCGTCAAAGTAAAACCGGGACGCGGGAAGGACAGGATGCCCCGGGAGCCGATGTCGCCGAAACGCTTCAGGATCGTCAGAAACGACGCATGGCCGGCCTGGCGGGCGGTTTCCATGAGCTTGGCCGTGATCTCCGGTGCGTTTTCAGCGGGATAGACGCTCTGATGCTGGTAGAGCCCGCGCGGACCATAGAGCCGGTTCCAGGCGCCGATCGCATCCAGCGGATAGAAATAGGACGTCCAGGGAACGGTCGTCACCGTCTCGCCCGGCTTCACCTTGCGGAAGTAATACTCGTTGAAGCCTTTGATCGTTGCCCGGTTGAGCAGGTTGACCGGCGGCGAAAACGGCACGGACAGCTTCAATCCCTTGGGGATGTCGGGCAGTTCGCAGGAACCATCGGCATGATCGCCGGCGAGCAGCACGCCCCTGCCCATTCGAGATCCCTTTGCGAGCTGGTCGATCCAGGCGACGGAGTATTCATGCTCGGCATCGACGCCGTCGACGAGGGCAAAGTATTGGTCCAGGTTCTCGAAACGGATCGCGTGCTGCTGCACATGCGGCGACGGCACCTTCATCAACCGGATATCGACGGTGAGGATCAGTCCGGTCAGCCCCATACCGCCGATGGTCGCGGCGTAGAGCTCCGGGTTTTCGACCGGCGAGCAGGTCAGCCGTTCGCCGGTCGAGCGCAGCAGCGTGAAACGCGTCACGTGATTGCCGAAGGTGCCGCGCGCGTGATGGTTCTTGCCGTGCACGTCGTTGGCGACCGCGCCGCCGACGGTGACAAAGGCCGTGCCAGGCGTCACCGGCAGGAAGAAGCGATGCTCGATCGCCCGTTCCAGCACCTGGCGCAGCGTCACCCCCGCCTCGCAGGTCATCATGCCGGTGCCGGGATCGAAGGCGAGTATCCGGCCGTGAAGGTTGCTTTCGATCAGCGTACCGCGATCGTTGTGGCAGCTGTCGCCGTAGCTGCGTCCGTTGCCGAAAGGCAGATAGCCTTCGGACTCAAGGCTGCCGAGCCGGTCTTCATAGTCGTCAGGCGAAATTCCAGGCCGCACGCGATTGTCGATGCGGCCCCAGCTTTCATGGTCTTGCAGGGTCATTGCGGCCCGATGGCTCCAAATAGGATCAGCAGCGCGCCGATCAGCATGGTCAGTTGGCTGCGCCAGTCGCGCATGATGAAGACGACCGGATCCTCATGCAGCATGCCGCGGCGCGCAAGCATCCAGATGCGCAGCAACATATAGAGCACCAGCGGGCAGAGTGGCCACAACGCCCAGGGCGTGGTGTACATCTCCTGCAGTTCCTTGCTGTGCACGTAGAGCGCCAGAACCAGGGCCGAGGTGAAGGCGGAGGCAACGCCGGCCTGGCCGACCATCTCGAAGTCGACAGCGAGATAGCCACGCCCCGGCACGTTGCCACCGTCCTTGTCCTCGAATTCGTGCAGCTCGACGTAACGCTTCACCAGCGCGAGGCTCAGGAAGAAGAAGATCGCAAAGGACACCAGCCAGAAGGACAGTTCCGTGCCGGTCGCGGCCGCACCAGCGACGATGCGTGTGGTGTAGAGGCCGGCGAGCGTGAACACGTCGACGAGCAGCTTGCGCTTCAGCACGAAGGTATAGGCCGTCGTCGCGCAGGCGTAGAAGGCGAGCACCCCGGCAAACTTCCAGGGCAACAGAAGGGTCAGCGCCACGGACGCGATGATGAGGCAGCCTGCAAGCACCAGCGCTGTCGGCACGGACATCTGGCCGCTCGCGAGCGGCCGGTAACGTTTCTTCGCATGGCGGCGATCGTTGGCAAGGTCCGAGAGATCGTTGATGACGTAGACGGCGGATGCGAGGAAGCTGAAGGCAAAGAAGGCGATGATGACGCTGACGATCGCATCGAAATGCAGCACCTCGTGGTTGAGGATCATCGGCACGCCGATGAGCACGTTTTTCGCCCATTGATGCACGCGGATCGACTTCAGCGGCGCAAGCACGCTGACCTTGCCGGTATCGAGCCGTTCGGCATCATGGGTGCGACGCCATTTTTCCGCGGCCGCATCGGGCGAGACCACGATCGCGCGGCGTGCCACCTCAAAGACGGCGATATCGTCACGGCTGTTGCCCATGTAGTCGAAGGCGCCGTCGCCGTACCGCTCTACCAGCGCCCGGCGCTTGTTGCTGCTCGTCAGGTTGAGCGCGTCGGTCGAATGCATGACCGAGGAGAACATGCCGACATGGGCGGCAATGTCTTTTGCGACGGACGGTGCTGCGCCGGTCACGAGGACGAGTTCTCGCCCGCTCTTCTTTTCCTCCATGAGCCGGTCGATGACGGCCTGCCGATAAGGCCAGTCTTCCGCACGGCGACCGGATCTAAGGGCCACTTCGTGCTTCAGGCGTGCCTTACCTTTTGCCAGCCAGACCAGCATCGGAAACAGCATCAGCGGATTGCGCAGCAGGATGATCGCCGCCCCTTCCCACAGGGTGTCGGCGGCCAGCAAAGTGCCGTCAAGATCCACACACAGCGGAATGTGCCGTGTCTCGGTGCGCGCGTCCATGAAGTCCATCCCAGCCATAGTTGCCGGTATCATCACGACTTCAACTTTCCAGAGTGGAAACGTAGGCCTTGGTTTCGCTCGCAAATTGGCGGGCTGGTTAACAAATCCACAGCAGCAGGGCGACGCCTATCGCCTGTCGCGTGAACGAAGATTCACACGCCAGGCCTTAGGCTCTTGTTTTGATGCATGTCGCTGCCGCAAAACCGCTGCACACTTTTGCGCGACATGCATTAGCGGCTGCCGATCCAGTTCAGCGCATCGCGCCAGTCGGTCATGCGCACTGGCGTTCCGTGCGAGCCGGTTTCGAAAAGCACGAAGCGCGTCGGATAGCCCTTGGCCTTGAGAGAGCGATAGAGCGCCTTCTGGCCTTCGGCGGGATAGACGCTGTCACGGCTTCCATGGCTGAAGAACATCGGCAGCTTCGCCTTGTAGGCGGCACTTTTCGTGAAGTCCGGATCACTGACGCCGCCCATGACCATCATGCCGGAGAGTGCTGCGACGGCGGAGGCGTCGCGCGAGACACCCCAGCAGATGAAGCTTCCCATCGAGGCGCAGGCGAGCACGACCGGACGGCCTCCGGAACGTTCGGACGCGTATCGAACCAGGCCGGCGATATCGGCGGCACCTGCCGTATCGAAGGACCGGACGCTCGGGGCGTAATAGACGCCGCCATTTGCGACGGCGAGGTTCTTCAGCCGGTTGAAGTTTCCACCGAAGGAAAAGTCGTTGGCACCGAGCCGACGGTCGCCGCCGCGGCCATGGATGAAGATGACCGAGAAGCCGGCGCCGCGATCGGGGCCGACACGGGTCACGTCGAGCGCGCGGCCACCGATATCGAGCGTTTCATTGGCCTGCTCGTTCTTCACGCCAAGCGACACATAGGCGCGCTTCACCCGGCGTTCGGGGATTTCGTCGCGTTCGTTGATATCCCGCAGTTCCTGGTAGTCGATCGTCAGATCGTCACCGCCATCCTCCTGGCCAAGCACCTTGGCATAGGAGAACAGATCGTCCTTGTAGGGCTTGAGCGTCTGCGCCTCTGCCGGCGAGGCGGCAATTGCCAAGGCCAGGGCGAACAGGCAGGCACGAAACGGAAAAACAACTGTGGACACGGCCAAATGACGGGCTCCCTCTTTCGCCGCAAGCCTTGCCATTGGCCGCACCGCAAAGCAACACTTGGCCCGAAACACGGCCGTTCGTGCGAAAAATCATCGGCGGCCGGCGCCAGAAATTCTCCTTTTGTTCGCGTATCCTGTGAGAGTCTGGCAGAATTCAGGTGATTCGACCGCCGGGGGATGGCGGCAGAGCCTGGGGCTTGCTATGGCCTCTGGCATTCCCGAACGACAGGAACGATCCGAACGGCCCCATGGACGACAACAGCGACCTCTTCTCAATGCCCGAGCAACCGAAGGCCGTACAGCCGAGCGCCAAGCCGGCCGTGGCTGCAGCCCCCATCGCGCGCGAAGAGCCGCGCCCTGCCCCGAAAGGCAGCGATGGCAGCGATTACGATGCGTCGGCGATCGAGGTGCTCGAGGGCCTTGAGCCGGTCCGTCGTCGTCCGGGCATGTATATCGGCGGCACCGACGAGAAGGCGCTCCACCATCTCTTTGCCGAAGTCATCGACAACTCGATGGACGAAGCGGTCGCCGGCCATGCGAACTTCATCGAGGTCCATCTCGACGCGGACGGGTTCCTGACGGTCACCGACAACGGCCGCGGCATCCCGGTCGAAAACCATCCGAAATTCCCCGGCAAGTCGACGCTCGAAGTCGTCATGACGGTGCTCCATGCCGGCGGCAAGTTCGATGGCAAGGCCTACGAGACCTCGGGCGGTCTGCACGGCGTCGGCGTTTCCGTCGTCAACGCGCTCTCCGACGCGCTCGAAGTCGAGGTTGCCCGCAATCGCAAGCTCTATCGCCAGCGCTTCTCCCGCGGCATTCCGCAGGGCGGGCTCGAGGAACTCGGCGACGTGCACAATCGCCGCGGCACGCGCGTCCGCTTCCATCCGGACCCGGATATTTTCGGACCGCACGCGCATTTCGAGCCCGGCCGGCTTTTCCGCATGGCGCGCTCGAAAGCCTATCTCTTCGGTGGCGTCGAGATCCGCTGGTCCTGCGATCCGTCATTGCTGCAGGAAGGTTCGGAGATCCCGGACAAGGCCGTCTTTCACTTCCCTGGCGGCCTGAAGGACTATCTGGCGGCGACGCTCGGCAAGGAATTCACCGTTACCCGCGAGATCTTCGCCGGCAAATCGGAGAAGGCCAACGGTCACGGTTCGCTCGAATGGGCGGTCACCTGGTATGGCGGCGACCAGCAGGTTCATTCCTACTGCAACACCATTCCGACGCCTGAGGGCGGTACGCACGAGGCGGGCTTCCGCATCGCGCTGACCAAGGGACTGAAGAACTATGCCGAGCTGAAGCAGAACAAGCGTGCAGCGCTCATCACCACCGATGACGTGATGATTTCAGCCGCCGGAATGCTGTCGGTGTTCATCCGCGAACCGGAATTCGTCGGCCAGACCAAGGACAAGCTAGCGACAGTCGAAGCACAACGCATCGTCGAAAATGCGCTGCGCGATCCCTTCGACCACTACCTTACCGACAATCCGGCCGAGGCCGACAAGCTGCTCGACTGGGTGGTCGAGCGCGCCGAGGAGCGCGTGCGCCGGCGCAAGGAAAAGGAAGTCAACCGCAAGACGGCCGTGCGCAAGCTGCGCCTGCCCGGCAAGCTTGCCGACTGCTCGCAGAACACTGCTGAAGGTGCCGAACTCTTCATCGTCGAAGGGGACTCAGCAGGCGGCTCGGCGAAGCAGGCGCGCAACCGCGCCAACCAGGCGATCCTGCCCTTGCGCGGCAAGATCCTCAACGTGGCGAGCGCCGGTCGCGAAAAGCTCGGCGCCAACCAGCAGATTGCCGACCTCATCCAGGCGCTTGGCTGCGGCACCCGCAGCAAGTACCGGGAAGAGGATCTGCGCTACGAGCGCATCGTCGTCATGACCGACGCCGACGTCGACGGCGCGCATATCGCCTCGCTGCTGATCACCTTCTTCTACCAGGAGATGCCCGAACTGATCCGCGGCGGTCACCTCTATCTCGCCGTGCCGCCGCTCTATCGCATCAGCCAGGGCGCAAGGACGCTCTATGCCCGCGACGACGCGCACCGCGAGGAGCTGATGCGCACCGAGTTTGCCGGTCGCGGCAAGGTCGAGATCGGCCGCTTCAAAGGTCTCGGCGAGATGCTGCCGGCGCAGCTCAAGGAAACGACGATGGATCCGAAGTTCCGCACGCTGCTCAAGGTCGAGATCGACGATGTCGATTTCGAGGGCACGCGCGAAGCGGTCGACAACCTGATGGGCACGAAGGCGGATGCCCGCTTCCGCTTCATCCAGGAGCGCGCTGTCTTTGCGGACAACCTGGACATCTGAGCCGGCTTTTTGCCGGCAAGCAGGATCACAATAATCCATACAGAAACGGCGGCTCACAGGCCGCCGTTTCTGTATTCAGGGTTTGAAGGCTGCTCGAGCTTACGCAACGTGAACGGGCTTCTCCATGAAGAGGCTCAGCGGATCCGGCTGATACTCCCCGAACGGCGGGCGCTCGACGTAGCCGGCCGCCTTGTAAAGGCCGATCGCTTCGGGCTGATAGATGCCTGTTTCGAGGCGGATTGCCGCCAATCCGAGTTGCGCCGCGCGCGCCTCCAGCGCCTGCAGCAACAACTTGCCGACCCTCAGCCCCCTCGCCTCGGGATCGACGAACATGCGCTTGATTTCCGCAGTCCCGTCACCGGCATCGACCAGGGCGCAGCAGCCGACGGTATCGCCGTCACGCCGTGCGACGAAGAACGATACCTCCGGCTTTTCCAGGTTCGACAGATCGACCATGTGATTGCTCTCGGCGGGGTAGAGCGAGGCGGCGTAGGCGTCAGAGAGTTGCAGGAGACGCAGAACTTCAGCTTGGCGCGGCGTCTCCTGGGCTATGATTACGGCAGGCAATCGGGTCGTCCTTTTCATTCAGGCGTGGTTTTGCGCCAAACTACCGCCGGCCTACGCCCGGACCAATACGTCAAATGGCGCAGGCTCGCATGCCTCCCCATCAATCCGCCTAACAGGCTGAAACAATTTGTTCCGCGCTGCCGGCAGCATCGCCCTATTTCGAGGAGAATCATGCAGGCATAGGTTGATCCACCACAACCTGCAAAGACGATGGGAATGCGATGCAAGCGGCGCTGATAGTGATGACCATTCTCGGCTGCGACCACGACGTCAGCCAATGCCAGTACATCTCGACGGTCAACGGCAGTTGGCCATCGATCGCGCAGTGCGACACGGCTTCGAACGCGCAACTGCCGAGGTTTTCCAATGCTAACTATCCGGTCGTCGTTGCGGTATGCGAGAGTTCGGCGCCAAGCGTCGCCGAAATCCCCGCGCCGCCACCGGGCGCCCAGCAGAACCAGGCGCTGCCCGTTCCGGCAGCGGAGCCGGAACCCGCGCAAGGATTGCCGAAACGCACGCTGGCTTTCCTGTCGGGCGCCATCCCCGATCGGGAGAAGCTGAAGACCATAGTCACGAAGCCGGTGCGCTATGTCGAAGATGGCTATTCCTGGGTAGCGCGCCGCTTTACCGACTGACGCGCCAGCACGCCTCAGACGAGGCCGGCCGAAATCAGGCTGTTCGCCGAGGCCACGACGGCCTCTTCGGCAGAGCGCGGCTGCCACCCGAGAACACGGAGCGCCTTTTCGTTGGAAATGCGGGGGTCATGCCCGAGTTCGCGCACGATGAGGCGCAGGCCCGCATCGAAGGGGGCGGCAAGCCCTGCCAGCCAATTGGGCAGCACGAACCTCCGAAGCCTGCCCGCATGTTCAGGGAACCTGCGCCGGAGGATGGCCGTGATATCCGCAAGGGAAAGCGCCTCTCCCGCAATCAGGAAACGCTCGCCTGCCGCTGCGGCGACGCTTAAGGCCTGCACATGCGCATCCGCCACGTCGCGGACGTCGACAACCGGCACGGCGAACTTCGGCAAGGCGGGATAGTTCCCCTTGAGCAGGTTGCGCACCACGGCGACGGATGTGCCGATCTCATGGCCAAGAACCGGCCCGAGGACCATTCCGGGATTGATGACCACAAGCTCCAGGCCGCTGTCAGCCGCATAGTCCCAGGCCGCGCGTTCGGCGAAGGTCTTGGAGCGGTAGTAGGGTGTCGCAAGCGATGACTGCGGATCGGTCCAATCGTCCTCCGTAAACGGCGCGCGCCCTGCCCCGTAGATGACCGCGGCGACCGACGACGTGAGCACGACGCGTTTGGCACCGGCCGCATGGGCTGCCCTGAGCACACGCAGCGTACCGTCACGGGCCGGCCCGATCAGGTCATCTTCATTGGCGGGCAAGCGAGCCGGAAATGGCGAGGCGGTGTGGACGACGTAGGAAACCTCGGCAAAGGCCTCAGCCCAGCCCCGCTCCTTCAGGAGATCCGCCTCTCCAAACGTCAGGCGCGCGGCATCCGTACCACCGGCCGCGCGAATGGATCGCTCGATCTCCTCGGCGCGCCCGAGCGCGCGAACCGTGCCGTGCACAGGATAACCTTCGCGCAGCAAGGCGAGCGCGACGTGCCGTCCGACAAAACCGCCGATCCCGGTCACGGCAACGGTCGCGGTCCTCGCGTTCATGGGTCCATTCCTCGCTAAAACGGGTCGCGATCAGGCGGCCTGGCGTGCGGCAAGTTCCGCGTAGTCACGGGCCGACTGGCGCTCCTCGGCGAATGCCAGGCGCTCGAGCAGATCGATCATCGCTGCGTCGGTCGGCGATGTTGCCCGTCCGCGTCGCAGGCGCACGAGCAGTTCTGCCGAGACCGTCGCGTGGCCGCCGATTGAACCCGGCCCGTCCTGACGCCACAGGAGGACGGCTGTCGCAAACGTCTCGCTGACGTCGCGGCCGAGCCCGGCGCTTTCGAACAGGGCACGGATCGAGTGGACGCGCCCACCGGACAGGATGGAGCGCACGCGTTTTTCGCTGACGCCGGAGAGGTCGACGATTGCGGCCGAGAAAAACTCTGCACGGCCGGTCACGAGCGCATGCAGCAGGAAGGCGGGCGTCAGGCGGCCGGTCTCGCGCAGATGCGTGACGAGGTCCGGCAGCTCCTCGACCGCTGTCGTTCCAACCATGCCGACGGCGGCGATATCGCAGGCTTCACGGGTGACCCGCTGCACGCGACCTTCTCCAATCGTCACCTGTACGAGGCCGAAGGCGGCAAGTGCTGCACCGACTTCTTCGACAAGCGCGTGGCGGGCGGCACTCGGCAGGTCGTTGCGCGCAAGAAGCAGGTCACGAACCGAAGCCGAATGGCCAAGACGCTCGGCAATGCGCTTCAGCGAACGGCGCGACAGAAGAGCGCCGGGGTTTTCGAGCAGGATCAGCATTTCGTCTTCGTCGCCGATTTCGGCGATCGCAGCGGCGACCCCGCGCGAAACGAAACTGCGCGCCGCGATCAGCGCGCGGGTCTCCAGCGTTCCCCGAGCCGCGAGGTCGACCAGGTCGTCGTCGGTCAGGACGGGAGAATGCGAAACGACGAGATAGGCAATTTCAGGCTGGTCCCCGGCAAGACCAAGAATGATGGCGCGCGGCACGGAAGAGCAACCGCAAAGGACTTCGGCCAAGGCAAGGCGAACTTTGGGCGACGGATCGTCCAGCAGGAAGGTCATCGCCATCTCGGCGGCGCGACGATCGAGGCCATTCAGTTGCGCGTCGACATAGGCGCGGCCGAGCGCGCTGGCGGCGCGAATGCGTTCGCCTGTTCTCGCCGTTTCCACCCAGCGAAGAAATGCTTGTATGATCACCTACGCCCCACTAGACCACGCCAATGCCACCGATGTTCTGAGCCTAGCGAGCAAAGGTTTAAGATTGGTTCACCATGTCTGTTAACCGCCTCCAAACCATAATACCGCTGCTGTTTGCGGACGACGACGCGCTTAGCCTCGACGTGAGCGTTCTCAACACATTGGCTGGGCTCATCCTGACTGCCGGCTGCGGCCACGAAACGCGTCTTGGACTCGCCCGGATGGAAGGACGCGATTTCGCGC
Source organism: Ensifer sp. ENS08 (assembly GCF_014852195.1). NCBI lineage: Bacteria > Pseudomonadati > Pseudomonadota > Alphaproteobacteria > Hyphomicrobiales > Rhizobiaceae > Ensifer > Ensifer sp. ENS08. The sequence goes on from NZ_JACVBF010000003.1 coordinate 342,189, forward strand.
TGCTCGCCTGCGTGGAACCGGTCGGGCTGCTCCATGAAGACGACGTACACCGGCTGCTTGATGGCGGCATCGATGGTGTCGTGCTTACCGGATGCCGCGGCCGCGCGGACATACAGAAGCTCGACGTGATGCTGCGGGTTGCCGAAGCAAGGATTGGCCTTCCAGCCAACCGCACCCGGATTTACGCCGAATACGGCGCAGCACCCGAAGGCCTGCTGTCGCCGCACACACTGGCGGGGTGCTCGCAGCGACTGGAAGGATTGATCTTCAACGGCTCGGCGCTGGCAAAGGCAGTCGGCTGCAAGGAGCCGGCGAGTGCCGCGCATCAGGGCGTGGCCGCGCCCGTGCTCGCGGGTCGCGCCAATGTGGTGCTAAGGGCCCACGAGGCCGGCATCCGCGCCTATGAGGTGCTGCCGCCCACCGCCGATGCGGCAGCCACACGCTGGGCGCTTTCACAAAGCAGGAACGACGGATTCGCTTCGGTCGTCTGCCGCTCGCCCGAGCAAGCAGTCATCGCCGGCAGCGTATGACGCCGAGCCGGCGCGGTAACGGTCAGCGCGTCGGGCGGGTCATCTGGAAGACGTCGCCGCCGTCGCAATAGTCCATGTAGCCGAGGCGGGCGAGCGGCTTGACCGTCGCCATGTCGAAACGGCCATCGCGGATCGCGTCTTCGCGAATGTGGATGCCGACGACCTGGCCGATGACGACGTAGTTGTCGGACAATGCACCATCCAGATCCTTGGGCTGGAACATCTCGGTCATCCGGCATTCGAGCGCGGCATAGGCTTCACCGACGAACGGCGCCCCAACCAGCGCGCCGTCGACCGGCGTCAATCCGGCGATCTCGAATTCGCTCTCGCCATGCGGCGCCGGGATCGACGTCTTGTTGATGGCGGCCGCCAGGTCACGGCTGGCGAAGCTCGCCGTGAACTCGCCGGTTGCCTCGATGTTGCGAACCGAATCCTTATAGCCGCTCGATGAAAACATCACGAGCTTCGGCCGGTCGCTGATGGCATTGAAGAAGGAATAGGGCGCGAGGTTCAGCGCGCCCTCGGCCGACCGCGTGCCAATCCAACCGATCGGCCGCGGCGAAACAATCGCCTTGAAAGGATCATGCGGCAGACCGTGACTGTTCGAGGTCGTATCGTAAAACATCAGGCTTCCTCGCCAACCCAGGTGACGATCTCGGCCAGCTCCGGCCGCGGCCGCTCCGTCGGTGGCACCATGGCGGTACCGATATGGATGAAGCCGGCAATTTTCTCGCCCGGCTTCACGCCCAGCAGCGGATAGGCGCGCTCGTCGAAAGCATACCACTCGGTCAGCCAGTTGGATGCGTAACCGAGGGCGTTGGCGGCCATCAGCAGGTTGAGGCAGACGGCACCAGCGGACATGACCTGTTCCCATTCCGGGATCTTGAAATGCGGCGCGGCGGTGCTGACGACGGCGACGACCACAGGCGCACGCGACAGGCGGGTTTCCTCCACCTTGATCATCTCTTCCGACAGATCCGGCTTCAGCTCAAGCGCCATTGCCTTCAGCTTGGCGCTGATGCGTACCCTCTCCTCGCCGCGATAGACGATGAAGCGCCAGGGCGCGAGTTTGCCGTGGTCCGGCACGCGCGAAGCAAGCTTCAGCATTTCCTCGACCTCGGCCTTGCCGGGACCGGGACCTCCCATCTGGAAAGCGGGGATGGAGCGACGGGACGTCAGGTAGTCGACGAGCTTAATTTCGGTTTTCATGTCAGATGAATTCCACTAATTTGCCGCCCCACAGGCAGCCACGAAAATGCCATACCGGCGTCCCAAGTGGAGTCACCCAGTCAGGAAGTCAACTGTTCTCATGCGTGCACTCTCTCGTATTTTCCTTCAGACCGGTCTTGCGATCCTTGTCGCCGGCACCGCTACGGGAAATGTGTTCGCAGAGGATGCGACCCAGGCGTTTGAAAGTTTCCCCTCGATCGCCGGCCCGCGCAAGATGCCGAAGCTGACGGGCTTCAGCCCGATGACATCGGATCCGCTGGCGGACGGCACGCTGAAGGATATCAAGCTCGAGGCGCTGCTGACCGAAAAAGGCGGCCCAGTGGAGGCTGGGCTCACCTGGCGTGTGTTCAGCCCGATCCCCGGAAGCGACGGCAAGCTGCCGCTTCTCGCAACGTCGGAAGGCGGCTCGACAGCGTTCAATCTGGTGCCGGGCGAATATTTCGTCAATGTCTCCTTCGGACGCGCCTCGGCCACGCGCAAGGTCCGCGTGCCGGAGCAAGGTGCGCTCGACAAGCAGGTGCTGGTGCTTGATGCCGGCGGCATGAAGCTCAATGCCGTCTCCGGCAGCGACGTGCGCATCCCACCGGCCGAACTCAGCTTCGACGTCTATTCCGCCGACACCAAGAGCGACGGCGAACGGGCGCTCATTGTCGAGGACGTCGAGCCGAACACGGTGGTCCGGCTGGGCGCCGGAACCTATCACGTGACCTCCAGCTATGGCGGCACGACCAACGCCTCGACCGCGGCAGACATCCAGGTCGAAGCGGGCAAGCTGACCGAAGCAACCATGCAGCACCGCGCCGCCAAGCTCACGCTCAAGCTGGTTTCGGAACCGGGCGGCGAAGCGATCGCCAACACCGCCTGGACGATCCTCACCTCCGCCGGCGATACGGTGAGCGAAGCCAACGGCGCCTTCCCGACGCAGGTTCTGCTCGAAGGCAGCTATTCCGCCGTGGCGCGCTACAAGGACAAGATCTACGAGCGCGACTTCACCGTGAAGGCCGGCGTCAACATGGACGTGGAAGTGCTGCTCAGCAGCGGCGGCAACAATGCGAACACCAATGCGAGCGTTGTGTCGGAAGCACAGGACTGAGCTTCGACGTGACGGAACGCAGTTGACCTAACGTCAGCCTGACCGTCGCAGGAACCGCCGACGCGGCGGCGCCATGGAAAAGACCGCTTCATAGATGCGCGCCAAAAGGTCCTTGCGATCACCACAGGCACCGAGATCCTCGGGCGTGAGAACGCCGCCGATGCGCGCCGCGATCGTCGTTCCCGACAGACGCCGGAATTCGCGGATCAAGAGCGACAGTCTCAGCGTCAGTGAAATCTTGCTCGCCAGATGGAAGAACGGCCCGTTCTGTCCTTCGAAGTAGATCGGGATCACGCTCGCCCGCGCCGCCTGAATGAGCTTTGCCGGAAAGATCTTCCACGGCAGGTCCTCGGCCCGGCCGAAACCCTTCGGCGCGGTCGCCACGCCGCCGGCCGGGAAGATGACGATGGTCACGCCTTCCTTGAGCAGTCGCAGCGCCTCATGGCGCGTCGCCATGTTGACCGCTAGCGCCTCCTTCGTCTCTTCGAACGATACCGGCAGCGAGTAAGGCGCCATTTCCGGCACCTTCAGCAGTTCGTTGTTGATGAGGACGCGGAAGGGACGGCCGAGCTGTTCGGCGAGCGCCAGCACGGCGATGCCGTCGCCGATGCCGAAAGGATGATTGGCGATGATGACGATCGGCGTATCGGGCAGGTTCCGCGGCGGCCACTCGCCTTTTGTCTGCAGCGTCACATCGATGAGCTGCAACATCTCCCCGAAGACGCGCTCGCTCTTGCCGACGATGTCGGACCGCCAGCGCGTATAAAGCTTGGCATAGCGGTTGCGGCCCGACAGGCCTTCCATGGAGCGAATGAACCAGCGCTTCAGGCGCCGGTCGTTCTCATTGGCGTAGGACAGCTCTTTGAACTGCACGGAAATCTCCGATGGATACGATCTTATCCGGATATTCCGCTAATATGACAGTTTGCTGACAAAGCAAGTGCTCGGGGTCTCAACCCCGAGCTTTCTTTTCTGCCTTGCGCTTGAGATCCGGCGCCATGGCTTCGAGCGCAAGCGATGCGATTGCCTCGTCGAGCGACATGGCGGTCTGGGCCTGCGAGCCCAGACGGCGGATGTTGACCGAGCGCTCTTCGGCTTCGCGCTTGCCGCAGACCACGATGACCGGAACCTTCGTGACCGAATGTTCGCGGACCTTGTAGTTGATCTTCTCGTTGCGGAAGTCGGTCTCTACAGTCAGCCCTGCATCACGCAGGAGTTCGGCAACCTCGCGACCGTAGTCGTCGGCTTCCGAAGTGATCGTCGCGACGACGACCTGCAGCGGCGAAACCCAGAGCGGCATGTGGCCGGCGAAGTTCTCGATCAGGATGCCGAGGAAGCGTTCCATCGAGCCGCAGATCGCGCGGTGGATCATCACCGGCTGGCGCTTTTCGGATTCCTTGTCGATGTAGAAGGCACCGAAACGCTCCGGCAGGTTGAAGTCGACCTGGGTCGTGCCGCACTGCCATTCGCGACCGATCGCGTCCTTCAGGGTGTACTCGAACTTCGGACCGTAAAAGGCGCCCTCGCCCGGCAGAATGCCGGTCTTGATTCGGCCTTCCGACTGCGCCTCGATCGTCTTCAAGACATCCGTCATCACGCTTTCGGCGCGATCCCAGAGCTCATCGGAACCGACGCGCTTGTCCGGACGGGTGGAGAGCTTGACCACGACTTCCTTGAAGCCGAAGTCCTCGTAGACCGAGAGGATGAGGTCGTTGATGCGCAGGCATTCTTCCGCCATCTGCTCGTCGGTGCAGAAGACATGCGCGTCGTCCTGGGTGAAGCCGCGCACGCGCATCAGCCCGTGCAGAGCGCCCGACGGCTCGTAGCGATGAACGTTGCCGAACTCGGCGAGGCGCACCGGCAGTTCGCGATAGGACTTCAGGCCATGCTTGAAGATCTGGATATGGCCCGGGCAGTTCATCGGCTTCAGCGCAAAGATGCGCTCGTCGTCGGTCTCGTCACCGGCAACCGTCACCTTGAACATGTTGTCCCGGTACCAGCCCCAGTGACCCGAGGTTTCCCAGAGCGACTTGTCGAGTACCTGCGGCGCGTTGACTTCCTGATAGGTGTTGGCGAGCCGGCGACGCATATAGGCAACCAGCGTCTGGAACATGCGCCAGCCCTTGCCGTGCCAGAAGACGACGCCCGGGCCTTCTTCCTGGAAATGGAACAGGTCCATTTCGCGGCCGAGGCGACGGTGGTCGCGCTTTTCGGCTTCAGCGAGCACGTGCAGGTACTGGTCGAGCTCTTCCTGGGTGTGCCAGGCGGTGCCGTAAATGCGGGTCAGCATCGCGTTGTTGCTGTCGCCGCGCCAATAGGCGCCGGCCACCTTCATCAGCTTGAAGGCGGTGCCGATCTGGCCGGTCGAGGCCATGTGCGGGCCGCGGCAAAGATCGAACCAGTCGCCCTGATAGTAGATCTTGAGATCCTGCCCTTCGGGGATCGCGTCGACGAGTTCGACCTTGTAGGCCTCGCCCTTGTCGGCAAAAACCTGGCGGGCCTTATCGCGCGACCAGACTTCCTTGGTGAAAGGCTTGTTGCGGGCGATGATCTCCTTCATCCGCTTTTCAATGAGCGGCAGGTCGTCGGGCGTGAAGGGCTCGTTGCGGGCAAAGTCGTAATAGAAGCCGTTGTCGATGACCGGGCCGATGGTCACCTGCGTTCCCGGCCACAGTTCCTGAACGGCCTCCGCCATCACGTGCGCGGCATCGTGGCGGATCAGTTCGAGCGAGCGCTTGTCGTCACGAACGACGATTTCGAGGCGACCATTGGTCACCGGATCGGACAGATCGCGCAGCTCGTCGTCGAGCGCGATCGCAACCGCCTTCTTGGCGAGCGACTTCGAAATCGATTCTGCCACGTCGCGGCCGGTCGTGCCGAAGGGATATTCGCGCACCGAGCCATCAGGAAATGTAAGGGAAACAGGATTCGACATAGTGATCTCCTATCCAGTCCCGCCAACGAATGCGGGTGGTATGGTTGACCGGCAAGGCCGGTGAATTGACGATACAGCGTCGCATCCGTCAGGCGCGCAGAGATCGCTGTAGTGCTTTGGATTGCTGCGTGTTTTTCCCCGAGCCGGAGGACGACCCGCGGAAACACGCCGTAGCCTGATAAAGGGTTTTCGAAAGTGAGTAAAGGCAAAGGCTGCTGCGGAGGCTAGCTGCGCAGCATCTCGCAAAGCCCCTTCACGGTGTTCCAGTTGCGGAACGTCCCGATGCCCAGCCGCTTGGTGGTCATGGCGCCGAGCAGCTTCGATTCGCTCGCCTTGCCCGGGAAATGCACCCAGAGATCGCCATCGACGATCGCCAGTCGCTCGCCGGCGGTGCAGTAGCGCCGAAGCCCTTCGAGTGCCGCTTCCGTCAAAGGTTCGCGCATCACCCGGACATGAACCTGCGTCGCGTCCGCCTCGCCCTCCTCATGGAAGGGATTGGCTGCGGCAAGCGTCTGCCAATCGGCGCCCGACCGGACAAGAATGTCGACGTGCCGGCCAAACGTCTCGGCAAAGGCCTTCTCAAGCGGCATTTCGAGGTTCCGAGTGGACGTTTGTCCGGTCTGAAACACCAGATTGCCCGTTGCGACCAACGTCCGCGGCGCTTGATAGCCGAGCCCTTCCGCCATCTTCTTCAGGTCAGCCATGACGACCCGGCGGCCAGGCCCGAGAACGATGCTGTAAAGCAAGGCGACGTAGCTGTTCATCATTCCCCTTGTCAGGCGCGCCAGAAATCCGCTGCGCCCGCCGGCAGTCGGGCGAGCACCCGGTCGAGTTTCGCCTCGTCGATGTTGCGACGCAAGGCGCCAGCGACGTCTGCAATGGCGCTGTCCGGGGAAATATTGTGATCCGGGCGCAGCGCCTGTACCTCGCGGGTCATGGCGATGCGACCCGAAAACGGGAGCCGCGGCTCTTCAAGGTCCCACTCGGCAACGAAGATCGCCCGGATGACAGGCGGCAGGATGTCGGCAAACAAAATGGCATCCTCGATATCGAGCCGGCGCCGAAACGTCTGCAGTACCGCCTGGACCATCGTATAGGCCTGGTTCGTCGTCTGCAGCCCTGCCACGTCGCGGGCATCGAGAAGGAAGCGCTCGAAGTCTAAGGAAGCCTGACGATACTCCATCGGCATGGGCATGGCGGTCATCCAATCTTCGGCCGCGGCCGCCAAAAGCGCCACGGCGCATACCATACGAGGCGCGGTTCAAGCCGCTCCGGCACCGGATCGAAACCATGCGTTCCGCCCGGCCCGCAGCGCGCCACGCGAAACAGCGTCATCCAGCCTCCGGCCCAGAAGCCATGGCGCGCAATCGCCTCATAGCCATATTCCGAACAGGTCGGCAGGTGTCGGCACGAATTGCCGATAAAGCTCGAAAGCGTGAGCTGATAGGCGCGGATAAGCGCCATGCCTAAGAGCCGCCCGGGGGTCTTGCGAAAGGGGCCCGACCAGTTCCGGCCACGGACCGCTGGCGCTGCCTTGTCGTGCGCAGCGTGCCGGCAATTCGGTTCCCCGCACATCTCAGACGGCCGCGAGCAGTCGCCTGGCCTCGATCTGCTCGATGGCATCGACGACCGCATCGAAGGTTAGCATGGTCGATGCGTGGCGCGCCTTGTAGTCCTTCACCGGACGCAGGAAGCGCATGTCCTCGAAACGGCCCGAAGGCCCCTCACCGTCCGCTTTCAACATAGCCAGCATGTCTTCGCGCGCCTGGCGGATCTCCTTAGCACCGGCGCCGACGACATGGCGCGCCATGATCGAGGACGACGCCTGGCCGAGCGCGCAGGCTTTGACGTCATGGGCAAAATCGGTGACGACGTCGCCATCCATCTTCAGCCAGATATGCACCTTGGAGCCGCACAGCTTGGAATGCGCCGTCGCGTCCGCATCGGCATCGCCGAGCGTCCCGATACGGGGAATGTTGCCGGCGAATTCGAGAATTCGGCTGTTGTAGATGTCATCCATCATTTGACGCGATCCGACTGATTTTTCGCGGTTTTGAGTGATCGACGCATGATTTTCTCCGGTAGACGGGAAAAAAGCACGACGCGACACGCTCCGCCTCTTTCATCTCTGTGGCACCATACTATATGCTATGTCGTGTTGGGGCGACAGTTCCGCAAGAGGAACAATGTCGCCTGTTGTTTGGGAAACCGTGCCGGAAGGTCCAGTGCACTGCTAAGCCAGGACCGGAAAGCCCCGGAGCCCGCCAACGGAACCCAAGCCTGCAGGGTTAGGCGAATGGCCAGTGGCGAGTTGTCCGAAAGATAAAACGTCAAGCAATCCCGTATTGCTAAAAGAGGCCATTATGGATGCCATAGTGAAGAATTTTCCTGTGCTCGACGATGCGAGCGGCCGCCCCACCCAGAAGGAGGCCGAGGAAGCGGTGCGCGTTCTTTTGCGCTGGGCTGGCGAAGACCCGCAGCGCGAGGGGCTTTTGGACACGCCCGCGCGCGTGGCCAAGTCCTACCGCGAGCTTTTCAGCGGTTATGATCTGGCTGCCGAAGACGTGCTTGGCCGCACCTTCGAGGAGGTTGCCGGCTACGACGATATGGTGCTCGTCAAGGACATCCCGTTCTATTCGCATTGCGAGCACCACATGGTGCCTATCATCGGCAAGGCGCATGTCGCCTACCTGCCGAACGGGCGCGTGCTCGGCCTGTCGAAGATCGCCCGCGTGGTCGATATTTACGGCCGCCGACTGCAGACGCAGGAATCGATGACGGCGCAGATCGCCAGGGCGATCGACGAATCGCTCGCCCCGCGCGGCGTTGCCGTCATGATCGAAGCCGAGCATATGTGCATGGCGATGCGCGGCGTGCAGAAGCAAGGCTCGACAACGCTGACGACCACATTTACGGGTACCTTCCAGACGGAACCGGCCGAGCAGGCGCGGTTCATGACGATGATCAGGGGCTTCAAGTAAGGCTCCGACAGACGGAGCCTTTCCATGACGCTCACCTTCGACGCTCCCTCCTCAGACAAGGCCGAACTGGAAACCGGTCCGGCCTTCACTCCCCGTTTTGATGAAAAGGGGCTGATCACCGCCGTCGTCACCGACGTCAGGGACGGCGAGTTGCTGATGGTCGCCCACATGAACGCGGAGGCCCTGGCCCTGACGATCGAGACCGGCGTGGCCCACTACTACAGCCGCTCGCGCAAGAGCCTCTGGAAGAAGGGCGAAAGCTCTGGGAACCTGCAGACAGTCAAGGAAATCCGCACCGATTGCGACCAGGATGCGATCTGGCTGAAGGTTTCCGTCGCCGGCCACGACGCGACCTGCCATACCGGCCGCCGCTCCTGTTTCTACCGCACCGTCGGCACCGAAGACGGCAAGGCCTCGGTCAAAATCACCGACGACCACAGGCATTTCGACCCCGCCGAGATCTATGATAAAAATTAAGCATCGCGCATCTTTTTGGCGCGGGTGCATGCTATATTTATATTTTGGAAACCAACCGGGCGCCTAATCCTTAAGCAGGGATGCGGCGCAATCGGAACGATCTCGTTCCAAACTGTATTGCAAACTGTATCCAATGTTTATCGGTCGTGCCGCAATCGTCGGCGGGATCGGTGATATACCTTAGACACAGGTGCCAGTCTTTCAGCAATGAAGCGGACAAGGCCAGCACCGGCGCCGGCTTGGCGGAGCCTCCCCAGGACGCGCGCATGAAATTGCCTCTCTCCAGGATCAATCCCGACCCCTGGAAGTTTAGTCAGCGATGAATTGCCACAGCGACCTTCGCGCATTCTCATCGACGTGTCGCGCTGCGGAGTATTCGGCGGTGTTGGAGGTGCCGGATGTTGAATTGGACGTTTACGCGTAACAATCAGATTACGGATCTGTCCGGACCGGACGGAACATCGATTTCGACAACGCCACCTGAACCGGCGCCACCTCCGCAAAAACCGAAGATCGCAATCGCGCTTGGCGGCGGTGCCGCGCGCGGCTGGGCCCATATCGGCGTGCTGCGCGCGCTCGACGAAGAAGGCATCGAAGTCGGCATGATCGCCGGCACCTCGATCGGCGCGCTCGTCGGTGGCTGCTATCTTGCCGGCAAGCTCGACGAACTCGAAGCCTTCGCCCGCTCCCTCACCGTACGCCGGATCGCCGGCCTGCTCGATTTCGCCATCGGCGGCGGCGGCCTTTTCGGCGGCCTGCGGCTCACCAAGCGCATGCAGGAGCATTTGGAAGGCCTCAGCATCGAAGGCCTCGACAGGCCGTTCATTGCTGTTGCAACGGAAGTTCACAGCGGCCACGAGGTGTGGCTTGAAAAGGGATCGCTGATCACCGCGATCCGGGCCTCCTACGCCCTGCCCGGCATCTTCGAGCCGATCAAGGCGAATGGACGCTTGCTGATCGACGGCGCGCTCGTCAATCCGGTTCCGGTTTCGGTGTGCCGCGCCCATGAGCAGCAACTCGTCGTCGCGGTGAACCTCAACTACGATCTCTATGGCCGCTCTGCCGTCGTCAAACACAGCGCCGGCGCTGAATCCCTGGATGCGCCCGCCAAGGAAGCGCCGCACCAGTCGCGCCTCGGCATGACCAGCGTCATGGTCCAGGCCTTCAACATCATCCAGGACCGGATTTCCCGCGCCCGGCTTGCCGGCGACCCGCCGGACCTGGCGCTGCACCCGAAACTCAACGACATCGGTCTTTCGGAATTCCATCGCGCGGGCGAGGCCATCGATCGCGGCTACCACGAGGCAAAGGCGAGGCTGGTTGAAATTCGCCGCATGCAGGAAGTGCTCGTTCGCTGACGGATCGTGCCCGGCATGAAAGCCGCGATACGCAGCGGCGCACGTTACCGGCCGCCCAGGGTGTACCCTGAACACACGGGTGCTTCGCGGCTCCCAGGGGGATTAAGAGGGCGGCGCAATGCCGCCCTTTTCTCTCAGCCGGCGATATAGGCCTTGATCTGTTCGGTCTCGTGCTCGATGGCGCGGATGTGATGCTTGATCACGTCACCGATCGAGACGATGCCGGCAAGCTGGCCGTTCCTTTCGACCGGCAGGTGACGGGCCCTGAGCTTGCTCATCATTTCCATCAGGGTCTGAACCGACATGTCCTCGGTGCAGCAATAGACATTCTGCCACATGACCGCTGCCACCGGCCTTTCGAGACAGGTCGAACCCTGCTTGGCAATCGCTGCGACGATGTCGCGCTCGGTGAGGATGCCTGCGATCTGATCGTCCGCGTCGAGGATGACGACCGCACCGATATGATTGTCACGCAAGAGGATGGCAGCCTGTTGGACTGTCATCTGAGGGCCGACCGTTACGACATTCCGGCCCTTTTCATCGAGTATGGCTTTTACTGACATGCGCACATCTCCCGTTGCGACAACACCGGGTCGGCAGGGATAGGTCCAGCCATCTCACGTGCGGTACGGTCGGGCGATGGAACCTGTACCCTGGCCGCTTGCGAAAGCCGTCTCGCGTGCTCCTCAGACGCGGATGGCATTCGATTCCCGGCCTACACGGGTCGCCCAGTCTTTCGATCACGGGCGACCGTAACAAATGGTGCGCCAGCGCCCTGGGGAAATCAAGCGCTCACAAGCGCCGTCCGCCGATCTTTCGCTCCGTCAGTCACGCGGATCGAAAAGGCTGAAGAGCAGAAAGCCGAAGAGGAAGCCGCCGATATGCGCTTCCCAGGCGACGCTGCCCGCTCCGCCGGGGGTAAACATGCCAAGGCCGATCAGGAAATTGGTCAGGAACCAGATACCGGCAAAGACCACGACCGAGCGGTTGGCCAGAGCCTCACCGACGTCGAGCCGGCGATTGAGATGGGCAAACTGCCGGCTGATGCGTCCGCTCGGCGAGAAGACGAAGCGCGCGGCAGCCCCCATGAATCCGGACACCACGCCGGAAGCGCCGACGACGACGATCATTTCCCCCCAGTGAAACGCCGTATGCAGCGCGACTGCGGCCGCCGCCGACAGGCACCAGAACACGGCGAGACGCCCCATGCCGATCCGCCGCACGACCGGCGCACCGAAGGCCACCATCCAGAAGATGTTGAAGATCAGATGCTCCCAGCTTCCATGCAGGAAGGAATAGGTGACGGGGCTCCACAGCCAGGCAAGCCCCTGCTCGGCCAATGGGTGATCGTAGCGGGCCGGGAGAAAGGCGAAGTTGAAGATGATCTCCTGATCGATCGCCGGCGGCAGCACGTAGGTTCGCAGAACATGGATTGCGATCAGAAACAGCAGGATGAAGGTCAGCCCCGCCGGCAGATTGAAGGCCGGCTCGCGCGCCGGGTTCGCGGCGCTGTCGCGCTCTGCTTCCGGTGGCGTCGCCGTCTGATCTCGTTCCATGGTTGCTGTGTTCTCCTCTCAATGCGGCCCACACATTCCTGTGCGATCGCGGCAATGGCATGGCATCACCGGAATTAGGACTGGAGTTGGGGCGACCAGCCATAAGCAAACAAAAAAAGACCGTCCAGCAAAAACTGAACGGTCGCCAAGCTCAGATCCGAGCTCCAGTTCAAGTGCCGAAGACAACGCTTCGTAAAGTGATGTCCTCCCCTGCCAGTTGCGGCGGCGCACTGCAACGGAAACCGTTTGTTAACCTTAATTTCCGGCTGGCACGGTTTTCGCTCCTTAATCCTCAGAACCGAAATGCATGGCCGAAGATGTCTCGAACCGGGACACAACGGGCCGCAGGAATGGAATGAAAGAAGCGATGCGCAGCAATACGACGACGGAGCTTTTCCGATACTGGAACACCATTCGCGGGAAGCGCGAGCTTCCGCGCCGCGACGAGCTTGAACCTTCCGACATCAGAACGCTGCTGCCGAACCTGTTCATTCTCGAGCGCGACCGCAATGCCGGCATCTCGTTTCGCCTAGCGGGAACCCAGGTGTGCGCCCTCTTCGGGCAGGAGCTGCGCGGGCGGCAATTCGGCATGCTCTGGCTCGGCAGCCAGGCGGCGAAAACGCAGCGCATCACCGGCCAGGTCATGACGCACCGTGTGCCGCTCGTGCTTTCGGCCAAGGGCCGTACCGCCGACGCGCGGGAAGTCGATATCGAAACCCTGCTTTTGCCGCTTGCCTCCAGCGAAGGCGAAAGTGACCGGGTCCTTGGCGCCCTCTCACCTCTTTCCCGCCCGTATTGGTTGCATGCAACCTCAATCGAATGTCTCGATGCGACGGGCATGAAGGTTCTTGACCCTGATCGGACCGCTGTTTTTCGCGACGAGGAAACCGAACGACAGAGCGATGCCTTTGCGAAATCGCCTGCCGCCGGCGCATTTTCGCGCGAATTCCGCCAGTTCGGGCATCTCCGCATCCTCGAGGGCGGGCGCCGCGATTGATCGCGCCGACTGTCCCGAGATGATGTCAGGGACCAACCGGAGGACGAACCTTCTATTAACTTGAAAAGGCTAAGCTCCGCCAGCCAAGCTATGTCGCCACAGAGTCAACATGTTCTCGTTTCAGCACGCACAGAATACCGCTCCGAAACCGCACCACGAAGGTGCGTTCCAGCGCGTTTCCGTGAATCTGGCGGGGCGGCTGATGCTTGCCAATCGTGACGAGTTCGAGTGCACCGCCATCGACATGTCGCCCGGCGACGTCCTGCTTTCCTCGCCGGCCCAGCCGCGCGCGGGCGAACGCATCATCGCCTATGTCGATCACGTCGGTCGCCTCGAAGGCACGGTGTCTCGCATCGCCGATGGCGCTTTCGTCATCCAACTCAACGCGACCGAGCGCAAGCGCGAGAAGCTCGCGGCCCAGCTCACCTGGATCGCCAACAAGCATGAGCTCGGCCTGCCCGAAGACCGCCGCCACGATCGCCTTGCGCCGCGCAAAACGGTAACCGAATTGACGCTCGACACCGGCGAGAAGTTCCCGTGCCGCATCATCGACCTTTCGCTGTCCGGTGCTGCCGTCGACATCGAGAACCGCCCGCCGATCGGAACCGCCATCCTCCTGGGAAATATGAAGGGCCGGATCGTCCGTCACTTCCAGGAAGGCTGCGCCATCGAGTTCTTGGGCATCCAGTCCCGTGAGGCACTGACCGAATTCCTCTAACGGCGCGCCTGCGCCGTCCTTCGGCTACCCGCCTTGCATTGAGCAACGCTGCTAGCCCGACCATCTCCCGAACTGTGCTTCAGACACAAAACCGTCTTCGTGCTTCTTTTGTGCGGCAAAGAACCCCCGTTCCCACATCGCTCCGCTCGGCTACGCCCGAGAGAACGCGCTAAAGGCGTGCTCGCTTAGGCCCTACGTCCTTGACCCCGAAGACACACGATGATCGGTGGCAACTGGAGCGGTTTTCGCGAGCAGAAGCGCGCCGCATCCGCGCCTGGATCATTTCGAGACAAGTCCGGCGCCGCGATCAAAATGCTCTCGTCGTCCGCAAATATTTTTCCGGTGGAATTCAAGCGAAAACGCATATTTCAAGTCAAAACTCTCCTGAAGTGGCAAGTACAGACGCTGCAAAGATGCATCTCCTGCCGTGGCCGCGCCGCAGTTTTTGCACCGCCCAGTCGCTCAGTTCCCGCATACCCAAACAAATACAGCGGGTTAAATGCTTAACAAATTACACCTCCACGAGCGGGCGGAGCTAAAATCGATAAAATTTGATTCAAATTCGATTCAAATACAAATAGAATTCTATTCTTATTTTATTCTTATACGACTTTCATTTGTACTTGTTTTTAGCTCGCAAGTTCGCGAGCGATAAAAACGTCTGTGCCATTGTCGAACCATAACGGGGAGACAATCATGCTCAAGACAATCACCAAGCTGATCGCGGTTGCGGTCCTTTTCACCGGCGGCCTTTTCGGCACGGCTCAGGCGCTTCCGGCCAACATGGTCGTGACCGGCTCCACCAACCCGCCGATCGGCCACTACGAGTTCTGCAAGATCTATGCGTCGGAGTGCACCTCCAACGGCAAGGACGGCGGCCCGATGGTGCTGACCCGCGAAGGCTGGCAGAAAATTCTCGAGATCAACTACGACGTGAACCAGGCGATCACTCCGATGACCGACATGGAAATCCATGGCGTCGAAGAGAAGTGGTCCTATCCGGAAACCGTCGGCGATTGTGAAGACTACGTTCTCCTGAAGCGCCGCAAGCTGATCGAAAACGGCTTCTCCGCATCCGACCTGCTGATCACCGTCGTGCTGCAGCCGAATGGCGACGGCCATGCCGTCCTCACCGTTCGTACCGACCGCGGCGACTTCATCCTCGACAACATGCGCAACAAGGTGCTGCTGTGGTCGGATACCGAATACACCTACCTCAAGCGCCAATCGACCGAGCATTCCGGCCGCTGGGTCAAGCTTCAGGACGGCCGCACCGTTGCCGTCGGTAGCGTTCGCACGCAGTAAGATCTGAAACACAGGCGAGCCGCCACCCGGCGGACGTCTCCCAACGGGCCTCGGTCAGTCCATTTTCCCCGTCCAGACCGAGCCTCGGCCGGTTCCGTGTCCCTCGGAACCGGCCGTTTTTTTATGCGGCCTTGCCTCCCCGGACGCACGCAGGCATAGGGCATTCATCGAAAGTTAACCGTCTTCGACCAGCGTCGGGCAAGCGGCGTCCGCCACACTTCGGTCCGCCGCCAACCAGGGGCTCGACACTCGACTTGGGCGCGGCCAACGCGACGGGACGGCCACCATGAGCAACGCTCCAAACGGGATAGACGAACCGGAACTCCGGCCGCTGCTGTCGGCCCGCTTCATCTACCGGGTGACGGCGGTCGTTGTTGTGCTCGCAGCCCTGACGGCGGCAATCGCGTTCGCGGGAAGATGGTTCGGCGAAAACCTGGCGCTGGCCGGTCACACCGCCAGCAGGGAGCCCTACGATATCTTCATCGGACAGGATCATCTGCGGCTGCCGGCGAACATGATCCGCTTCGAGGCCCAACGTGCCACCTCGATCGTCGGGCGTGTCGATGTCTACCTGACATGGCCCGGCCTTGAAGGTTACAGCGACGAAAATCGCGACCTCTTCAACGACGTCGACGCGCCTGAAAATCTGATCTTCCTGCAGATTTCGCAAAGCACGATGTCCCGCGACATGTCGGGTCGGGTGGAGCCGATCTACAAGCAGGTCTTCGACGGCACTCCATCCCCCGGGCCGAACGGACTGCTTTTACATGCGACCAAAGCTGCCTCCAGCTACGCAGGCGAAGTCTTTTATACTGCGGAGCGGACAGGCCAGGCGCCCTACGTGGTGCGCTGTCTGAAATCCGACGCGCAAACCATATCGACCAGCGCCGACTGCCAGCGCGACATTCATGCCGGCAAGGACCTCGTCGTGCTCTACCGCTTCGCCAACAAACTGTTGCCGCAATGGAAGGAAATCGACCACGCGATTACAGCTTTCATCAAAAGCCGAATCGTGCCCTGATTTCGTCCAACTGATGTGGTGCAGGCAGGCACCGCATCATTGCGCTACACCGGAATTGTCTTTGTACGAATGCGTCCGATTCCGGAAACCAATCATTCATCATAAACCGATTGGTAACGCTATGCCGATACTGTCTCGAGAACGGTCGTTCCCGGAGGCGGCGTCCGGACAACCCCATGACATGAGAATAAAGAGCAGCGTAGTGTCCCAAACCGGTTTTTTTGATCTCGCGAAGCGCCCGTTCGGCGCTCTTTCAAAGATGGTAAAGCGGGTCGTCCTGGCAGGCACCATTGCCTCGGTCGCCTTTGTGTTGCCCGGCTTTGCGGCGTCGACCTACGCCAATCCCAAATATTCGGGCATCGTCGTCGATGCCAAGACCGGCAAGATCCTCTATGGCGAGGATGCCGACGAACTGCGCTATCCGGCGTCTCTCACCAAGATGATGACGCTCTACCTCACCTTCGAGGCGCTCGAAGCCGGTCGGATCAGCAAGTCCACGCAGATTCCCTTCTCGAAAAATGCGGCCGCGGAACCCCCGTCGAAGCTCGGCGTGCGCGCCGGCCAGTCGATCACCGTCGAACAGGCGATCCTTTCGCTCGTTACACGGTCGGCCAACGATGCCTCCACGGCACTTGGCGAGTATCTCGGCGGCTCCGAGCAACGCTTCGCCCGCATGATGACGAACAAGGCGCGCGCGCTCGGCATGACGCGCACGACGTACCGCAACGCCAACGGCCTGCCAAATCCGGAACAGCGCACGACCGCACGCGACCAGGCCCGCCTCGGGCTCGCGCTTCGCCAGCATTTCCCGCAGTATTACGACTACTTCTCCACGCGCAGCTTCCGCTTCGGCAAGCAGACCATCGGCAACCACAACCGCCTGCTCGGCAATGTGCGCGGCGTCGACGGCATCAAGACCGGCTACACGCGCGCTTCCGGCTTCAACCTCGTGACCTCGGCCCAGCTCGACGGCCGTAGCATCGTCGCCGTCGTCATGGGCGGCACCTCGGGCGCCAGCCGCGATGCACAGATGCGCCGCCTGGTCGCGAAGTACATGCCGGACGCATCGCGTCGCGGCAACGGCAACCTGATTGCCGAGACGAAGCCGACCCCCGTTCCGGCCGAAGAGACCCAGGTTGCAGCCGCAGCGCCCGTTGCCGAGACGCCGGTCGTCGCAGCCGTCGCCACTGGCCATGACTTGCCCAACACCGGTCCCGTTCCGGATTTCCGCTACAACGGCGAAAGCGCCAGCAGCGTGCAGATGGCCTATGCCGGCAACAAGCCTGCATCGGACAACCCTGTCCTTTCTCCGAAAATCGTTCCCAACACGCTCGACGCGCAGAGCCTGAAGCTTCGCCAGCCTGCGACCGCAGCGATGGTCGACACCCAGATCACCAATTCCGTGCCGAAGAAGGCAGAGGCTGTTGCCAAGGCAGAGCCTGCTGAAGTCGCAAAGGCCGAGCCGATGCCGGCGCAGCCGCAGGGCTGGGTGATCCAGATCGGTGCCACTCCGGACAAGGATCAGGCCATGACGCTGCTCGGCAACGCCAAGGACAAGGGTGGCAAGGCACTGCGCAACGCGCAGCCGTTCACCGTCGCCTTCGGCCAGGTCTACCGCGCCCGCTTCGGCGGCTTCGATGACCAGAATTCGGCAGTCAATGCTTGCAAGGCCTTGAAGAAGAAAGGCATCTCCTGCTGGGCCAGCCAGCAGTAACGACGAAATTTGGCGGCCGGATGTGTTTGTTTTCCGGCCGCCTTCCTCGGATTTGTACAGCGTAACGAGGTTAAACATGGCAATGAACGAGAACGTTCCGGGTGTCACCCCGCTGCCGGGGCGACGGGCTAAACCGTCGCGCATCAATCTGCACCCCCTGCACGAGGCGGCCATGCGCATCGCCGATCTCGGCCTCAATCGATCGAAGGCCAAGACACGCGATCTCGTCGGCATGCTTTTGACGCACGGAGCTCGAGCCTGGCGCTCGACCCAGCCGCGCGCCGGCATCCACCTTCACGTGACGGCGCCAAACCGGCGCCATCCGCTGAAGATGCGGATCACCTGAACATTCACAGTCCGGAAGGCGGCCACGGCCGCCTTTTCGCTTTCTGGCTGGATGATGGTGCGGCCTCGGTAGGGCCGTTTCGCGCGCGCAGAAGAGTGCGAAAGCAGGCGACACCTTCAAGGACGCGTTGGTTGCCGCTCGATTGCCAAGAGCTCAGCAAAATGCCCGCGGCATAGGACTTCTAGAGAAGCCCGAGTTCGGCCAGTTCGCGCCGCAGTTCGAGCGGCATCTCGGAGCCGCCGCCCGATAGCGACGCCAGGTCGCGCGGGGCGTCCTTGTCGGTCAGGTAACGCCATCCCTGAAACGCGCGACGCGGCTGCAGTTCGGTTTCGATCACTTCCGGACCCAGCAGCAGATTACAACGGCCGATACCTTCGCCGTCGGTAAAGGGCTCGATGCCGATGAGCGGCTGGCGCGCCTGCACGCTGCCCTTGATCACCCAGTAGAGCGAGCCGCCTTCCAGCAGTTCCTCCACGCGTTTGGGCACCATGCGCGTCGTGTGGAACGAGTGCGGCTCGAGGCCGGCGGCCATGGCCGCCATCGCCTTGCGCGAAACCCATTCGCGCAGGTCCTCGATCGATTCCGCTCCGACGCAAAGCTTTATGAGATGTAGAGACATGGCTTTTTTTGAACACCCCTCCGGCCGTTGCGGTCAAGCGGCCAGACGTCGTTCATCCACAATCACCGCAATACGTCCGGTCGATACACCGGCGTCTGGGCTTCGAGAGGCTTGCAAGCCTCAACATTCGACAACGTTGACCGCAAGACCGCCAGTCGATGTTTCCTTGTACTTCTCGTTCATGTCGACGCCCGTCTGCCGCATCGTCTCGATGCAGGCGTCGAGCGGCACGAAATGCTTGCCGTCACCTTTGAGCGCCAGAGAAGCGGCCGTCACCGCCTTGACCGCGCCAAGCGCATTGCGCTCGATGCAGGGCACCTGCACGAGGCCGGCCACAGGATCGCAGGTCATGCCGAGGTGATGTTCGAGTGCAATCTCGGCGGCATTTTCGATCTGCTCGGGGGTACCGCCCATAACGGCAGCAAGGCCCGCCGCCGCCATCGCGGACGCCGAGCCGACCTCGCCCTGACAGCCGACCTCAGCGCCGGAAATCGAGGCGTTGTGCTTGATGATGCCGCCGATCGCGGCAGCCGTCAGCAGATAGTCGCGAATGCCTTCCTGGTCGGCGTCGTCATGGAAATGCATGTAATAGCGGATCGTCGCCGGCACTACGCCTGCGGCACCGTTGGTGGGCGAAGTGACGACGCGGCCGCCGGCGGCATTTTCCTCGTTGACCGCCATTGCGTAGACGCTCAGCCAATCGTTGGCGAGCAGAGGATTGGCCTTGTTGGAACGCCACTCTTCCTGCAGCTTGTCGTGGATCGAGCGGGCGCGGCGGCGAACCTTCAAGCCGCCGGGCATGATGCCGTCCTGGCTCAAGCCCCGGTCGATGCAATTGCTCATGGCGCCCCAGATTCGGTCGAGCCCGGCGTTCAGTTCGTCCGGCGACATCGTCGCCTCTTCGTTCGCCCGCTTCATCTGCGCAATCGTCAAGCCGGAGCGCGCAGACATGTCCAGCATTTCCTGGGCCGAGGAGAACGGGAACGGCACCTTGACGCCCGTCGCCTTGTTCTTCGAGGCGCGCATGGCCTCAAGTTCCGTGTCGGTCACGACGAAGCCGCCGCCGATCGAATAGTAGATCCGCTTCAACAGCAGCCGGCCGTCGCGGTCGAAGGCAGAAAACGACATGCCGTTGGCATGGCCGGGCAACGGCACCTTCTTGTCGAAGACCAGATCGGTCTTCGGCTGGAATTCGTAGGACGGATGGCCCGGCGGTGTAATGCGGCCCGTGCGTTCGACCTCATCGATGAGAGCATCCATGCGATCCGGATCGACGAGATCCGGGCGTTCGCCAACGAGTCCGAGGATCACCGCCCTGCCCGTTCCGTGGCCGATGCCGGTGTGGGCGAGCGAACCGTGCAGGCTCACCTTGATTGCCGCAACGGAGGCATGGGACGGACGTGGCCAGTCGTCGGAAAGGATGAGATCGAGAAAGCGATTGGCGGCCGACATCGGCCCCATCGTATGCGAGCTCGAAGGCCCGATACCAATCTTGAACACGTCGAAGACGGAAAGAAACATAAGCTGCCTGCCCCGGAGACTGACCCGCGACGCACGGGCATGATCGCCCGGCACCGCATTAACGATTGCCTCGATACCACGCTTCGAAGTCTATGCGAACCGGCGTGATACCATCTTATTTGCTGGTGGATTTTACGCCTTGATCGGTGCCGATTTAAGGAGATCCGCAAGCAGATATAGGAACGAAGCCTAAGCGATCCCATAGCTGGCCGTCAGGCGGTCAACCGACATTCGATCCCGTCCGTGCGACATTGACCTCCCGCAAGGCCTCCGGGTAGCGCCACTGGTTGCCTGGAATCAAAAACGGCGCGGCTTTTGGGAAGCCGCGCCGTCAATCAGTGGACTTTTCTAGATACTAGATATCAAAGGCCGCCGAAAAGATAAGCAAGAACAAGAACGCCAGCGAAACCAGCCACGGCGCGTGCAGTTACGCCCCAGCAAGACTTCTGAATTGTATTGTCCATGATGTCTCCGAAAACACTCTCAACGGCCGCGGGCAGCACAGTGGGCGCCCGCGTCTGGGGCCATGCATATTGAAGAAAGCGTAAATGCGCAATGGGGGAATGTGGCGGAAAGGTGTCAAGCTCGTGCGACCGAACACAGGATCCTGGTGAAAACCGCACAAATGGTCGGTACGGCCGGGAAGAAATTCCGCCGCAATTTCATCACAGTAGTTGACGCGTCGCCGATTCCGACGCCGCCCCGGCCACCTTGCAATTTCCAAAAGCCATGCCAAAAACACGTGTATGACCTTCGAAGATTACATAGCGCTTGTCGTGTTTATCCTGCTTTGGGCGGGTTTCAGCTGGGCGACCGATGGCACGCGCGGCTTCAAACGCGTGAGTCTTACGCGCCTCATGAACGAGCATCGCGGCCGCTGGATCCGCAATTCGCTCAACCGCGACCTGAAGATGATCGATACGCAGATCATCGCGGGGCTCCAGGCCGGCACCGCTTTCTTCGCTTCAACGACCATATTCGCGCTCGGCGGCTGCTTCGCACTGCTCGGCGCTACCGAACAGGCGCAGATGATCTTTGCCGACATGCCCTATGTCTTCCATGGCGGGCGCACGGCGTTCGAGCTGAAGGTCGGCGGCCTCACCTGCCTCTTCGGCTACTCCTTCTTCAAGTTCGGCTGGTCCTACCGGCTGTTCAACTATTGCTCGATCCTGATGGGTGGCATCCCGATGACCGCCGACATGCAGCGGGATCGTCATGCGGCGGAAAAGGCGGCCGAACGGGCGATCCGCATGAACGTGCTTGCCGCCAAGCACTTCAACGCCGGTCTCCGGGCGATCTTTCTTTCGATCGGCTATCTCGGCTGGTTCATCAGCCCCTATGTGTTCGTGGCGCTCACCGTCTTCGTCATCTTCGTCTTGACCCGCAGACAGTTCTTCTCGGAAGCGCGTTCCGCGCTCCTCAAGGACGCAACACCCTGACAGTCCGCGCAACCGGCGCGCCGGACGGCTGCGGATCGCAGCCGCGGCGTTCCATCAGCAATCAAGGACGCGTGCCTGGCGCAAGCCAGGCCTGCCACTCTTCCTCACGCCAACAGGATGGCGAATGCCCATGTCCGATATCCATGTGACCGCACCGGCAGCAGAGACCCCGGCGAAACCGACAGGCAGGCGGCTCGCCTTCATCGATGTCGCGCGCGGCGTGGCGCTGCTTGCCATGGCGACCTATCACTTCGTCTGGGACCTCGAGTTTTTCGGCTATGTCGCAGCAGGCACGGCCGGCACCGGCGGCTGGAAGATTTTTGCGCGGCTGATTGCCAGCAGCTTCCTGTTTCTTGCCGGCTACAGCCTCGTGCTCGGACAATGGCCGACGATCCGCATCAATGCGTTCCTGCGCCGTTTCGCCAAGATCGCTGGCGCCGCAGCGCTGATCACGATTGCCACCTATTTTGCCTTCCCGGACACCTTCATCTTCTTCGGCATCCTGCACGCGATCGCCGCGGCAAGCCTGATCGGCCTGATATTCCTCAGGCTTCCTGCCGTCGTTTCGTTCGCCGCAGCCGCCGCGGCCATCGCGGCACCCTTCTATCTGCGCTCGCCGATCTTCGATGCGCCCTGGCTCTGGTGGGTCGGTCTGTCCGAGACGCTGCCACGGTCCAACGACTACGTGCCGCTGTTGCCGTGGCTCGGTCCGTTTCTGCTCGGCCTTGGTGCCGCCAAGCTCTTCCACGCGCAGCTGGCATCCGCGCTTGCAAGCCGGCCCTCCACAGATGGCAAGGGGCGGCTGTGGATGACGCCCCTCGTCTTCGGCAGCCGTCACAGTCTGGCCATATACCTCATTCACCAGCCCGTGCTCATCGGACTGGTCTATCTCTTCTCGCTGATCTCTCCGCCGACACTGCCGGATCCCAAGGAAGCCTACCGCAGCAATTGCGTTGCGGCCTGCAACCAGGGAAATCCAGCCGTGCCGTGCGACAGCTTCTGCGGCTGTACCCTCGACCGTCTGGTGGAACAGAACCTGTTCGACAGCCTGAACAGGGGAGAGATCAACGTCAGCAGCGATGAACGCATTGCGCGAATCGCGCAGCAATGCACAATGAACGTGCAATCAGGGGACTAGGACATGAATGCCTATCGTGCCAAGCCGCTGAACTTCCCATGGCCGGCCCTTCTCTACGGGGTCGCCACTCTTGCGGCGCTTCTACTGGCGCGACATTTTCCCATTCCGGTGGCACATGGCCACGGCTGGTTTCCCTGGATCAGCGGCGGCGCCCTGATTATCGTCGCGATCTGGCTGGCCCTCTGGGCCGTCAAAACGCTGCTCGATCGGCATACGGCGGTCATGCCCTACCGATCAGCCACATGCCTGGTCACCTACGGTCCGTTCCGCTTCACGCGCAATCCGATCTATCTCGGCTACACCTTGATGATGATCGGCTTTGGGCTGGCGACGCTCAATCCGTGGTTCTTCATCATGGCGATTGCAGCCGTGATGCTGACCACACTCTTTGCCATCCGCAATGAAGAGCGGCACCTGCTGTCGCGCTTCGGTTTCGAATTCGAGCGCTACTGCCGGCATACCAGCCGTTGGATCTGAGCGCCGGCAGGGATACACGCAGCAAAAAGGGCAGCGCGAACGCTACCCTTCGAAAATTCCAGACATAAACCAGCGACCCTTCAGGTGCCGACGCCGATTTCGGCCAAACGCGTCAGGCACGCTTCCTCGACATTGTCGAGTTCCGTCAGCGTATCGTCGATGTCCTTGCGCTTCTGGCGCAGCTCTTCGCGCTTTTCCTCGACGCGCGACATCAGCAGCTGAAGCTGGCCGAGCTCGCCGGGAGGGTCCTTGTAGACCTGAATGATTTCACGGATCTCGGCGATGGTGAAGCCGATGCGGCGCCCTCGCAGAATCTCCTGAATGAGCCGCCGGTCGGCCGGCCGGAACAGGCGCGTGCGACCACGGCGCTCCGGATGGATGAGGCCCTCGTCCTCATAGAAACGCAGCGTTCGCGTGGAAATGCCGAATTCCCGCGTCAATTCGGTGATGCTATAGTATTTATCCACGCTGCCATTCCATGTGTTCCTGGGCATGCACTATCGTTGACCTTGACGTAAAAGTCAAACAACGCGCCACGTTACGTGACGTGGAACCACCAGGTGGCGATGCCGAGAAAGCTGAAGAAGCCGGTGATATCGGTAATGGCCGTCACGAAGACGGCGGAAGAGACCGCCGGGTCGGCGCCGAAGCGATCGAGGCAGAGCGGCACGAGGATGCCGCCAAGGGCTGCAGCCATCATGTTGATCAGCATCGCAGTTGCGATGATGCCGCCGATGTTCGGGTCCTGAAACCAGAGACCGGCAAGAAGCCCGATCAGCGTGCCGAAGATCATGCCGTTGAGCAGCCCAACGCCGGCTTCACGCCGGATGATGCGCGGCGCGTTGTGAATGTCGAGACCCCGTGTTGCGAGCGCGCGCACGGTAACGGTCATCGTCTGCGAACCGGCATTGCCGCCCATGCCCGCAACGATCGGCATCAGGATGGCGAGCGCCACGATCTGCTGGATCGTCGCGTCGAAGAGGCCGATGACCGAAGCGGAGATGCAGGCGGTCATCGAATTGATGAACAGCCAGGGCACGCGCGAGCGCGATGCCTCCCCGACGGAGTCTGAGAGTTCTTCGTCGCCGACGCCGCTCAGGCGCAGCAAGTCTTCCTCGGCTTCTTCCTGAATGACGTCGACGACGTCATCGATGGTGAGCACGCCAACAAGCCTGCCATTGTCATCGACGACGGCCGCAGAAAGAAGGTCGTATTGCTCGAATAGCTGGGCCGCCTCTTCCTGGTCCATCTCGGCCGGAATGGCATGGCTGGTGTCGTGCATGATCGCATCGACCTTGACCGAACGCTTGGTTCGGAGGATGCGGTCGAGGTCAATGGCGCCGAGCAGCTTGAAGGTCGGGTCGATCACGAAGATCTGCGTGAAACTCTCCGGCAGGTCCTCGTCTTCGCGCATGTAGTCGATCGTCTGGCCGACAGTCCAGAATGGCGGCACCGCCACGAACTCGGTCTGCATGCGCCGGCCGGCCGTGCTTTCGGGGTAATCCAGCGAGCGTCGCAGGCGAACCCGTTCGGTAAACGGCAGCTTCGCCAGGATCTCGTCCTGGTCTTCCTGGTCCAGGTCTTCCAGAATGTAGACCGCATCGTCCGAATCCATCTCGCCGATGGCCTCGGCGATCTGTTCGTTCGGCATGTGCTCGACGATATCGAGACGGATCGCTTCGTCGACCTCCGTCAGTGCAGAAAGGTCGAATTCCTTGCCGAGCAGCGAAACCAGCGCCAGGCGCTGATCGGGCTGGATCGCCTCGAGCAGGTCACCCATTTCCGACGAGTGCAGGCCGGCAACGTGCTGGCGCAGATAGATCGTATCGCGGTCGGCGATTGCCGCGCCGACATGCATGAGAAAATCAGAGCGGATAGAACCGTCGTCGGCATAAATGTCCGAGCCGTCAAAGGCCTTGACGTCTTCTGAGCCGCGGTCTTCGTCGCCAGTATTGCTCATGCGCGCCCTCGAAACGATTTGCTGCTTCCCGGCCGTCCGCCTCGCGAGCCGGAAAGAATGCGTCCACTGACGTTTGCCTCACCCTCATCCGCCGCCATGGGCGGGAATTCTGGCCTTACAGCCTGCTAGCGCAAAGCCCTGCCGAGGTCCACAGCACAGATACCACCGGGCGCGCCGCAACAACAGATTTATTCAAGCTGTTGCAAATACATGAAAAACCGGCTGCTTCTCGACACAGTCGACATCGACCGCGCGATCGGCTAGCACTTCAGTCGAGATATCGGAGGCGCAACACCCATTTGGCGCCGCCAAGGAAGATCTGATGGCCATTCGCCCCATTGTCCGCTTTCCCAACCCGCTGCTGACCCGGACAGCGGAGACGATCACCCGCTTCGACGCGGCATTAGAGGCGCTGGCCGCGGACCTTCTCGACACGATGCGGGGCGCCCCCGGCGTCGGTATCACCGCGCCGCATATCGGCATCCTGGAGCGCGTGACGGTGATCGAGCTCGACCGCGAAAGCGGCGCCAGGACCTTCGTCAATCCGGAGGTCATCTGGTATAGCGACGAGAAGGCGACCCATACGGAAGGCAGCGTCTCGATGCCGGGCATCCTGGAAGAGGTCGAGCGCCCCCGCGCCGTTCGCGTCCGCTACCAGACGCTTGGCGGCGAGACGATCGACGAGGAAGCCGACGGCTTCATGGCCACCTGCCTGCAGCACGAAATCGACCAGCTCGACGGCATCTTCTGGACACAACGGCTCTCGCGCCTGAAGCGCGACCGCGCCATCAAGAAGTTCGAAAAGCTGACCAGGGAGCAGGCGCGCGGCTAGCGCACCGATTCCCTGCTCGCAACATCACGTCATAGTCACCAAGGACCGAACCATGAAACCGACCTATCTCGCCCTCATCGGCCTCCTCGCGCTCGCCGGCTGCAACAGCGCCCAGCAAGATCTCGAGCCCCTGCCCCAGAGCCTGACCTATGGCGAGAACGCGGCCAGCAGGAAGACACAGGCCGCACCGGGCGCCATGATCCAGAACCGCTTCATGTATGAAGGCCAAATGGTCTACGAGACCTACAAGGTTCAGCCCGACCGCACCTACAAGCTTGTCCGCCGCCGCATGGACCAGAGTGGACCTGCCGGCAACAACTGACACGGATCAGGGCGTACGGGCGCAGCGACCTCTGTCGCCCGTCGCCGCTATGTAATTCGAGCCGCGTATACCGCCGTTTCGAAATCGAGATAGCTCCCGAACGAAGCGGGATCGGCAAAGGGCAGTATTTGTGTCGCCCACAGGCCACCGAGACCGTTTTGGCGGTCTATCCAGTAGTAGAGGTTCGCAAGCCCCGCCCAGGCTAACGCACCGGCTGGCCGCCCCGTCGGTGCTGCTTCATCGTTGATCATGAAGCTTATCCCCCAGGACTTCGGCATGCCGGGGAAAAATTCGGCGTCGTGCGACAGGCTTCTTATTACCCCCGGGAGCCTCTTGATCTTTTTTTCTCCGAGGCCGTTCCTTGCCGCCATTTCGACCGTTTCCGTCTTCAACACCCGACCGCCGGGTGACATCCCGTCGTTGAGCCACATGCGGATAAATTTGGCGTAGTCGACGGCCGTCGAATAGAGACCGTGCCCGCCCATCTGGACCTCCGGGGCCTGCGGGAGCCTGAAATCAGGCAACGGCGACAAACGTCCGGCATCGTCCCTTTGGTGCAAGGTAACCACGCGGGATGTCATGGATGCGGTCATTGCAAAGCCGGTGTCCTCCATACCAAGCGGCTGGAGGATGCGTTCCGCCATCACAGCGCCAAGCCGCTTGCCGGTGATGCCCTCCACGACCTGCCCGGCCCAGTCCAGGCTGCTCCCATATTCCCAGTCGTCGCCGGGATCGAAGAGCAAAGGCGTCCGGATGGATGCATGGGACGCGGTGATCACGCTCGGCTGTCCATGTTGCCGCGCCAACCGGGCATAGGTCTCGTTGAAAAAATCGTAGCCAAAACCGGCCGTGTGCAGGAGCAGCATGCGCGTGGTGATGTCCCGTTTGGGCGGGCGGAGTTTCGGATTCCCCGCGAGGTCAAACCCCTCGATCACCTGCAGCGTGCCGATTTCGGGCGCGTATTGCCTGGCGGGAGCGTCGAGATCGAGCTTGCCCTCCTCGACCAATTGCAGGCAGACCGTCGCCGTGATCGCCTTCGTCATCGAGAAGATCGCAAAGACGCTGTCGATGGTCATATCCGTCGCGCCAGCCAAAGAGCGCTTTCCGGTGGCGCCCGCGTAAAAATTGCCATGGCGATCCGTGGCGATTGCGACAACGCCTGGCACGCCATCGGCGGAAGCGACCGCGGCATTGAGGATTGCATCGGCAGCAGTCTTGAGATCGCCGGACAAAGGAACCTCCCGCACAGCCAAGGCTTCGACACGCGTGGCGGTCGTGCCACCCTTCACGTTGAACCGCCGCGCAAATCTTAACATCAAAGGGCGGCCCAAGCCATTTTCTAACGGCTGTGGAAAAAGAGTGCCGTCGGCCAACTCAGCGCGAAACGAGCGAGACTCAGATTGCCAGAAGGCATCACGATGCCGCCGATCAGGGCGCGCCAGAACGGGGAAGCTAAACATGGATTTGAAACAAAAAACCCGGCCGAAGCCGGGTATTTGGTGCGGTCGAGAAGACTCGAACTTCCACGGGTTGCCCCACAGCGACCTCAACGCTGCGCGTCTACCAATTCCGCCACGACCGCATCGTGGTAGGGCCGACTTGCGTCGGCGCGGCTGCATGTAGCAAAAGCCCCTTGAGTGCACAAGGGATGGCTGTGGACAAATTAAACGATGGCGACGGACGGGAGGGCATTCACAGAGCGGCGCGAAAAGACGGCGTTCAGCGCGCGCATTTCAGACCAGCGAACGAACCTCCCCGACGCCTTTCGAGGCTCGCTCTCGCCACGACGGGATCGTCGGCAATTCGTTCGGCATTCGCGCGCAAGATGAGCGACGGCCGCCACCCCTATTCGAACGCATGATATGGACTGGAAGACAAAGGGATGCGCCGGTTGCGCACGGGCAGAAGGCCTAATTGGCTAACACCAGGATTAAAAACAAAAAACCCGGCCGAAGCCGGGTTTTTTTGGTGCGGTCGAGAAGACTCGAACTTCCACGGGTTGCCCCACAGCGACCTCAACGCTGCGCGTCTACCAATTCCGCCACGACCGCATCGTGGTAGGGCCGACTTGCGTCGACGGGGCTGCATGTAGCAAAAGCCCCTGGGGGGCACAAGGGGATCACGACAGAATTTTGACGGGAAATGAAACTATTTCAACAGCCCGCCCAAGGAGCCCCGGAAACGCTGGACTCTTGCCTCGCGCCATCCCATGTACAGGCTCCAAAAAACAGGAATGCCGAGCGAATGCAGCGTGAAAATCTGAGCCAGGACATGTTTGCCCCTCCGGAATCACCCCCGGTTCGCTGGCGGATTGCCTCCGAACTGGTCGATTATCCGCAGGCCGTCGAGCTGATGGAGCAGGAAGCCGCGGCGATTGCCGCCGGCACCGCAGATGAACTGGTCTGGCTCGTTGAGCATCCGCCGCTCTATACGGCCGGCACCAGTGCCGACGCCGCCGATCTCGTCATGCCCGACCGTTTTCCGGTCTTTGCCACCGGCCGCGGCGGCGAATACACCTATCACGGCCCGGGCCAGCGCGTCGTTTACGTCATGCTCGACCTCAAGCGCAGGAAGCAGGACGTACGCGCTTTCGTCGCGGCACTCGAAAGCGTCGTCATCTCCACGCTCGATTCGATGAACGTTCGGGGCGAGCGGCGTGAAGACCGGGTCGGTGTCTGGGTGCGGCGCCCGGAAAAGCCTGCCCTGCCCGACGGCTCCATGTCGGAAGACAAGATCGCCGCGATCGGCATCCGCCTGCGCAAATGGGTGAGTTTCCATGGCTTTGCGCTCAACGTCGACCCGGATCTCGACCATTTCGGCGGCATCGTGCCCTGCGGCATTCGCGGTTATGGCGTCACCAGCCTCGTCGATCTCGGCCTGCCCGTAATGATGCCGGACGTGGACATCCGCTTGCGCGAGGCCTTCGAGACCGTGTTCGGTCCGACGCGGAACGACGCGCCGTAAGCCCGTTCAACTTGCCGTTCGACGTCCAGCCTGCCGCTCACGCCAGATGATGAAGAGGCCCGAGCCAACGATGATGGCGATACCAAGCCATTTGGAGAGCGACGGAAAGTCTCCGAAGATGAGATAACCGAGCGCCGTCGCCGTGACGATCTCGAAATAATGAAACGGTGCGAGCAGCGAGACGGGTGCCGCCCGGAACGCCTTGACCACCAGCAGATGGCCGTAGCCGGACAGCGCGCCAAGCACGATCACGAGCATCCAGCCAAGCGGCGACTTCGGCAGCGACGGCACGAAATCGGCGCTGCCCATGCCGTTGCCGATCAGGATCACCAGCGCCATCGTCAATGTGCCGCCGATGCCGGCAATTGTCTGCATCGTTAGCGGCGAGTCGCCGGTACCGACAGCACGGTTGAGGAGCAGGTAGCAGGCAAAGACGAAGGCGCAGGCAACCGGCAACAGCGCGGTTAGGCCGAAAGCGGCAAAGCTCGGCTGGATGACGATCATCGCTCCACCGAAACCGACGACAATGGCGAGCCAGCGCCGCCAGCCCACTCTTTCCTTGAGGAACACCGCCGAAAGACAGGTCAGGATGAAGGGCTCGACGAAATAGATGGCGAAGGTGTCGGCAAGCGGCATGTACTTCACCGATATGAAGAAGAACAAGGCCGCGGTCGCCAGCAGTACACCGCGCAGCAGATTGGCCCAGGGCCGCTTTGGCCTCAGCGCCCGCAGGCCACCGGCGCCAAGCAGCATCGGTAGCGTCGCTACCAGTTGGAAGAAGAAGCGGTAAAAGGTCACCTGCCCCGGCGACATGCCCTCATAGACGGCCATGTATTTCGCAATCACGTCCATGCCCGGCAGGATGACCATGGCAAAGAGCATGATGGCGACGCCCTGCATCACCGTGTCGGTGTGGTCGGTGGTCGCAGTTCGGGCGTCTGTCATGGGGCAAGCTCCTGTGGCCGCCGCACATTAGAGCCTACGCGTTGGTTTTCAACGGCCGAGGATGCGACGGAGAAAGAACTATCCGCGCCCTAGCCGCAATTGACGGTGTTTTTGGCGCTTCGGGGTGGTCCCTCGCCGCCCAAATGCCTATAAGCTCAGGACAATCTTCCGCCCCGGATCCAAAGGTCGGCCGTCGGCCCCCATGGTTCGGGACCTTTGAACGTGACCGTGGCAAAGGAGATGTCCATGCGCTTGTCCACCGAAACGATGATTGCCCGCCTGCGCGACACCAGCGACGGTGATACGCTGGGAGGACGCATCTGGAGGGCGCGCGACGCCGCAAATCTCAGCGCCAAGGAACTGGCCGATCAACTCGGCGTGCGCACGGAGACGATCGCGGCCTGGGAACGGGATCGGGCCGAACCCCGCACAAACCGGCTGTTCATGCTTGCAGGCGTACTCGGCGTCACCCCGGCCTGGCTGATCGCCGGGCTCGGCCGCGCGCCGGATGCCGACGCAATCGACGAGAAGGACGGCCTGCGCGAGCAGCTCGCCCTCGTCAAGAAGCTGCACGAACAGACCGGCAAGGCGATTGCCGCTCTTGAGATGGAACTCAATCGCGTTCAACAGAACATTCGATAACCTATTGCGATTCCACTTAGGGCCGCCGTTCTGGCGGCCCGACGTCATTTCAGTCCAAGGAGAAAATAGATGGATGTACGCGCCGCCGTTGCCGTTCAGGCAGGCAAGCCGCTCGAGGTCATGACGGTTCAGCTCGAAGGCCCGCGGGCCGGCGAAGTGCTGATCGAGGTCAAGGCCACAGGCATCTGCCACACCGACGATTTCACCCTGTCCGGCGCCGATCCGGAAGGCCTGTTCCCTGCGATCCTCGGCCATGAAGGCGCCGGCATCGTCGTCGACGTCGGCCCGGGTGTGACCTCGGTGAAGAAGGGCGATCATGTCATTCCGCTCTACACGCCCGAGTGCCGCTCCTGCCCGTCGTGTCTGTCGCGCAAGACCAATCTGTGCACCGCGATCCGCTCGACGCAAGGCCAAGGCCTGATGCCCGACGGCACCTCGCGCTTCTCGATCGGCAAGGACACGATCCACCACTACATGGGCTGCTCGACCTTCGCCAACTACACGGTGCTGCCGGAGATCGCGGTTGCCAAGGTCAACCCGGACGCGCCGTTCGACAAGATCTGCTACATCGGCTGCGGCGTGACGACCGGCATCGGCGCCGTCATCAACACGGCACAGGTGGAAATGGGTGCGACTGCGATCGTCTTCGGTCTCGGCGGCATCGGCCTCAACGTCATTCAGGGCCTGCGCCTTGCCGGTGCCGACATGATCATCGGTGTCGACCTCAACAACGACAAGAAGGCCTGGGGCGAACGCTTCGGCATGACCCACTTCGTCAACCCGAAGGAGGTCGGCGACGACATCGTGCCTTACCTCGTCAACATGACCAAGCGCGGAGCCGACCAGATCGGCGGCGCCGACTACACCTTCGACTGCACCGGCAACACCAAGGTCATGCGCCAGGCGCTCGAGGCCTCGCATCGCGGCTGGGGCAAGTCGGTCGTCATCGGCGTTGCCGGCGCGGGCCAGGAGATCTCCACCCGGCCGTTCCAGCTCGTCACCGGCCGCAGCTGGATGGGCACCGCCTTTGGCGGCGCGCGCGGCCGCACCGACGTGCCGAAGATCGTCGACTGGTACATGGAAGGCAAGATCGAGATCGACCCGATGATCACCCACACGATGCCGCTCGAAGACATCAACAAGGGCTTCGAACTGATGCATTCTGGCGAGAGCATCCGCTCGGTCGTTCTCTACTAAGCTGCTATTTTGATTCAAGGAGGCGCCGGAGACGATTGATTTCCGGCGCCTTTTTCAGTCCCGTTGAGAAGTTGATTCAAAATGATCTATGTCGACGCAGACGCCTGCTCGGTGAAAGCCGAAATCCTGAAAGTGGCCGAGCGCCACGGGATCGAGGTGACCTTGGTCGCTAATTCGGGCCTGCGCCCTTCGCGCGACCCGATGGTGCACAATGTCATCGTCTCGGCAGGCTTCGACGCGGCCGACAACTGGATCGCCGAACGGGCGCACGAGGGCGATATCGTCGTTACCGCCGACGTGCCGCTTGCCGTTCGCTGCGTTGCCGCCGGCGCACTTGTCACCGGCCCCTCCGGCCGGATCTTCGACAAGGGCAATATCGGCATGGCGTCTGCGATGCGCGATCTCGGACAGCACCTGCGCGAGACCGGCGAGAGCAAGGGCTACAACGCCGCCTTCACACCGCGCGATCGATCCGCCTTCCTCGAAACCCTTGACCGACTCGCGCGCCAGTCGAAAAAATGATCAACGGGCGGGACCATGGGGCCCGCAATCGCAGGGGCACTAGCATGGCAGCGACGACTAAGCTCAGGCACTGGCCGTTTTACACCGCCATTCTGTGCGCGCTCGCAAGCATACCTGTCCTCTGGTTCGTGGCGCAGCGTTTCGCCCTTGAAGGGGCAGCGATCACCTTCTTCTGCGTCTATCTCGTCCTATGCTGGCGGCGCTTGCGGATGATGACCGGTCGGCATCTGAAGACCCATGCCAGGAACACCGACGAGCCCGAGGTCGTGATCCTGCTCGTTACGTTCGGGGCAGCCGCGAGTTCGCTCGTATCCTTGTTTTTCGCGCTCAACGGCGAGAAGTCCGGCTCGGCGCTGGCGCTCGGCCTCGCCTTTGCCTCCGTTGTGCTCGGCTGGGCAACGATCCACATGATGGCGGCCATGCACTACGCCCATGTCTATTGGGTCCCAGCACCCGATGGTCTGGCCACCGAACCGGCACGCGGACTCGATTTTCCCGAAACGCCCGAGCCCGGCGGCTTTGACTTTCTCTATTTTTCCTTCGTCATCGGCATGACGGCGCAAACCTCCGATGTCGCCATCACCAAGACGGCCATGCGGCGCATCAACCTGATACACGCCATCGTATCGTTTTTCTTCAACACCGTGCTCGTCGCCGCCGCCGTCAATGCAGCCGTGCAGCTTGCCGGTTGAGCATCTTTATCCAAGGAGCATCCCATGAAAGTCCTTTCGCAAAACACCGCCTTCGGCGGCATGCAGGGCGTCTTTTCGCACGATTCCAAGGCATGCAAGGGCGAGATGACCTTCGCCGTGTTCGTACCGCCACAGGCAATCAACGAGCCGCGGCCGGTGCTCTGGTATCTCTCCGGCCTCACCTGCACGCATGCGAACGTCATGGAGAAAGGTGAGTACCGGCGCATGGCCGCCGAGCTCGGGCTGATCGTCGTCTGCCCGGATACGAGCCCGCGCGGCACTGATGTTCCCGACGAACTGACGAACTGGCAGATGGGCAAGGGTGCAGGCTTCTATCTCGATGCCACCGAAACGCCCTGGGCCGAGCACTACCAGATGTATAGCTACATCACCGAGGAGCTGCCCGCCTTCGTCAGCCAGCACTTCCGCATGGACATGAGCCGCCAGGGCATCTTCGGCCATTCGATGGGCGGTCACGGCGCCATGACCATCGCGCTCAAGAACCCGGGCCGCTTCAAGAGCTGCTCGGCCTTCGCCCCGATCGTCGAGCCTTCGACCGCCGACTGGTCGATCGGCGCCTTCGAGAAATATCTGGGCGCGGACCGCGCCGCCTGGCGCCAATATGATGCCTGCGCGCTCGTCGAGGATGGTGCGCGCTTCCCCGAGTTCCTGATCGATCAGGGCAAGGCGGACAGCTTCCTTGAAAACGGCCTGCGTCCCTGGCTGTTCGAGGAAGCGGTCAAGGGCACCGGCATCGATTTGACGCTGCGCATGCATGAACGCTACGACCATTCCTACTACTTCATATCGACTTTCATGGACGATCATCTGCGCTGGCATGCCGAGCGGCTGATCTAGCCACCGAATGGCGCAATTCCGTATGAAAGCCGCTTTCGCGGAATTGCGCCGTCAATCTACCCGGAGCGACTGATGACCCACCTTCTCCTTGTTGGCACCGGCGGCGCGATCGGCTCGATGCTGCGTTATCTCGTCGGTCTCTGGGCCGTTCACCGCTTCGGGTCCGGCTTTCCCTGGGGCACGTTTGGCGTCAACATAACGGGGTCGTTCCTGATCGGCGTGCTCGCCGAAGTGATCATGCGCAAGTTCGGCGCCTCGCCGGACATGCGTGTCTTCCTCATCACCGGCATTCTCGGCGGTTACACCACCTTTTCCGCCTTCTCGCTGGACGCAATCACGCTCTTCGAGCGCGGCGATGTCATGCTATCGGCCGTCTATGTCATCGCCAGTGTCGCGCTTTCGATCCTCGCGGTCTTCAGCGGGCTGGCTCTGATGCGCGCAATAGTCTAAAGGCTCGTCTTACAGGCGCTGCGTATCCAGGGGACACGCGGCGCATTGCTGCATTGTCCTTCAACCGTTGTCGCTTCGAGGGCATTGTCATGCAGCAACGAAAATATTGCGGCAGCCTTTGCGCGCCTGAAGCTTCCTCTTTGCGTCATCCCAACGCAGGGGCTTCGGACCGACGCGCGACGCTGCGACCAAACAGAAGGCAGGTTCGCTCAAATGGCAGGCATAGAACACAGGCAGGTGGACGGTGACGAGGCGGGCATGCGCCTGGATCGCTGGTTCAAGGTGCATTTTCCGGGACTGGGCTTCGGCCCGCTGCAGAAGCTTTTGCGCTCCGGCCAGATCCGCGTCGACGGTGCCCGCGCCAAATCCGACACGCGGATCCAGCCCGGCCAGACGATCCGCATTCCGCCGCTCGGAGTGGATCCCAAGGAAACCAAGACCGGGCCGATCGCCGGACGCGACCTCAGGAACTCACCCGACGGCGAACTGCTGTCGCGCATGGTGCTGCACGAGGACGCCAAGGTTATCGTGCTCAACAAGCCTGCCGGCCTTGCCGTTCAGGGCGGCTCGGGCGTCAACCGACATATCGACAAGATGCTTGAAGCCTGGACCAACCAGAAGGGCGAAAAGCCGCGTCTCGTCCACCGGCTCGACCGCGACACGTCAGGCGTGTTGGTGATCGCCCGCACCCGGGGTGCGGCGCAGAAGCTGACCGCCGCCTTTCGCGAGCGCGACACCAAAAAGACCTACTGGGCGCTGGTCAAGGGCGTGCCGCGCAAGCGCGAAGACCGCATCTCCACCTGGCTCGTCAAGGAGCAAACGCCGGATGGCGACCGTATGCGCATCGCCAAACACGGCGAAGACGGTGCCGACCACGCCATCTCCTACTACCGTATTCGCGAACAGGCCGCACAGAACCTCGCCTGGCTGGAGATGGAGCCCTATACCGGCCGCACCCATCAGCTTCGCGTCCATGCACTGCACATTGGACACCCGATCCTCGGCGACCCCAAATATTTCGACGCCGACATCAATTGGAGCCTGCCCGGCGGCATGCAGAACCGTCTGCATCTGCACGCGCGCCATATCGATATTCCTCACCCGGATGGTGGCCGCCTGCGCGTGACCGCGCCGCTGCCACCGCACATGGTCCAGAGCTGGAACCTGCTGGGCTTCGAAGAGAACGAGCCTGGCGAGGACGACTGATGAAACTGGCGCTTTTTGATTGTGACGGTACGCTGGTCGATAGCGGAGGCCTGATCCATGAAGTGATGGCGCGCACCTTCGAGGCCTTCGATCTCGAGCGCCCGCCCCTGTCGGCAACCAAGAGCATTATCGGCTTGACCCTCGACATTGCCATCGCGCGCCTGCTCGGCCGTGAACATGTCGACGATCAGGCGCTGGCGATGACGGCGCACTACAAGTCGATCTTCGCCGGCGTTCGCGCAGAGGCAGGCTTCCAGGAGCTTCTGTTTCCGGGTATCGCCGACATGATGCAGACGCTGTCGTCACGCGACGCACTGTTGATCGGCGCCGTAACCGGCAAGTCGCGTCGCGGCCTGACGCATATTTCCGAGACTCACGGCTTCGACCGGATATTTTTCGTGTCCCGCACCGCCGACGACTGCCCCTCCAAGCCGCATCCGGCCATGGTGACGGAATGCTGCTTTGAAGCCGGCATCGATGCGAAGGATACGGTCGTCATCGGCGACGCGATCTACGACATGCAGATGGCCAAAGCCGCTGGAGCATCCGCCATCGGCGTCGCCTGGGGCTATGCTTCCGTTCCCGACCTCATCGAGGCCGGCGCGGATTTCGTTGCCCGGACGCCGGCCGACATCATTGAATGGATGGAACACAATCATGTCTGATATTCGCGACGAACTCAGCGGTGCGATGAGCCACGAGGATCCGGTCCGCCGCGCGCAAATCCAGATGCTGAAGCCACTGCCGAAGCGCTTCTACAAGGACGTCAGCGTGGCCTCGGCCGATGGCGATACGCACGCGGTGCTGCTCGACGGCCGCACCGTGCGCACGCCGGCCAAGCAGCCGCTTGCCGTGCCGACGCGCAAGCTCGCCGACATGCTCGCCGCCGAATGGGATGCGCAGGCAGAGGTCATCGATCCCGGCAAGATGCCGATCACGCGAATCGTCAATACCGCACTTGACGGCGTCGCCAAGGACCAGCGCTCGGTCTTCGACGATATCCTGCGTTTCGCCGGAACGGACATGCTCTGCTATCGCGCCGATAGCCCGGAAGGCCTCGTCGCCCGCCAGAACGAAATCTGGAACCCGGTGATCGAGTGGGCCCAGCAGGCACTCGGCGCCCGTTTCATCCTCGCCGAAGGCGTGATCCACCAGGAGCAGCCGGAGGAAGCGCTTTCCGCCTATGCCGAAGGCCTGCGCGCCTTCGCAACCCCGCTCGGCCTCACCTGCGTCCACACGGTGACGAGCCTGACCGGCTCTGCGTTGCTGGCGCTCGCCTTCGCTTCCGGCCGGATATCCGCCGAAGAAGCCTGGACGGCCGCCCATGTCGACGAGGACTGGCAGATCGAACATTGGGGAACCGACGAGGAGGCCTTCCGCCGCCGCGAGAACCGCTGGCAGGAAATGCAGGCGGTCGCCACGGTTCTTGACGCCCTGCGCTGACGACACCGGATACCACGGAATGCGAAGCGGGCTGCGTGTCTTCCGACGCGCAGCCCGCTTTCTTTTTTGTTCAATATGTCGGCGTCAGAGCGGCTCTGTTCGCGCTAACGTAACGGAAGCCAATAGCCGCGGCGTTAAGCGGCCAGCTTCAGGCCGGCGATACCGCTGACGATGAGCGCGATGCAGCCAAGGCGAACGAAGGTTGCCGGTTCGGCAAACAGGAAAATGCCGAGGATCACGGTGCCGACGGTGCCGATGCCGGTCCAGACAGCGTAAGCCGTACCGAGCGGCAGGGTCCGCACGGCGAGACCGAGCAACGCGATGCTGAGGATCATCGAACCGACGGTCAGGATCGTCGGTGTCACCCGCGTAAAACCATCCGTGTATTTGAGACCAATTGCCCAGCCGATTTCAAGAATACCGGCAAGCAGAAGAAGGAACCAGGCCATGTCAAACTCCCAAAGTTTGGAGCGAGGCCGTCCCCGC
Organism: Ensifer sp. ENS08; assembly: GCF_014852195.1. Lineage (NCBI taxonomy): Bacteria > Pseudomonadati > Pseudomonadota > Alphaproteobacteria > Hyphomicrobiales > Rhizobiaceae > Ensifer > Ensifer sp. ENS08. The sequence goes on from NZ_JACVBF010000003.1 coordinate 380,163, forward strand.
GGATGTTCGGTATCGCCTTTGCGAACCGTGCAGCCGTCTGCAACGCGGGTTCTATCTCACACTCCAGTTTCGCCGGCAAGGCGGTCAAGGGCAAATCAGCCTTGCGTCCGCGGCAAAGCTAAACCATTTCACGCTGTCGTTGAAACCATGGAAACGTGAGGGGTCTGCAAGTCTGCCCCTACGGTGCGTTGCGCTCCCGACGGAGTTTCGCCCACCATTCCAGCCGCTTGCGGATCTCGCGCTCGAAACCGCGCTCCGGCGGATCATAGAAGGTTCTGCGCCCCATCTTCTCGGGGAAATAGTCCTGGCCGGAAAAAGCATCCGGCTCGTCATGGTCGTAGCGGTAGCCGTCGCCGTAGCCCTCACCCTTCATCAGTTTCGTCGGGGCGTTGAGGATATGTTTCGGCGGCAGCAGCGAGCCGTTTTCCTTCGCCGCCCGCATCGCTGCCTTGTAGGCGGTATAGACGCCGTTCGATTTCGGCGCGGTCGCGAGATAGACGCAGGCTTCGGCAAGCGCCAGTTCGCCCTCGGGCGAGCCGAGATAGTCATAGGCGTCCTTGGCGGCGTTGCAGATCACTAGGGCCTGCGGGTCGGCAAGGCCGATGTCCTCGACCGCCATGCGCACCAGGCGCCGCCCGAGATAAAGCGGATCCTCGCCGGCATCGAACATGCGGCAGAGATAGTAGAGTGCGGCATCCGGATCAGAGCCACGCACCGCCTTGTGCAGGGCCGAGATCAGATTGTAGTGGCCGTCCTGGCCCTTGTCATAGACCGGCGCCCGGCGCTGGACGATGTTCTGGAGTGCTGCCGCATCGAAGATCTCGTCGCGCCGCGCCGCGCGCCAGACTTCTTCCGCCAGCGTCAGCGCAGCGCGACCGTCGCCGTCGGCCATGCGGATAAGGCTGGCGCGCGCATCCGCATCGAGCGGCAGTTTCTTGCCCTCAGTCTCTTCGGCGCGCGACAGCAGTTCCTCGATGCTGTCTTCGCCATGCGGCTTGAAGGTCAGCACCCGGGCTCGGGACAGGAGAGCGGCATTGAGTTCGAAGGATGGGTTTTCCGTCGTCGCGCCGACAAGGATCACGGTGCCGTCTTCCATCACCGGCAGGAAGCTGTCCTGCTGTGCCCGGTTGAAGCGATGAATCTCGTCGACGAAGAGTAGCGTCTGACGGCCGGACATGCGCCTTGCTCGCGCCGCCTCGAACACCTTCTTGAGATCGGCGACACCGGAGAAGATCGCGGAGATCTGCTCGAAGGCGAGACCCGCCTCCCCCGAAAGCAGCCGCGCCACGGTCGTCTTGCCGGTTCCGGGCGGCCCCCAGAAGATCATCGACCCGAGCGAACCCGAAGCAATCATGCGCGACAGCACGCCATCCTCACCGGTCAGGTGATCCTGACCAGTGACTTCGGCAAGCGTTCGCGGGCGAAGCCGGTCGGCAAGCGGTCTTGCCGACGCCATTTCCGGTGGCTCGTGGGCGGTGAACAGGTCGCTCATCGGAAGAACTGACGGATGAGCTGGCCGTCGCGCTCGATCTCGACACGCCAGAAGGAGGCATCGTCGGCCATTACCTGTTCCAGCGTCTTCGACGTGTCGATCGCCGTGCCGTTGACCGACCGCACGATGTCCTTCGGCTCGAGGCCGATGCGGGCGGCGGGCGAACCGCGGTTGACCTGCATGACGACGACGCCCTGCAGCGAGGTCGACATGCGCAGCTCGTCGGCAAGGCGCGGCGACAGGTTGGCAACGACTGCACCGGCGAAGGGGTTACGACCTTCGATCAGCCGTTCATCGCGTGGCGAGGTCTCGGGCGCCCGGTCGAGCTTGATCGTCACTTCCCGCGGCTTGCCGTTTTCCGATACGGTGACGCGCGCCTCATGACCGATGCCGACCGTCGTCAGGCGATAACCGAGTGCGTCGGGATGTTCGACCTCGATGCCGTTGACGGCGGTGATCACCTGGCCGGGCTTGATACCGGCCTGTTCGGCCGGGCCACCGGCCACGACGGCGGTCACCAGCGCACCACGGGCGCGGCTGAGGCCAAGGGCTTCGGCCACTTCCGAAGTGACCGGCTCGAAGCTGGCGCCGATGAAAGGACGCACGAAGGCGCCGTTGCCACCTTCGGCCGACGCAACGAAGACCTTCACCAGATTGGCGGGGATGGCAAAGCCAACGCCGTTAGAACCGCCGCCCTTGGAGAAGATGGCCGTGTTGATGCCAATGAGCTGGCCGTTCATGTCGATAAGGCCACCGCCGGAATTACCCGGGTTGATCGCCGCATCCGTCTGGATAAAGAAGCCGAAATCACCCGAGGAGACCTGATTGCGCGCGAGCGCCGAGACGATGCCACTCGTCACCGTCTGGCCGACGCCGAAGGGGTTGCCGATCGCGAGCACGAGGTCGCCGACCGCGACTGCATCGGAATCACCAAGCGGCACGATGTCGAAGGGACCGTCCGACTGGATCTTCAAAACAGCGAGGTCGAGCCGGTCGTCCTTGAGCACGATCTTGCAGGGAAACTCGCGGCCATCGGCCAGCGCCACCTTTATATCGTCGGCGCCCTCGATGACGTGGTTATTGGTCACGACGATGCCGTTCTTGCCGACGATCACCCCGGAACCGAGCGAAGACTGCTTCTCCGAGCGGTTCGGCATGCGTTGGCCGAAGAACTCCTCGAAGAAGGGGTCACCGGAGAAAATCGAACGGCGCTCGACCACCCGCTCGGCATAGACGTTGACGACGGCATTTGCCGTCTGCTTGACGAGAGGCGCAAAGGAAAGCTGCATTTCGGTCCGCGATTGCGGAACGCTCTTGGCCTCCTGGGCCCATGCCGGACAGGCGAGAGAAACAGCGATGACGAGCGAAACAAGCGCTCTTCGACCTACGATCATGTAAAGCATTCTCCTATTCGTCGCGGCTACGTTCAGATAGGATTTCGCGGGAAAAAAGGCAAATGTTGGCGCAGGATATGCAAAGTTGCCAGCTTCACGCGCTACGCACGAAAACGTGGTTCGCAACCCCTTTCACGGTGATCGAAAGTCTGGTGAGTTCATAGAAGACAAGGCTCATAAATCACTTCGGAAAAGACCATGCCATCTTACCGCCCGCCGCGAATCGTTTCCTCCGAGATCACCCCGGAGGCCCTCTTTTTCAACCGCCGCACCTTCCTCGGGGCTGCTGCCGGCGGCGGCATGCTGATTGCGGGCAGCGGCACGGGGCTGGCGGCCGCACTCGGCGCGCCCAAGAGCAAATACACTGTCGACGAAGACCTGACGCCGGAGGCCGACGTCACCAGCTACAACAATTTCTATGAGTTCGGGACCGGCAAGGGCGACCCTGCTGCCAACTCGAGCAGCTTCAAGCCAACGCCCTGGACGGTGAAAGTCGATGGCCTCGTCGGCAAGCCGAAGGAATTCGGGTTCGAGGAACTGCTAGCGCTCCCGATCGAGGAACGCGTCTACCGCATGCGCTGTGTCGAGGCCTGGTCGATGGTGATCCCCTGGACCGGGTTTCAGCTCTCGGCCCTGCTCGATAAGGTAGAGCCGCTTGGCAGCGCGAAATATGTCTCGTTCGAAACCGTGGTGCGCCCGTCCGAAATGCCGGGACAATCCGGCTTCTTCCAGCCGCTTGCTTGGCCCTATCGCGAAGGGCTGAGGCTCGACGAGGCCCGTCACCCGCTGACGCTGCTGTCCGTCGGCGTCTACGGCAAGACGCTTCCCAATCAGAACGGCGCGCCGATCCGGCTGGTCACCCCCTGGAAATACGGTTTCAAGGGGATCAAGTCGATTGTGCGCATTTCGCTCACGGAAACCCAGCCACCGTCCACCTGGAACCTCTCGGCGCCGAACGAGTACGGCTTCTTTGCCAACGTCAATCCGGCGGTCGATCATCCACGCTGGAGCCAGGCAACGGAAAACCGCATCGGCGGTGGCGGCTTCTTCGGCTCCAACCGGCGCGACACCCTGTCCTTCAATGGCTATGCCGACGAGGTGGCCGGACTTTATGCCGGCATGGATCTCAGAGCGAACTATTGATCATGGCCCGCCTGCCCTCGCTCCCAAAACGCTACCATTCGGCCTCGGTCTGGGGGCTCTACGGCTTTGGTCTGCTGCCCGCCGCCTATGCATTCTATCTCGGCGCTACGGGCCAACTGCCCGGAAACCCGGTCAAGGAATTCGAACACCTGCTCGGCCTCTGGGCGCTGCGTTTCCTCGTCGCGACATTGGCGATCTCGCCGATTCGCGACCTATTCGGCATCAACTGGCTGCGCTATCGGCGGGCCTTGGGTTTGCTGGCGTTCTACTATGTGCTGATGCATTTCCTCGCCTACATGCTGCTCGATCAGCGGCTAAACTTTCCGAGCATACTGGCCGACATCGCCCGCCGCCCCTTCATCACCATCGGCATGGCCGCACTCGTCATGCTGATCCCGCTGGCGCTCACCTCCAACAACTGGTCGATCCGCAGGCTCGGTACGCGGTGGAACACGCTTCACCGCCTGGCCTATGTGATCGCCGCCGCCGGCGCCGTGCATTTTTCGATGTCGGTGAAGGTCATCGGCGCCGAACAGCTGCTTTATCTCGGGCTCGTCGCCGTACTGCTTGTCTGGCGGCTGGTGCGCAAGCCGTATCTGCGGCGCAAGCGACAGGCGGCCAATGTGCCGGTCAGAACCGCCGCCGGAAGCGCCTGAGGCCATCTTCGCCTCGCCAGGACATCGACCCTCGATCGCATTTCGACGAAACGGTGACAGAACGAGCACACCGTCAAACGCACGTTAAGCAACAGCCCCAAAAGAAAAAGCGGCCGGGTGACGAACACCCGGCCGCTTCAATTTTCTGCCTTCGATCGGCTTAGGCTGCTTCAGCAGCTTCGGCTTCTGCAGCAACGCGGGCGAGATCCTTCGCGCCCTTTGCCGAGACGTCGCGGTCAACGAATTCGATGACGGCGAGCGCGGCGTTGTCGCCGTGACGGAAGCCAGCCTTCATGATGCGCAGGTAGCCGCCGTTGCGGGTGGCGTAGCGCGATGCGATCGTGTCGAACAGCTTGGCAACGACAGCGGCGTCGCGGATCTGCGAGATCGCCTGGCGGCGAGCGTGCAGGTCACCGCGCTTGCCGAGCGTGACGAGCTTCTCGACGATCGGGCGGATTTCCTTGGCCTTCGGCAGGGTCGTAACGATCTGCTCGTGTTCGATCAGCGAAGCTGCCATGTTGGCAAACATCGCCTTGCGGTGGCTGGCGGTTCTATTCAGCTTGCGGCCGGCTTTACCGTGGCGCATGGCTATTCTCCTTCACTTGCAGGCATTCGCCCGCAGTCTAATGGTTAGTATTGGTCTTCGTAACGCTTGGCGAGATCTTCGATGTTCTCGGGCGGCCAGGACGGCACTTCCATGCCGAGGTGCAGGCCCATGGAAGCGAGAACTTCCTTGATTTCGTTCAGCGACTTGCGACCAAAATTCGGCGTGCGGAGCATTTCTGCTTCGGTCTTCTGAATGAGGTCGCCGATGTAGACGATGTTGTCGTTCTTCAGGCAGTTGGCCGAACGGACCGAAAGTTCCAGTTCGTCGACCTTCTTGAGAAGCGCCGGGTTGAAGGCGAGTTCGGTAACTGCCTCTTCCTCTGCTTCCTTCTGCGGCTCGTCGAAGTTGACGAACACCGACAGCTGGTCCTGAAGGATGCGGGCCGCAAATGCGATCGCATCTTCACCGGTGACGGAACCGTCCGTCTCGATGGACATCGTCAGCTTGTCATAGTCAAGAACCTGGCCTTCGCGGGTGTTTTCCACCTTGTAGGACACTTTCTTGACCGGCGAGTACAGGCTGTCGACCGGGATCAGGCCGATCGGAGCATCTTCCGAACGGTTGCGATCAGCCGGCACGTAACCCTTGCCGTTGTTGACGGTGAACTCCATGCGGATCTCAGCGCCCTCGTCGAGGGTGCAGATCACATGGTTCGGGTTGAGGATTTCGATATCGCCAACCGTCTGGATGTCACCGGCGGTTACAACGCCCGGACCCTGCTTACGCACGACCATGCGCTTTGCGTCGTCGCCATCCATCTTGATGGCGATTTCCTTGATGTTGAGCACGATGTCCGTCACATCTTCCCGGACGCCCGGGATAGAGGAGAACTCGTGCAGGACGCCGTCGATCTGCACTGCGGTGACAGCAGCACCGCGCAGCGACGACAGCAGCACGCGGCGAAGCGCGTTGCCGAGCGTCAGACCGAAGCCGCGTTCAAGCGGTTCCGCAACCAACGTTGCCTTGGTGCGGCCGGAGGAGACGAACTCCACCTTGTTCGGCTTGATCAGTTCCTGCCAATTCTTCTGGATCATGTTTTCTGCCTTCCGTTCGTTGCCACCATCCAATCGTGACAACCGAGCCCCGAAGACCGGGAGCGCGCGTCTGCGCCCTCACCGGCATGTTGAATGCATATGATCAGACGCGGCGCTTCTTGCGCGGGCGGCAGCCGTTGTGCGGGATCGGGGTCACATCGCGGATCGAGGTGATCATGAAGCCCGCAGCCTGCAGCGCGCGAAGAGCGGATTCACGGCCGGAACCCGGACCGCAAACTTCGACTTCCAGCGACTTCATGCCGTGTTCCTGAGCCTTCTTGGCGCAGTCTTCAGCGGCGATCTGTGCGGCAAACGGGGTCGACTTACGCGAACCCTTGAAACCCTTGGCACCGGCAGACGACCAGGCAATCGCGTTGCCCTGTGCGTCGGTGATGGTGATCATGGTGTTGTTGAACGACGAATTGACGTGCGCGACGCCAGACGTGATGTTCTTGCGTTCGCGACGGCGAACGCGGGTGGCTTCCTTGGCCATAGGATCCCTTTCTTAGATCTCTGCACCGCCGTAATTCCAGCGGCTCCACCGGGAAAAGGATTTGACGTCCCCTGCCCTGCATCTTCATTTCCCGCAGGACGAGATATCGTCCGGCGAACATATCGCCCGGCCGGATCGGCCGAACAAAGGTCAGGCAAACGCCCTTCCAAACTGCAAAAGGAGGCCGGCGCTTGACACCAGCCTCCCAATCTCCCTTTTCGGGAAATTACTTCTTCTTACCGGCAATCGCCTTCGCCGGACCCTTGCGGGTGCGGGCGTTGGTGTGGGTGCGTTGACCGCGAACCGGCAGGCCACGACGGTGACGCAGGCCGCGGTAGCAGCCGAGGTCCATCAGGCGCTTGATGTTCATCGAGGTCTCGCGACGCAGGTCACCTTCGACCTGGTAGTCGCGGTCGATCGTTTCGCGGATCTGCAGGACTTCAGCGTCCGTCAGCTGATGCACGCGACGATCAGCCGGAATACCGACCTTCTCGATGATTTCCTGTGCGAATTTCGGGCCGATCCCGTGAATGTAGGTCAGCGCAATAACTACGCGCTTTGCCGTCGGGATGTTGACGCCAGCGATACGTGCCACGTCTATTCTCCTTGCGTTCCAGTTGCCATCCGGCAATAGGTGCTTCGTTACGCGACCTCGAAGAGCCGCACGTTGATTGAGGTTCGAGACACGTCAAAAACGACCGTACCCGGACTTCATTTTCTTTGAAGACCGCGCCGACCGCTCTCATGTCGCGAGTTGGCGCTGTCTTTGGCGGAATCGGCCGGAAAAGTCAACTCCCCGGCAGTTCCTTTTCGGCAAAGACCAGTGTCTAAGCCAGAATCTTCTCGATCTCGGCGGTGACGGTGTTCACTTCCGCCATGCCATCAACCGTTCTGAGCTGCCCCGTTCCGGCGTAGTGCTCCGAGAGCGGCGCCGTCTTTTCACGGTACTCGGTCAGCCGGCGCTTGAAGGCTTCCGGATTGTCGTCCGAACGGACGGTTCCGCCGGCTGCGATGGTTTCCGCTACGCGATTCTCCATCCGCTTTACAAGGGCTGCCTCGTCGACCTTGAGCTCGATTACGGCATCGAGCTTCAGACCCTTGCCCTCGAGCATCTTGCCGAGCGCAATCGCCTGCGGAACCGTGCGCGGGTAACCGTCAAGGATGAACCCCTTCGCGCAGTCCGGCTGGTCGATGCGATCCGACACGATTTCGTTGACGATCTCATCGGATACCAGCTGACCGGCATCCATGACCGCCTTCGCACGCTTGCCGACCTCGGTCGCCTGGGCGACGGCCGCCCGCAGCATATCTCCTGTGGAAAGCTGCGGAATGCCGTATCTCTCCGTCAGAAGCTTGGCCTGTGTCCCCTTGCCAGCGCCCGGCGGTCCCAAAAAAATCAGTCTCATCGTCCCCTCTTTCCTCCGCGCAGCTTCGACTTCTTGATCAGCCCCTCATATTGCTGTGCGATGAGGTGGCCCTGGATCTGTGCTACCGTATCAAGGGTGACGCTGACAACAATCAAAAGCGACGTACCACCAAGGTAGAACGGCACGCCGGTCTGAGCGATCAGAACTTCCGGCAGAATGCAGACGAAGATCAGATAGGCCGCACCGATCACGGTGATGCGCGTCAGGACATAATCGATATATTCCGCGGTACGCTCGCCCGGACGAATGCCCGGAATGAAGCCGCCGTGCTTCTTCAGATTGTCAGCCGTATCCTTCGGATTGAACACGATCGCGGTGTAGAAGAAGGCGAAGAACGCGATCATCGCACCGTAAAGCACCATGTAGAGCGGCTTGCCGTGCGCAAGTGCGCCAACCACGGTGGTCGCCCAACCCGGCAGCGTCGCCGTATTGGCAAAGCCTGCGAGCGTTGCCGGCAGAAGCAGCAGCGACGAGGCGAAGATCGCCGGGATGACGCCCGCGGTGTTGAGCTTCAGCGGCAGGTGCGAGGTGTCGCCCTGGAACATGCGGTTGCCGACCTGGCGCTTCGGATACTGGATCAGAAGCCGCCGCTGCGCGCGTTCGACGAACACGATGAGCGCGATGACGCCGACGACCATGACGATGATCGCGAGGATCAGCGGGGTGGACAGAGCGCCGGTGCGGCCGAGTTCGAGCGTGCCGGCGAGAGCCGTCGGCAGATGTGCGACGATACCGGCGAAAATGATCAGCGAGATGCCGTTGCCGATGCCGCGCGAGGTGATCTGTTCACCGAGCCACATCAGGAACATGGTGCCGCCAAGCAGAGAAATGACGGTCGAAACACGGAAGAACCAACCCGGATCGTTGACGAGGCCGTTGCCGCTCTCGAGACCGACGGCGATGGCGTAAGCCTGCGCCGTGCCGAGAAGCACCGTGCCGTAACGGGTGTACTGGTTGATGATCTTGCGGCCCTGCTCGCCTTCCTTTTTCAGCTGTTCCAGTGCCGGAACGACAGAGGTCATCAGCTGAACGATAATCGAAGCAGAGATATAGGGCATGATGCCGAGCGCGAAGATCGCCATGCGCTCAACTGCACCGCCCGAAAACATGTTGAAGAGGCCGAGGATACCGCCGCTCTGGCCGCGGAATGCCTGGGCAAACGCTTCCGGGTTAAGACCGGGCAGCGGGATATAGGTGCCAAGACGGTAAACCAGAAGCGCACCAAGCGTGAACCAGAGCCGTTTCTTCAGATCTTCCGCCTTGGCGAAAGTCGAGAAATTCAGGTTCGAGGCGAGCTGTTCCGCTGCAGAAGCCATGCAATTCTCCGCGTACCAAATCTCGGAATCAGCGGGAACACCCGGTCCGTTCCGGAAGGACTAACTTTTCGTCTTGAAAACCGGACGCGAGGCGATTGTGTCTGCAATCGGATGCCTCACCGTGGTTTCCGCTATGTCCGCCGCGGCGAGCGATTCGCGCTTGCGGACGTGAGGCTCACATATGGGAGCAAAACCGCCCGGAGTGAAGCACCCCGGGCGGTTCATCAATAATATTATTCAGCAGCCGCAGCGAGCAGCTTGATCGAGCCGCCAGCCTTTTCGATCTTCTCGATCGCCGACTTGGACGCACCGGCAACTTCGAGCGAAACCTTCGCCTTCAGTTCGCCGTCGGCCAGAACGCGGACGCCGTCCTTTTCGCGACGGATGACGCCGGCAGCCTTGAGGGCAGCTGCGTCAACGGTCTTGGAAGCATCGAGCTTCTTGGCGTCGATTGCCGTCTGGATACGGCCGAGCGACACGACAACAAACTCCGAAGCGAAGATGTTGTTGAAGCCGCGCTTCGGCAGACGACGGTAGATCGGCATCTGGCCGCCTTCGAAGCCGTTGATGGCGACGCCCGAACGAGCCTTCTGACCCTTCACACCGCGACCGGCGGTCTTGCCGGAGCCCGAGCCGATACCACGGCCAAGACGCTTACGGCTGTGGGTCGAGCCTTCGTTGTCCTTGATTTCATTCAGTTTCATGAGCTTATCCCCCTCACTTCTCGTCGACGACGCGAACGAGGTGCTGGACAGTCCGGATCATGCCGCGGACAGACGGAGTGTCTTCCAGCGTGCGAACCCGGTGCATCTTGTTGAGGCCCAGACCGATCAGCGTCTGACGCTGTACGGCCGGACGGCGAATGGGGCTACCGATCTGCTCGACGGTAACGGTCTTCGCTGCGACTTCTTTCTTAGCCATCTGTCAGCTCCCTTATTCTTCGGAAGCAGCGCCGGAGGAAACACGACGAGCCTGGAGCGTGGCGTACTTCATGCCGCGCTGAGCTGCGATGTCCTTCGGGTGCATCTGGTTCTTGAGGGCGTCGAACGTTGCGCGAACCATGTTGTAGGGGTTCGACGAACCGGTCGACTTGGCAACGACGTCATGAACGCCGAGCGTTTCGAAGACGGCGCGCATCGGGCCGCCAGCGATGATACCGGTACCGGCCTTGGCCGAACGCAGCAGCACCTTGCCGGCGCCATGACGGCCGTGAACGTCGTGATGCAGGGTACGACCACCACGCAGCGGGACGAAAATCAGGTCGCGCTTTGCGGCTTCGGTTGCCTTGCGGATGGCTTCCGGCACTTCGCGTGCCTTGCCATGACCGAAGCCAACGCGGCCCTTCTGGTCGCCAACGACGACGAGAGCGGCGAAACCGAAACGACGACCGCCCTTCACCACCTTGGCGACGCGGTTAATTGCTACGAGCTTATCGACAAATTCGCTGTCGCGCTCTTCGCGGTTCTGGCGATCTTCGCGAGAACCCTTTCTTTCCTGTGCCATTGTCCTTTTCCTTTTTCTTTTCCGGGTGCAATCGGCAGATTGACAAAAGTCGCCCCCGTCCGATGGATCGGATGCGACCGGAAACCTATGAGAGTGCCAGGCAGGCGCAACGCCCGCCTGGCGACCGATCAGAAGTTCAGACCACCTTCACGGGCAGCATCGGCCAAAGCCTTGATGCGGCCGTGATAGATGAAGGCGCCACGATCAAAGACAACGTCCTTGACGCCAGCCTTAGCGGCACGCTCAGCGATGAGCTTGCCGACGGCAGCAGCAGCTGCCGTGTCAGCGCCCGTCTTCAACGACGAACGCAGATCGGTATCGAGCGTGGAGGCAGACGCAAGCGTCTTGCCGGCCACGTCGTCGATAACCTGTACGTAGATGTTCTTCGACGAGCGATGAACCGACAGGCGCGGACGGCCATTGGCGACCGCCTTGATTTGACGGCGCACGCGGTTGGCGCGACGCACAAGAGTATCTTTCCTGCTAGCCATTTCGCGTGATCCTTACTTCTTCTTGCCTTCTTTGCGGACAATCCGCTCTTCGGCATACTTGACGCCCTTGCCCTTGTAGGGCTCGGGGCCGCGGTATTCGCGGATTTCCGCGGCAACCTGGCCGACCTGCTGCTTGTTGATGCCGGACACGATGATTTCGGTCGGCTTCGGAACAGCAATCGTGATGCCTTCCGGGGTCTGGTAGACGACGTCGTGGCTGAAGCCGAGCGCCAGCTGCAGGTTCTTGCCCTGCAGCGACGCACGATAACCAACGCCGTTGATTTCGAGCTTGCGCTCGTAACCGTCCTTGACGCCCTTGAAGATGTTCTCGATCATCGTGCGGGACATGCCCCACTTCGAACGAGCATCCTTGCTCTGGCTGAGCGGCTGTACAACAACCGCATTTTCTTCGAGCTTTACCGATACTTCGTCGTTTGCAACAAAGAACAGTTCGCCCTTCGGGCCCTTCGCCGTTACCTTCTGGCCATCAACGCTTGCCGTGACGCCTGCCGGAACCTGAACGGGCTTCTTACCGATACGAGACATTTTTATACCTGTCTGTTCGCTATGGAGAACTTGCTACCGTCTTCGATTAGAAGACGGAGCAAAGGATCTCGCCACCAACATTCTGTTCGCGCGCCTGATGATCGGCCATCACGCCCTTCGGGGTCGAAAGGATGGTGATGCCGAGGCCGTTCGCGACCTGCGGAATGGACTTAACCGAGACATAAACTCGGCGGCCCGGCTTGGAGACGCGTCCGATCTCACGGATCACGGAAGCGCCTTCGTAGTACTTCAGTTCGATGTTCAGCTCGGCCTTGCCGTTGCCGAATACGACTTCGGAGTAACCACGGATGTAGCCTTCAGCCTGAAGAACATCCAGAACACGTGCACGGAGCTTCGAAGCCGGCGTGGAAACGCTCGACTTGCGGCGAGCCGCGCCGTTACGGATACGGGTGAGCATATCGCCCAGCGGATCAGTCATTGCCATGTGCCCGTCTCCTTACCAGCTCGACTTGACAATACCCGGCACCTTGCCGAGGTTGCCCAGTTCGCGAAGCGCAATACGCGACATACGAAGTTTACGATAGAAGGCGCGCGGACGGCCGGTAACTTCGCAACGGTTGCGGATGCGGGTCTTGGATCCATCGCGCGGCAGGCCTGCCAGCTTGATGGTTGCCTTGAACCGCTCTTCAATCGGCAGAGACTGGTTCATGATGGTCGCCTTCAGAGCGGCACGCTTTGCAGCCTGCGAGGCAACCAGTTTGCGGCGGCGCTTGTTCTTTTCAACTGCGCTCGTTTTCGCCATTACAGTTATCCTTCTTTACGCTTGTCGTTACGGATTACTGACGGAACGGGAAGTTGAACTCTGTGAGCAGAGCGCGAGCTTCGTCGTCGTTAGTAGCCGTCGTGCAAACGATGATGTCCATGCCCCACATCTGATCAACCTTGTCGTAGTTGATCTCAGGGAACACAATGTGTTCCTTGACGCCCATGGCGAAGTTGCCACGTCCGTCAAAGGACTTCGGATTGAGGCCACGGAAGTCGCGAACGCGCGGAAGCGCGATGTTCACGAGGCGATCCAGGAACTCAAACATCCGAACGCCGCGCAGGGTAACCTTGGCACCGATCGGCATACCTTCGCGAAGCTTGAAGCCAGCGATGGAGTTGCGAGCGCGGGTGATTACCGGCTTCTGACCAGCAATCGCTGCGAGGTCGGCTGCAGCAACGGTCGGCTTCTTGGAGTCGCCCGTCGATTCGCCGACGCCCATGTTGATGACGATCTTGTCGAGGCGCGGGATCTGCATTTCGTTGGCGTAGGAGAACTTCTCCTGCATAGCCGCACGAATACGCTCGACATATTCCTTCTTGAGCCGCGGCTCGTAAGCGGACTTAGCCATCGATCACTACTCCCGAACGCTTGGCCACGCGGACCTTCTTGTCGCCATCGATCTTGAAACCGACGCGGGTCGGCTTGCCGTCCTTCGGATCGGCAATCGCGATGTTCGAAAGATGGATCGAGGCTTCCTTGTTGATGATGCCGGCTTCCTGGCTCTGGGTCTGGCGCTGGTGACGCTTCACCATGTTTACGCCACGCACGACAGCCCGGTCTTCCTTCGGCATTACCTGTACGACTTCGCCGGTACGACCCTTGTCCTTACCGGTGAGAACGACGACTTTGTCGCCTTTGCGAATCTTTTGCATCTCTCAACGCTCCCTTAGAGTACTTCTGGAGCCAGCGAGATGATCTTCATGTGGTTCTTGGCGCGAAGTTCGCGCGGAACCGGTCCGAAGATACGGGTGCCGATCGGCTCTTTCTTGTTATCGATAAGAACGGCTGCGTTGGTGTCAAAGCGGATGACAGAGCCATCCGGACGGCGGATGTCCTTCGCAGTGCGAACGACAACAGCCTTCATGACATCACCCTTCTTTACGCGGCCGCGCGGAATGGCTTCCTTGATCGAAACGACAATGATGTCGCCGACCGACGCATACTTGCGCTTGGAGCCGCCCAGCACCTTGATGCACATGACACGACGTGCGCCGGAATTATCCGCCACGTCGAGGTTTGTTTGCATCTGAATCATGTCAGGTCGCCTTCTTGTTGTTACCAGGCCGGTTGGGTCGAGACCCCCTCGCCCGGCTTATAGTGCTCATCTCAAAGCAAAAGAACGCCCGGAATCGAGCGTTCCCCTGCTTCAATTGCGTGCTTCATACAGGTATTTTCCCAAGACGCAAGGGTCTTGGCGTCAAAACCTGCTGAAATCAAGCGTGGGCGGCGACTACCGTCCAGCGCTTATCCTTCGAGATCGGCGCACATTCCTCGATGGAAACGACGTCACCAACCTTGTACTGGTTGTTTTCGTCATGCGCCTTGTACTTCTTGGAGCGACGGACGGTCTTCTGGAGGATCGGATGCGCAAAGCGGCGCTCGACCCGTACGACGACGGTCTTGTCGTTCTTGTCGCTGACAACAGTGCCCTGCAGAATGCGTTTCGGCATATTTTCTGGTCCTTAGGCCTTGGCTTCTGCCGCCTTCTGGCGGGCAATGGTTTTGACGCGTGCGATGTCCTTGCGGACTTCGTTGATACGCGAAGACTTCTCGAGCTGGCCGGTTGCCTTCTGGAAGCGCAGGTTGAACTGCTCCTTCTTCAGCTTGGCGAGCTCTTCGTTGAGTTGATCGGCGCTGAGAGCGCGAACATCTACGGCTTTCATGAGTTCACTCCTTACTCTGCGATACGCTGCACGAAGCGCGTCTTGACAGAGAGCTTGGCAGCGCCAAGACGAAGTGCCTCACGGGCAAGTTCTTCGCTGACACCATCGATCTCAAACATCATTCGGCCGGGCTTGACCTTGCATGCCCAGTATTCGACCGAACCCTTACCCTTACCCATGCGGACTTCCGTCGGCTTGGCGGTGACCGGAACGTCAGGGAACACACGGATCCAGACGCGGCCGGCGCGCTTCATGTGACGCGTGATCGCGCGGCGGGCCGCTTCGATCTCGCGTGCATTCACGCGGTTGGGTTCCTGAGCCTTAAGGCCGAATTCGCCGAAAGCGAGATCAGATCCGCCCTTGGCTACGCCCTTGATGCGGCCCTTGAACTGCTTGCGATACTTCGTACGCTTTGGCTGCAACATTTTTTTACTTCTCCGATATTGGCTGCCAAACGCGAATGTTACGCGTTTTCACGACGGCGGTCACGATCGCCACGGTCGCGATCACGGCCTGCCGGGCCCTGGTTGTCACTTTCGATCGCGCGACGCTCCGAAGCCATCGGATCGTGCTCAAGAATTTCGCCCTTGAAGATCCAGACCTTGATGCCGCAGATACCGAAAGCGGTTTCCGCTTCAGCCGTGCCGTAGTCGATGTCCGCACGCAGCGTGTGCAGCGGAACGCGACCTTCGCGGTACCATTCGGTACGAGCGATTTCGGCGCCACCGAGGCGGCCGGCGCAGGTGATCTTGATGCCTTCGGCGCCAAGACGCATGGCCGACTGAACAGCGCGCTTCATCGCACGGCGGAAAGCCACGCGGCGCTCGAGCTGCTGGGCAATCGACTGAGCGACGAGGGTCGCGTCGACTTCCGGCTTGCGCACTTCAACGATGTTGAGGTGCGTTTCGGAGCTGGTCATCTCGGAAAGCTTCTTGCGGAGCTTCTCGATGTCAGCGCCCTTCTTGCCGATGATCAGGCCCGGACGAGCGGAGTGGATCGTGACGCGGCACTTCTTGTGCGGACGCTCGATTACCACCTTGGCGATGCCGGCAGCCTTCAGTTCTTCCATCAGGTAAGCGCGGATCTTCAGGTCTTCGTGAAGAAGCTGGCCGTATTCGGCGTTGTCCGCGAACCAGCGGCTGTCCCAGGTCCGGTTGATACCGAGACGGAAGCCGATCGGATTAATCTTCTGACCCATTATGCGGCCTCCCCTTTGGCTTCCACTTCACGGACGACGATCGTCAAGTGCGAGAACGGCTTTTCGACACGCGATGCACGGCCGCGACCACGAGCGTGGAAGCGCTTCATGACAATCGACTTGCCAACGTAAGCTTCTGCAACGACGAGCGAATCGACGTCGAGATCGTGGTTGTTCTCCGCGTTTGCGATGGCAGATTCAAGGGTCTTCTTGACCGTCTCTGCAATGCGCTTGCGGGAGAATTCCAGTTCGGCCAGAGCGCGATCGACCTTCTTGCCGCGGATCATCGCGGCAACCAGGTTGAGCTTCTGGGGGCTGACGCGGATCGTGCGCGCAACTGCCTGCGCCTCATTATCCTTCAGCCGGCGTTCGGCTTTTGCCTTGCCCATTGTTACTTCCTCTTTGCCTTCTTGTCCGCACCGTGACCGTAGTAGGTCCGGGTCGGAGAGAATTCACCAAACTTGTGGCCGACCATGTCTTCGTTGACGCTGACCGGAACGTGCTTGCTGCCGTTGTAGACGCCGAAGGTGAGACCGACAAACTGCGGAAGGATCGTGGAGCGGCGGCTCCAGATCTTGATCACTTCGTTGCGACCGCCTTCGCGGACCTTCTCAGCCTTCTTGAGAAGATAACCGTCAACGAACGGACCTTTCCATACTGAACGAGTCATTCGAGACTTCCTCTCTTACTTCTTCTTCTGGTGGCGCGAGCGCATGATGAACTTGTCGGTCGACTTGTTCGAGCGCGTACGCTTACCCTTGGTGGGCTTGCCCCACGGGGTAACCGGGTGACGACCACCCGAGGTACGGCCTTCACCACCGCCGTGCGGGTGGTCAACCGGGTTCATGACGACACCGCGAACGTGCGGCTTCTTGCCACGCCAACGCGAACGACCAGCCTTACCGTCATTGATGTTGCCGTGGTCGGGGTTCGACACGGCGCCGATCGAGGCGAGGCAGGAACCATGCACCAGGCGCTGTTCACCAGAGTTCAGGCGAAGGATCGCCATGCCCTGGTCGCGGCCAACGAGCTGTGCGTAGGTACCGGCGGAGCGGGCCATCTGGCCGCCCTTGCCCGGCTTCATTTCCACGTTGTGGATGATGGAGCCGACCGGGATGTACTGCAGCGGCATCGTGTTGCCGGGCTTCACGTCAACGGCCTTTTCCGAAGCGATGACCTTGTCGCCAGCAGCAAGGCGCTGCGGAGCGAGGATGTAGGCCTTTTCGCCGTCGGCGTAGTTGACGAGCGCGATGAACGCGGTGCGGTTCGGGTCGTATTCCAGACGCTCGACCGTGCCTTCAACGTCGAACTTGCGACGCTTGAAGTCCACCAGACGATAGGTGCGCTTGTGACCGCCGCCCTGGAAGCGAACGGTGATGCGACCGAGGTTGTTGCGACCGCCCTTGGAGGACAGGCCCTCGGTCAGCGCCTTCACCGGCTTGCCCTTGTAGAGGCCGGACCGGTCAACGATGACCAGCTGGCGCTGGCTCGGGGTCGTCGGATTGAAACTTTTCAATGCCATTTTCTTGTTCCCTTTTGGGTTTTTACCCTAATGGGCCTATCCGTTAGAGACCGGTGGAGACGTCGATGGACTGACCGTCGGCGAGCGTAATGACCGCCTTCTTCACGTCCTTCTGCTTTCCGGCAAAGCCGCGGAAACGCTTCGTCTTGCCCTTGCGGACCAGCGTGTTCACGGCCGTAACCTTGACGCCGAACAGAGCTTCGACTGCAGCCTTGATTTCAGGCTTCGAAGCGTCCTTGGCGACGTTGAAGACGACCTGGTTCTGTTCGGAAACCAGCGTCGACTTTTCAGTGATCGAGGGGGACACGATCACGTCGTAGTGGCGAAGATCCGTCATTTGAACCGCTCCTCCAGAGCTTCCACGGCAGCCTTGGAAAGCACGAGCTTGCCACGGCGCAGAATGTCGTAAACGTTGATGCCCTGAACCGGCAGAACGTCCACGTTCGGGATGTTCTGGGCTGCGAGCTTGAAGTTGTTCTCAATCTCGGCGCCGCCGATGATGAGAGCGTTGGTGAGGCCGAGCGACGCGAATACGCCGGCGAGAGCCTTCGTCTTGGCTTCCTTGGCAACGAGATCGTCGATGACGATGATCTCTTCAGCCTTCAGCTTGGCCGAGAGTGCATGGCGCAGGCCGAGGGCGCGAACCTTCTTCGGCAGGTCATGGGCGTGGCTGCGAACAACCGGGCCATGAGCCTTGCCACCGCCGCGGAACTGCGGAGCACGAGCGGAGTGGTGGCGGGCGCGGCCCGTACCCTTCTGCTTGTACATCTTGGCGCCGGTGCGGGACACTTCAGCGCGGCCCTTGGCCTTGTGCGTGCCCTGCTGCTTCTTGGCGAGCTGCCAGCGAACGACGCGGGCAATGATGTCTTCACGGGGTTCGAGGCCGAAAATGGCGTCAGAAAGAGAAACCTTTCCTGCGTCCTTGCCCTCGAGGGTTTTGACGTTGAGATCCATTATTCGGCTCCCTTACTTCGATGCTTCGGCGCGCACAGCGGCCGGACGCGGAGCGCCTTCCGGGGTGCCCGACTTGATGGCGTCACGAACGACGATCCAGGCACCCTTGGAGCCGGGGACAGCGCCCTTGACCAGGATCAGACCGCGGTCTTCATCGGTCGATACGACTTCGAGGTTCTGAGTGGTGACGCGCGTCTGGCCCATGTGACCAGCCATGCGCTTGCCCTTCCAAACGCGGCCCGGGTCCTGGTTGGAACCGGTAGAACCATGCGAACGGTGCGATACGGAAACGCCGTGCGTTGCACGCAGACCGCCGAAGTTGTGGCGCTTGATGGCGCCGGCAAAGCCCTTACCGATCGTGGTACCGGTGACGTCGACGAGCTGACCGGCGACGAAATGGTTCGCCGTCAGTTCTGCACCGATGTCGATCAGGTTGTCCGCGGAAACGCGGAACTCGACGAGCTTGGCCTTCGGCTCGACGTTGGCAGCAGCAAAGTGGCCGCGCATCGCCTTCGGCGTGTTCTTGACCTTGGAGCGGCCAGCACCGAGCTGGACAGCAACGTAGCCGTTCTTTTCTTCCGTACGCTGGGCTACCACCTGGCAGCTTTCCAGCTTCAAAACTGTAACCGGGATATGCTCACCGGCGTCGTTATAGACGCGGGTCATTCCCACTTTCTGTGCAATCACACCTGAACGCATTGGTTCATTCCTCTTGAGAGTTAGTGACGGAGCAAGCCCCTTCACATCTCTGGTTTAAGGTTTCCTCGAGATCATCCGATCTTGAGGTCGCCCGTTTTTGGAAGCCGTTGGACCGAGGTCCACGTACCTTCCTTGTTTATTAAAGCTTGATTTCCACGTCGACGCCGGCAGCCAGGTCGAGCTTCATCAGCGCGTCAACGGTCTGCGGGGTCGGGTCTACGATATCGAGAAGGCGCTTGTGGGTGCGCATTTCGAACTGTTCACGGCTCTTCTTGTCGACGTGCGGCGAGCGGTTGACCGTAAACTTTTCAATGCGCGTCGGCAGCGGTACGGGACCGCGCACGCTTGCACCGGTACGCTTTGCAGTCGACACGATTTCGCGCGTCGAGGCGTCGAGGATCCGGTGATCAAACGCCTTGAGGCGGATGCGGATGTTCTGGCCGTTCATACGACTTATCCTTGTTCAGGTTACTTGCGGTTTCCGTGGAAAAACACGCAGTGAACTTCGTTTAATTTCGGCCAGTCCGCTAACTTTTCAAAGATCGGAGGGACAGGGTTTCCCCTGCCCCTTCCTATTTGAGCGGCCGTGGCCGGCCTGTCTTTCTGTGAGCGCACAACGTCGAAGCACCGTGCAAATCACGCGTGGGCGCCATTTGCACTATTTCGTCGTCTTCGGCAAGCCGTGCGACCAACTAAATCTTTCGGGGCGGGTATGTCCAAGGCGCATAGCACATGCGCCTTGTGTCTTCCCGCCCTCGGTCTCGTCGATTACTCGACGATCGAGGCAACGATGCCTGCGCCGACGGTACGGCCGCCTTCGCGGATTGCGAAGCGCAGCTTTTCTTCCATCGCGATCGGAACGATCAGCTCAACGGCAACGGTGACGTTGTCGCCCGGCATAACCATTTCCGTGCCTTCCGGCAGCGTCACGATGCCCGTCACGTCCGTCGTGCGGAAGTAGAACTGCGGACGGTAGTTGGTGAAGAACGGCGTATGACGGCCGCCTTCTTCCTTCGTCAGGATGTAGGCTTCAGCCATGAACTTCTTGTGCGGCTTGACCGAACCCGGCTTGCACAGGATCTGGCCACGCTCGACGCCGTCACGGTTAACACCACGGATCAGCGCGCCGATGTTGTCGCCGGCCTGGCCCTGGTCGAGCAGCTTGCGGAACATTTCAACGCCCGTAACCGTCGTCTTCGACGTGTCGCGGATGCCGACGATTTCGACTTCTTCGCCGACCTTGACGATGCCGCGCTCAACGCGACCGGTCACAACCGTACCACGGCCCGAGATCGAGAACACGTCTTCGATCGGCATCAGGAACGGCTGGTCGATCGGACGCTCAGGCGTCGGGATGTAAGCGTCAACAGCTGCCATCAGCTCGCGGATCGCGTCTTCGCCGATCTTCTTGTCCGAATCTTCCAGAGCAGCAAGAGCCGAGCCCTTGATGATCGGAATGTCGTCGCCCGGGAATTCGTAGGACGACAGAAGTTCGCGAA
>NZ_JACVBF010000040.1:0-2609 GCF_014852195.1 Ensifer sp. ENS08
CTGAATACATAGGGGTAAGAAGCGAACGCAGGGAACTGAAACATCTAAGTACCTGCAGGAAAGGACATCAACCGAGACTCCGCAAGTAGTGGCGAGCGAACGCGGACCAGGCCAGTGGCAATGAGGAATAAAGTGGAACGACATGGAAAGGTCGGCCGTAGAGGGTGATAGCCCCTTACACGTAGAACACTCATTGTCCTTGAGTAAGGCGGGACACGTGAAATCCTGTCTGAACATGGGGAGACCACTCTCCAAGCCTAAGTACTCGTGCATGACCGATAGCGAACAAGTACCGTGAGGGAAAGGTGAAAAGCACCCCGACAAGGGGAGTGAAATAGAACCTGAAACCGGATGCCTACAAACAGTTGGAGCCCGCAAGGGTGACAGCGTACCTTTTGTATAATGGGTCAACGACTTAGTGTGACGAGCAAGCTTAAGCCGATAGGTGAAGGCGCAGCGAAAGCGAGTCTGAACAGGGCGTTCAGTTCGTCGCATTAGACCCGAAACCGAGTGATCTAGCCATGAGCAGGTTGAAGGTTGGGTAACACCAACTGGAGGACCGAACCCGCATCTGTTGCAATAGATTGGGATGACTTGTGGTTAGGGGTGAAAGGCCAATCAAACTCGGAAATAGCTGGTTCTCCGCGAAAACTATTTAGGTAGTGCGTCGACCGAATACCCTCGGGGGTAGAGCACTGGATGGGCTATGGGGACTCACCGTCTTACTGATCCTAACCAAACTCCGAATACCGAGGAGTACTAGTCGGCAGACACACGGCGGGTGCTAACGTCCGTCGTGAAAAGGGCAACAACCCTGACCTCCAGCTAAGGTCCCCAAGTCATGGCTAAGTGGGAAAGGATGTGAGGATCCCAAAACAACCAGGATGTTGGCTTAGAAGCAGCCATCATTTAAAGAAAGCGTAACAGCTCACTGGTCTAAATAAGGGTCTTTGCGCCGAAAATGTAACGGGGCTAAAGCCATGCACCGAAGCTGAGGATACGTCGCAAGACGTGTGGTAGCGGAGCGTTCCGTAAGCCTGTGAAGGGATACCCGTGAGGGGTCCTGGAGGTATCGGAAGTGCGAATGTTGACATGAGTAACGATAAAGAGGGTGAGAGACCCTCTCGCCGAAAGACCAAGGGTTCCTGCTTAAAGTTAATCTGAGCAGGGTTAGCCGGCCCCTAAGACGAGGCGGACACGCGTAGTCGATGGGAACCACGTTAATATTCGTGGGCCTGGTGGTAGTGACGGATCGCTTAACTTGTTCACACTTATTGGATTGTGTGGGCGGGGACGCGGTTCCAGGAAATAGCTCCACCGTATAGACCGTACCCGAAACCGACACAGGTGGTCAGGTAGAGTATACCAAGGCGCTTGAGAGAACTATGCTGAAGGAACTCGGCAAATTGCACGCGTAACTTCGGAAGAAGCGTGACCCCAAGGGACGCAAGTCTGTTGGGGTGGCACAGACCAGGGGGTAGCGACTGTTTATCAAAAACACAGGGCTCTGCGAAGTCGCAAGACGACGTATAGGGTCTGACGCCTGCCCGGTGCTGGAAGGTTAAGAGGAGGGGTGCAAGCTCTGAATCGAAGCCCCAGTAAACGGCGGCCGTAACTATAACGGTCCTAAGGTAGCGAAATTCCTTGTCGGGTAAGTTCCGACCTGCACGAATGGCGTAACGACTTCCCCGCTGTCTCCAGCATAGACTCAGTGAAATTGAATTCCCCGTGAAGATGCGGGGTTCCTGCGGTCAGACGGAAAGACCCCGTGCACCTTTACTATAGCTTTACACTGGCATTCGTGTCGGCATGTGTAGGATAGGTGGTAGGCTTTGAAGCAGGGACGCCAGTTCTTGTGGAGCCATCCTTGAAATACCACCCTTATCGTCATGGATGTCTAACCGCGGTCCGTTATCCGGATCCGGGACAGTGTATGGTGGGTAGTTTGACTGGGGCGGTCGCCTCCGAAAGAGTAACGGAGGCGCGCGATGGTGGGCTCAGACCGGTCGGAAATCGGTCGTCGAGTGCAATGGCATAAGCCCGCCTGACTGCGAGACTGACAAGTCGAGCAGAGACGAAAGTCGGTCATAGTGATCCGGTGGTCCCGCGTGGAAGGGCCATCGCTCAACGGATAAAAGGTACGCCGGGGATAACAGGCTGATGACCCCCAAGAGTCCATATCGACGGGGTTGTTTGGCACCTCGATGTCGGCTCATCGCATCCTGGGGCTGGAGCAGGTCCCAAGGGTTTGGCTGTTCGCCAATTAAAGCGGTACGTGAGCTGGGTTCAGAACGTCGTGAGACAGTTCGGTCCCTATCTGCCGTGGGTGTAGGAATATTGACAGGATCTGTCCCTAGTACGAGAGGACCGGGATGGACATATCTCTGGTGGACCTGTTGTCCTGCCAAGGGCATAGCAGGGTAGCTATATATGGAATGGATAACCGCTGAAGGCATCTAAGCGGGAAACCAACCTGAAAACGAGTATTCCCTTGAGAACCGTGGAAGACGACCACGTTGATAGGCTGGGTGTGGAAGTGCGGCAACGCATGAAGCTTACCAGTACTAATCGTTCGATTGGCTTGATCGTTCCCATTGCTCATGCTCATC
>NZ_JACVBF010000041.1:0-2609 GCF_014852195.1 Ensifer sp. ENS08
CTGCGCATTCCGGTGAAGTCGGCCGCTGATTCCGAAACGAAGCCGGCCACCTATTCCGATTTTATGCCGGCCACCATTCCGCTCTGAAGCCGGCCAGTTGGTGCTCCCCTGGGTCGTTGTTTTGCATGGCGCGTGATTGTAGCGCGGTCAAGCGGCGGATGGAGTTTGACGCTGCTTTCGCAAGCTCTCGCCGGACAGCTCGATACGGTAGGCGTTGTGGACAAGGCGGTCGAGGATGGCATCGGCGATCGTTGGATTGCCGATCATGTCGTACCAGTGATCGACGGGCACCTGGCTAGTGACGATGGTCGATCGCTTCTCGTAGCGGTCCTCGACGATCTCCAGGAGATCGCGCCGCTGCTCGTCGTTGAGCTTCTCCGGGCCCCAGTCGTCGAGGATAAGCAGGTCGGTTCTGGCGAGCGCCTTGAGGACCTTGGGATAACGGCCGTCGCCGCGCGCCAGCGCAAGGGTAGCGAACAGCCTGGGCAGGCGATGATAGGCGACGGAGAAGTCCTCGCGGCAGGCCTTGTGTCCGAGCGCGCAGGCCAGCCAGCTCTTGCCGACGCCGGCGGGCCCGATCAGCAGGAGGCTGTGGTGTTGCCTGATCCAGTCGCAGTTGGCGAGCTTCAGGAAGAGATTGCGATCGAGGCCGCGGGCGGCGCGGAAGTCGATGTTCTCGATCTGGGCATTGTGGCGCAGCCTCGCGGCGCGCGCCCTTGCCTCGAAGCGCTTCTGACGGCGCGTGGTCGCCTCGCGCTCAAGAAGAAGCGCGAGCCATTCGCCATGCTCGAGGTGTCTGGCTTCCGGTTGCGCCTCGAGCTCCTGATAAGCACTGGCCATGCCTGTCAGGCCAAGTTCGCGCAGCATGTCGATGGTGGGATTGGTCAGCATTATCGGGTGTCTCCTCAATGGAAGTAGCCGGGGCCACGCAGATTGGCGTGTTCCATGACGGCGGCGGGTTCGGTGGAATGTCTGGCGGCCTTGTGGGTGGCGATGAGCGAGGCAATGGTCTTGCTGGTCAGGCCGCCGATCTCGACGGCGCGTGCCGAAACGGCCTCGGCGCGCTCGCGGCTGATGTCACGATAAAGGCGCAGGATGCCGAGGCAGGTTCGGAAGCCCTGCTCGGGATGTGGCCGGCTGGCGAGAATGGCGACGATCAGCCCTTCGGTCTGCGGACCGATGGATGCGCCCCAGCGCCGGAAGCGCTCCGGCGTCCATTCGGCGTATCGGCGGTGGGAGCTCGGCATGTGCGCGGGGTCTGTTCCATAGCGCGGCCCGCCATAGCGGCGCTGATGGACCGCGACGCGTTTGCCGCGATGGAAGATCTCGATCATTCGCGCGGTCGCCCGGATATCGACCTGCTGACGAATGAGCGCGTGCGGGACGGAATAGAAGAAGCTCCTGAACTCGGCATGGTAATCCGTCGAGACCCGCGCAAAGCGCCATTCGGCGAACTCGTACTCCTCGGCGGGCAAGCTTGCGAGCGCCGCGCGTTCGACCGTTTCGAAGAGCTGGCGACGGCTGACACCCAACCGGCGCATGACGTGATTGTTGATGCGCTCCAGCACGTCGGCGATTGCGGCATTGGCCTCGGCGAGCGAGAAGAAAGTCTGTTTGCGCAAGCGGCCGAGAAGGCAACTCTGGGCGAAGCGCATTCCGTTCTCGACCTTGGCCTTGTCCTTCGGGCGTCGCGGTCGGGCCGGCAGAACGCCGACACCATAGTGGGACGCCATCATGCCGTAACTGCGGTTGATCTCGGGATCGTAGAAGCTGGCGCGGCTGACGCCGGACTTCAGATTGTCGGGCACGACCAGGCGGGGCACGCCGCCGAAGAAGGCGAACATGCGCACATGTGAGCCGACCCAGTCCGGTAAGGTCTGGGTCCAGGTGGCCTCGGCGAAAGTGAAGCTCGACGCACCGAGAACGCCGAGGAACAGCTCCGCCTCGCGGACTTCGCCAGTCTTGCGATCGACGATCGGCACCTTCTTGCCGGAATAGTCGACGAAGACCTTGTCGCCGGCCGCATGCTCCTGGCGCATCGTCGGCGAGAGGCGCTGCTCGAAGCTGCGGAACAGCTCGCAGAAGCGACTGTAACCGTAGCCATCGGGATAGACGCCGCGGTACTCTTCCCACAGGATCAGTAATGTTACGCCGGGCTTCTTCAGCTCAATGGAAAGATCGGCCCAGTTCGGCTCCGGTCGCCGCCGCTCCCCTTGCTTGACGCCGGCGCGGGTGAAAAGCCGATGCTCCAGAGCATCGTCTGTCAGTTCTCCTGGCAATGGCCAGCTCAGCCCCGCCATTGCTGCCCGCTTCAGGTTATCCTGCACGGTGCTGCGGGCAATGCCGAGGATCACCGCAATCTCTCGGCTGCTGGTTCCGCTTCCGGCAAGCCGGAGCATCTGTCGTAATTGTCTCATGGTCAGCCTTCTCTTTGCCGGCATCAAAATCTCCTCGTGTATCGGGAGGCTTGATGCCAAAGTTGCTGACCCAGGGGGTATCGTCAGAGCCGGAAACCAGCCGGTAATTGATTGGAATCGTGGCCGGCTTCAAATCGGAACGGTGGCCGGATTTTGATCGGAATGCTGGCCGGCTTCAGGTCGGAATCCGCA
>NZ_JACVBF010000042.1:0-2262 GCF_014852195.1 Ensifer sp. ENS08
AGTCAGAATCGGAAGGTTTTCCGCATCTGACTGGGTCGGCGCCCAAGCGAAAACTCAGCATAATCGGGCTCACGGTGGTCATGCTGAGGGATTGGTAGAGGGGTGTTATTTCAGATGGCGTTCAAGCACCGGTACGCACATGTCGAGATCGTGCGAGGCCAGATGCGCATATCGCATTGTCATCTCGAGCGTCTGGTGACCGAGCCACATCTGAACTCGCCGGAGGTCGATGCCGCCGCGCACGAGACGAGACGCGCAGGTGTGCCGTAGGACATGCGGGACAATATCCTCTTCCGCGCCTAGTCCGGCCTCTTGTTTTGCTGCGTTCCAGACCGCACGATATTTCTGAGGGTCAACCGAAGAGAATGGTCCGGGAGACCTGTCCGCAAGCGCCTCCATCGCCCCTTTCGTTCTGGCGGTGAGCGGCACAGTGCGACTGCGACCGGATTTGGTGACCCAGAATGTCACGCGGCCCTCATAAATATCGTTCCATTTGAGAGCGATGGATTCGCCGAGGCGCGCGCCGGTGTCCACCAGGAATATGGAAAGCTGCAAATAGAGTTCCGATCGGTTGCCGATTTCTCGGAACAACGCTTCCTCTTCGGCGGCCTCTAGAAAGCGGAGGCGTCCGGCTCTTTCTTTTTGTCGCTTGAACTCGGGCAAACTGTGGATGTCACCCATCTTGTACGCTTTCCGCAGCAACTTGCTCAGCGCCGCCATCTTCCTGTTGATGGTTGCGTTGCTGTTGCCGCGTTTGCGTAATGCGCCGATGAGGCTGTCGAGCATGTCTTGTGAGAACGTTGTGAACCTGATGCCGATCAAAATCTCGTCAAGTTCGCCGATGAAGGCCTTTACGTTATATTTGTGGCTGCCCTCTTCCCACAACACATCGGCATAACGCTGAAGCAGTTCGCCCAGAGTGGTTTCCTTCACCACTCCGATTGGGCGTTGCGGGCTAAAGCTGTAGTTCACTTCATATCCCGAACGCATGTCCGGAAAGCTGAAGTCGCCCGCTTGTTTTTCAGCGTCCTGTCCCACGCTCGCAGTTCCCTCTCTTCTCGCAAATGAAGCGGAGAACCGGCTGCGTTCAAGCCAACATACTCACCTTTGGGCGATTGCGGTGGCTCGATAACATGCAAACGTTGCGAAACAGCAACAGCCCGCAACTCGAAAGAGCTGCGGGCCACGCTTCTGACCGAGGTCAGACGATATTAGAAGTCGCGCTGCAGGCGGACGAAGCCGAATACCTGATCGTCAGCGTTGTCAGCATCTTCGTACTGGACCGACACGCGGGTCGCGAGACCTTCGGTGATCTTGTAGTCGAGCGTGACGCCAGCGCGCCATGCGTCGTCACCGCCGAAGCCGAAGTTGCCGTCGTTCAGGTTGTCGAAGTACTGAACGCCGGGGGTGATGGCCAGCTTGTCGGTCGCGTTGAAGCGGTACGACGCAGCAACGGTCCACTCAGAGCGTGCCCAGTAAGCGTTCGGGTTCGAAGCCCAGATACCAGCGAGCTGGAAGACGCCCGGGCCGAGGTCAGCCGAGAGCAGAGCGCGGATTGCGCCTTCTTCGAATTCAGAGTCGTAACCGCCGAGCAGGTCGAAGGAAACGCCGCCGAGCGAAGCCGAAACGATACCGGAAACGCCAACACCGTTAGCCTTGGTCGAGGCACCTTCGAGTTCGTCAACCGAGATACCGGCCTGGAACGAACCGCCGTCATAGAGATAGGCGATCGAGTTGAACTCGGTGACGTTGCCGAGCGAGTCGGTTTCGCCGTTCAGGCCCTTATCCCACCAGTTGTAGAAGAAGCCTGCCTTGAGGCCACCCAGCTGGATGTAGGCTTCGTCAACGTCGATCAGGCTGTCGCCATCGTCGGTGTCGTTGTCGGCGTTGAACTCAGCTGCGAAGAAGCCGGTGAGCGTGCCGTACTCGGTGTCGCTCTTTGCATCGAACGAGATGTAAGCGCGCGAGAAGGAATCCCAGTCCGACGTGGACTGACCGTCGTAATCTTCCTGGTTCCACTTGTTGTCTGCGGCGTCACGGCCGAAGTCCGTCTGGAAGCGGATGAAGCCGCCGATCTTGAGGCAGGTTTCGGTGCCCGGGATGTAGAAGTAGCCAGTGCCGAAAGCGTCGCAAACGCGAACGTATTCCATGGGCTCCGGCTCGGCTGCGACGATTGCGTCGGCTGCCTGAGCGCCGGAAACTGCTGCGAGAGCTGCAGCGGAGCCGAGAAGAAGGCTCTTGATGTTCATTTCTGACCTCCAG
>NZ_JACVBF010000044.1:0-1470 GCF_014852195.1 Ensifer sp. ENS08
TCTCCAATGAAAGAACGCAAGGGGCAGAACGCCTTGAGTTGGCGGCTTTCCTTGGGTTCGGTTTTGTTCTGACCGGCCTTTTTTGCCGATCGGCTCAATGGTCTTCGTTCCGCTGGACAGGGCCGTCCTTCGGTTCTGAACCATTCTCCAATGCGTGACCTGATGGCTTGGCTTCGGTCACAGAGTGGCGTTCGGCTCCCGGCTTCCCATTCTCCTTGAGGAGCGCAGCCCGGCACTGCTAGGCTCGCTAGAAAGTCATCAGGACAGTCGGGATTTCATTGACGCGCCTTCCGTGATGATGCTTTCGCCGCGCGGCTCGTAAGCGCGCTGGTCGCGCAGGATCTGGAAGGCGATCGTCAAAAGCTTGCGCGCCATCGCCACACGCGCCTTGTTGGTTCCTCTGATCTTCAGGTGCTCATATTGGGCGCGAAGCTGTGGATCGCTGGCGATCGCCGGGGTGACCGCTTCGACAAAAGCCCAGCGCAGCCACTTGTTGCCCTGCTTGATGATCTTGCCGTGATAGGTCTTGCCGCCGCTCGAATAGGTCGAGGGCACCAGCCCGGCATAGGCGGCCAGCTTCTTCGGGTTGCGGAACCGCGCTATGTCATCGATCTCCGCGTCGATCAGACGGGCGAAGAACTCGCCGATGCCGGGGATCGTCTTCAACAGCCTCACGTTGGGATTGGCCTTGGTCATCGCCCGGATCGTCGCTTCCGACTGCTTGATCCGCTCATCGATGTCGCCAATGAAAGCGAGGCCACGGTCGATCTGGATGCGGTCGATCTCAGAGACGTTGACCTGCGAAAGCTGAATGCGGCCGGCCTTACCAAACAGATCGCCGAGCGTCTTCAATTGCGCCGTCTGCTCCGGATAGCGATCAAACACCGTGACGATGCGGTTCTTCGTCATCGTGCGCAGCCGCACGTAGAACATCCGCTCCCGCAGGGCGACACGCAGGTCCCGCGACCGCTCGCTTGGCGCCCAGGCTTCCGGCACCAGGTCGGCGCGCAGCAAATGCGCCAGCACGGTCGCATCGATCTTGTCGGTCTTGATCTTGGCGTCGGCGATCGCCTTGACCTTCAACGGGTGGGCGAGAACGACATCATCACAAATGTCGTCGAGCCAGTCGTAGATAACCATCCAGTTGCGCGTCGCCTCGACAACCGCATGGCTGTTTTCGCGGTACCGCTCGAGAAACCCGCCGAGCGACTGGCGATCGTTCTTCACCCGGCCGGAGCGCAGCGTCTTGCCGCTGCTGTCCTGCACCACCAGATGGCTATAGGATTTGTGGTAATCAACGCCGATATGGTAATCATAGGACGCAGTCATGCTTCCAACTCCCGTGTTGAGATCTCCAAAACCCCAACAGGATAAGCCGAAAGGCCGGAAGCGTGGCTGTCCCTCAATCATCACCTGCATCTCAGTGATCCGTTCTCTCAGCGGACGCGGTCTCTTTCATGCCACCTCCTT
>NZ_JACVBF010000045.1:0-1434 GCF_014852195.1 Ensifer sp. ENS08
TCCTCATTGCCACTGGCCTGGTCCGCGTTCGCTCGCCACTACTTGCGGAGTCTCGGTTGATGTCCTTTCCTGCAGGTACTTAGATGTTTCAGTTCCCTGCGTTCGCTTCTTACCCCTATGTATTCAGAGTAAGATACCTTTAAACAATGCTTGGAAACCTAAGCCGTACTTGCGCACGACTTAAATTTTCCAAGCATTTAAGGTGGGTTCCCCCATTCGGAGATCCATGGATCAAAGCTTATTCGCAGCTCCCCACGGCTTATCGCAGCGTATCACGTCCTTCATCGCCTGTGCATGCCAAGGCATCCACCAAATGCCCTTTTGACACTTGATCGTTCTCATTGCCAATGCTCATCCTTAGTTGGGTTTGGCTAAGCTTGTCCCGCTTTCGCGGGGCAGCCAAACCTGGCTATCCGGGCACAACTGAATGTGCCTCAAGCCGCCCAACGACCCGGTTACCTTTTACAACCGAGCCAATCAGATGCCATCGACGTGTTCGACAGGCCTGCTTTATTGGAACCACGCCGAGCGGTTCACTTGCGCCATATCTTAAGACCAGCTTCTCGAGATCTGTCCGGTGATGCGCGGTCAGGCAACACCAATCCAGCATGAACACCAGAAGGGCACTCACAAGTGAGCACCCAAACAATGATCATGCCTCAAGGACAAGGCTTCCTTCCTACCTCCAGACCCTCCACCACATCCGGTCGGCTAGACCATCCATGGGTTCATCGGATCTGGGCTCGGACGTCCCGAATGATCGTAGATCATTCAAAACACCTGGAAGCTTCCAGACATATCTTCTCTTCACAATGTAATCAGAACAGGCATCAGGCCCTAAAGCCGATGCAAACTTATTTTCTCCAAGGATATCTTCCGTCAGTTCAACACCAATCGAATTGGTGGAGCTGAGCGGGATCGAACCGCTGACCCCCTGCTTGCAAAGCAGGTGCTCTCCCAGCTGAGCTACAGCCCCAACCGTTCCGATCATCTGCCAGATCCCAGAATGGTGGGCCCGGGCAGACTCGAACTGCCGACCTCACGCTTATCAGGCGTGCGCTCTAACCACCTGAGCTACGGGCCCATTCCGGTTGCACGCACCACCTAAGTGTCGCTCGACGCTTAAAGTGAGCGGGCGTGGTTCGTATCCTTGTGAGAAAGAGAAACGTGGACGGCGGCACTCGCCATACCAGCCGGATGCAAAAGCATCTCCGTGGCGTATTGCGTTTCGATGGTCACCTGACTGGTGCCATCTATGTTCTAAAAAGCACGGGAAAGGTCATGCATCCGAAGATGCCGTCTTCCAATTCCACAGCTTCCTTAGAAAGGAGGTGATCCAGCCGCAGGTTCCCCTACGGCTACCTTGTTACGACTTCACCCCAGTCGCTGACCCTACCGTGGTTAGCTGCCTCCTTGCGGTTAGCGCACTACCTT
>NZ_JACVBF010000046.1:0-1373 GCF_014852195.1 Ensifer sp. ENS08
AGCGAGCGCGATCTGCAGCGG
The DNA here is from genome assembly GCF_014852195.1 of Ensifer sp. ENS08. NCBI lineage: Bacteria > Pseudomonadati > Pseudomonadota > Alphaproteobacteria > Hyphomicrobiales > Rhizobiaceae > Ensifer > Ensifer sp. ENS08. Next base: position 22 of record NZ_JACVBF010000046.1, read on the forward strand.
ATTGAGGTTTTGTCGAAGGTGATCGCCGGACGCATGACGTTGGTGTCGGCGGCACATGTGCTTGAGCTGAGCACCCGCCAGGTTCGCCGGTTGCTGGAGCGGATCAGCACTGGCGGTGCGGCGTCGATCCGGCACCAGGCGATCGGCCGGCCATCGAACAACCGGATCTGCGACGGCGTACGCGATTACGCCATGACGATCGTGCACGAGCGTTATGCCGACTTTGGTCCGACGCTGGCGGCCGAGAAGCTTGCGGAGCGTGATGGTCTGACGGTGTCGCGCGAGACCTTGCGCCAATGGATGTCGGAGGCCGGCTTGTGGCTGTCGCGCAAGCAGCGACGGACGTTCCATCAGCCGCGGCTGCGGCGCGAGGCCTACGGCGAGTTGGTTCAGATCGACGGTTCCGAGCATCGCTGGTTCGAAGATCGCGGCGATCCATGTTCATTGCTGGTGTTCATCGATGATGCGACCGGCAAGCTGATGCAGTTGCGGTTTGTGCGCTCGGAAAGTGCGTTCAGCTATTTCGAGGCGCTGGAACTCTATCTGAAGGCGCATGGTGCTCCCGTCGCCTTCTATTCCGACAAGCATTCGGTGTTCCGGGTTGCGAAGAAGGATGCCAAGGGCGGCCAAGGCATGACCCAGTTCGGGCGTGCACTTTGCGAGTTAAACATCGAGATTCTTTGCGCAAACTCGAGTCAAGCCAAGGGCCGGGTCGAGCGGATGAACCGGACGCTACAGGACCGGTTGATTAAGGATCTGCGTCTGGAGGGCGTCTGCGGCATGGACGACGGCAACGCTTTCCTGCCTCGGTTCATGGAGCGCTATAACCGCCAGTTTGCCATTCCCCCTGCCCGATCTGATGATCTGCATCGGCCGCTGAACCTTGCCCCGGATCGGCTGCGCGACGTGCTATGCAAACGTGAGCAGCGTTATGTCGGTGCCCAGTTGACGTTTTCGTACGAGCGCCAGCGGATCATGCTGGAAGAGACCGAGGTGACGCGCGGGCTGGTCGGTCGCTATGTCGAGACCTACGCGCTTGCCGACGGCAGGCTGGATGTGCGTTGGAAGGGGCATTCCCTACCCTACCGGGTGTTCGACAAGGACCAGCGGGTGACGCATGCGGCGATCACCGAGAACAAGCGGCTCGGTGAACTCCTGACCTACATCAAGGAACGTCAGGAGCAGCAGACGAAGCCCGCCGTGAAGACGAACAGCGAGAAGAACGGCTACGTTCGACGCGCGCGCGGTCCGGGACGTCGGAAGGATTTCATGAACGATCCTGCGGTCATTGCCCGGCGGCGACAGGCGCTCTCTGACCTCGATGCGGCGGAATGACCGGCTGCTTCAACTGT
>NZ_JACVBF010000047.1:0-1319 GCF_014852195.1 Ensifer sp. ENS08
TGAATTAGCCCCCGAAAGGCCCGGACATGCTCCCCCACTTAGTTAAGTGTGTAGGAGTAATGTCGGCATTATGACTAGCAGCAATTTTAAGATGGAAGTTCTCTCTGGGCCGGAACGTCGGCGGCGCTGGAGCACGGCAGAGAAGCTGGCGATCATCCACGAGACCTATGAGGCGGACGCGACGGTGAGCATCGTCGCGCGTCGGCACGGCATCCAGCCGAACCAGTTGTTCGCCTGGCGCAAGCTGGCGTCCCAAGGGGCACTGACGGCGACGGCCGCCGAAGAGGAGGTCGTTCCGGCTTCCGAATACCGGGCGCTTCAGGCCCAGGTGAAGGAATTGCAACGCCTGCTGGGCAAGAAGACGATGGAGAGCGAAATCCTCAAGGAAGCCCTCGAAATCGCCGGAGGCCCAAAAAAACATCTGTTGCGCTCGCTCTCTCTTCCGAGGGGGATTTTGGAATGAAGACCGTCTGCGAAACTCTTGGTGTCGCCCGGTCGAATATCGCCGCGCGTGCCGCAGGTTCCCCTTCCAGAGCCAGAGGACGCCCGCCACTACCTGATCGCGAACTGGTGGAGGACATCAAGGCCGTCATCGCCGAAACGCCCACCTACGGCTATCGTCGTGTCCATGCCATCCTGCGTCGGAATGCCCGGAAAGACGGGCGTTCGTGGCCCAATGCCAAGCGCGTTTACCGAGTCATGAAGCTGCACAATCTGCTGTTGGTGCGCCACACCGGAGCGGTCGATGATCGCCTTCACGACGGCCGGGTCGCCGTCGAGCGTTCGAACATCAGATGGTGTTCCGACGGCTTCGAGATCGGCTGCGACAACAAGGAGAAGGTCCGCGTCGCCTTCGCCCTCGACTGCTGCGACCGTGAGGCAATCGCCCATGTCGCCACTACCGAGGGTATCAAGAGCGAAGACGTGCAGGACCTCGTGATCACCGCCGTCGAGAACCGCTTCGGCCGCATCAACATGCTATCCGAGCCCATCGAATGGCTCACCGACAACGGCTCCTGCTTTGTCGCCAGGGACACTGCATCCTTGCTCCGCGAGATCGGCATGGAACCGTGCACGACGCCCGTGCGCAGCCCGCAATCAAACGGCATGGCCGAGGCCTTCGTCAAAACCTTCAAGCGCGATTACGTCTCGGTGAACCCCACTCCCGATGCCAAAACCGTCATTGCGCAACTGCCGTTCTGGTTCGAGCATTACAACAATCTTCACCCGCACAGCGCTTTAGGATATCAATCCCCGCGCGAGTTCATCAGCTCGCAATCTCAAGCCTGAGCATGTCCGGTCTTTTGGGGGCAACTCCA
>NZ_JACVBF010000048.1:0-1284 GCF_014852195.1 Ensifer sp. ENS08
AGAGCTGGCTCGGTTTGTCTGAACAGTTTCGGGCGTTTTGCTAAGTGGATTTCCGCCTCGATTATGCTGCCGCCATCATCGGTGTCAGCGCGTTGAAGTAAGCCTGATCCGGCGTCTGCCGGTCAAGGGATGAATGTGGGCGTCGGGTGTTGTAAAAGGACAGATATCGAGCGATGCCAACGCGGGCCTCGGACACGGTTTTGTAGGCGTGGAGGTAGACCTCCTCGTATTTGATCGACCGCCAGAGCCGCTCGACGAAGACATTGTCCCGCCACGCGCCCTTGCCGTCCATCGAGATGGCGATCTCAGCCTTCTTCAGCACGGCAGTGAAGTCGACGGAGGTGAACTGCGAGCCCTGATCCGTATTGAAGATGTCGGGCTTTCCATACCGAGCAAGTGCTTCCTCGACCGCTTCGATGCAAAAGGCCGTCTCCATCGTGATCGACAGCCGCCACGACAGAACCCTCCGGCTGAACCAGTCCACGACAGCGCAGAGATAGACAAAGCCGCGCGCCATCGGAATATAGGTCAGGTCCATCGCCCAGACCTGATTGGGCCTGGTGACCGCCAGCTTTCGCAGGAGATAGGGATAGACCTTGTGACCTGGTGCCGGTTTCGAGGTGTTCGGGCGACGGTAGATCGCCTCGATGCCCATCTTCTTCATCAGCGTGGCGACGTGCAACCGTCCCGCTTGCAGTCCTTCCGCCTTCAAAAGCCCTTGCAACATCCGGCTCCCGGCAAACGGGTAGTCGAGATGTAGTTCGTCGATCCGGCGCATCAACGCCAGATCGCCGTCCGACACTGGACGCGGAGAATAATAGACGCTGCCACGACTGAAGCCGAGAAGCTTCGCCTGGCGCACGACCGACAGTCTGTGCGTGCGGTCGATCATTTCTTTCCGCCCAGCAATCCCGCCTTGCCGAGCGCACCGGACAAAAAATCGTTCTCCAGCGTCAGCTCGCCGATCTTGGCGTGTAGTGTTTTGACATCGACTGTGGGTGTCGTCGGTTCTGTCTTGGCTTCATCGCCGAAAACGCCCGTCGCCCCCTCAAGGAGCTGGTCTTTCCACTGCTTGATCTGATTGGCGTGCACGTCGAACTGCTGGGACAGTTCCACCAGCGTCTGTTCGCCTCTGATCGCGGCAAGCGCCACTTTCGCCTTGAAAGCCGGGCTGTGGTTCCGGCGCGGTCGTCTCGTCATGGTCTCTCCTGTTTCCGGCATCTATGCCAAAGTCAGGCAGAAATTCCACTTATCCCCGCTGTTCAAATTTCCCGAGCCAGCTCT
>NZ_JACVBF010000049.1:0-831 GCF_014852195.1 Ensifer sp. ENS08
TGCTCGGTGATGCCGCACTCGCCCAGGAGATGGCGGCGCGCATGCTGAAGAAGGGCGTCTATGTCATCGGCTTCTCCTTCCCGGTGGTGCCGAAGGGCCAGGCGCGCATCCGCACGCAGATGTCGGCAGCGCATAGTGAAGCGGACGTCCGCCGGGCAATCGCCGCCTTCGAAGAGGTCGGCCGCGACCTCGGCGTGATCTGAGGGAGAGACTGATGACGAACATGATGAAGGCGCTGGTGAAGTCGAAGCCGGAAGAGGGCCTCTGGATGGAGCGCGTGCCGGTGCCGGAGATCGGCCCGAACGACGTGCTGATCAAGGTGAAGAAATCGGCGATCTGCGGCACCGACGTGCACATCTGGAACTGGGACCAGTGGGCCCAAAAGACCATTCCGGTGCCGATGGTCGTTGGTCACGAGTTCATGGGCGAGATCGCCGAGGTCGGCTCGGCGGTCACCAAATACCATGTCGGCGAGCGGGTCTCGGGCGAGGGCCACATCGTCTGCGGCAAGTGCCGCAACTGCCGGGCCGGCCGCGGGCATCTGTGCCGCAACACGCTCGGCGTCGGCGTCAACCGGCCGGGCTCGTTCGGCGAGTTCGTCTGCCTGCCGGAGTACAACGTCGTGCCGATCCCGGAGGATGTGCCCGACGAGATCGCGGCGATCTTCGATCCGTTCGGCAACGCGGTGCACACAGCACTCTCCTTCGATCTCGTCGGCGAGGACGTGCTGGTGACCGGCGCCGGGCCGATCGGCATCATGGGGGCGCTGGTCGCCAAGCGTTCCGGCGCGCGCAAGGTGGTGATCACCGACATCAACCCGACGCGGCTGGC